>NZ_JAJEQX010000041.1 GCF_020687545.1 Ruminococcus turbiniformis | reverse complement strand
GATTGATCACTGTTCCCCGCTTGAGATCCTGAAGCTGCAGAAGAATCTGATGCGGATCGCGGAAGGAGAAGGGATCGGATTCGTTTATGGGAAAGGAAAGCATAAACCAGAAATCCAGGAGCTCTACAAGGAACTGGAAGAATGCGGGACCCGCCTGATGGAATATAAGGAATGTTTTGAGATCATGGGGAAAGACCGCAACAGCTATTCCAAAACAGACCTGGAAGCAACCTTCATGCGGATGAAAGAAGACCATATGATGAACGGGCAGTTAAAACCGGCATACAATGTCCAGATCGCAGTAGAGAATTACTTCATTGTCCACGGGTATGTGAGCAATGACCGGACAGACTATCATACGCTGATCCCAGTTTTAGAAAAGCACCGGAATGCGTTTGGAGATACATTGGAGGCGGTGACAGCAGACAGCGGCTACTGCAGTGAGAAGAACCTGCTGTATCTGAAAGAGAATGAGATCAAAAGCTTCATCAAACTTCAAGACCATGAGAAGTGGAAGACACGGGCATACAAAGAGGACATCGGGAAGTATACCAACATGACATATGCTGTTTTTGAAGATGAGCATTATTACATCTGCCATGATGGAAGGGAACTGCGCCATATCCGGACGGAAAGCAAAGAACAGGACGGCTATACCCAGACGGTGGAAGTATACGGCTGTGCGGACTGCAGCGGCTGTGAGCATAAATCCAAATGTCTTTACAGATACAATGCGGAAAAGAATCCAGACCGCAATAAAGTCATGAAGATCAACGAACGCTGGGAAGAACTGAAGGAAGAATCCCCTGCGAATATCCAGAGTAAAGAAGGGATCCTGAAACGCCAGACACGATCGATCCAGACAGAAGGGCACTTTGGAGATATCAAAGAGAACGAAAACTTCCGGCGTTTTAATTACCGTTCGGCGGAAAAAGTGTATAAAGAGTTCATGCTGTATGCAATAGGCCGGAACATCTTAAAATACCACCGGTTCTTGCATCATGAAATCGAGAAATACGAAGGGAAAAAGGAGCAGAAAGCCGCTTAACCGATGGAGCGCTCTTGCAATCCAGAACAGGGGCTTTTGCGCCCTAAAATACGAGGAATAAAAAGAAAGAGACAGTCCGCCAGAGAATTCGGTTCCTAAAAAACCCCGAATTCTCTGGGATTGTCTCTTTCCTACATATCAGGGGTTAAAATTCGGTATTAACCGACTCCCCCTATGAAATCAAGATTATTCCGTCTCAGAATCCTTCTTCTTTTCTCTTCATCCGCATCTCACGCCGCTTCTGAGCCGCTTCCCACTCCGCCCTCTCGGCGTCTGTCTCCAGAATCAGGCCAGGCACCTTCCGGGGCCTGTCGTTTTCATCGAGGGCAACCATTGTAAAATACGCCCTGTTGATCGGATGGCGCTGCCCGTTTTCGAGATGCTCTACATACGTGTCCACGCGCACTTCCAGGGAAGTGTTTCCCACATAAGTCACCCTACCGATAATGACAACGACTTCGCCGTTATACGCTCCATGGATGAATCTTAAATTATCCACGGAAGCGGTAATCACATTGGAACGGGTATGCCTCATGGCCACCATCCCGGCGACCTCATCAAGCCACTGCATCAGCATGCCGCCAAACAGTCTTCCCGCCGCGTTCATGTGGTTCGGCCGGATCATATGAATAGTCTCAACCCGTGATTCCGATACTTTTCTTGCTTCTGTCATATTTTTCATCCCCTGACTGAATTTGAATGATGCCAGGATCAAAAGGTCTGAACCCACATGAGCCTGCTCATATGAGCCTATCATAACACATTGCCTTCACGGGAACAAGCTCCCGATCCCCCCGGCGCCGTATACAGATGCGGATATACTTGTCAGATTTCCTCAGCACCGCTATAATAGGCCTCAGGAGGATCTCATATGCAGAACTTTAGACTCACCATACAGTATGACGGCACACGGTATCTGGGCTGGCAGCGGCCGAAAAAGGACGGTTTAAACAGAACAGTCTCCTGGAAGCTCATGACCGTTCTTGAAAAAATAGCCGGGGAGCCTGTCACTCTGTTCGCAGGTGCAAAGACCGATCCCGGCGTACATGCGCTGGCTCAGACCGTCAGCTTTCAAGCCGGTTCCGGCCTCCGCGCAGATCAGATCCGCACAGAACTGAACCGCTGTCTTCCTCAGGATATTGCTGTTTTGGACTGCCGCACAGCGCCGGAGCGATTCCGGGCGGACTTGAACGCCCTGTCCCGCACATATGAATTCCGGATCTGTACAGCTCCGGTCTATGACATTTTTTCCGCCGGATACACCGCCCATATTTATCCCGCGCCAGATTTTGCCGCCATGAGACAGGCCGTATCCGCTCTCATTGGGAAACACGACTTTACACATTTTTCGGCTGGCCGCGCAAAGAAAAGCACGGTGAAAGAAATATTTTCTGTGGAGATTGAATCCGGACAGGAAAAAGATCTGGCCAGAATCACAGTCACCGCGGATGATTTTCTCTGCCGCATGCCCCAGCTTGTCATCGGCACGCTTCTCGAAACCGGGCAGGGCATCCGTACTCCCGAAAGTATAAAAGACATTCTCAATGGCAGCGAATCACAATCATCAAAAGTACAAAAAGCAGGAGCCCTCTGCGAAGCAAAAGGACTCCTGCTTACATCCATACAATATCCATAGCGGCAGACACAGTTCTGCCATTTCCGGCACACACAAACTTTTCTCAGAGGATCAGCCCTGCGATGTGATAGGCAATAAAACTCACAACCCAGGCCACGGCAAGCTGGAAAAAGATGATTCCGCAGGTCGTCTTTGCGCTTCCCACTTCCCGGTGTATCGTGGCAATGGTCGCCGTACACGGAACATACAGGAGGCAGAATACCATCAGAGCGTACGCGTTCGCCGCACCGAATCCCATGGTTCCGAGCACTGCCACAAAACTTTCCATCCCGTGTCCTGTTGTAATATTCTGAATGCCGAAAAGCACGCTGCAGCTCGACACCACAACTTCTTTCGCGGCAATACCCGCAATCAGCGCCACCGCAATCTGCCAGTATCCCAGACCAAGCGGTTTAAAGAACGGCACGAGAATCTTCCCGATCATTGCTCCGAAGCTGTCCGCTATATCCGTGACGAAACCGGCCGGTCCCAGATTCAGGAGAATCCACATGATAATGGATGCAAGAAAGATCACTGTCCCTGCTTTCGTCAGATAATCCTTCACCTTTTCCCATACATACACAGCAATCGTCCGCGCGTTGGGCGCTTTATATTCCGGCAGTTCGATCAGAAGCGCGTGTTCCGCCTTACTTCCGTCAATTCTGGAAAGAATATATGCTGTCAGAATCGCAACCGCAATGCCCAGAATATACATGGAATAGCATGCAATCATGGCATAATCGCCGAAAAACATGGAAGAAAAGAGCACGTAGATCGGCAGTCTGGCACTGCACGACATAAACGGAGTCACAAGGATCGTTTTCAGTCTGTCCTTCCTGTGTTCCAGAGCGCGCGACGCCATCACCGCCGGCACCGAACATCCGAACCCGAGCAGCATCGGAAGAAACGCTCTTCCCGAAAGCCCCAGCCGGCTCATGATGTCATCCATGACAAACGCAACTCTCGACATATATCCACTGTCCTCGAGGAACGCAAGCGCCAGAAACAGGATAAAAATATTCGGCAGGAACGTAAGAATTCCTCCCACACCGGAAATAATTCCGTCTACAATCAGCGAGTTAAGCACCGGAATGGTTCCAACACTCTCAAGCCCTGCGCTTACCGCCCCCGTAAACAGATCAAGTCCTGTCTCAAAATATCCTTTCAGCCAGTCTCCCACCGTAAATGTCAGGAAGAACACAAGCGCCATAATCACAAGGAAGATCGGCAGGCCGAGCCATTTCCCTGTCATATAGCGGTCAATACGCTCTGTCCGCTCCGCTTTCTCGCTTTTATTGACAAGCGTTTCATCGATCACTTCCTCGATAAAATCATATTTTTCATTAATAATATCCTTCTCGTAGCTCCGCTCCGCGATTCCATCCAGATCCACGGGATACTGTTTCATCACCGTCTCATCCTGTTCCAGAATCTTAATGGCATGCCACCGCATATTATCCATATCCGGATACCTTTTCCGGAACTGTTCAATGATCGCATCGATTTTATCCTCGATCTGGTCATCGTACACCATGGCATATTCCCTGTGATGATTATGTCTGTGCCCCGTCTCTGCCGAATGGTGATGGATAAACGGCCCCTGCTTTGCATATTCATTGTGGTGGGCCACCGCATGGAGCAGGATCTCCAGCCCCGTCCGTTTTCTGGCAGAAACAGGAATCGCCGGAATGCCAAGCATCTCAGGCAGCCGGTGAAGGTCGATCTCCATTCCCCGCTCCTCCACGACGTCCATCATATTCAACGCCAGAACCACAGGCTTGCCAAGCTCAATTAACTGCAGTGTCAGATAGAGATTTCTCTCAAGAGACGAGGCATCAACCACGTCCACAATCACATCAACTTCGCCGCTCATGATGCATTCCCGCGACACTTTCTCTTCCATTGTATAGGATGTAAGGCTGTAAATGCCGGGAAGATCAATCAGCTTGAATTCCTGTCCTTTATAAACCGTTCTTCCTTCCTTTTTCTCCACCGTGACGCCCGGCCAGTTCGCGACCTTCAGATTCGCGCCGGTATAGGCGTTGAACAGTGTCGTTTTTCCGCAGTTTGGATTCCCGATAAATCCGACATTGATCACCTTTTCGCTCATACCGCCGCCTCCTTCACAAAGATATTGTCGGCGATTCTCTTCCCGAACGCGAAGCGCGTCCCGCGGAACCTTACTGTCATCGCTCCTTTTTTGTCATTGTTCAGCACAGTGATCTGCGATCCTTCCGTAAGTCCGAGAGCCTCCAGTCTGCGTTCAAGACTCAGTTCAATCTGTATTTTTTCCACCGTATATATGTGGTTGTTTTTTCCCTCTTTCAGTCTCATACTTCTGTCATCCTTTGTATACCAACGCTATTGATAACTTTTATCAACAATATTATATACACTCTGAAGTCATAAGTCAAACAGAGTGTAAAAAGATACTTTACTCTGCCACTTTTTAGTGTTATGCTTTTCTTAATAAAATCAGATGGAGGTATCACGAATATGCCACGTGGACGCAGAAAAGTTGTTGAAAAGGATTATTCCGCATTACTTGAAAAAGCAAATGACGAGCTGACAAAGCTGGAGACCGAGTACAAAGAGTGCGTTTCTTCCTATCGTCTTCAGATCAAAGATAAAAAGGCCGAGATCAAAAAACTCGAAAAGGATAAAGCCGCTTTTGACGCACAGAAAGCCGAAGAAGAAAAAGCGGCTGCATTAAAGGAAGTTGCGGAACTGATCGTCGAATCCGGGAAAAGCATCGAAGAGATAAAAGAGCTTCTGGCTCATTAATAGTTCATTCATTTCGGATTTTTCCCACCAGTTTCACAAGGCGGACGTTGAACATTGTTCATACCCGCAGATTTTCAGAGGCTGATATACAGCATTGAAACCTTGTTTCCGCTGTATATCAGCTCTTTTAATTTCACACTGTTTTTCTTTGCAAAGGGTAAACACTTCTGATACAACGTCTTTTTATAATAATATTTTAAAAGTATTATGTATATTTCAATCTGATATTCCATCAATATCGTCTTTAGAATGTATGGTAAAAAAGGAGCGTTTTTTATGAGTCAATCCCAAAATGAAGTACTCACAAAAATAGATCAATATCTGACCGACAGACACTGGACTCTTTACCGCCTACAGAACTTTAAACCGCCAGGACAAAAAGCTTCTGATCTCTATCGCCAGAAGTCTTTCCCAGAAAAAAGAGAACCCGTAACTTATCCTGTACCGCCGTTATTTTTCATCACACACCTGGAAAACATAAAACTTCAGGCTGACGCCCTGAACCCCACATATATCAAGGCTTTCCCGGATACGGTCATCCTTTACTACACCACTACTACACCACTTTTCCGATCAACGCCATCTCTTCTTTTAAGGTATGTTCTTCCACATGACAATAAAGATCCATCGTCATCTGGAGGGAATTATGTCCCAGAATTTTCTGTAATGTTTTGGGGCGCATTCCTTTTTCAATCGCTTTTGTGGCAAAGGTGTGCCGAAGTCCATGTGGAGTAAACGGCTCAAAATCCAGTCCCGGATATTTCCTGTTTATTTTTCTAACCAGGTATCGAATCGCACTTCTGATATTAGCTTCATTCACAGGATTATTAGTCTTGCTGCAAAACACAAGATCTTCCATTCCAGGTCTCGGATTATGGCGGGTTGCAATGCGATCTTTGCGTATTTGCATTTCCATAAATACGTTCCGTACTTCTACTGTCATCGGAATTCTTCGCTTCCCGGCCTTTGTTTTTGGCTGATGGAATTCATAAAGGGCCCTTCCCCCTTCCGGCAGATAACACAGTGTTTTATCCACCAGTATCGTACCGCTTTCCATATCGACACAATCCCATGTCAATCCCAGGATTTCTCCCATGCGCATTCCAGTGTTCAGGGCAACCACGAAAAACGGATACAACTGTCCGCCTTTGGACTCTTCAAGAATCATATGTATTTCTTCTTCGCTGAGAATCCGCTTTTCTTCTTTCAACTCATTTTCTATAATCGGGTTGATACCAACTGCAATATTCTTGTTTAGCAAATCTGCTTCTACAGCCCTGTTTAGCATATCTACGAGAAGTGCTTTACAATCGCACCGCATGGCATCTGTAGCCAGCTGATTAAATGCATCCTGAAGGATAATCAGATTTAATCGGGTCAGCTTTCTCCATCCCAGAGTCTCCCGAAGACGGTTGTACTGGATCGCATAGGTTCTTTTTGTTGTATCTCTACAGTGTTTCTTACAGGTAGTGATCCACTTTTCATACCATTCATCCAGAGTCATACCCGTTGAAATTACATTGAGCTGTTTATCATCCCTGAACTGTTCTTCTCGCAGCTTCTTTGTAATTTCCGTCACTGTAGAAGCATACAATGTCTGACGTTTTCCAAATCTGTTTGTAAATCGGGCCTGATATATCCCATCTTTTCTTTGTGTGATTCCTTTTCCAAGTTCTTTCCCGTTCAATGATTTTCCCACAAATATCTCCCTTCCATACATTGAACAGGAACCTGTTTACCATACTTTACTATACCACAGGTTCCCGTTTATTTGTCTGAATTGGCAATATTTACGCAGTATTTTTTTCAAGCCATCTATCCAGCTCTTTTTTATTGGCATACCACCTGTTTCCAATCTGGACGCCAAAACCATTATTTCCTCTTATTAGTTCTCTGGCTTTCGTCTGCCCGACTCCAAGATAAAGACAGAGTTCTTTAATATTCAGCAATTGTTTTTCTATTTTTCTTTCCCTAACAGGGACGTTACTCATAAACAAAACTCCTTTCCGTCCGAGAGATGCCTGACAGGAAGAGGTTGTTTTAATCCATATATTTTCAGGCACTTTCCAGGCATCCCTCAGGCAGTCTATAAACATTATTTTTGTTTTATTTTTCAGGACTTAGGCAGTTTAGGCAGTTTATTTCACTTCTTAAGTAGAAATAAACTATACAATAAAAAAAGAAGTCATTTTTACCCGCCTGGGCCGCCTGAAGTGCCTGGATCTTTTCTGTTACTCTGTACGGACTTCCACATGGATCCCGCGGAAGCCGCGCACAGTCTTCCCATTTCTGCCGGGAAGATTTTTATCATAGGTCAGCCCCAGTGTTTCTGCATTCTCATTCAGATACTTCTTGAAAGTATTCTCTGCCCTGGGCCTTTCCAGATTGTCCTCGCACCATTTCCGGTAGGCAGCGTAAAGCCGCCTGGAACTGGCATAGGTTCCTTCTTCCCTTCTCACATATCCGGCAGAATTCAGGAATGAAATGATATTATTCTCATTCTCCATCAGATCTTCCAGGTTCTTCCTTGCCCGGTCGCTGATGCTGAATTCAAATCCGTTCCGGACCAGTCTGTGCAGTCCTTCCAGACACCACAGTACGATCCCTTCTGTCTCCCGGATCAGCTTGTCCCCCAGATACCGGTCATGATGGAACGGACAGCGCGCCATGCCCCTGCCTGTCACTTTGATCCCGTAATATTCCGCCGCCTGCCTGGTGGTCACTGTGTTTTTGACTGCTTCATACACATTCATTTCCTATCCCTTCCTTTCGCTCTGCAACAGTCTTTGAAGGGAAATGATTGCCCCTTCACCTATAGAAAGGAAAACGGGCGATTTTACAGGGTGGAATTACAAAAAATATATTTTTTATCAAAATTTTATATGTTTCGCAAAAGATCCACCACTCAACACCCGATTATTTTCCCTTCACCACTCACACAGAAGAGGGATAGTTATACAATATGTATTGAAAGTTTGAAACATAAAAAATACAGTCACCAGGTTTTCTTTACCCGAAGACTGTAGACATTATTTTTATTCTTTCCAATATCTTCTGATCAATCGCTCCATATTTTCTCTTCCAACCGGATTCATCGTATGTAAATATATTTTATAGAAAAGTCCATGTTCTGCCAACCAATCAAGCAGCTTAATCCCATCTCCACCATCTCTCGCATATTCGCCCAGATCGTGATCGCAGTCTATCAATTCTATTTTATCGTTCGTATTACTTATAACACCTATTACCTCATTAACGCTCCGACACCAGATATATCCATCCGGTGCCGGCCGAATATCATCCAACCAGATTTTCATATAGTTACACCTTCCACAGCAAGGATTTTGCCTTCTAACGATTGCCCTGTTTCTCTCCAATCCAGCCACTTCCGAAAAATGACCGGATCCTCTTTTAACATCTCCGCAGCTTTTAAAAGAACCGGATCACCACAGGTATCCACCACTTTAATCCGATCAAGCGGGGCATAAGGAAACGGTATATAATCTGTAAACCATCCGCACAGATCCGTGATGTCCAGACCTTTTTTGTCTTCTGAAATATAAAGGCATGGATGCTCCCGTTTATAGAATCCGTACTCTTTTTTTGTCCATTCAAAATGATCTCTGTCCGATACTGTCTCTGCACAATATACTGCATAAAATGGTTTCCCGAACGGATTTGCATTCACATACAGGATATCTCCCGGATGATATGGCAGCACAACATTCACCGGATCTTTCAATTGCCTCGCACGCCCAAGGATAAACTTCTGTTCCTCCGAAAAACATACCTCATAATTTAAATCCCGAAACGTCCTGCGTTCAAAATCATACGGATATCCCTCAACACCCAGTATTTCCCGTTTCAAAGAATATATTACCGCATACTGCTCATAAAAGCGATCCCTGCATCGAATATATTTTGTTACTTCCCAGTAAAATTTGTTTTCCGCCGGTTCATCAAAATCCTCATTAATCAGAAGTTCTTCCGACTCTTCCTCCATAAATTGCCAGAGATCCGGATGCAGTCTCGTAAAAGGACGCGGTCCCGCCGAAAAACAGTCGGCATACAGACAGTCCTCATCATCCCGGTATCGGAGCCTTACGCCTAAAAATGAACCCGACCGAATATCTCCCGTATACTTTTCTTTTTCCAGGAACGAATCCATATCCCAGAGAGCCGCCTGTTTCATCTGTTCAAGAAGAGTCAGGTATTCTTCCAGTGTAATATTCTGCAATTCCCCAAAAGCGTCCATCTTTCTCATCCTCTCAACGTCTTCTTTCCGCTTTCCATCCCGCATCAAGATAACATTTATAATGTCTGCTGTAATCATACTTTACGCGTGGATACTCAGAAAGCCGATAAATCTCCATGATATCTTTTATGTATCCCTCTCCAATATTCGGATTCATATATACAACGGCACTTCCGTTATTCTTTATTTCAATTCTCCCTCTCGGATAATAATTATATGGTTTTTTGCAGCCCTTCGGTCTGACGTATCCCCATATTTTCTTATGTACATAAGTATCTCCTGATTTTGCAAGACTATGGGGATGCGCATGATCAAACGGAATTGCCAGAAGTCTGCCTTCAACGATCCAAAAAACTCCTTTTACTGGTTTCATAGAACTTCTCTAATGCCTCCAACACTTTATGATATACGACCTGATTCGGATAATATCTGTAATCCGCAAAAACTGAGATCCCATTTTTGTAGAAATGCTCCAGTATCGCAGCTGCACACCCGGAGCTTCTGCTCTCGCCGTACTCGCACTGACAGATGATATTATATCCATCCGTTTTCGCAGAATAGATAAATTCTGCCAATGCGTCTGCCTCCGGAAAATATGTCTCATAAGTCAGACCATACTCCGGGAGAACAGACAGATCAATGTCATGCAGGGGAACTTGGAATAATCGGTCTGTTTTTTCTTTATAATCAACCGGTCTGTAATCTTCAGCGATAAAGCGTGATGTCTCAGGATCATAGAAACTGATGACTGCCGTTTTCTCCGGAAAACCTTCCCGGAGCAATTCTTCGATTTGACGTCTGCTGAAAATCTTTATTTTCATCCTTCACTTAATCCTCCAGAAATATTCTAAAGTAGTCATATATGCTGAAAATTACTCTGTTACACATCTTCAAAAACGGGATTCCTGTCCTGACATTTTCTCTTAAATTTTTCTCTCTGGTATCTATAAAGCTTCAAATTCCGACCGCTATATTCAGAAAGAAATGCAAGCAGCCATTTATCATCCATATCAGCTCGATTCCAATCACTGATTTTTCTTGTATCTTCCATCCAATCTTTAAATTCTCGAAAAAATGCTGTAAAAGGCATTTCCGGATATTTTTCACTCAGTTCAGTAATTAACCCGGCTATTTCTTTTATCCGGCTTTCACTCTGATATTCGCTTTTAACCGGCGTATACCTGAATTCCTCCAAGAACATTCCTCCGACCTTTTCTTTTATCTCCTCTTCCTCATCCAAACCCGATTTTATCAGTCTGCCCGCTTCGGTAAGGCACTTGTATCTGCATTCCTCTACTTTCTGTACTTTATAGCAAAGTGGAATCGTATCACGATACCTTAGTTCTACCTCCCGTTTCGGATAATATCGCGGGGCAAGATCATATTGTAAGCAGCGGGTCACGCTTTCTGCATTTTCTATGTACAAAAGGCGTTTTCCACAGTCCACTGCATAGAAAGGACTTTCATAGGGACTGCCATCCACATACAGAATATCACCTTTCTGATACGGTTCTTCAGAGAATGCTCCCGTTATCCCTCGAAAAAACAACGACAGATTATCCGAAATGATTTTTTCTGATTTTGACAGTTCGTAACCTTCATATTGGAATCCACTATAATATCCTGTCGGATCATCAATTGCAATCACTTTCCCCTTCAAAGAGAAATCCGCACTGTAAAGAATTGTCATTCTCCCATTAATGTCAGCATATTTTATAACAGTAATATAAAACTTGCGGTATATTTCTTCTTCCGAGTATGTCTCATGGTGATACGCATAATGATTTATTCCCTTGATATCGGCTCCCGCCCGCTCTTTTGCCATAAAGCGCTCTTTCAGACATTCACATTGTTCCCGGATCCATTCTGTAACATCCGGTTCAAACCTACGAAAAAGCATATCCATATATGGACTGAAATCATACAGGCAATAGAGGTCAAACTGATCCTCCTCATCTCTGCACCAGATGCGTGCCTTTAAAATCGTTCTGGCCGGATCTATGGATGTCAGATCTTCTATAACCGCATCCTTTACCCGCTTTACAAGTGCATCAAATGTTTCCTTCTCCATCTTCATATCACTCACCTCCCGGACTGTTTTTTACTAACCCCAACGCTTCCAGACTCTCTTTTGTATATATCTCTTCCATCCATTTTCTCAGCTTCCGGCACTGTTCCTCCTGTATGATGAGAAGAACCGCATTACAGACAAGCTCCACATCTGCCTGCTTCTGACGGTCAGGCAGAATTCCGCCGGCAACTACAGACAGGATCTTCGCTTCTCCCTCCAGGGGCTTCTCATATCTCTCCAGATCCAGATAGGACCAGAAAATATCTGAGTAAAGATGGTCTTCCCCTGTCCTGTCAGGCGCCAGATAATATGCGCAATAATTCATGTCTGAGGTGTCGCCATGTCTCCGGCAGCGTTCCAGCCTTTTTTCTGCATTTATTACAAATGGGGCGTCTCCTGAAAATCCATTTCTTAAGAGTTCTTCTTGGCCCCACGTGGAGATGTCCTGCAGTACAATCGGAGAGTCTGGAGCCCTTTGATCGATCAGGACATCTCCCCTGTGAAACGGAGTAGGAAAAGAAAACCACATTCCCTCAAATGTAATTGCTGTACCGCTTTCAGAATCTGACAGACAGTCTTTTTCCCCCAGCGAAAGGACATTTAACTGCCGGTCTGTCTCAATCCACAGTTTCTTTTCTTGTTCTGTCGCTCCATCAGCAAAGTAATGTTTTGTAATTCGGATCTTTTCTACATCGTCTTCCAGCCAGTTCTCTGTTAAATTTGAAACCGCTGTCTGATAATCCGGAAAATATAACCCCAGATCAACCCAGTCATATTTTCCCGGTTCCTTTTCGAAAAATTCTATCGTATATATCGCCTGCTCCTTCCGGTAAAAACATGCAAGCATTTTCTTCTGCAGCGCCATGTAATCTTCCAGAAACCGATGAAAACTTGGAATCGCCTTCATATTAAGCCGCTCTTCTAAAGAACAATCCGGCATGGTGTTGATGATTTTCTGCCATGCATCAAACTTTTCCTTTAAGGGAACAATTCTGCTCATATAAATCAGAAAGGCCGCTTCAGGAACCGTAAACTGATACTGAATTTCTCTTAAATACCTGCGAATATCTTTTGAATTAATAAAACGGAAAATATTCATCCTTCGTCTCCCCACTTTTTGATGCATTCATATTGTTTCCTTCCTGTGCAATTAATATAGCAGGACGCATGGGGCAAAATCAGGCCACGGCAAATGATATCGTATTCCCTGTAAAAACCATAGTCCGAAACAAAAGGAAAGGGGAAACATCAATGATAGATTTTACAAAATTTGCCAATTCCAATGCCGTCCGTAATCATTTACATCAAATCTGCTATCAGCCAACCGCTCTGGAAGCCGCATGGCTCGTCTGGCAGTGCGAAACAATCAGTTTAGAAGAAAAATATACCGCTTGGCAGGAGATTATCGACACTCTCCCGGATTGCCCAACTGACAGTCGGACAATGAGGTTAAAAACAGAGTACAAAGAAAGCACACATGCTTTCCTGCGTGCATATATTGCACTGCAGAAAGAACTGACAGACGCATTTTATCATGCCGATGAGCCTGCAGTTTATCAGGCAGAATACCTGATTCTTCCGAAAGGGGAGCGCTTTTGGAGGGAATATCGCAGCAACAAAGAAAACTTTCCTACTCTGGAGACAACCTTGACGGCAATTCCAAAAGACGAAGGAGAAGTCATTCATATCACGATTTATAAAAAGAACTCCACTGGAAATTTCCTTACAGCTGCCAAATTTCTGCCTGATGATCACAGGCTTGCTTTTATAGAAGCGCGTCCGGGATCCATGTATGCCCGCAATATGGGAAAAGACAAATGGGCTCTGTATACCGGTGTGCTCGACTACATTGCGGCACACTCCATTCAAAATAACTTCCCCACACCGTTTCATTCCGGAGATATTCTCTATAATCCAAACATGCGGGAAGGAATGTTCTGCGGCGGTGTCTTCATCGCTATGGAGACAACACCTGTTCCCTGTAACTGTAACATAGGACTTTTCCTGTATGATAACCAGCCGGATATGATATCGGCCCTTTCTCCCCGTCTGATGGACTGCGAATATTATCCGGCGGATGCCCTGTCTGAGTCGTACCGGATTTTTCCTCTGATAAGCAAATTCTTAAAAAGACAGAATGTTGCTCTGGATCCATGGGATTTCGCAGACCTTATAAATGACTATCACGATCTTTTAATTCCTCCTGCTGTGCCCAAAGAAACTGAGGCAGATGATAACGAAAAAGGGCTCTCTATCACCATGCAAATCGCAAAAGTTCCGGCAGAAATGGATTTTGAAGAGTTTATCGATATTATGGAGAACGATGATGAGTAAATGGAGCCTTAAATCATGCTACAGCAAGTAATGTTCTATTTGCTGAAAAAGATTCAAAAAGGAGAAATATCCATGATAGATTTTCTGAAATATGTCAATTCTAATGCCGTCCGCACCTATTTACAACACATTCATTACCAGCCAATTGCACTGGAGGCAGCTTGGTTGATCTGGCGATGTGAAACGATTAGTCTTGATGAAAAATGTTCTGCATGGCAGGAAATCACAAATTCACTTCCAGACTGTCCGACCAACTCCAGCTATACATGGCTAGAGCAAAAATATATAGACAGTACACATGCTTTCCTGCTGGCTTACATTAGGCTGCAAAAAGAATTGGCATCCGAATTTTATAAGTCAGACGAACCGGCAGTCTATGAGGTAGAATACCAAGTTCTCCCATCAGGAGAACGCTTCTGGCGAGAATATCGCAGTATCAAGGAAAACTTCCCTACTCTGGAGACAGCCTTGAAGGCAATTCCCAAAAACAAGGGAAAAATCATTGATATTCATGTTTGCAAAAGAAATCCCAACGGTGGATATCTGACAATCGCCAGATTTCTTCCAGACCACAGACTGGCACTTATGGAGCCGGAGCCAGGTTTCATACACCTTAATAACATGCCAAAAGAGAAAAGGTCTCTATACACCGATGTACTTTCCTACTTCGGATCACGACCTATTTTAGATGAATTCCCAATACCCTTTCAGCCTGGAGACTATCTATACGACCCTAACTTTCCCGAAGGCGATCTTGCCGGCGGAGTCTTTATCTATGCGGGAACAACTTATCAGCCCAGGGGATTTTTTCTTTGGAATAAGAAGTCAGACACATTGCGGGTACTTGATCCATCACTGTTGCTAGATTGCGAATACTTTCCGTCAGAGGCGCTGACAGAACCATATCGGATCTTTCCTCTGGTAAGCAAATTATTAAAAGCGAAAAAGGTCGTCTTGGATCCCTGTGACCTTGCAGAATTTATAGAAGACTATCATGATCTGCTGCTTCCTCCTCCAGCTGGAGCAGAAAAAATCCCAAGGGAAGTAAGCTCTGAAGAAATTATTGATTTCCTGGAGCGTGATGAAGAATAGATGGTACTCCGTTTTCAAACAGGCTGTCTAAAGCTTTCAATGTCTGTCTGAACACATAAATGTTGGGATAATACTGTTCATCAAGAAAAATCTTCATGCCATCCTTGTAGAAATGCTCCCTCAGGGCGGCGGCAACAGCAGCACTTCGCGAATACCCCCATCTGCACTGACAAATAAAGTGCTCTGTTTCATCCTTATATTCGTAAACAAAAGCCGCAAGTTGCTCCGCCTGTTCTTTTGAAAATAGATTTAGAGTAAATCTGCGACTATCATAAAAAGTGTCTGCTTTAGAATTTATATCATCAAAACTTAAATTCAATATATGCTGGGGAGTATTTATCAGCATTACAGGGGGTTCTCCAACGTCTGTAATGCTGATGACAGATGTGTTCGCTAAGAAGCCAACTTTATCCTTCTTCTCAAGTTCCCTTCGATTACATATTTCTATTTTCATCTCTTAATACCTTCTTTCTATTCGACCCTTTCATATTCGTCCAGCCTTTGTCTGAAACCGTATGCCTCATTCTGTTGCTATGGGTTCGATTTCCTTGTGCCCAAGAAGACACCCATTTACTGCTTCCAAATTAATCCAATCACAAAATACTATTAGCCGTGAGGCAAAAAGGGGCCATCCTAAGTGATATATTACTCACAGAAACAGAATGGGTGGAGCACCATGCAGGAGGGCACAAAATGTTCGAAATTAAAGGAAAAGTTAACAGCGCAATTTGTTATGCTACCGTGATTGAAGACGAAGCGATCGAACAGATCCGAAGAATGTGTGACTATGAGCTTACATCTGGTTCGCGAATCCGTATCATGCCGGATGTGCATGTTGGAAAAGGATGTACAATTGGAGCAACCATGACTGTCACCGACAGAGCCTGCCCCAATATTGTGGGCGTAGATATCGGATGTGGGATGTATACCGTGAAACTGGCAGACCGAGAACTTGACCTGGAAAAAGTCGATGAAGCAGCACACTTTATCCCTTCCGGCAGGAATATCTGGGAGGGCCGTATTGAAAAATTTGATCTGACCAGATTAAAGTGCTATCGCTACTTGAAAGACAGCAAACGATTAGTGCGTTCGCTTGGAACATTAGGCGGTGGTAATCACTTTATCGAAATCGACAGGACATCAGATGGAACCTGTTATCTTATCATTCATTCCGGGAGCAGAAGTCTGGGCAAACAGGTAGCAGAGTATTATCAACAGCTCGCTATCGATCTTCATTCCGGAAAAGAAGAGCTCTTTGTTCAAAAGGAAGAACTGATCCGTTCCTACAAGGCAGAAGGGCGCAGAGATGAAATCCAGAAAGCATTAAAACAGCTAATAAAAGAATACCAATCCCATGAGCCGGATGTGCCGGAAGATCTTTGCTGGTTGTATGGTTCTTTCATGGAGGACTACCTGGAGGATGTAAAGATCTGCCAGCAATTTGCCCATATAAACCGTGAAAAAATAGCAGAAATCCTACTGGAAAGAGCCGGATTGACTGCTATAGAAAGCTTCCACACTGTTCACAACTATATTGACACAGAAGAAAGAATTCTTCGCAAGGGTGCAATCTCCGCACACACTGGAGAGAAAATGCTGATTCCCATTAACATGAGGGATGGGTCCATTCTTGCACTTGGCAAAGGAAATCCAGAATGGAATTACTCTGCTCCACATGGTGCCGGACGAGTGATGTCCCGGACAATGGCCAGAGATCATATTTCTCTTGAATCATATAAAGCTTCAATGGCGGGCATTTACACCACGTCCGTCAACGAACATACTCTTGACGAAGCTCCAATGGCATATAAATCCATCGAGGATATCATTGATGTCATTGCTGACTCTGTCGATATTCTTGAAGTAATGAAACCGGTCTATAACTTCAAAGCGTCAGGCGATGCACCAAAAATAAAACCTTGAAAACAGCTTATAACCTAAATGGAGGGATAACAAATGCAGCATACCAGCAGCGTATTTTATTTGTCAGATTATTCGATTCGGAGACCCATAAGCAGTATCTTGCAGTTTTTCAGTGACTTGAAATGTTGTCTGGATCGGATACGAAAGGGCTATTGTGAAAAGGACCTGTGGGAGATCGATACCTGGTTTCTGAACGTCATGCCGGACATGTTGGAAGAGTTTAATCGCTGTAAAAACAGTTATCCGCAGACTTTCTTGGAACAATACATTCAAAAGCATGAAAAGGAACTTTCCGTCTCCAAAGAAAAATTTTTTATTCCAGACGCAAGGGAATTCCCGGAACTTTATGAAAAATTTTTTATTTCCATCGCAAGGGAATTCCCAGAACTTTATGAAAAAATAGAAACGGAAGCTCATGAAGCATGGGGGAGTACTTTACTGGAAATGGCAGACTTGATGCGAAAATCGTGGTGCGACGGCTGGAAATTAAAGGATGGGTGGGAATACCGCCTTCAATGCCGAAAGAAAGCTTTGGAGATGTTTCAAACCTATTTTAACGACTTATGGGATTGATATTGTCAAGAAAGGGTAAGAAACCGGTAATCAGACCGGTTTTTCACGGCTGGATTTCTATGATTTCCAGTCCTTGTTTTCTCGCATAAGCCACGGTTTTTTCTGTACCGCTGTGAGAGCGGTTTTTATCATATACTGCAATCAGGATGTTGCTCTGATCTACCATGTATATATTCCTCTCGCAGAAAGCGGCTATCCTGGATTTCTCCGTGCTGACGACATGGACAAGATCTGCTTTAGATTGAATATTCTGACAGCCGGGTTCGTGTCTGTTATGGTCGGAAAAGGGCAGGGCAATCTCAAGAAATATTTCCGGATTATTAGCTTTTCTCTGCAAGACTCGCTCAGCGGCCCATGTATCTACGCCAACCGCATTACCACAAATAAAATGGATAACACCTTTTGTAAGCACCTGGTCGATTGCCCGATCTAATCGTTCTATCAATACCTGGTATTCAGAAGATTCCAAATCTGAACTCCACGGGAAATACCGGTGCCCAGTAAAACAACATTTCATAGAAATCTTTCCTTTTTCGATCAATAAATTTCAAAAATATTGTGGACTAAATAGCTTCCTTTAATTTTTCCCACACTTTTACCATAGCAAAAGTGTCTAAGCCACAGTATTTCAGAAGATGTTCTCTTGTTATTTCAATCTCATCTTCTGTCATCGCTTCCATTTTTGCAAAAGCATCCGAGGCCTCGCCGCCATTATGGATTCCTTCCAGATTATGGTAATCCAACGCCGGATCATCAGGAAACAAAGCAGGCAAAACATACTTTATAGAATAAGAACCTTGCATGGCCCTGCAGTAATACCATTTTTTCTGAAACGGGATCATAAGATCCACAATATGATCATGTATATTCATAAGATGCTCTCTCAAGTCAGGAAATAGTGCCGCAAGCCCACGTATCCTTCCCTTTTCAAAGCTCATATTATAAGCCGTAGTGCATACATCCAAGGGAATATCCGCACAGAGCTGTTCTGCCAGCTTACGCCGTGGATCTTCTCCGGGGTATGCTAAAAATTCTTTGTGCTTTAACTCCCCGCCCTCGCTCTCAATATAATGTAGGGAGTATTGAAAAACGATCTGCTCATACGGATGAGAATGATCATACAGCGGAATGGCCGGCTGAAAAGATTCAAAATCAAGGAAGTACAGAGGATACGTGATTGTTTGCATGAATTCCCCGATTCTTTCTTTGTCTATGTAAGGCGGATAATGAAATAATTCATGTTCGATCTGTTTATATTGAGCGCCAGACAGTAAATCACAGATATTCAAATCTTCAAAAGACACTATCCCCTTGCGGTAGCATTTCAGTTTCGTGGTTGTCCTGGCTCCGGCTACCTGAAAAATATTCGGCGTTGGCAAATGTCTGGAGCAGTAGGCGAAAAATCCGCAGGGATAAGGTGAGAAACATTGCTCCCCAATATCATCTTCCGGCTCTTCTATCTGTTTCATATATTCACGAAGCATCCGGATATTCGCTTCCACTTCATGTTGTAAAGCTATTACGTCAGCAGTAACCTCTTTGATGGTAAAAAGCTCATGGATGTCCAACTCTCCGTTCCGTTCATATTGATTATTGATATGAACGATGTTGCAAGACCGGACCTTATAACCAAGCTTACTTAACACATAATACTGAAATGCCGCATCGTGATAATAAATATCATGCACCGAAGTGGAGCTTTTTACTTCATGTAATTCCACTTCGGCATCATTTAGAACCTTCAGGATATCTACACTGCAGAACAGTCCATCCGTAGAGAAGGACGCTTCTGCAATAACCGGTGTCTGCAAGTCCATGAGCTGCTTCGTCTTTGCAACCATATTGCTCAGATTGCCAAAAGGAACTTCCACAAAGTCGCCGAACAATCCCATTGCAAGGTCTCCGACAGCCGAGCCCGTATCCAATACTGCCTGATTCACAACGGATGCGTCAAACACATCCGGCATATTCTTTTTTAACCATAAGATCTTCGGGCACTGAACAGCAGAACAGTACCGTGATTTAGAGATATTGTATTCCATCGCGTTCTCCTACGTGAATCCATGCCAATAATGGTTAAAACTATGCAAATAAAAAATCTGTTTGACAAGATACATTAAAAGGTAGGAACATCATTTACTATTGCTCTTATTGCTGTTCCCCTTATTGGCCATCTTAATCCATACCCTTCCTTCCCATTCTATAGGAGATTCATTTTCCTCCTTTGGCATTGCTCTAATCTCGCTCTGCAATTGCTTATAATTATCTTCGGACATAGCACTCCACGCCTGTCCATTATATTTAGAAGCTTTGATACTGCCTTCGAATAAAGGTTTTTCTTTTAAAGCATTTAAAATATAGCTATCTATCGGAACATGCAGCGATCTTGGTGATATTTCCTCTGGCAACAAGTCCATCAACCACAGATATTTCAATGTCATATTCAACCATTTTTGCGCCTGTCCATATGTAATCCCCTCTTCCAAGAACTCTTTTCCTCTACAAAAAACTTCATCCTCTTCCGTAGGTTCAACAAATTTGATACATAGCTCTTTATGCCATATATCAAATTCCTTCTTTTCTTTCTCAAACATATCAATAGAATTAATTAACTCAATACACATTTCTCTGATCCAAGAATCACGTTTTGCTTTAAAATCGGCTTCTTTAGACCCTTTTTTCGCATGCTCAAGTTCAGATGAAGAGTACTTATATTTTATTGTCCGAGCCAGATCTCGATATGCGCGACGTGCACACTTTATTTTCTTATTCTTGTCTTTTTCTTTGTCAATGATGCCAAAAACACTATACATCAAAAAATCATATAGTTCCTTTTTACATGTTTTTTCACTCATTCTCAAATTCTCCTGTAAACTTCCGCTGCTCTCTCCAGTTCTTCTTTTACCTTCTGCCGCAGGTTCTCCGGCTGCAACACTTCTACATCCGGGGCAAAGTTCTTTGCGAACTGCTCCATCGCCCGCTCGTTTGTCTTTACGGCAACCGTCACATGTGTCTCATTTTCATCCGAAAATGCTACTTCTTTCCCGAACATATCGATCACATCCGTGATCATCGGCTTCACGATCCGGAACTTCACATGAACATTTTCACTGGAGTACATATATACATGCTCTTTCATGTATTCTGCCAGATCCAGCTTCCGGTTCCCGGACCATTTCAGCTCTGAAAATGGTTTTCCCGGCTCATCCAGGATCCGGATATCCCGGATGCGGTCCAGCCGGTAATTGGAAATATCATCGTATTTATCATAGTTGCAGATCAGATAATATTTCCCTTCTCTTGCCGCCATCTGATAAGGTGTGATCACATACTCCCGGATACTCCCGTCCGGCCATCTCTTTTCATGCAGTTTTTTATCTGTCTGATATTCCACATATCGAAAGGAAACCTTACGGTTTTTGCTGATGGCCTCATCCAGCATCTCGATATTATAAAAAAGCTGGCGGTTATCCGTCTTGTCCTCCGGCAGTGTGGAAATATAACGGACTCTGGATTTAAAATATATATTGGAAAGATCTTCCAGCTTTTCCACCAGATCTTTGCACTGACTGTAGGGAATGTGCCTGGAAAAAAGCAGGCTGTCGATCAGAAGTCTGAGTTCCCCGTCCGTAAACTGTCTCTTCAGATAAAAATCTGACCAGAGTTCGTTCTCCTCCATCACAGGCTCTCCGGTATCCTTGTCTCTTAGGACTGCTCCGGTCTTCTTGTCCTTCACCGGAACATTCCGGATCGTTTCACTGTACTCGATCTCGTATCCACAGTCCATCAGATTCAACAGATTGCGGCGGATTGCTTTCCGGTCTGCCTTCATGTCATATTCATTTTTCAGGATTTCAGCGATCTCCTTCTGGCTCAGACGGTGATCTTCATCCGTATACTTCCGCAGGATATCAAGGATATTCAGGATCAGCAGTTTTTTGGGCTGTTTTACATACATAAATAACTCCTCTGTCTCTTGTTTCTTTCATTTATTATTGCATTGTGTCCCTTAAAAGTAAATAACAATTCCTCTTACTTTTCTACAGGATAACTCATAACATGAGTCAAAATGAGGACACACTGCGCTCTTTCTTCGTGACCTGTTTTTGAGCCATGGGTACTGGTATCTTTTACTCGTAAAGAATACGCATTACACAACAGATCGGAGGTACTGTGATGCAGTTTTATAAATTTGAAGGAATTATAACCAACCCGGACTGGACAGAAGAAAATGATAAGAGACATATCCTGCGTGAAAGGGCGAGAAAAATCTGCCTGAAAACCACCAGTTTTAATCAGACGCTCAAGGGGCAGTCCTGCTTCTATGTAACCGATGCATCCGACAATATTTTTCATGCCGGGATCATCAGTCAGGAATCTTCCGGACTTCCGGAACAGATACAGGCTTATTTAAAAGCACTGAATCTTTCTGTAAAGGATCTCCATATGGAAGAAATTACGTTTAACGCTGCCCATTCCATGCTCCAGACAGCCTGCCGCCATGATTATATCGACGACGATGACGAAATACTGGAGCGTTTTAACCTGGATAAACTGTGCAGCCGGTTCGGAAGATTTTTTGACTACGATGAAAAAATTATAGATAAATCTGCCAGATCCACTGTATATAGAGAGGCAGATACCTTCTCTGCCGGAGAGTCTCTCCGCCCGGAACTTGACCGGATCTATGCCGGAAAATCCATGAAGAAAGCGATCGGTCACCCGGTCCATTATATGGTACAGACAGATGACTCTGACACAAGGCAGAAAACATGCCGCCTTCTGCTCCAGGCTCTCTATGCCAGCGGCAGGCTGAGAAGCCGGCGCTGCTGTCTGGTCCGTTTCTGTCCGGGCGAACAGTTTTCCAGTTCCACCTATGACTGTCTTTATCAAAGCTGCATCGGCGGCGCTGTGATCGTCAGTTATCTCACCGGTGATGATACCGAGGATGACCATGCTTCAAGCAGCCGGTACATAATCGAACAGCTTTGCAAAACTATGAAGAAATACCGGAATCAGGTTCTCACCATTTTTGCACTTCCAAGAGAGTGTACGATCCTGAAGGATATTTTTTATGAAAATCTCGGGAGTACCAGCTTTGTAGAATTAAAAGAAGATTTTATGAGTGGCGACACAGCGGTGAATTTTCTGAAAGGACTTGCGGGAAATCATGGCGTCAGATGTGATAAGAAACTTTTTTCCATGCTGGAAGAAAACAAAAATTATCTGGCCCCGGACCTGCATATTCTCTTCGATGCCTGGTACGACCGGAAACTGAAAACATCTGTTTATCCACAGTATTGCACTGTCAAAACAACGGATCAGACTGTCCTGAAATCCGCACCAAAGGGTTCGGCTTATACAGAACTGATGGAAATGATCGGTCTGACTGAAGCCAAAAAGATCATCCGCCAGGCGCTTGCCTATGCCAAGGCCCAGAAACTCTTCTCGGAAAAAGGCATGGCGGCCGATCACCTGTCCATGCATATGGTATTTTCCGGGAATCCTGGTACAGCCAAGACGACCGTCGCCCGGCTCTTTGCCCGGATCATGAGAGAAAACCGTCTGCTTTCCAAAGGGGACCTGATCGAAGTCGGCCGCGGCGATCTCATCGGAAAATATGTCGGCTGGACTGCGCCAATGATCCAGAAAAAATTCAAGCAGGCAGAAGGCAGCGTATTATTTATCGATGAAGCCTACTCCCTGGTCGATGACCGGGACGGTTCCTACGGCGACGAAGCAATCAATACCATTGTCCAGGAAATGGAAAACCACCGTGACAACGTAGTCGTGATCTTTGCAGGATATCCGGATAAAATAGAGTCTTTTCTGCAGAAGAATCCCGGGCTTCGCTCCCGCATTACCTTCCATGTGCCGTTTGACGATTACAGCACGGAAGAACTCTGCAATATCGCACACCTGATCGCAAATAGAAAAGGATTGAACCTTTCAGAAGGTGCCTGCGAAAAAATGGAACAACTGTTTTCCATCGCGCGGGAACAGGATGATTTCGGGAACGGCAGATACGTCCGCAATGTGATCGAAAAAGCACAGATGGCCCAGGCCGTGCGGCTACTTGACCAGGATTATGACCGGATTTCGGATAGGGATATTGTAACCTTACAAGCTAAGGACATCGAACTGACGGAAATAAAAAGAGAAAAAAGACAAACCATAGGTTTTGTTTATCCAGGAAAGCAAAAGTTAGTTAACGAGGTGAGACTACTGTGAATGATAAAGAAATCCGCAAAATTTTAATTTCATGGCTGCAAGCCTGCAACTCTGAAATTCGCATATATCAGGAAAAAAGCATCGGCACGTCCATCTGTGATCTTATGGCAGTGACAGACTGTCTTACCGGATATGAGATCAAAAGTGATCTGGATAACTATCAGCGTCTTGATCGTCAAATTAAAAATTATGACAAAATATTTGACAAGAACTATATTGTTGTAGGACAACAGCACAGTACAACCATAGAAAAAAGACTCCCTTTTTACTGGGGGATCATTGTTGTCATGAACGATCATGTCCATGTTGCGCGTAAGGCGCAACATGGCAAACCTTCCCTGAAAAACAAGCTAAAACTCTTATGGAAGATCGAACTGAAAAATATCCTCTGCCGTTTAAATCTCCCGCCATGTACCTATAAGAGCAAAGATTATATCATACAATATCTGCTGTCAGAAAATCAGGAGAACCAGATCAATAATGCCCTGTTGTATGAGTTGATGCATAGAGATTATTCTATTTTCAACGCCAGGGATTATACATTTTACAGCAATACAATAGAAACCAGGACATCCGACATTTGTGATTCTGTTCCGGCAGAAGAATTCATTGATTCTCTCTCCGAACAGGATCTGCAGCAGATAACCTTAGATCAATGGATTAATTTGTATACAAAAGCAAAAAAACTTCAGCAAACAAAAGAAAAATATCAGCATCCAACAAAAAAAGCAGGACTTCTCCCTCATAAAATTTCCTATAAGGACATTGAAGTTTCGCCTGGTACACCATGGATAAGCTGGAAGATCATTGACGACTTTATTTATTATTTGATATGGGGAAAAGAACGCTGGCAGTATCCGACTCATAAACAGGAGGCGAAATTATATTATGAAGATGTTACCGGATACTGGTTTATCTCAAACAAAAAATTTTATCATAATTCCCGCCTTGATTACGATTTTGGCGCACCAAACTATAATGCTCTGCATATCCTGGAAGCTATTTTAAATTTGCGGGAAATCCGCCGGGAAACCAGAGAAGAAACAGTTGCTGCTCTTGATAAGCAGCAAAAAATCATCAATCTATTTAAAGAATGGATATGGCAGGATGAAGACAGGCGTTGGAAGGTAGAAGAAAATTATAATCAGCCTGAATTATTCATGATAATTCACTTCACTGCGGTCAATGCTGCATAGTTGCTGATATTTTTGATATTTCCTACTTTCACTTAACAGATGAAGAAATTTTTATAGAAAAAGAACTTCAGCTTTGT
>NZ_JAJEQX010000040.1 GCF_020687545.1 Ruminococcus turbiniformis | reverse complement strand
TCCAGTCTGCCGCCTTGCTCGCACAGCCTCCGCTGTTCGAAAAATTTTCTCTTCAAAGAAATTTTCAAGGGTTGTTGTCTATTGTTCAGTTATCAAGGTTCCTGTCGTTCTTTTCAAGCGACAGCTTCGATATTTTATCAAATCTCTTTTCGTTTGTCAAGAACTTTTTTATTTTTCTGTTTCATCTCAGCCTTCGTGATGTCCGGCTCTCGATGACAGCTTATATAGATTATCACATCTTTCCGGTTCTGTCAACAACTTTTTTTCATTTCTCAGCTCCCCGGTCGTTCCGCCTCCGCGTCTCCGGCTGAGCCGATCTGCTCTGTTGTTGTGTCCCCGTCATCAGCGACAGGTGCTATCTTATCATCACCGGAGGGAATTGTCAATGTTTTTTCTCTTTTTTATTTATTTCAGACAATTCACACAATTCTGACATCATCAGAGCATTCCCGGGACGCGGAATTTATTCTATAGCCTCATAATCAATCTTTCTGTTTTTGAAATAATACTCCCTGTCATAGTCGCCGATCTCTCTCAAAACTCTGCATGGATTTCCTACAGCGACCACCCCTGCGGGAATATCCTTCGTCACAACACTTCCTGCTCCGATCACCGTATCGTCTCCGATCGTCACTCCGGGCACAATAACCGCACCGGCTCCGATCCAGCATCTCTTTCCGATATGTACCGGCATATTGTACTGATACATTTTCTCTCTCAGCTCAGGCAGAATCGGATGTCCGGCTGTGGCAACAGTTACATTCGGGCCAAACATCGTATAATCACCCACATAGATATGGGTATCGTCCACCATCGTTAAGTTGAAGTTTGCATAGACATAGTTTCCGAAGTGAACGTTGCCTCCGCCCATGTTCGCGTGAAACGGAGGTTCAATATAGCATCCTTCTCCGACTTCCGCAAACATCTCCTTTAACATCGCTTCCCTTTTCGTGCCTTCTGTCGGACGTGTCTTATTGTAATCATAAAGACGGTCCAGTCTCCTGACCTGGTCTTCCATAATTTCTGCATCTCCCGGAAGATAAAGCTCGCCTGTATGCATTTTCTCCTTCATGCTGCCCATAATTTTCCTCCTTCTTACACATACAGCATCATTCTGCTATCTGTTTCCATTCTTATCTTCCATCTTACAATACTTTTTGCGTCCGCTCAATTGTTTTTAACTGTTTCTAACTTGACGCGGCAGGTTCCATATCCAGTGTCCTGATATATTCCATATCAACCGGCGCACAGATATGATATGTCTGATACCGATAGCCTCCGTCCTCTTCCAGCATTCCTGTCCTCAGATACTCTCCGGATATA
Organism: Ruminococcus turbiniformis; assembly: GCF_020687545.1. Taxonomy (GTDB): domain Bacteria; phylum Bacillota; class Clostridia; order Lachnospirales; family Lachnospiraceae; genus Mediterraneibacter; species Mediterraneibacter turbiniformis. Next base: position 25,029 of record NZ_JAJEQX010000040.1, on the reverse strand, counting down.
TAAAGCGTATATTCCAGCCCGTCCGATCTTCCATATATATGAACTCCATCCTCATTTCCCGCCTCATATTCCGCGAGCAGACGCTCTACCTGTATTTCCGAGAGGTACTGTGCAAGACGCTCCATATCTTTTATGACAAACGTCTTTTCATTTTCGGTATAGGTAAATTCTTCTATATTCTCTATGCCGCCTTTTAACCCGATAGCCTCCGCAGCCGTCTGCCTCTCCGTTGCAATCCCGATATTTCCGACACTCAGACAGCTCACCGTCATGATAACAAACAGAAGTCCGATTCCCAGCCTTTTCTTTCCGGGCGTTACAGTCGCTCTCAGACGATAACGCAGCGTCTCCGCAGTAGCAGAGAGACAGGTTGTAAATCCTTTCGCTTCCCCTGCGATTGCCAGCAGCAGCTCCGCATATTTCTTTCTCCTGCTGTCATCGGCATCTTTCAGCACAATTTCATCGCACGAAAGTTCCAGATCATCTTCCGCCTTTTTCACCGCAAGCCACACAAAAGGATGAAACCATCCAAGCGCCGTGCAGAACCTGAGGAAAAACTTTGTGTGAATATCATTTCTCCGGATATGATTCAGTTCGTGAAGAAAGATAAGTCCGACCTCTTCTTCTGTGAATCTCCGTTCCGGCAGATATGTCGTCCTGTTCTTCTTTCGCATACCGACGGACAGAGGGGTACGGATTGCAGCGCAGTAGCGAAGGCCGATTTCATCTGACATCCCCATTTCCCTGGTCAGCTTTTTCCACTTTTCCCGCAGCTCCGGTTCTTCCACGTCCCGGGAGTTCTTCTTAAGCTTCCCTGCATAATTTATATGAGAAATGATCTGAATCGCAAAAATGACAGCAAATCCGGCTATCCATATAAGAAAGGACAGTCTTAAAATATCCCAGGGAATATACAGAACCGCCTTAGGCGGCAGCGCCATATTCCTCGAGTACAGCATATTGGGCTGGTAAAACAGCAGAACAGGCACTAGCCAGAAGGCAGCGCACGTTTTTGCCGTATAGTATTTCCGCAAAACAGGCAGAAGGATAAGAAGCAGTGTGAAATACACGCTGATAAATAAAAATACATCTATAGAAACGTTCAATATATACAGTCTGCTTTTCTCCCGTCCGCTTATCACCCCATACAACAGAATATAGAACCCGAGCATGATCGGGAAAAGTATCGGATCAATGCCGACAGACGTATCTTCCCGTACCGCAGATAAAACATATCTGTCCCTGTTCTCTATATTCCAGGATCTGTGGAACGTGCCCGCAAGCATGGCTCCCAGAAACAGAGCCCAGAAAATACGAAATCCATACATAAGAACCGTGTCCGACATATCAGAGCTCTCCTTTCTCAAGAAGCCTTTTCAGTTCTTCCACTTCCTCCTTTTTCACACCGCTGTCGCACAGGGCTGTCGCGAAACCGGCGACAGAGCCTCCGAAGAGCCTGTCAAGAAACGACCTGCTCTCCGAGGCCAGATATTCCCTCTCTGTTATGAGCGGTTCGTACAGGTTTGACCTTCCCTCTTTTCTAAGTGCAAGAAATCCTTTTTCGCAGAGGCGCGTCAGCAGCGTCAATATCGTCGTCGGCGCCAGGGGATGAACCTCCTGCAGAGCGTTTTCGACCGTCATTCTCGAGACCGGCGTTTCCTCCTTCCATATGATCTGCATGATCTCAAGTTCACTTTCCGGAAGGCGTTTTATTTCTTTCATATGTATCCTCCTCTCGTTTTGCCGAAAACATGCCCGGATTATCAGCACATGTTTCTTCCATTATCTATCGTCGAAATCAGATTTAGCTTCTACGTTTGTAGAATCATTATATTCTACAAACGTAGAAATGTCAAGAGAAGCCCTATATCATATAAAGAGAAAAGACACAGCGGCGGCTTTCCGTCACTGTGTCTTTCTCTATTTTCACTGTTTATGATTTCTAATTTCCGGCTGCCGGGTTCTTCACTTCCTCGAACTCCCTCTGCATCTCCTCCGACGGTTTCTGCGTCAGCAGCGATACCACAACAATACACAGACTGGAGAAAATAAATGCCGGCAGAAGTTCATAGATATCCCACATCCCGCCAAGCGGACGGACAAGCAGGTTCCATACAAACACCATCACTCCGCCGCCGAGCATTCCGGCAATCGCGCCTGCGCGCGTCGTCCGTTTCCAGAACAGGCTGAAGAGCATCAGCGGTCCGAAGGTCGCTCCGAATCCCGCCCAGGCAAAACTTACAATGGTAAAGATCACACTGTTTTCATCCAGTGCGATAATGATTGCCACAACAGCAATCAGTAAAAGCGTTATTCTCGAGACATTGAGCACTTCCCTGTCGGAAGCCTTCTTTCTTGCGAGTCCCTGATAAATATTCTTCGCAAACGCAGAAGCGGCGATCAGAAGGTAGGAATCCGACGAGCTGATTGTCGCCGCCAGAATACCGGCCATTACAAATCCCGCAAGCAGCGGAGGAAGCAGGTTCGTGGCCAGAAGAATAAATACATTCTCCGCCTCTGCCGATGTCGTGAGCGCAGTCGGGAAGAGAGTTCTTCCAACCAGACCGATAAACACGGCGATCGTAAGCGAGATCACAACCCAAACTACCGCAATCCGGCGTGAACGGGTCAGTTCCCCCTCCTCACGGATTGCCATGAAACGCAGAAGGACCTGAGGCATACCAAAATAACCCAGCCCCCACGCAAGCGCTGATACGACAGACAGGATTCCATACTGTCCCGCTTCTCCGAACAGCGGCACTCCGTTCGCCGCCTGCTGCACCCCGTCTACAGTCTGCGGAGTGGCAATTCCGAAGAAATCAAGGAATCCGGGAATCGAGCGTACGTTTTCAATCACCGCGCCAAATCCGCCTGCTGCATATGTACCGGTCAGCACGATTACCGCAAGTGCAATGATCATTACAATCGCCTGCATAAAATCAGACGCACTCTCCGCGAGGAATCCTCCGATGATCGTATAAATCAGAACAAACACAGCCCCTACGATCATCATCGGCACATACGGCAGCCCAAACAGAGTAGAAAAGAGCTTGCCGCAGGTTACAAGACAGCTCGCCGCATACACGGTGAAAAAGATCAGTATAAACACCGCGGCGATCGTCATGATCACCTTGTTTTTTTCATGATATCGGTTAGAAAAAAATTCCGGCAGCGTAATGGCATTTCCTGCCTTTTCGCTGTAGCGTCTCAGCCGCTTTGACACAATCAGCCAGTTGACATACGTTCCGGCCGCAAGTCCGATAGCTGTCCAGGCAGCGTCTGAAATTCCGCACCAGTATGCCACACCCGGCAGTCCCATGAGCAGCCATCCGGACATATCCGATGCCTCTGCGCTCATGGCCGTCACCCATGGTCCCAAACTCCTCCCGCCAAGAAAATACGCATCCGAACTGGCATTGGCTTTTCTCGCGAAAGTTACACCTATGATGATTACCGCCGCCATGTAGATGACCATGGCGATCAGAATCTGTAAAGTATCTCCCATTCCTTCTTTAGTCCTTTCTGAAGCATTTTAATCAATATTATATACAAAAGCTTCTCATTTTTCAATCCTGTCATCAGAATAGTCCCTGCGGTTCCCGTACAGCGCTTCAATCCCGCTTCGCACCCGCTTCACCCGGCCCGGATCTTCTCCTCCGGAATTGATTCCGATCACTGCCTCGTCCGTTATCACAACAGAGGGAAAATAAAAATCGCAGGAGTCTCTGTCATCCGCCACATTCACCGGAATTTTTCTGTGCCTGCACTCCTCCTGTACGGCCCGGTTGACTGCCCTGCTGTCAGTCGCGGCGATCACAATCCCGGCAGATTCCGCATCTCCCTCCATATACTCTCTGAGTTCAGACCGGATCTTTCCCTCAGCTGCCAGCTCTTTCATACCTGCACAGAGTTCCGGTGCGATCACCTGCACGTCCGCACCGAACTCCAGGAGGGTCTTCACCCGGCGCAGTGCGATATTTCCGCCGCCGACGACGAGGATTTTCATTCCTTTAATATCCACAAACATGGGAAAATAAGCTTTCTCCATCTCTTCCCCTTCTTCTCCTTTCTCCGCGGCATTTCCACAATTCACTGCGGCACGGCATACACAAAGTTCTTCGTGTCAGAATATGTACAAAAATTCTTCATATCAGAGCATGTACAGCAGCGCATTGCAGATACAGGCCGCGATATTGCTTCCGCCTTTTCTTCCCCTCGCCACGATGTAAGGCGTGTCACTTAACTCCAGGATGAGTTCCTTCGCCTGCACCACATTGACGAAGCCGACCGGAACACCGATAATCAGCTCCGGTTTCACTCCCCCTTCCCGGACAAGTTCATAAAGCCTCACAAGAGCGGTCGGAGCGTTGCCGATGGCGAAAATCAGTCCGCCGTCCCCGCTGCCTTCTGCCTGCCGCTTTCTGTACAGTTCCGCTGCTTTGTCCATGCTCGCCGCGGCTCTTGTCGTGCCGTTCTCTGCCGCCGCCTGTGCCACATCTTCATCTGACATAAAGCAGAGCACTTCCCCGCCATACTGTGACAGGCGCTTTTTGTTGATCCCTGCTTTTGCCATCTGCGTATCCGTCACAATACTCGCCCCGTTTTTCAGCGCCTGAAGCGCCCGTTCCACCGCATTGTCCGAAAACACGAGATTGTCTGCGTAGTCAAAATCCGCACTCGTATGAATACAGCGTTTTATAATCGGCTCTGTTTCCGGAGGGAATTTCCTTCCGCCCAGCTCCTCCGTAATCATCTCAAAACTTCTCTTCTCGATATCCGCAGGACGCACCTGCTCCAGTTCACCCAGCATTCTCCACTCTCCTTGTATTATTTAAGCTGCTGCCCGATCCCGCACACGACCCGGTATACATGTTCCGCCTTTTCAGCCAGTTCTGTGCAGATCCGCCCCGTTTCTTCCCTGCATCTGCGCTCGAAAGCGTCCACAGGGACTAGACCGCAGCCGATCTCGCAGCATACAACTGTAATTCCCCGATTTTTCTCAAGTATCGTGTTCACGAGTTCTTCCGCCGTCCGCCCGGAGCTCAGCCATCTCCGCACAAACAGATGGAAATGATCCACTGCCCCGCACTGTTCAATCTCTTCAAGCGGGCAGTCTGTCCCGTCCGCCCAGCAAAGTCCCGGACTGATCTGCTCCGCAAAACGGCGCTTTCCCTGATATGCCCCACCGGTTATCACTGTCATTGTTCTCACAGATCTTCCCTCCTGCTCTTCCCGCCATTCTTTCTGCGGTTCATCCTGCCGTTTTCCCTGCAGATTTTCTTGCAGATTTTTCCGCCATTCTTTCTGCGGTTTGTCCTGTCGTTTTTCCTCCGGCTTCCGCCTTACTGGCACTCCGTATACGACCTCTGTCACAGCGTCGGCTTCTTCCGCAAGTTCCCGGTTGATCTGTCCAAGTGTCCTTTTATACGCGTCCATTTCCGCCGAGTCTGTCCCCGCCTCGCAGAACACGTCGTTTGTCACCACAGTCAGAGACGCGCACCGCTCCCTGAGAAGGTGTATCCCCCTTATGACCGCCCCGGCGGCATCTTCGCGGGCACCGTCGGACTCATACATCTCGTTTGCCGTCAGGTTGGAAACACATTCCAGAAGCGCGCAGGAACCTTCGGGGATCTCTTCCTTCCTGATCTTTTCCTCCAGGTTTACATACCATTCCAGCGTCTGAAACCCTCTGTCTTTGCGCATTTCTCTGTGTTTCCTGATCTTTTCCTCTGTCTCCGCACCGTGCGGAATCATATCCGCAATATAGTAAAACGGGATCTCTGTGCCTGTTTCCGTACACAGCGCTCTGTGCATTTCTGCTGCGGCAGATTCGGAGTAGGCGGACTTGCCGCTTCCGCTGCCTCCGATAACAAGTTCCATTCTGCCCGCCATCTCGCCCTCTCCTTTTCCTGTTATTCCTGCTGTTCTTACTATTCCGGTTGTTCCGGCTGTTTCTGCTGTTCTGCTATTTTTGCTGTTCTGTTATTCCTGCCTTCAGGCAAGCGTCAGCGCACACAGGGTCATCCGTTCCAGGATATGTAATTTCACTGATTTTCTGCGACATCCGCGTACCTGTATTCCAGCGCTCCGCTGGCCGCCACCTGACGGATTCCGCTTATATCCGGATTCACAAGGTTCACGCTCTTCATCGCATACAGCGGGATAATATAGAACTGCTCTCCCACAGCGATCTGCTCCGCTTCATGAAGCAGTTCGGAACGCTTCATGGGGTCTGTCTCGGAATTGGACTGTTCCACAACCCCGTCGTAGACTTCATCCTGAATACCGCTGCAGTTGTATGTACTGTTGGACAAAAGCATGGACAGGTATGTATACGGATCCGAAAAATCTGCGGTCCAGTTCATACGGCACAGGTCAAACTCCCCGGAATACCTTGTGGAATAATTGGCCTGAAGTTCCTGTGCTTCAAGCTTTATCTCAATATTCAAATTTTTCTTCAGCTGCTCCTGAATCACCTGCGCTGTATCGGAATCCATCTCCAGCGTGGGATAATTATAAGTAAGCTCTGGGAAGCCTTCTCCGTCCGGGTAGCCTGCCTCTGCCAGAAGCTCTCTCGCCCGCTCCACGTCTTCCTCAAAAGGACGGGACGCCCCATCCACAAAATACTCCCCTGTCGCTTTGTCTTTCATATATTTTGCCACCAGGTTGTATGTGGGCTCCGTATCGCTTCCCACAATCCGGCAGAGTTCCTCCCTGTCGATGGCCAGGTTGATTGCCTCCCTCACCCGCACATCGTTTAACGGCTCCACATTCAGATTCATGTAAATATATCTTGTGGCAATCTGATCCGTCACGAGGAGATCTTCCGCTCCTTCATAGGCTTCCATAACCGCAGATGACAGAGAGGTCGCCACATCCACCTCTCCCGCCTCGTACGCATTTGCCATTGACTGCGTATCATCGAAAAACCTGTATGTGATCGAGTCCAGCTTTATCTCATCCGCATCCCAGTAGTTTTCATTCTTATTCAGAACAAAATACTGGTCGGGTACATATTCCGCAAGGCAGAACGGGCCGTTGGACAGGCTCGTTTCGGGATCTCTGTCCCAGCCGCTTTCGACGGAGTCCGCATACTTCGCGCAGGACGGCGTATACACGGGAAGCCTGAGCAGGTCAAGGAAATAGACACACGGCTCTTCAAGGCGGAAGATCAGTGTGTAATCATCCGGCGTCTCCACGCCCAGCGTGCCCGCCTCCGCCTCTCCGTTATAGATCTCTTCCGCATTTTCTATCGGGAAAAGATACACCGCGTAGCCGCTTCCCGACGCCGGGTCCAGGGCGCGTGTAATCGTATTGAGAAAATCTGCCGAAGTCACAGGTGAGCCGTCTGACCACAGCGCATCCTCCCTCAGGTGGAACGTCCAGACTGTCGAGTCTTCATTCACCTCATAGCTTTCGGCGGCCCTGTATTCGATCTCCCCGTCTTCATTATAAGTAAGCAGCTCATCCAGGGCACTTACCGAGTAGGAAAGATACGTCAGGGCAATGGATCCCGCCGGGTCCATGGACCCCGTATCGCTGCTGATGGCAACTGTGATATTTTTTCCTTCTGTATTCTCCTCCGGTACCGCGGTTACACATCCGGCAGTCAGCACCGTACACAGCGCCGCTGCCGTCAGAAGAGCCGCTGTCTTTTTCAGCCTCATCCTGTTCTCCTTATTTTATCCTTTTCCTACTTCCTGTTTCTTTTGTCCTTTTTCCCCGCAGCATCAGATCTGCGACATCATCCTGTAGCCGTCCGCCCGCTTCCCGCTGTGTTTCTCAGAATAGAGGAAACACGCGATCTCTCTGTCTCCGAACACATACGTCTCCGGATTCTCTCTCCTGCAGCAGTCCAGCGCATAGCCGCACCGTCCCGCGAACGGGCACCCGGTGTCCTTTCCGCCGCTTTCTCTTAACGGGACCGCACGGATCTTCGATGCGCGCAGCGGGTCCGGTTCCAGAACAGCCTCCAGAAGCTGCTTCGTATACGGATGCCAGGGGTCAGAACATATCTCTTTTGTCCGGCCCGTCTCCACAACATATCCGCCGTATATCACGGCCACCCTGTCACTGATCCGGCGCACAAGCCCGATATCGTGGGAGATAAAAAGGCAGGAGATCTTCCTGCGCTCCTTTATCTCCTCAAGCAGAGCAAGAATCTGCTCTTTCGCCTCCGCGTCAAGCGACGCCGCAGCCTCGTCGCATATCAGAAGCTCCGGCTCTGTGATCAGCGCCCTTGCAATTCCGATGCGCTGGCGCTGTCCTCCCGAAAAATCCGCCGGATACCTCCGTGCATCCCCGCCGGACATTCCGACCATCTCAAGCATCTCTTCCACACGGCTCTCTGTCTCCGTACGCCGGGGGCCGCGGGCTGCTTCCAAGAGCGCTTCCCCGACTGTAAGACATGGATTCAGTGCGGAATAGGGATCCTGGAACACCATCTGGATCTTTCTTCCCGTCCCGCTTTTCCGCAGATTCCGGTTCAGACATTCGCCCCGGTAAAACAGAGCGCCGCCATCCGCCTCCATTACTCCTGACAGAATTTTTGCAAACGTCGTCTTCCCGCTTCCGCTCTCTCCCACAAGAGCCAGCGTTTCCCCCTGAGCAATCTCAAGAGAAAGACCGCACAGCCCTTCGCCCGCTCCATACTCTTTCGTAATCCGTTCCGCGCGCACAAGGGGCTCCCCTTCGGCTCTTCTTTCTTCTTCCTGTACAGGTTCTTTCCCGTGTGCTTCCGCGCTTTTTTGATGAATCTTTCCCGCACGGGTCAGAAGCGCTCTCGTATACCCGTGACGGGGCGCGTAGAAAATCTCCTCCGCGTTTCCGCTTTCCACGACAGTTCCTTCGTGCAGGACGTACACTGTTTTACAGAGGGCCGCAGTCACCCCGAGATCGTGGCTGACAAGGAGCAGCGACGTTCCTGTTTCCTTTACAATTCTCTTAAGGAGAAGAAGGATCTGTGACTGCACCGCCGCATCCAAAGCTGTCGTAGGCTCGTCCGCGATGATGAGATCCGGCTCACAAGCAAGGGCAATGGCGATTACTACTCTCTGCCGCATTCCTCCCGAGAGTTCAGAAGGATACTGTCTCATCCTCCGGTGCGGATCAGAGATTCCAACCATATCCAGCAGTTCCTCCGCACGCTGCTCTGCCTCGGACCGGCTGCATTTTCTCCGTATCTTTACCGTTTCCGCAATCTGCCGCCCGATCCGGACCGAAGGATTCAGACAGCTCAGAGAGTCCTGAAACACCATCGCCGCGCTCTGTCCCGGCACAGGACGTTTCCCGTCCAGGGCAAGCTTTTCGCATCCCACGGAAGCGTCCTGTCCCAGAAGTCCCATGACTGCCAGCATGGCCGTCGTTTTCCCGGAACCGGACTCTCCCACAATCCCCGCGATCTCACCTTTTTCTACCGTGAAGCTCACGTCTCTTAACACATGCCGGACTCCCTGTTCCGTGCGGTATTTTACATTCAGTCTTTCCACTTCAAGCAAGCTCATTCGCTCCATCCTCTCCTGCCGCCTGTTTTCTCCTCAACTGCCGTTCCGATCATATTCAGTGCAAGAATCATGACGCACAATACAAGAAGCGGCCAGATCATCTGATACGGATAAAGGATCATCTGGCTTCTCGCCTCCTGGATGATCGTGCCGAGACTGGCTGCCGGAGCCGCAATCCCGACGCCGAGAAAGCTTAAAAACGCCTCTGTAAAAACAGCCTGCGGCACAAGGAAGATCAGATTCACAAGGATCGGGCCCGCCGCGTTCGGCAGCAGATGTCTGACCAGGATACGCAGCGGCGGAATCCCTTCCATGCGCGCCGCGCAGGCATAGTCCGCCTCTTTCAGCCTGATAATCTCCCCTCTCACAATCCTCGCCATACTGATCCAGCCGGCAACACATAGCCCGAGAATGATGCTCCCGGCGCCTGCTCCCATAACAAGCGTGATAAGGATCACGTAGAGCATGGACGGGATGGAAGAAATAATGTCCGCAGCCCGCATCAGAAGCATGTCGGTCTTCCCGCCTGCATATCCGCAGACCGCTCCGTACATCACGCCGATTCCTCCGTTGATCAGGGCGCTCACAATGCCGATAAACAGACTCAGCCCCGCGCCGTACCAGACTCTCGCGAACAGGTCGCGCCCGAACCGGTCCGTGCCGAACCAGTGTGCCAGAGAGGAGGTCTGGTTACGGATCTCAGCGTTCTGCTCTGACCATGACCACGGCCCGAAAAGGGGAACCGCAATGGCAAGGATGATCCAGAGCGCCAGAATTGCACAGCCTGCCGCTGCCATTTTGCTTCCGCCCGTATACTTTTTCCAGATCCGTCCGGCTCTGCCGCGCATATGGTCTCCTCCTTCTGTTTCTGAATATATTGCCGTTCTTTTTCTTCTGCCCTCTATCTGTCTTAATGCCTGTTTTCTATTTTCTCTGCCTGCCGTCTGCTTTTTTATATGCTCGTCCCGTCTCGGGACTCAGCCACGCGCAGAGGAGATCCGTAGCCAGATTTACCGCGATCACCACTGCTCCCATAAAAACAGTAAGCCCGAGAATCAGCGTATAGTCCCGGTTCGTGATGGAGCCGACGAACTCCCGTCCGAGTCCGGGTATGGTAAAAATGCTCTCAATAACAAAACTTCCGGTGAGAAGCGAGGCCGATGCAGGCCCCACATAGTTAAGCACCGGAAGATATGCATTTTTCAGTGCATGAGTAAAAACAGCCCTCCATTTTCCAAGTCCTTTCGCCCGTGCAAAGAGGTAATATGCCTTTCCCATCTCCGCAGAAAGGGCATTGGAAGTCAGCCTCGATATGACGGCCGCCGGATAGAGCGCCAGCGCAGTCACAGGAAGAATGTAATGAGCCGGGGAGAGCAGACCGGAGGCCGGAAGCCACTTCAGCCTGACACTGAACAGAAGCAGAAGAAGTATCGCCGCGGCAAACGTCGGTATGCCTGCCGCCAGCATTCCCGCGCCGGAGATAATCTCCCGCACCGCTCTCTTCTCTGACACTGCCCTGAGAATTCCAAGCCCCGTCCCGAGAAGAACAGACACTGCAAGCGCAGCAATTCCCACAGAGGCAGTCACCGGCCACGCCCTTTTTATCACTTCTGCCACCTCTGTGGACGGATCCTGGTACGAGATCCCGAAGTCTCCTTTCAGAAGTCCTCCCATATAATTCAGATACTGGGTGAAGATCGGCTCATTCAGCCCGTACTCTTCCTCCACAGCCTCCACGACCTGAGATGAAACGCCGCCCTGCTGAAAAGGACTCCCCGGCATGATTCTCACAAGGAAAAACGTGACTGTGGCAAGCACAATAAGAGAGAGAACGCCGATCAGCATTCTCTTCAGAGTGTATCTCAGCATTCTCTCTTCACCTGCCCTTCTCATCGTGCCTTCCCGGCATACCGCCGTCACAGCGTTCCTCTTAAAATCTGCTCCGCTGCTTTTTCGTTCATTTACTCTGTAATATCCGCCGTCTCAAAACGGATTACCTTTTTCAGGTCGTCAAGGCTTACTTCCACCTGATATCCGATCTTTCCCGCGCTGAAAATAATCCTGTCAAAATTCTCCGCGCTTTTGTCTATCGTTGTCGCAAACTGTTTCTTCATTCCGATGGGCGAACATCCGCCGTGCACATATCCGGTAAGCGGAAGCAGTTCCTTCTGCTTTATCATCTCAATGCTTTTCTCTCCCACACACCGGGCCGCTTTCTTTAAATCCAGCTCCCTGTCAACCGGAATGACGAACACATAGTTTGTCTTTGTCTTTCCCACTGTCACAAGCGTCTTGAAGACCATATCCGGATCTTCCCCGAGCGCCCGGGCCACATCCGAGCCGCTGACCGCTCCCGTATTCAGGTAATTATAACTTCTGTACTCAATCTTTTTCTGATCGAGCACACGCATGACGTTAGTCTTGTCATTGTTCTTTCCCAAGCTTATCATCTCCGCTCTTCCGTCATTTTTACGAACAGGTATATTGTAGCATTGAGCAGGAGGGTATGTCCAGATGATTATTGTGAACGCGGAATTTGACAAATAGTTCAGAAAACAGATAAAATAGAAAAGATGGACAAAACGGGCAAACCCGTTGATGGAAAGGAATAAGGCAAAATGAAAAATCCCGTCTTTTACCGCGTTCTGTTCTACGCGCTCGGTCTTCTGACTCTGGCGCTCGGACTGACGCTTAACACAAAGGCCGGACTCGGTGTCTCGGCAATTATTTCGGTATCATACAGTATCTCCCTGATCTTTGACCTCAATTTCGGCGACGTCACGCTTGGCCTGTACGGCCTTTTTGTCTGCATTGAGATTGTGCTTCACCTCTGGCAGGACCGCCGCAGGACAAAAAAATCTGACCCTGCTCTTGTACACGCCAACAGGGCCAGCATAAAATATATCCTTCTTGTGGATCTTCTTCAGTTTCCTCTCAGTATTGTGTTCACCCGGTTTCTGAATCTTTTCTCCGCAGTGCTTCCGGATATTCCTTCCGGCACACTCGGAGCTGTGCCGGAGATGCTTCTTCGCATTGCAGTTGTTGTCATCGCTGTTATCCTCACCGGTATCGGAGCCGCAATGTCGCTTAACATGCGCTATATTCCGAACCCGGGCGACGGAATCGTACAGGCCATCGCGGACTGTATTCACAAGAGCGTCGGCTTTACGAAAAACTGTTTCGATCTGGTAAATATCAGTTTCGCCCTGGCGATCAGCCTTGTCTTTACCGGCGGTCTGGGCGGAGTTGGCATCGGCACTGTAATCGCGGTCATCGGCGTAGGAAGATCCGTTGCGGTGTTCAACCACTTTACATATAACAGGATGAAACGCCTGGCCGGGGTGGAGGATTAAATCTATGCCGCGAAATTTCCGGTATAAAGCTGATAATACTTTCCCTTCGCTTCCATCAGCTCGTCGTGGGTTCCCCTCTCTATAATACATCCCTGCTCCATAACCATGATGCAGTCCGAGTTCTTGACTGTAGACAGACGATGAGCAATGACAAACGTCGTACGTCCTTTCATAAGCGCATCCATTCCCGCCTGCACCAGCTTCTCGGTACGGGTATCGATCGACGACGTCGCCTCGTCAAGGATCAGCGCCGGCGGATCCGCCACAGCTGCCCTGGCGATTGCAAGGAGCTGTCTCTGGCCCTGGCTTAAGTTTGCCCCGTCGCCGGTGAGCATCGTATCATAACCGTCCGGCAGGCGGCGGATAAATCCGTCCGCGTTGGCAAGCTTCGCGGCCCGGATGCACTCTTCATCTGTAGCGTCCAGCTTTCCGTAGCGGATATTCTCCATGACGGTTCCAGTAAACAGGTGGGTATCCTGAAGCACAATTCCGAGGGATCTTCTCAGATCCGGCTTCTTGATCTTGTTGATATTGATTCCGTCGTAGCGGATCTTTCCGTCCGCGATATCGTAGAACCGGTTGATCAGGTTCGTAATCGTCGTCTTTCCTGCTCCCGTAGCGCCGACAAAGGCGATCTTCTGTCCGGGTTTCGCATAGAGGCTGATATTATGAAGCACAATCTTGTCTTCATTGTAGCCGAAATCCACGTCGTCGAAGACAACTTCCCCCTCCTGTTTCGTATAAGTGACCGTGCCCTCTGCCCTGTGCGGATGTTTCCATGCCCACAGATTCGTCCGGGTTTCGGATTCTGTCAGATTGCCGTTTTCGTCTTCTTTCGCGTTGACCAGTTCCACATATCCCTCGTCTGTCTCCGGCACCTGATCCATCAGGTCAAATACACGGTGCGCACCGGCGGCAGCGTTGACAACGAAGTTGATCTGCTGGCTGACCTGCGTGATCGGGTTTGTGAAACTCTTGTTCAGGCCCACAAAAGTTACAACTGTACCGATCGTAACTCCGGCAAGACCGTTGATTCCGAGGATTGCCCCGACGATCGCCACCAGCGCGTAGCTGATCCATCCGATATTGGCGTTGATCGGCATCAGCAGGTTTGCATAGCGGTTCGCCTTGTCCGTACTGTTCCGCAGTCTTTCGTTTACTTCGTGAAAATCCCTCTTTGCTGCCTCCTCATGGCAGAAGACCTTGACGACTTTCTGGCCGTCCAGCATCTCCTCAATGAATCCGTCCACAGCGCCTAGATCCATCTGCTGACGGACATAATATTTTCCGGACAGCTTTGAGAAATTTGCCGTGACAAGAAGCATCACAGCCGCTGTCAGAATCGAGATCACCGTCAATGCGGGATTGAGGACAATCATCGTAATCAGCGTGGCGATCATTGTGATCACGGAGTTGATAATCTGCGGAATGCTCTGGCTTAAAAGCTGTCTTAACGTATCCACATCGTTTGTATAGACTGACATGATATCGCCGTGGGCGTGGGTATCGAAATATTTGATCGGCAGCGACTCCATCCGGCGGAACAGATCGTCTCTTAAATGGAGCATCGTGCCCTGGCTTACGTTAACCATAATCCTGTTGTAGGCAAACGCCGCAATAACACCGATCCCCATAACACAGGCAAGCCGGAACAGGTCTGCGGCAAGCCCGCTGAAATCATCGGAACCGTTCTGAAGCATCGGCGTGATGTAATCATCCACCAGTGTCTGCGGGAAGGTTGCGCCGACGACTGTCGCGATCGCTGTAATCAGAATGCAGACAATCACAAGCAGAAACGGATATTTATAGTAATGAAGCATGTAGCGGATGACCCGGCTGATCAGCTTTGCAGCATTGTTTGCCCGGCCGCCCGGTTTTTTCTCATTTAACTTATCGTTCATAAATCAGGTTTCTCCTTTCTTTCATGCTATTCTGCTCCCCGGTCAGGCCGGCTGGTCAAAGTCACCGCTGCCTTCCAGCTGGGAATTGTAAATCTCCTGGTAGATCGCATTATTTTCAAGCAGATTTTCGTGGGTATCGAACGCGTCGATCTTTCCGTCATCCAGCACGAGGATCCGGTCGGCGGACTCCACGCTGGATACTCTCTGCGCGATAATAATCTTTGTCGTCCCCGGAATCGTTTTCTCAAACGCGGCCCGGATGCTTGCATCCGTCGCTGTATCCACGGCGCTTGTGGAGTCATCCAGGATCAGAACTTTCGGTTTTTTCAGGAGCGCGCGGGCAATACACAGACGCTGTTTCTGTCCGCCGGATACATTGGCTCCGCCCCGCTCGATTCTCGTCTCATACCCGGCGGGCATACGGTCGATAAACTCATCGGCGCACGCCGCCTTGCACGCCTCGATACACTCTTCTTCTGTCGCATCCGGGTTGCCCCAGCGCAGGTTGTCGAGGATCGTTCCCGAGAAAAGTGTATTTTTCTGAAGCACGACGGAAACCTGGTTTCGCAGTACTTCCGTGTCATATTTCCGGACGTCTATACCGCCCACACAGACGGAGCCGCTGTCCACATCGTAGAGACGGCAGATCAGATTGACAAGACTGCTCTTTCCCGAGCCGGTTCCTCCGATCACGCCGATCGTCTCGCCGCTTTTGATGTGAAGGTCGATATCCGACAGGGCGTTCTTTCCGCTTCCATGCTTATAGGAAAAGTTCACATGGTTAAAGTCAATGCTTCCGTCCGGCACCGTCATCACCGGATCCTCCGGGTCCGTCAGATCCGCTTCCTCGCTCAGGACTTCGCTGATACGGCGTATGCTCGCCATAGACATACTGATCATGACGACAACCATGGAGAGCATCATCAGGCTCATGAGCAATGCCATAATGTAACTGAACAGGCTGGTCAGATCTCCTGTTGTCAGCGAACCTCCCACAATAAACTGGGCGCCGAACCAGGAAACCGAAATAATACAGAAATAGACTGCAACCATCATGGCCGGATTGTTGAACGCCAGCAGACCTTCCGCCTTCACGGAAAGATCATAAAGCATTTTTGACGCCCTGGAGAACTTGACATTCTCATAGTCTTCACGCACAAACGCCTTGACAACACGGATCGCTGTCACGTTTTCCTGCACGCTGGCGTTTAAGTCATCGTATCTGCGGAATACCTGTCTGAATATTTTCAGCGTGACCACCATGATTGATCCGATAACAACCACGAGGAATGCAACCGCGATCAGAAACATTCCGCTGAGCTGCACGTTAATAAACAGGCACATCGCAAAACTGAAAATCAGATTCAGCGGCGCCCGGACCGCCACACGGATTACCATCATAAATGCGTTCTGTACGTTTGTAATATCTGTTGTCATACGCGTGACCAGACCCGGCACGCTGAATTTGTCAATGTTTGAAAAGGAAAATGTCTGGATGTTGGCATAGATCGCCTCCCGCAGATTCGCGGACAGACCTGCCGCCGCGCTTGCCGCTTTTTTTCCTGCAAATGCGCCGAATGCCAGACTTAGAAACGCCATGACCACCATAAGCGCCCCGTAACGGTAGACAACCGGAAGATTCCCTGCCTCCAGTCCCTGGTCGATAATAATAGCTGTAACAAACGGCATCAGTATTTCCATAATCACTTCAAGTGCGGTCAGTCCGATACAGAGAAAGGTGTCCCGTTTGTACTGCCGCAGCTGCTGTAATACTTTTCTCACTGTCAATAAACCTCCTGTCTGTTTTTATTCATCTTCCATTGTGACGAACCGATTCATCAGTTTCTGTTCCAGTTCCCACAGCTGAGTCTTTTCCTGCTGGTCAAGCCCGCTGAAGATCTCTTTCTCCATCCGCCCCGCCTTCTGCAGGAATTCGCTTCCCTCCGCGATCAGTTTCCCCGTGGGAAGCAGTTTTTTCCTCCGGATATCATCCGGATCTTCATGGAAATAAAGATAGTCTTTTTCTCTCATTTTTTTAATCAGAGCCGAGAGCGTTGCCTTTGACACCCCGATCTCACTGCACAGTTCTGTAAGATATGTGCCTTCCGGATGGTGTCTTAAAATATAGACAAGAAAATAAACCTGAACGCCGGTTATGTCCCTGCATTTTAAGCTCTGTTCCAGCTGTACCGACAGATTCTGGTTGAGTCTCTTCATCATAAAGACCAGCTCTTCCGGCCCGAAGCTTTCATTCATTTCTCAGAACACCTCCTGCAATTTTCCAGACAGCCCGTTCACAGTCAGTCTTTTTATAAACTGTTCCATATCGAACTGTTCGTCTCCTTATTTTCTGTCCATTGGAAATTTTAGCGCAGAACTCTTTGAATGTGAAATTCAAAATCGCTATTATCGATAAATAACTTTTATAGATATTGATTAGAGAATACTATTTGAAAAAACCGGTATGGCATCCTTACAGGATCTGTAGTACAATTCTGTCATACAGCAAAACATCAGAAAGGGAGGATGTACTGTGACAAAATTTGAAGAATTCGTACAGGTTGTTGCACGGCTGCGCGGGCCGGACGGATGTCCGTGGGACCGGGCCCAGACCCACGCAAGTCTTAAGAAAACATGTATTGAAGAAGCGGCAGAAGTCATCTGCGGAATCAACATACTGGACGCAACCGGCAGTCCGGATAACTTAAAGGAAGAACTCGGAGATCTTCTCATGCAGATCGTCATCCATGCCCGGATCGCGGAGGAAGAAGGATATTTTACGATGGATGACGTCATCCAGTCCATCACGGACAAAATGATCCGCCGCCATCCCCATGTGTTCGGCCCCACTCTCTTCTCCGGTTCCGGTGAACCTCTGACAGACTGGGAAGAGATCAAAAAGCAGGAGAAGGCCGGGAAGGAATGGACAGAAAACTATCTGCCTGATGCCTTTGACGAAGCTGAAGAACTCATCGAACGGGCAAAGGAACGCAAGGGAATCACTTCAAAATAGACGGCGGAAAACGGTTTCAGCTCAACCGTGCACTTCCCGTCCGCCACTCTCAATTCCCGCTCCGGTGTCTGCCGCGTTCCTCCATAGCACGCCGCATCGCTGGAAAACAGCGGCCGGAGCTCCCCGGCTCCGTCAACTGTCAGGCAGTGCTCCTGCATCCGGTCGGAAAAGTTGAATACCGCCGCAATCCGTTCACGGCTGTATCCTGCCGCGGCGGATCTGCGCTCAAAGGCGTAGATGCATTTTTCTTCCGCATGACACTCGATCCACTGAAATCCCTCCGGGTCATAGTCTCTTTCCGAAAATGCGGGATGCTCCAGGTAGAAACGGTTTAAATCCCGCATAAACAGATGGAACTGACGGTGCGCCGGATAATCCAGCAGGTTCCAGTCCTGCTCCCGTTTCTCATCCCATTCCCTGAAATGTCCGATTTCATTTCCCATGAAGTTAAGCTTCTTGCCCGGATGCGCATACATGTACATGTAAAACGCACGCGCCTGGGGAAATTTCTGTCCGTAATCCCCATTCATCTTCTGCAGAATCGTGGCTTTTCCGTGTACAACTTCATCATGGGAGAGCGGGAGAAGATATCTCTCATCATAATAATACGCCATGGAAAATGTCAGTTTGTGATAGTTCTCACTCCTGTATTCCGGGTCTGTGCGGAAATAGTCAAGCGTATCATTCATCCAGCCCATATCCCATTTATAGTCAAACCCAAGCCCGCCCTCTTCCGTATCCTTTGTAACGCCGGGGAAGCAGGTGGAATCCTCCGCCGCGAGAATGACAGACGGGTGCCTCTCCTTCAGTCCCCGGTTCATCTCTCTTAAAAATCCGACCGCATTGGAATTGACGCCCCGCTCCGGCATCCCCTGCCAGTAGATCGCCCGGCTGATGGCGTCCATGCGCAGCCCGTCCATGTGATACTCTGTGAGCCAGTAATTTGCCGCTGACTGGAGAAAACTTCTCACCTCTCCCCTTGAATGCATAAAATTGCAGCTTCCCCACTCACTGTATCCCACTGCCGAATGAGGGTATTCATAGAGCGCCGTCCCGTCATATTTCGCCAACGCATACCCGTCCACCGCGAAATGAACCGGCACAAAATCGAGAATAACGCCGATTCCGTTCTGGTGGCACACATCCACAA
Organism: Ruminococcus turbiniformis; assembly: GCF_020687545.1. Classification (GTDB taxonomy): domain Bacteria; phylum Bacillota; class Clostridia; order Lachnospirales; family Lachnospiraceae; genus Mediterraneibacter; species Mediterraneibacter turbiniformis. The sequence continues at coordinate 6,109 of NZ_JAJEQX010000040.1, read as the reverse complement.
ACCGTTTCAGCTGATCCGCTGTACCGTACCGGGATGTGGGGCTGAAAAATCCGGTTCCCTGATATCCCCACGACTCATCAGACGGATATTCGCACAGGGGCATAAGTTCAATATAGTTATACCTGTTTTCCTTCACATACGGGATAAGGATATCCGCCATCTCATCATAGCGGTACCATTCATCCGGCTTGTCCCCCGGTTTCCTAAACGAACCGAAATGCACCTCAAAAATATTGAGTGCCCGGTCCCTGCAGTCCGTCCTTTTTTTCATCCATGCGGTGTCTTTGAACCTGTATTTTCCCATATTCCGGATATAGGAAGCCGTGTTTGGCCTGAGTTCCATCCCGTAACCGTACGGGTCGCAATGATCCGTCCAGTTTCCCTCCCGGTCGTAAATCCGGTATTTGTACATCATTCCCGGCTCCGCATCCGCCGAAATGTACTCCCAGAAATTACCGTCGTGTACTTTCTCCATAGGCCTCTCTTCCCACCCGCTGAACTCCCCGATCACGGAGATCTTTGAGGCGGACGGAGCAAATGTCCGGAATACCGTTCCCTCCTCCGACACATGCGCCCCCAGATACCGGTACGCGTCAAAACATTTTCCCGTATAAAATTCATAAAAATCCATACAGCACCTCCGCAGGAAATAATCGACAGCAGTCGTTTTTTATTCTATAATTATACTATCTGCGAACAGCCGGTCCGTCCACCGTCAATAACAGCCATTGGTCGGATAAACAACGAATCCCGCGGATCTGTCGGTTATCTCACACGACGCAGCTCTGCTGTTTATTTCCTGCGGGCGTGATCTTCCGTCTGATCTGATTCTGAGGAGGGGTATCGTTTGAAAGAGAGAAAAGAAGAAAAGAAAGAGAAAAAGGATCTCCGCATTGAGAAGACAGAAAAAGCGATCAAAAACGCTTTCATCGAACTGCGGGCGAAAAAAGCGCTGGAAAAAATCAGCGTAAAAGAACTGTGCGAGCTTGCGTGCATCAACAAGTCCACTTTTTACTCGCACTACTGCGATATATATGCGCTTTCGGACACGATGGAGCAGGAGACCGTCTCATCAATCATAAGCAGCATCTCTCATATTGAAGACTACTCGTTTCAGAATTCCGATGCCTTTACCCGGGCGGCATGCCTTGCCTTTCTCTCCCAGATCTCGCTGATCCGGATTCTTTTCTCCGGAAAGCAGCAGAACCATCTGGGCGACCGGCTCGATGCCGAGATGAAAAAGGTAATCTTTAAAAAATACCCTGAATACGGGAACGACGCGGAGAAGAATATCCTCCTGTCCTACTGTATTCAGGGAACTTATCATGCATTTTTAAATAATCCGGATGTAGACACCGATACCTTTGTGCGCACAGTGGAGCGTATCGTAAAATATCTGCAGCCCATGGCAGAATAGGCTTTCCCGGCTTATCCCGCAGTTTTTTCCGGATCTGCGTCATGTATCTCGGATAGTCCACGTTTGCCAGGGGATCTCCGTCCCGGTATTCAATCACGGCGCCGCTGTCCCAGTCCTCTTTCACGCCGTAATCCACATGATCCGTGATACAGATCTCATCCATTCCCATTTTGACCGCGTCTTTTATCACGTCTTCCATCGGGTAAACGGAATCGTCGCTGAATTCTGTGTGTACATGATAATCCGCAAACATATCTTTTATTCCTCCTCAGCTGTTTCAAGAATCTTTTCCACCATGGAGTCCATATCCGCTCTGTCGGATACCACGGTCTCCATTCCGTACTCTGCTGCCGCCTTCGCAGTCTGCTCCCCGATGCAGACCGCCCGGATTCCGGACGGGATCTCTCCGCCCATGGCCCGGACGAATCCATGTACCGTGGACGCGCTTGTAAATGTCATTCCGTCGATCTCCCCGTTTTTCAGAAGTTCTCTGACTTCCTCCTGAAGCGCGGGATGAACGTCATAAAGTGTCCGGTAGAGCGGTATATCCTCCACTTCAAGCTGCGCCTTCCGAAGCGGCGGAACCAGCTCCCCGGATCCCTCCTCCGCCCGGACAATCATAATGTGCGCCCCGGGAGATGCCTCCGCTGCAAGCTTCTCTCCGAGTTCACGCGCACTGTATACTTCCGGAACAAGATCCGCAAACAATCCGTGTTCCCCGAGTTTTCCGGCGGTAGCCGATCCTATAGCTGCAACTTTTATATTTCTTTCAATCGATAACAGTTTTCTTAAATCGTATTTTATCTCTCTGAGTTCATCAAAAAATGTTGTCACGCCAACAGGGCTTGTAAAGACGAGCCACAGCTCATCCTTCTTTTCCCCGGGCATCTCCATTCTCTCAAGCGCCTCCTTAAGCCTTTTGTTGGGCCGGACCGGTTCCGTCCGGATCGCCGGCATCTCGATCACCTGAGCACCGAGCGCTCTTAATCGTTCCGCAAGCACAGACATGTTCTGGCGCGGTCTTGTAAGAATATACTGTTTTCCTCCCAGAGGACGCTTCTGCGCCCAGCCGAGCGTCCCGGCGAGTGTACAGACTTCTCCCACGACAATCATTGCCGGTGTATGGATTTCTGCCAGATCCGATTTTTCCTTCAGCGTGCCCACTGTCGCACAGATCTGCCTCTGGCGGGCCGTCGTTCCCCGCTCTATAACCGCGGCCGGAATCTCCGGATTCATCCCGGCGTCCATAAGTCCCTTTAAAATCTTTTCCATTGAAGATACACTCATGAGAAAAACGAGTGTTCCGCCCAGCTTTACCAGCGCCGGAAAATCAATGCTGAGTGTTCCGTCTTTTTTCGCATGCCCGGTAATCACATGAAATGACGAGGCATAGTCTCTGTGAGTCACCGGAATACCGGCATATGCAGGAACTGCCGCGGATGATGTCACTCCCGGCACCGCCTCAAAGGGGATTCCTTCCTCCGCCAGTGCCTCCAGCTCCTCTCCGCCTCTTCCAAACACAAACGGATCGCCGCCTTTGAGCCTGACAACACATTTTCCCGCCTTTGCTTCCCGGATGAGAATCTGATTGATCTCCTCCTGGGGAACCGGGTGATTCCCCGCATGTTTTCCCACATAGATTTTCTCTGTCCGGTCCGGCAGCCAGCTTAACAGTTCCGCACTGACCAGCGCATCATAAACGATCACGTCCGCCTTTTTAAGAAGTCTGGCCGCCTTAACCGTAAGAAGTCCCGCATCCCCCGGGCCCGCTCCGACAAGCCACACTTTTCCTTCCTTACATTTCTGCTCTTTCTCTGTCATATTTTCCTCCTGCTGCCTGATCTTCCATCAGCCTGCGCGCCAGCTCCTCTCCGGCCTGCTCTGCCCGGGAAATGTCCGCGCACAGTTCTCCCTCCCGGTATTCCCCGGAATTTTCATCGTAGTATAAGCCTCTTATTCTCAGCTCCCCGCCGGACACTTCAGCGTATGCCGCAGAAGGCGACGTACATCCGCCCCCGCACGTCCGGATAAACTGCCGCTCCGCACAGGCCGCCGCGCGCCCCGCCGGATCGTCCAGCGCCGGGATCCAGCCGAAGGTTTCTCCCCTTCTTCCCTGCACGGCAAGAATCCCCTGTCCCGCCGCCGGTATCATCTCCTCTGTGGAAAAATATCTGCCGATCACATGCTCCATGCCGAGGCGCTTCAGCCCGGCCGCGGCCAGAAGGGTCGCGTCGTATCCCTCCTCTTCCAGCTTTCGCATCCGCGTGTGGACATTTCCCCGGATTCCCCGGAACGTACAGCCCGGAAAAAGCTTTGACATCTGAAGCGCCCGCCTTCTGCTGGACGTGCCGACCACCGCATTTTCCGGCAGTTTTTCAAGCCCCCTCCTCAGGATCAGGACGTCTCTCGGATCTTCCCGCCTGCTGTACGCAAGAAGCGGCAGATCCGGGTTCACCTCCATGGGAACGTCTTTTAAGCTGTGCACGGCGATGTCGATTCTGCCGTCTAAAAGCGCACGGTCCAGCTCCTTGACGAACAGCCCCTTTCCGCCGATTTTTTCGAGACTTTTGTCCATGATTTTATCCCCTGTCGTCTTCATCGTGACAATTTCCACAGAGATCTCCGGATCATACGCAAGAATCCTCTCCCGTATGATCTCTGCCTGCCTCACGGCAAGAATACTCTCTCTGCTTCCGATTCTTACGAAAGAACGCATGGCGCATCGTTTCCTTTCTCTATGATCTGATATATGGCTTCCATGTCCAGGCTTTCTCTTAGAATATCCGCAAGCCTGTCATACTGCTCTTCCTTGTAGGTTTTCCAGTTCACCGCTTTCACGCGCTCCGGGTCATATCCTTTTTTCCGCAGCAGTGCCTTCACAAAACCTCCGGACACCTCCGGCGAGTCAAAGATCCCGTGAATATAGCACCCATACACACTGCCGCTCTGAACTCCGTCCGTCTCCCGGGTTTCGCATTCCGTCCCGTTTCTCATCCCGTTTTCCATTCCATATCCCTCTCCGGGAATTGCGGCAGAGCACGCTTCCGCATCCCTCGCAAGCGTCACAAGAGGCCCGCCGCACGCTCCCTCAGCGTTTGCCGCCGATTCGCTCAGAGCTTTCGGAGCATGCTCCCCCGTCCCTGCAGTTGTCCGTCCCATATGGATCTCATATCCCTCGTACCGGGCTCCGCTCAGCCCGCTCAGGACGCCTGACATCCTGCAGAATCTTCCGTGTACCCTTGTCCGTCTCTTCTCCTCCTCAAACACCGTCTCCGCGGGAAGAAGTCCCATTCCTCTTATGCTGCCTTTCTGTTCCGCGCCTTTGGGATCGCGGACTGCAAGTCCGAGCATCTGGTATCCTCCGCAGATACCGAAAATCACGCCGCCTTTTGCCCCGTATTTGAGAATCTGCGCCTCCAGCCCGCTCTGCCGCAGCCAGAGGAGATCCTGAATCGTATTCTTTGTTCCCGGGAGGATCACCGCATCGGGGTTTCCAAACTCTGAGGGAGAGTCAATGTATCGTACATTGACCTCCTCCATCGCCTCAAGCGGAGCGAAATCGGTAAAATTGGAAATCCGGGGCAGGCGTATCACCGCAATATCGACCAGCGCCGCTTTCTTTTTCTTCCGGTTTTCAAACCGTTCCGTCAGGCTGTCCTCATCGTCCAGATCCAGATTGAAATACGGCACAACCCCGAGCACCGGAATTTTGGTCAGATCTTCGAGCATCGTAAGACCGGGCTTCAGGATCGACACATCACCGCGGAACTTGTTGATAATCGTTCCCTTGATTCTTCTTCTCTCCTGTTCCTCGAGCAGCATGACCGTGCCCGCAATCTGGGCGAACACGCCGCCCCGGTCAATATCCCCCGCCAGCAGAACCGGGGCGTCCACAAGCTCCGCCATTCCCATATTCACGATATCGTCCTTTTTTAAATTGATCTCCGCCGGGCTTCCTGCCCCTTCGATCACGATCACGTCAAACCGCCGGGACAGACTCTCATAGGCGCCAATGATATATGGAATATATTCTTTCTTGTGCCGGTAATATTCCACCGCGGACATCACTCCCACCGGTATTCCGTTTATAATCACCTGAGAGCCCGTGTCGTTAGTGGGCTTTAAAAGGATCGGGTTCATCGCCGCCTCCGGATCGATTCCCGCCGCCTCTGCCTGCATGACCTGGGCCCGGCCCATCTCCAGCCCTTCTTTCGTGATAAAGGAGTTCAGCGCCATGTTCTGGGATTTAAAAGGCGCCACGGAAAATCCGTCCTGGGCGAGCACCCGGCAGAGGCCTGCTGCCAGCGCGCTCTTCCCCACATTGGACATCGTTCCCTGTATCATGATCGGTCTGCTTGTCTGTCTCGTCTTTGTCTTTCCCATCGTCTGTCTTCCTTTTTTCTTTTCTCCGACTTTCTCTTCTCCGCGTTCTTCTATTCGGTCCCGCTTCGATCCAGTCTCTAAGTCACAACCACCACTTCAAGTGGTGGTTTGAGTTGGCCCTCATAAGGGCCGGTTACATGCTCGCCCAAAAGGGCGGGTATCGCAAGCATTGTTACTGGTCTGCTTATAAAGCGGTACTACTTGAATCTTCTTTCCTCGATTCTTCCGCCTGCTCTCTTATATATTTCTTTATTGCATCTTCTGTGATATTACCAATTGTTGAAACATAATATCCTCTGGCCCAGAATG
>NZ_JAJEQX010000003.1 GCF_020687545.1 Ruminococcus turbiniformis | reverse complement strand
CCCGAGATTATGAAGCCTCAGGATTTCTCGATAATCTACCATGATTATCGCCCTCCTTATAATAGTAGTCACACATTAGGTGTGCCACAATCATTATAAGGAGAACTTTAACGGCTGGTACAGCCAATCGGTAAGATGGTACAGAATTAGCGGCAGGGTGGTACAGTTAAACCGTGCAGTGTGTCACGAGCGACCGTTATTTACATCTATAAACTTACTCCGCTCATTGATTTTGATAATAAGTTTGTCTCATTGGTCAAAGAGGTCAGGGAGCATCGGGCTCAAATGACTGTATGTCCATCCGCAAAAGAAGGAGTAGATGTATCTGCCATTATTACAGAGTTTTGTGATAATTCCTTTTATGAAGAAGATTATCAGTCTATCACCAGTTATTTTACAGAAGACTTTGTGTCTTATGAGGATACCATTAAGAATATGAGAAAAATTATACAGGACATTTCTTTTTAGAAATCAAACAGGTAAAAACATGGATAATAAAGATAAGATTATTCGGGAACAGAGAGAAGAAATCCGTTTATTAAATGAAGAAATTGTCTTTTTATGTGCCATTTAAAGTGCTAAAAGGTAATTTTTAAATGGCATTTTAAATTTCTTGAAAATAACTAAAAAGGTAATTCACTTATTGTGAGGAACAATAACTATGCTGATATTCTGATAGATATTGCTATGATTCTATGATATACTATGTGGAAAAAGAATCCAAGAATGCACAGGACAAAGGCTGTTTCTTTTGTGGGCAGGATAATATCAGAAAAGCAGAAACCGCTCATTTTATTATATATTAGGAGGCAGATAACATGCCATTATTTGACAACAAAAATAGAATCTTACAGATTGAAACACAAAAAGAGGAAATTTTTAAGCTTATGGAAAATCCGTTGATCCGTCAGCCGTTTGTCGAAGATTTTGCTAAGAGGTTTTCCTGGAGTACAAATGCAATCGAGGGAAATACACTGTCGCTGGAAGAAACAATTGCAGTGATCGATTACGATGAAGTAAGATCGAACCATACTTATTCAGAATATACAGACGCAAAAAATGCGCACTATGCAATTCAGAAAATGCTGCTTCCCTTTGCGAAAGCAGTCATTGATGAAGAGTGGATCCGGAAGGCGAATGGCTATATCAGACATATGCAGGGAGAGTATAGAGATACCGCGGTTTATATTGGAAATCTGTCGGAAGCTGTATACTATCCGCCAGATCCGCAGGATATTCCGGGGCTTATGAAAAGCTGGATCAGAGAAACAAATATAGAAGCGGCGGCAGTGAAAGAGATTTTTGAAAAAATTGCAGCCAGTCATGTCCGGTTTGAACGGATCCATCCTTTTGCAGATGGAAACGGAAGAACCGGGAGGATGATCATGAATCAGCAACTGATCAATAACGGGTTGCTGCCTGTCTCAATCCAGCCGACTGGAAAGTACAGAGAAGCATTCAGAAGATATGATAAAAGAGAAGATCTTTCAGAAATGGTCTATGTTTTGTTGAGAAGCGAACTGGAATCTTTTGACAGAGTCCGCAGCCTGGCTTTGAAACTTTCCAAAGATCGGGAGAAACAGAAAAGGGAAATGAAACATATTCAAAACAGATAGAATCGATATTCTGTAAAAACAATTGAATAAAGTAATCTGTGAAATATGAGTTACGCGATAGAATAAGAATCGCAGAAAAGTGGGGACGTATCGGAAAGCGGATACGTTCTTTTTCTATGTACAGGAGAGAAGGCCATCCGGACAAAGTGTAACCCAATCGTGGACATTATACTGGATGTGTGTCTGAAAGAAGATGCCACACTTTTGTATCCTGCTAATCCAAGTAAAATCAAGGGCTGTGGGAGACGCCCCCCCCGGTTTAGTATCCGATCTGGCGGGGTATCGCCGCATGGCCGATGAATACCTTTGTGGAGAACAATGATTTTACTGGAAAAACAGTGATTCCGTTCTGTATTTCCTCTTCGTCAGGAATCGGCGATAGCGGTACCCTGCTGGCGGATCTGGCAGGTACCGGGAACTGGCAGGAAGGAATGAGATTCCGGTCAGGTGCTGACGAAGCGGATGTTCAGGACTGGGTGAGCGGACTGGGACTGTAAGATAATATCAAAGCATAAAAGGCATGATTTATGGGAGTCATGCTTTTTGATTTGTAATGAGAATCGTGCCGCAAGACATCACCAAGATATTCTATCAGAACAAGAAACAACAGAATATTTTTAGCATTTTACTTTCCGCGAGAAATAGGATATACTGATAAATAAAAGCAAACCGACAACAGGATGTGCCGATGAAATAAGGGAGGAATTTTATGGCAAATCAACTGATGCCAAATAATCCGTTGGTCCAGGAAATCCGGGAGTTGGTGAAAACCGCAAGAAACAGAGTGGCACAACAGGTCAACACCCAGCTGTTGACAACCTACTGGCAGATTGGTCGTGTGATTGTGGAGTATGAGCAGCAAAGCCGGCTCCGGGCGGAATATGGCAAGCAGACATTGAAAGAGTTGGCAAAGGAGTTGACGCGGGAATTTGGAAAGGGCTTCTCGCGGTCAAATCTCCAAAATATGAGGGCTTTTTATCTGGCGTATGAAAAATGCCAGACGGTGTCTGGCAAATTGTCCTGGTCCCACTACTGCGAACTTTTAAGCATTTCTGACGAGAATAAACGTAGCTTTTACGAAAAGGAAGCCGTCAATTCCAACTGGTCTGTCCGAGAATTGAAACGGCAGATCGAAAGCTCCCTTTATGAGCGCCTACTGCTGTCCAACGGGGACTCTAATAAAGAAAAGGTCCTTGCTCTGGCGCAGAAAGGGATCGAGATCAACCAGCCATCTGATATTATCCGTGATCCGTATGTGTTTGAATTTTTGGGCGTGCCGGAAAACAAGCCTATGCTGGAGAGCGACTTGGAGAAGGCCCTGGTGGCACAGATCGAAAAGTTCCTGCTGGAGCTGGGGCGCGGTTTTATGTTTGTTGGGACACAGCAGCGGGTTACATTGAACAATATCCACTATTATGTGGACATGGTGTTCTATAACAAAATCCTGCGGGCGTATGTTTTGATTGAACTGAAAACCACCAAACTGACACCAGAAGCAGCAGGACAGCTCAATATGTATCTGAACTACTATGCCGCTGAAGTCAACGACCCGGATGACAACCCGCCTATCGGTATCATCCTCTGCACCGAGAAAGACAGCGTGGCGGCGGAATATGCGTTGGGCGGTCTTTCCAACAATATTTTTGCGTCTCGCTATGTACTTTATATGCCAGACAAGGAGCAACTGATCGCGCAGGTGGAAGCTGTCTTGAAAAACTGGCATGAGAAAAATGATAGTTACGGCCATGAATGAGAAAGAACTGATTGGGAAAGTTCATGCGTCGGTCTGGCACCAATGTCAGCGGCGAGGTTACGCAACCCCGGTAGATGTGTTGATGGAGATTGGCGTCCTGCCAAATCATAAATATGAGGACTGGCGTTTCGGGCGTGTGGACTACCTGGAACGGGTCTGTACGGTGAATCTGCGCAAGCTCTCTTTTATCATGAACCAGATGCGGGTTTACGCCAAAAACACTGGATTGAAGCCATCTTTCTGTTATTACAAACGATGGGGCGTGAAAAAGAAAAACGGACAGAGGCATAACCCGGTGATCCCACTTCGGTTCAGTAAAAGCGGAGACCCGGAGATTGAGAGGCGGTACGCCACGCACTTTGTAGACACAAAGCAGGTGGAACGCTTGAAGGAACGGCAAAATACGGAAAAGCCAGATTAGTAAGGACAGCTGCTGTGGCTGTCCTTATTTTTGTACAGGCGACGAGCCAAAGCCCGGGCTTGCCCGAGGCCTTGGCGACCGCTTACAATCCCGGAACGTGCCGCCAGGCACTTCCGGTGATTCTCTGGAGACAACAACGGCTGCCAGTGCCATATAGGCAGCAAGTGTCCACAGAATCCTTCCATAGCCTTATCATTTCGTTTATCAGCCCATGAATTACCGATAAAGATGCCGAGTGAGCAAAGAAGAACAGTCGTAATACCGACCATAAACCCGCCATAAAGTAAAGAGCGCTTCCGCCACCCCGCAGTCCAACAGTGCTTTGATCTGCCGGTCCAGATGTTGGTCACGAGAGGAGACCCGGGCATAACCATAAGTCTTTTTCAATAAACGCATGCCGTACATTGCCGTTATGAATCGTACCAATGAGAAAGTAGGCGCCTGTTTGGAGGGGGGTACAATACGGTCATTGTAAAAGAAATTGAGGACAGACAGGCAAGGAAGGAAAGCGATCCTTCCAAGAGGAAAATTACAGATATTGTGCTGCTAAAAACGATTGCAAAGATCCTGCAGAACGTTTTGACATTGTCGGGAAACAGCTTTTAAAAGCAAACCGAAAAATGTATCTTGAAAACCTTGTTTATTTTGAACTTTTGCGTCGGGGATATAAGGTGACGAGTGGCAAAGTCGGAAACACAGAGGTGGATTTTGTTGTAGAGAAGCAGAGGGTATATCAGTATTTTCAGGTTACAGCTGATTGCTGCGGCAAAGGCAGTCTATTGTAATGAATTTGTCCGTGAAATGCCGGACGGCTATCAGATAAATGCACCGATCATTTTGCTTGACGAGGCGACTGTTTCCCCAGATCCGGAAAATGCGGTTTTTAATTGCCTTGCCCATTGTGTTTTTCCTCAAAAAGCGCTATATTTTAGTTAGACACAACTAATCAGAGAAAGAGGAAATTAAAATGAAACAAAAGCGGGGATCGGAAAACAATCTGCAAAGGGGAGGTGTTTACCCTTGACAAAGAAAAAATTGACCGTGACAGCCGGATTGCTGCTGTTATGCGCCGGTGCGGCCGCAGGGATCTTCTGTTTTGCAGGATCTAAAAATGCATATCCTGCTCAGACTTTTTATGCAACGGTTTCGAAAATAGAGGGGAATAATCTTACTGTGCAGGGAATGGATGAAAACGACGTGAATTACAGGGGAGCTTACTGGTTCCCGGTTTCGGAAGAAACAGAGATAACGTGGCGTAATAAGGATATTTCCATAGAGGATCTGGATGTAGGGGATAATATATCGGTTTCTTTTACAGGAGAAATATTTGAGACCTATCCGGCTAAGATCAGACAGGTTGAGGCCATCCGGCTGTTGGAGGATGAACTGTAGATAATTCCCTTAGAAATATGTTTTGAAGGAGCATGAACATGAAAAACACCATCTGCGAAAAACTGATGTGGTCAGCGATGACGCCTTCTATTTTCAAATATATCGCAGCCCATTGCAGAAATTCGGATGTTTCTGAGGTAAAGAAGAAATCACGTAAAAAGCTTAAAGATATGCTGTCGAGGACGCCCGACATAGGCGGTTTTACGAAAAACCCTCTGCGGATCTGTCTTACCGGAGGGATTATCTGGCTATCAGTTTATGAGGCAATGGATGGGGCGATGAGTCACGAGCAGTTCGGGGAAATGGTGACAGCCACGATGCAGGCGTCGCTCATTAAAAAAGCTTTCGGGAGTAAAAATCCATTTGATATGGAATATCAAAAAAAGAAAGTCAAGAAGGACAGAATTGCAAATGCCATATCCGACAGCGAATTCAACTGGATGACGGAGACGATTCCCGGAAGGGATGCAGACGAATACACCATCAACTATCACAGGTGCGGCCTGTGTGCGCTTGGAAAACAGGAGCATTTGGAAGAACTGATACCCTATATGTGTGCCATGGATTTTATTTCTGCTGATCTCATGGGCGGCGTGTTATACAGGACAGGTACACTTGCAGAGGGCGCAGAAAAGTGTGATTTCTATGTTTGCAAAAAGGACTCTAAATGGGATAAAGAAAGAAAATACGGACAGCAATCCAAGCTGCAAAAACAGGGAGAGTTGGGAAAGTGGAATATGTGACGGTTGCACAGGAGGGCTTCTATGGACTTTATCATGTCCCTGTTAAGGATCATGATCCCAAAAAGGTCGTCATCGTAGTAGGCGGCAGCGAAGGGAATGAAAATATCCCGATGAATGTGGGTGCTATGTTTGCCAGGTGCGGCATCGCCGCGTTAGGTATTTGTTACTGGAACGTAGACGGGCTGCCGAAAGAACTGGTTCGGGTGCCTGTCGATCCATTTGAAAAAGCGATCCTGTGGCTGAAAAACAAAGGATATGAAAAGATTATCATGTATGGCATTTCAAAAGGCGCTGAACTGGTATTGCTTTGCGCTTCTCTTATGCCGGATATCTGCGGCGTTGTTGCCCTCTCCCCGATCCACTGTATATGGGGAGGTATGCACGGGAATAAAAGCATGGCGTTGAAAACTTTTTCATCTGCCTCCGAATTCACATACAGGGGAAAAGATTTTCCGTGTATGACAGCTCATCTGAAATATGGACCGGCAATCCGTAACCTGATCCTTCATCAGCAGTTCGAGTTATCCTACATCTACGAAGAACCGCTGAAACATTTCAATGAGGATACAGCCATCCCAGTGGAGAACATCCGGGGAAACATTTTATTCATTTACGCAAAGGAAGATCTCATGTGGCCCAGCAAAGAGGCGGTTGCGTATATAGTAGAGCGCCTGGAAAAGCATGGGTTCGCTTTCAGGGTGGATGTCCTGGAATATGAAAAGGCAAGCCACATTCTTGTCCCTTTAAACCCGCCTAAGCTGAAAATGTTTAAAATTGAGAGACAATATCCGGAAGACTGCCGCCGCAGCCGCGAAGACGCTTTTCGTAAAACGGTAAAATGGATATCGGAAATATGAGATACAGAAGGCTCCAGAAGGAGCCTTCCTGAGCTTTTACGGATAGATTTTTGACAGATTCTCAGATTCTCCTGCTACAGCTTCCACCCCGCAGCTTCTTTCCTGACTTCCAGGAAATCCCGGTAGATCCCGGGCATATCCTTAAGCTCTTCGTGAGTTCCTTTCTGCGCGATTCGACCCCCGTCCAGTACGAGGATCTGGTCTGCTTTCTGTACGGTCTTGAGCCGGTGGGCGATCATCAGGATCGTCTTGTCGCGCATCAGTTCCTCCATGGCTTTCTGGAGTTTATCCTCATTCTCCGGGTCAACGTTTGCCGTCGCCTCGTCGAAGATAATGATGGGCGCGTTTTTCAGCATAGCCCGCGCGATGGAGATGCGCTGTTTCTCACCGCCGGACAGTGTGGCGCCGCCTTCCCCGATCACCGTGTCATAGCCGTCCGGAAGAGCGGAGATAAAATCATGGCAGCAGGCTTTTTTTGCCGCGGCGACAACCTGCTCGTGGGTGGCGTCAGGTTTCCCGAATTTGATGTTATTCTCAATCGTGTCTGCGAAGAGATATACGTTCTGGAATACCATGCTGATCTGATCCATAAGGGATTCCAGCGTATATTCCCGGATATCCGTTCCGCCGATACGGATGGAGCCGCTGTCCACATCCCAGAACCGGGCGATCAGACTGCACAGGGTGGTCTTTCCGGAACCGCTGGGCCCTATGATGGCAGTGGTGGTGCGGTCCGGTATCGTCACGTTCACATTTTTCAGAATCGGTCTCCTGTCATAAGAAAAGTCTATATGATCGAAAGAAATATCATGCTTTTTGGGATATATGGTTCTTCCCGTGCTGTCCATTTCCGGGATCTCATCGATTTGATCCGCATGGTCGATGGAACTTCCGACGACACGCAGCAGGGATACCGCGCTTCCTGTTGACTGGATCTGTGAGAATACTAAAAAGGAGATGACAACGGTCATCAGCGCATCGGAAAGCGTCATGTTCCCGTTCAGGCAGAAAATGATCCCGGCTCCCATGATCAGCACGGAAAACAGATGCAGGCTTAATTCCTGGGCTACCATATAAGGGGTGAAGAGGCGTTCAATATCGAGATTGCTCTTCCGGTTATATTCCAGCGCTTCCCTGACTCGGCGGTCGCCTTTTCCGGTCAGGTTAAAGGATTTGATCACGCTCATCCCCTGGATCTGTTCCAGGACGGCGTCTACAAGCTGCGCTTCGGACTCCTGACGGCGGGGAGTCACTGAGGCGGATTTCTTCTCCATTACAGAAGTGATGAACAGGTAGAGTACAGTGCCCGCAAGGGCGAGAAGTCCGATGCGCCAGTCGAAGCCGAACACGCAGAGGAGAAACACGATGGAATTGATGAAACCGCTCAGGATGTTGACCAGTACAACCGGACCGTTGCTTTCTACTACGTCAAGCACGGTCGTGGAGATCCCGGTGATCTCACCGAGGCTCTTCGCATTGAAATATCCCATAGGGATCCGTTTCAGCTTATCACCGATCTCGATTCTCTTATTTGCGACCATGAAGTACCCTGCATGAGTCTGTTGAAGCTGGGTAAAGCGGTTGATGATGGCACGCCCGGCTATGCTTACGACCAGTAAGAGCAGAGCGGTCCATGCTGCATGGTATGTTTTGTTTCCGCTGGTGAGAGCAAGTATGACAAAGTAGATCGCTCCTACCTGGAACATATGAAATACTGCATAGAAGAAGCCCCAGAAGATAGATTTTTTGATGTTTTTCTGTTCCTCTCCTGCAAACTGATATAGTTTTTTCAATACTGAGATCATGCTGCGTCACCGTCCTTTGCTCCTATATGTGCCTGCCACATTTCGTGGTACATCGCACTTTTCTTTAAGAGTTCCTCATGTGTGCCGGATGCGGAGATCCGCCCGTCTGCCACGACAAAGATCCGGTCTGCGTCCGTGATGGTGGAGAGGCGGTGGGCAATGACGATCACGGTCTTTCCTTTTACCAGTTTTGCCACAGCTTTCTGGACGACTGCCTCATTTTCGGGATCGATATATGCGGTGGCCTCATCCAGGATCACGATAGGCGCGTCTTTTAACATGGCCCGCGCGATGGCGATCCTCTGGCGTTCCCCGCCGGAGAGATGAGTGCCTCCTCCGCCCACCACGGTATCATAGCCGTTCTCCAGTTTCCGTATGAAGGAATCACAGCCGGCTGCTTTTGCGGCGGCTTCTACTTCGGCGTCGCCTGCCCCGGGTTTCCCCATACGGATGTTTTCCCTTACCGATTCATTAAACAGATAGTTGTCCTGGGAGACGAACGCAGTCTGCTCATAAAGCTGCCGGAGAGGGATATCCTTCAGGTCATGTCCGCCCAGCATGATCCTGCCTTTTTTCATATCCCAGAACCCTGCGATCAGCTTTGCGATTGTCGATTTTCCGCTTCCGGACGGACCGACAAACGCGGTCATCGTTCCGGATGGGATGGACAGGGAAACGTCATGCAGGATCTCCTGATCTGCGTGATAGCCGAAGGACACATGATCCAGCCGGATATCCTTAGAGCTGAAAGATACCGGCGTCAGGCCGTGCTGCTGTTCTTCGCTGCTTAAGATGGAGTCAACTTCACCTACGATGGTCCCGACCTTTGCCAGGCTGTCTACGAAATCCATGGCGGCAAGCAGGGGGCCGGCAATGCCGAGGGAGAGGATGATAACAGTAAGAAATGTCTCGATATCCAGAGAACCGCCCAGATACATGATCCAGCCTGCGGGAAGAATGGTGATCAGTGTTGTGGGCGCCAGTGTCCGTGAAATGGACACCGGGAGCTGGCAGCTCTTCATCCAGTGATAGAAGTAGGATGCGTTCGCAAGGACACGCTGGGAAAATTTCGCGTAGGAATTTTTTCCCTGATTGAATGCCTTGATCACCTCAATACCGCCGATATATTCTACGATCGTGGAGTTCATCGCCTGCGTAACCCTGACAGATCCTTCATATTGTTTTCCGTAATTTGCCATGACTGCCATCATAAACGCCATGCCGACAGGAATGGAGACAAGAGAGAGCAGCGCCATCCGCCAGTCAAGGACAAACAGATAGATTAAAATGCACACAGGAGCCAGTATATTCGACGTCATCTCCGGCAGAAGATGTGCAAGAGGACGCTCCATACTTTCGACCTGATCCACGATGATCTGCTTCATCTGCCCGCTTGGGGTGTCCATGACAGTTCCCAACGGAAGCTTCGGAAGTTTGGCAAGGATACGTTCCCGGATATTTTTCAAAATAGCAAAAGTCGCTTTGTGTGACATGGAGAGCGCGAGCGCGTAAAGTACCGCCCGCAGGATGTAGCCTCCCAGCGCCAGACAGCACCAGAACAGATAAAATGAAGTGTCCTGTTCAGAATGAACAAGGCCTATGATGATCTGTGCTGCCGCGAAATACGGCAGTATCCCGCATAAAACGCCGGCGGACGCGGAAAGGACCGCGCGTATCAGCCCGCCGTGATATTGTTCCCCAAGCTCCCACAGCCGGAGCATAGGACTTTTTGCCTGCATAAGAATTCCTCCTTTTTGGGTTAGAAAGTACTAACCATATGTTTTATAAAAAGACCGCCGCCTGCGGTACCGGACAGGAAACGGCCTGATTACCGGTGCTTACTGCCTGCACTGTACTCAGAAACCGGCAGTGCTCCCAGTTTCAGCGGGACACGGAACTTCCCGCTCCGGGTTGAAGATGGTGGTAAATCCCTGCATGTGATAGTTGTTGAGGAGACGGATATATTTCACCGCATCCGTCTTGTTCATCCGGTGCCGCACGACTTCGAACATACCGTTGAAATAGGCGGTCGTGACGATATGGATAAACTCTTCGGTGATCAGTCCGGATTTCACGCTTTCACAGCCGATGACTTCCATGTATTTATAAGTGTATTCCACCTCGATATCTACCAGCTTATCCAGAAAAGCAGAAAAGCGGGTGCCCTGTGCGCAGTCCAGAAGAAGGCAGAACTCATCGAAATGATCGTAGATAAAATCCAGCATAGCGATTTGATGACTGGATGTATATTGTCCCATTTCTGCACGCTGCGTATTTTCATTCAGATTATGGAAATCCTTCTGTATCCCTAAAAACATCTCCGTGAGTTGATTTGCGGCAGGAGCAACGATCGCCTCAAAAAGCCCTTCCTTATCGCCGAAGCGGGTATAGATGGAACCGGTGCTTGTGCCGGCCTCCTGCGCGATGACCCGCAGGGAAGCGTCTTTGTAGCCTTTCTCTAAAAATTCCTTTTTTGCGCAGGAAAGTATTGCTTCGTATACGCCTTCGATCTGTTTTGCCATAGCGGTGTCATTTCCTTTCGATTAATTCATAACACTGTTTTAAAACACTGTTATAATTATAAATAATTTCAGGATATGTGTCAATAGCCTGTTATTGAGAATTTTATGATCTGAATCATTTTCCGACGTTCATAAGCCCGGGCTTGCCCGAAGCCTGGGCGGCTGCAGCCAGAGAAAGGTTACAGGAGTTGCAGGTTTTCAGTACTCTGTAGTAGAATGGGAGGCAAAGAAAACTAAAACCGGGGAGGCTGTGCAATGTACCATATACTGATTGTGGAGGATGACCGTGGATTAAATCAGGGGATCGCTCTTGCCCTGAACCGTGACGATATAAAGTTCACACAGGCATATACAAGGGAGGAGGCGGAAAAGCTGTGGAGATCGGACCCGGCGGATATGATCCTTCTGGATGTAAACCTGCCGGACGGAAGCGGTTACGGCTTTCTGAAGAACATACGGCGAAGCTCCCAGGTGCCTGTACTGCTGATTACGGCCAACGATCTGGAAAGCGATGAGATTACAGGATTTTCCTTCGGGGCAGACGACTATATCACAAAGCCTTTCGGTCTGATGGCACTTCGCGCCAGAGTGGAGCGGATGCGGGAGAGAACCGGGCCGAGGGGGAGAGAGAACGGGGATGATGTCCGGAAATCTGAATACGCGGATGAAAGATAACGTTTCCTTTTTGATGAGATGAAGTTTTATGTGGACGGGGAGGAAGCCAGCTTAAGCAGAACGGAGCAGAAGCTGCTGCGATGTCTTGTGCGCCACCCGGGGCAGACTTTGAAACGGGAACAGCTCATGGACAGTGTGTGGTCCTGCGATGCTCAGTTTGTGGAGGAAAATGCGCTGAGTGTGGCAGTGAACCGGCTGCGGAGAAAGCTGGAAGGAAAAAAAGGCGAAAGTCCGCTGGAGACAGTGTATGGGCTGGGATATGTCTGGAACAGGAGATGAAACAATGAAAATACAGATCGGAGCAGGACATACACTAAAACGGCTGGATGAGATGCTGGCGACCGCCATTGACGGGACTTTTGAGGAATCACGTTACGATGAGACAGAACTGTCCCGGCTTGAAACCGGCATTCTGGAAGTTATGCCGGAGGAGGGGAGCCTGACTCCCCTGATTGAAGAGGTGATGGAATCTGTAAAAGGAAAAGCAGCGGAAAAAGGGATAGTCCTTTCTTCATGTGTGGACAGTGAGATCATCTGCGTGTTTGACAGAAAGTGGACGGCGGAGGCGCTCAATAATGTTGCGGACAATGCCGTGAAGTATTCCAGGCAGGGAGGACATGTTGAGATCCGGGCAAAAAAATATGAATTCTACGCCTGTATTGAGGTGGAGGATGAAGGAATCGGCATTCCGGAGGAGGAACGTGCCAGAATCTTCGGCAGATTTTACAGGGGAAAGCAGGTGCAGCAGGAAGAAGGTGTCGGAGTCGGACTGTATCTGCCTTGCCGCTGAGTATAGCGTCAGAATTTCGTAAATCAAATATTTCACAGATCAAATGCCTGTCTTCATTCTTTCACTTTTGAAAGATTTGAGAAAGAATCTGGAAAGAATGATATTATAGAATAATCCTGTGGAAATAAAGTTCCGGGGAGGATTCAGCGGAATCCCGCCGGAACGGACATTAAGGAGGAGACAGGCATGAGCATACTCAGAACAAGCCCTTCTTCCGCCCGGATCTGATTGTGACGGATACGATCTACTCCCCGAGAGAGACGGCGCTTCTTAAGATGGCGAAAGAGGCGGGATGCAAGACAATGAACGGACTCGGAATGATGCTTTTCCAGGGGGACGCCGCGTTCTATCTCTGGACAGGCCAGCATATGCCGATCGACCACATGAAAGAAGTGCTTGACATCAAATACGATTAAAATACAATGAATCTGTGAGAATGGAATGAGGAAAAAACAATGAATAAAAAATATCTGCCAAGTGCACAGATTCTTTATTTAAACTATTTTATCCACGGTATCGGATGCTCCATCTTAAGCCAGCAGCTTGTGAAAGAGAGCCTGGCAGGGCAGTGGGGCATGGACAGCGTCATGGGAGTTACGGCTGTGGCGGCGGCTCTGGGTCTGGGACGGCTGATCTCCCTGCCCTTTGCGGGTCCTCTTTCCGATAAATTCGGAAGAAAGATCTCCGTAGTGATCGGCTGCGCGTCCTATGTGATTTTCTTTGTCGGAATCGCGTTCTCTCCGAACATGACGATCGCCTATGTGGCTGCGGTTCTCGGGGGTATCGCAAACTCCTTCCTTGATACGGCGACGTATCGTATCCGGCAGTCGCGGAAATTATTTACAAATACACGGGAATCGCTACAATGGGAATCAAGCTGTCTATCTCTGTGGCACAGCTTTTGCTCCCGTTCTTCCTCGGCCTCTGTGTGGGAACGTCGATGTCATTTCTGACGCTTCCGCTTGTGTGCGGCGTAGCGATCGCGGTGCTCGGAGTGCTTGCCATCTTTGCGCCCATGCCGAAGATTGAAGGCGTGGGAAAAGGGGAATCCTTTATCAGCAACCTGAAGAATGCGCATTTCTCAGTTGAGAGTATCGCTCTGATCCTGATCGGATTTACATGTACTGCCACGTTCCAGCTCTGGCTGAACTGCGCGCAGACATTCGGGACAGACGTGGCGGGAATCGCATCCGGGGATGTGGGAATGATGCAGACCTATTACTCTGCGGGAACGCTGGTTGCGCTGTTTGTCACAAGTGTCCTGATTACAAAGTTTAAGCAGGTGCGCTTCCTTGTGATCTACCCGGTGATCTCCCTTGTGATGCTTGTACTTGTGTATATGATCAAATCACCGGCGGTCTGCTACGTGGGAGCGTTTGTTATCGGATATTCAGGAGCAGGCGGAGTGCTTCAGATGGTGACGGCGGTTGCCAACGATCTGTTCCCGAAGATCAAGGGAACGCTCACAAGCCTCGTCATGATCGCGTCAAGCCTTTGCAACTACACGATTCTGACGGCGGCGTCAAATATGAGCGCTTCCGGCGTTATCGTGATGAACATCGTGATTACCGCAATCGGTGTGCTGCTTGCAGTCTTTGTAAATGTGAAGTACGGCGTGCTTCTTAAAAACGCCGGTATGTCAGAAGAATAAAGTACAGGAGGTAACGGATATGAACCCGGTAAAAGTAAGAAATATAGAGATCGGTACAGGGATTCCGAAGATCTGTGTCCCGATCGTGGGAGAGACGAGGGAAGAGATCTTAAAAGCGGTGGAGACGATCAAAACGACCGCGGCTGACGTTGTAGAGTGGAGAGTGGACTGGTACGAGGACATCTTCGATTTTGAGAAGACGAAAGAGACGATGGAATCATTAAGAGCGGTTCTCGGCGACATGCCGATACTTTTCACCTTCCGCACTTCAAACGAGGGCGGCGAGAAGGCCATCGACGCGGACGCTTATGTGGAGCTCAACAAAAACGCTGCCAAAACCGGACTGATCGACCTGGTTGACGTGGAAGTGTTTACCGGGGACGACGCGGTGAAAGCTGTTGTGGAAACTGCGCATCAGTGCGGCGTGAAAGTCGTTGCCTCCAACCATGATTTTCATAAGACGCCTGCGAAGGAGGAAATCGTATCCCGCCTTAGAAAGATGCAGGAGCTGGGGGCGGACATTCCGAAGATCGCAGTGATGCCGCAGAGCAGAAGAGATGTGCTGACACTGCTTGCAGCTACGGAAGAGATGGCTTCGGACTATGCGGACCGGCCGATCATCACGATGTCCATGTCCGGGACAGGCGTGATCAGCCGCCTCTGCGGGGAGGCGTTCGGCTCCGCACTCACCTTCGGAGCGGTAGGAAAGGCTTCCGCGCCGGGGCAGATGGGCGCTGAGGATCTTCAGACTGTGCTTGAGCTTCTTCACAAGAGTATGTAACCGGAGAATCTGTATGAAAAAAGTAATAAGCTGGATTGACGGATATCTGGAAGAGGTACTGCTCGTGGCCGCGCTTGCGGCCATGGCAGTGATTATGGGAGTGCAGGTGTTCTGCAGATATGTGCTCGGGGCATCTCTGTCCTGGTCCGAGGAACTGACCCGCTATATTTTTATATGGGCCGGATTTTTAAGCGTAAGCTACTGTACGAAGAAATGCATCTCCATCAAGATCGAGCAGTTTGTCGCGCTGTTTCCGAGGCGCGGCAAAGCTGTGTTTAAAGTAGTGAATCATACGTTTGAGCTGATTCTGTTTCTCTACCTGATCCCGTTCGCGTGGAAATATCTGATGTCAGCGGTAGAGAACGGCCAGACAAGCCCCGCGATGGGAATCTCCATGTACTTTGTACAGGCGGCGCCTCTCGTGGGATTTATACTGACTGCGGTCCGGGTGCTTCAGCGGTGGATCGTGGAGTTTCAGACAGTGAGAGGAAAGGGGGAAGCGTAGAATGTCGGCAGTTGTTCTGTTTATCATCTTTGTCATATGCTTGGTCATTGCGATTCCTGTCTCGATTTCTCTTGGCATTGTCTCTGTGCTTCCGTATGCCTTTCCCTATGCCAGAATCACGGCGCTGGGGTACATATTTTCCATGCTGGGGGCAGCCGGGCTGTTTCTCATCCGTGCCGACGGAAGTCCAAGACTTGCCCTTGTGTGTACGGCGGCCGGCGCTGTCTTAAACGTCTTTCTGGACGCCCTGTTTGTCTACGGATTCGAGTGGGGAATCGAAGGCGCGGCGTGGGCGACTGTCATCGGGCAGGCGGTCAGTGCCGGGATCTTTGTGTGGTATCTGCTTCATTTTAAGTCGTTCCCGCTTTTTTCTGACCCGGCTGCTTTGTCGAAAAAGGCAGAGCGGCAAGAAGTGTCTCCTGTGTCCAAACTGCAGAGTCAGGCAGAAAGCAGAAGCGGGAGGCGAGAGTGTGCTTTCATGCCTGTCCCTGCTCTGACCGGAAGGATCATCGCCCTGGGCGCCGGCCCCATGTTCAACTTCTTAAGCCAGGCGCTTGTGCAGATCCTTATGAACGGCGCACTGAAGACGTACGGCGCACAGAGTATTTACGGAAGCGAGACGACGCTCGCGGTAGCCGGCGTGGCGAATAAGGTGAATACGCTTGCCGTTGCCGTGTTTACCGGCCTTGCGAACGGAATGCAGCCGATCATCAGCTATAATTTCGGGCGGAAGAATTATAAGAGGGTTATCCGGACAGGACAGGCGGTGATCGGGAGCGTGCTGGCAGTTTCCTTCCTGATCTTCCTCTGTTACCAGTTCTTTCCAAGGCAGATCACTGCGTGCTTTGGATCTGGGGATGAGCTGTATTATGAATTCGCGGAGAGATATTTCCGGATTTTTCTTATGCTGATTTTCTTAAACGGCCTGCTTAATTCGGTGGGCGGATTTTTCTCTGCGCAGGGAAAACCGTGGCAGAGCATCGCGCTTTCTTTTACCCGGCAGATCGTTATGCTTCCGCTCCTTCTCTCTATGCTTCCGAGGGTGATGGGGCTTGACGGCGTACTCTGGTCCGGCCCGATCGCCGATCTTGTCATGGCGTGTCTGGCTGGAGTCCTCTTTATCAGACGGATCCGGGAGCTGGAGCAAACAGAAAAATGAAACGGATAAAATATTATCTATGAACGAATTTATTTTTCAAAGAAGAACACCTGTAGAAATAGATCGGCTGATCGCAGAAAGAATCCGGAGAATCCGCAGGAGGAGGAAAATATCGCAGCAGAGACTGAGCGAAAAATCCGGAGTCAGTCTGGGATCTTTGAAACGGTTTGAAAGAAGCGGGGAGATATCGCTTATCTCCCTTACAAAGATAGCGGCGGCACTGGAAATAGAAGGGGAGTTGGAGAGGCTTTTTGAAGAGGTGCCGTTTCAGTCGATTGAGGAGATTGTAAATGAAGAAAATCAAAAGGCTTAACTCGAGACATCTCACCGTATTCCGAATCTGGATTATGATATTCTTATGAAACTGACTATGGAGCTGACGAAGGATTTTTCTGAAGTTGAAAAGCTTTACCGACTGATGTGCTTCAATGTATTTGCGCACAACAGAGATGATCATTCTAAAAACTTCACATTCCTGTATAAGGAAACAGAAAAGAGGTGGGTGCTCTCACCGGCATATGATCTCACTTTCAGCTATTCCATCGGAGGTGAACATGCAACAACCATACACGGCAACGGAAGAAACCCGCAGATGTCAGATGTTTTGAAAGTGGCAGACGAAGCGGGTATTGACAGACGGAAGGCAAAACAGACCGCACGGCAGGTACAGGAGTGTGTGGAGGCATATCTTGGGAAATACCTGAAAAAGGCAGAATAAAAACAGAAAACGGGAAATGATTTGAGTGAATTAATGAAAAATAAATAATAATTAATGATAAACGTTAATTATTTGTTGACAAACGAAAAACATGGTGCTACTCTGTTTATAGAATAAGTTATAGAAGAGAATAAACGGAACAAAACGGAGGTGGCACTATGAGAGACAGAAATGTGATGAGGGAGAGGTGCAGCGAGATCGGCATGGCGTGCCGGGCGCTGTTCTGGGTAAGTATTGTATATATTGCTCTTCTTTTCGTGTGTGAAGTGTGGATGGCGGTGTTCTGCCCGGAGACAGATTTTTCCCTGACTCTGTCGCAGACACCGTCCGGTATGGCGGGAACCGGGGCTTTCACGGGACCGCTTGAAGCCGTTTTCTTCGGATATGAGCCGATGAAGGTGCATTTCAGCAGCGGGATCCTCTCCGTGGCGGCAAAAGAGATTCCTAAAACAGTATTTCTGATGGGATTTGCACAGCGGATTGTGCTTGTTGCGGTTGCGATCGGGATTTTCTGGTGTCTGAGAGTGATCTTCCGAAATATTGATTACGCCGAGTCGCCATTCTGTGAGAAGAACGTCAGGATGATCTTCCGGATCGGCGTTCTGGTCATCGTATACGCCCATGTAAAATGCCTGCTCTTTCCGGTTCTGTATCTGGTCATGGGGGTCGGAGGCGGCAGTGTGACCGTAGTGAATCCGGCGGCAGTCGGACTCGGGGCCCTGATTATGAGTCTGTCCTATATCTTCCAGTACGGGACGGTACTTCAGCGAGAATCCGACGAGACATTGTGAGGTGAGAAGAGATGGCGATCATATTAAGGCTGGACCGGGTGATGGCGGACAGGAAGATTTCTCTAAAGGAGCTGGCGGAGAAGGTAGAAATATCAAATGTCAATCTCTCGAATTTAAAGACCGGGAAGGTGAAGGCGATCCGTTTTTCCACGCTGGATGCTATCTGCAGGGAGCTGAAATGCCAGCCGGGAGATATTCTGGAATATCAGGAGGATATGGGAGAAAAGAATAAGGGTGACGGAGATTGAAAGAAAGCAGCAGCGGCTTACACTTTTGTAAGCTTCTGCTGTTTTTTTATCTCCTGTGATATAATGAGTGCACGGGGCGCGATTCAGATCGTTTTTTATCCGCCCTGCTGTGAGAAAAATACAAGCCCATTTACGGAGGTTTTTATGAACAGACTGTTTTTGCTTGAAGATGACATCGGCCTGATCGACGGGCTTAAATACGCTTTAAAGAAAAATGGATTCGAGATGGAAGTGGCCAGGACAGTAAAGGAGGCGCGCAGGCGGCTGGCAAAAGGCCCGGCTTTTGACCTTCTGCTTCTCGACGTGACGCTTCCGGACGGAACCGGATTTACGGTCTGCGAGGAAGTGCGCGCTTCAGGGGATACGGTGCCGATTATTTTTCTGACGGCGTCGGATGAGGAGACGAGTGTGATCCGGGGACTGGACAGCGGAGCGGACGATTACATCACGAAACCGTTCAAATTAGGAGAACTCTGTTCCCGCATCAGGGCACAGCTTAGAAGAAGCGCCATGGCAAAATCTTCGGATTCGTCTCTTCTTATATCCGGACCGGTGAAAGTTGACCAGCTTGCGGGAAAAGTATATTTAAACGGAGAACTGCTTGAACTGACCGGCGCGGAGTACCGGCTTTTAAGCCTGATGCTCAGACACCCGGGGCAGACGCTGACCCGGGACGCGATCTTTGACGAGCTCTGGGACGGGAACGGAAATTATGTGGACGACAACACACTGTCAGTATATATTCGGAGGCTTCGCGGAAAGATCGAAAGTGATCCGTCGAATCCGGAGTATATTATCACCGTGCGGGGAATGGGATACCGATGGGAGGAGAAGATATGAGATGCCTGTATGACAGACAGAATAAGAGACTTATGATCTTTGCTGCTGTGTTTGGCCTGTCTCTCACCGGAATCCTGCTGTTTATGGCATGGCAGCAGGGAATCCGGGTGAGGGACAGCCTTTTTATGTGGGAGAGAAGAGCCGCGTCTTCCCTTCTGGAGCAGGGCGTGCCGGAGACAGCCGTTGCTCAGGCCTTTGCGAACACGGATGTGACCGCGCAAGGGGAGGGTCTGCTTGTGAAAATGGGACACACAGAAGAGAACATTCCTCTTCTTTTTGAGGAGCCGGGAAGCGCTTTCCTGAGCGCGGCTCTTACGGCGGCTCTTGCGGGAATCCTGCTTACAGTGGTTCTGTGCGCTGTTCTGATCGGGTACATGGAGCGGCGGGAGCGGATGTTTGAGACGGCGGCCGGGATTGTGGGAAAGTATGCGGAAGGGGATTTTTCGGAGCGGATTACGGAGAAAACAGAGGAGAAGACGGCGGGAGTATCTGCGGGAACCGTGCGCCGGTTCTTCCAGTCGGTTGACCGGCTCTCAACGGCTCTTCAGGCAAAGAGTGAGGCAGAGCGGAAGGCAAAAGAGTTTTTAAAGGACACGGTTTCCGACATTTCCCATCAGCTGAAAACGCCTCTTGCTGCACTGAATATGTATATCGAGATTATTTCCGGAGAGCCGGACAACCGGCAGACGGTTCTTGAATTTGCGGATAAATCCGCCCAGTCTCTTGAAAGGATGGAACGGCTGATCTATCTGCTCCTTCGTGTCATGAGACTGGATGCGGGAAGCGTGGTGTTTGAAAAACATCCGGTCAGGATAAAGGAGCTGTCTGTCTCGGCGGCGGAGGATCTTGTGACCCGGGCGGAAAAGGAGGGCAAGGAGATCCTCTTTGACGGAAGTCCGGACATGGAACTTGTCTGCGACGCGGACTGGACAAAGGAGGCGCTTGTCAATCTGATGAAAAACGGACTGGACCACACGGAGAAAGGCGGATGGGTGCGCGTCTCGTGGAGCATGTCTGTGTCGATGGCGCGGGTCTGTGTGGAAGACAACGGAAGCGGAATCGCGCCGGAAGAGATTCATCACATTTTCAAGCGGTTTTACCGGAGCGGAAGCTCGCTTGACACCCAGGGAATCGGTCTGGGGCTGCCTCTTGCAAAATCCATTGTGGAAGGACAGGGGGGAGTCCTGTCGGTTCAGAGCAGCCCGGGCGAGGGGACGGTATTTACAATCGCCTTCCCGCGGCAGACGGAAAGCGGAATTACTGCGCGGCAGACGGAGAGCAGAATTACTGCGCGGCAGCAGAATAGCTGACCCGGGAGCAGGGGAGCGGAATTTTGGTGACAGAACTGTAAGGAAGAATTACGCCGGTATTCACCTGGCTGTAAGGTGAGACTGCTATACTTTTCCGTGAAAGGAAGTGAAAAAGAAAGATGGAAATATTAAAAGTCAGTCATTTAAGCAAGACATACGGGAGTGGGGAGGCGAAGGTGGAAGCCTTAAAGGACGTCTCCTTTTCGCTTGAAAAAGGCGAGTTCGCCGCAGTGGTGGGAGAGTCCGGCTCCGGAAAGAGCACCCTTTTAAACTGTATCGGCGGGCTGGATACGCCCACGTCAGGAAGCGTGTGGATGGACGGCCGGGATCTCTTTGCGATGAGCGAGAACAAAAGAACCGTATTCCGCAGACAGAATATCGGGTTTGTGTTCCAGTCCTTCCAGCTTGTGGAAGAATTAAACGTAGAGCAGAACATCATTTTCCCGCTTCTTCTGGACTATCAGAAGCCGGATCCGAAACGGGTGGACGAGATTCTTGAAGTTCTGGGATTGAAGGAGCGAAGACATCACCTTCCGGGACAGCTCTCCGGAGGCCAGCAGCAGAGAGTGGCCATCGGCAGGGCGCTGATTATGCGCCCCGCCCTTGTGCTTGCCGACGAGCCTACGGGGAATCTCGACTCAAAGAACAGTCAGGATGTGATGGATCTGCTTATGAAAGCTTCCAGACACTACCAGCAGACGATCCTTATGATCACGCATAATGAAGCGCTGACTGCCAATGTGGACCGGGTGCTGAGAGTGCGTGACGGGGTGCTCAAGGATCTGGGAGGTGTCAGGGCATGAGAGCAGAGAGAAAAGGGAACATGAGAGAGCGGAGAATGAAAAGCTACCTGGATCTCGTCCCCATTTCCGCCCGGAGGAGAAAACGGCAGAGCAGAATGACCCGGCTGTGCATCGTCCTTGCGGTCTTTCTCGTGGCCTCCATATTCAGCATGGCGGATATGGAAATTCAGAGCCAGATCAGAAGGACGCAGATGGATGACGGAGACTGGCATGTCATGTTTGCCGGGCCGGATGAGGAACAGATCAGCCTGATTGAGTCCCGGCCGGAGGTGCAGACATCCGCAAGGTACGCCGCTCTCAATTACGGTCTGGACAGGGGGTATGAGATTGGCGGAAAAGAGACGGTGATCTGCGGGTTTGATGAGAACTTCGACGAGATCATGGAACAGGCGTCCATCGAGGACGGTCATTTCCCGGAAGGAACCGCGGAGGCGGCCGTCACGCAGAGCATGAAAAGACAGCTTGGAGTGGATGTGGGAGATCCGATTGTGCTGATGACTCCTGAAGGGGAGGGAATTGAGTTTACGGTCAGCGGTTTTTCCGGGGACACATCCATGCTGACAAGCAGCGACGCCTTCGGGATCTTTGTAAATACAGAGACGTATGAAACGTATTTTGCGGACGACACCCGGGGCGAGGATTTTGCTCTCTATGTAAAATTTGTCCCCTTCTGCAATATTCAGAAGACTGTGGATGACATCTGCGGGCAGACCGGTATTTCCAGAGAAGCAGTGAGCGAAAATACAATGCTTCTCACACTGATTTTTCAGACGAGCAATACGACAATGATGCAGCTTTACTGGGCGGCCGGGATTCTGTCGGTTCTTGTGGCGGCAGCCGGAATCCTTATGATCTCGGGCAGCATGAACAGCAATGTATCACAGAGAACCCGGTTCTTCGGGATGCTTAGATGTCTCGGCGCAGACAGAAAACAGATCCGGCGGTTCGTCAGAAGGGAGGCGCTCTCCTGGTGCAAAAGTGCGGTCCCGGCGGGGCTGATCCTCAGTATGGCTGCCGTGTGGGGGCTCTGCGCTCTCCTCAGGTATTTAAGCCCTATGTATTTCTCGACTATGCCGGTGTTCGGAATCAGTCTTCCGGGAGTTGTTTTCGGCGCTCTTGTCGGAATTGTTACTGTGATGATTGCGGCTCATTCTCCCGCGAAAAACGCGTCGAAGGTCTCCCCTCTGACCGCGGTGTCAGGAAATGCCGGGACGACCCACGCGGTAAAGAAGGCGGCAAATACAAGGCATCTTCACGTGGAGACGTCGCTGGGCATCCATCACGCGTCGGGGAGCAAAAAGAATTTTGTACTCATGACATGTTCATTTGCATTCAGTATTATCCTGTTTTTAAGCTTCAGTCCGGCCATTGATTTTATGAATCATGCGGTCCGGCCCCTGCAGCCGTCCGCGGCGGATCTTACGGTGAGCAGCGGGGACGGCGCCGGGTCCCTTCCAAAAGATCTGGCCGCGTCTATCGAGCAGATCGGTTCGGTGCAGCGGGTGTACGGGAGAAGCTATATGTACGGCTTCACTGCTTCTGTCGGCGGAGAAACGATCCCGGTACAGCTGATCTCTTATGAGAAATATCAGTTTGACTGGGTCCGGGACGACCTGATGGAGGGTTCTCTTGAGGAGGCGGAAAACGGGGACGGTGTACTTGCCGTGTACTACATGAACGAAGGGGATTTTCAGACCGGGGAGACGTTTGAACTGACGGCCGGGGACCGCACGGAAACGGTGCGGGTATCAGGTATCCTCTCCGAGAGCCTGTTCAATATCCAGGATCAGTCGGCTGCGCTGATCTGTTCGGAATCGCTTTTTGAGGAGCTGACCGGGGAGAGCGGGTATGCGGTGATCGACGTTCAGTTTGACTCTGATGTGACGGATCAGGATGTGGAGGAGATACGCGCGCTGGCAGGCGATGGAGCGTCTGTGTCGGACAACCGGATGGAAAACGCGGAAAACCGGGGCGCATACTACTCGTTCGCTCTGTTTCTGTACGGATTTCTTGCGGTGATTACGCTGATCTCTGTCTTTAATATCATCAACAGCATCGCCATGAGTGTATCCGGACGCATCCGGGAATACGGAGCCATGCGGGCCATCGGAATGACGTCGCGGCAGATGGTGCGGATGGTGTCAGCCGAGGCGGTCACTTACGTGATATGGGGAATAGTGATTGGATGCGCGGCGGGGCTGGCGCTGAATTATAAAATATACGATCTTCTGATCTCGATCCGGTGGGGAGATCCGTGGGAGTTCCCGGCTGTGGAGCTGGCGGTGATCCTTGCGGCGATGGCACTTTCTGCAGCAGCAGCGGTGGCGGGCCCGGCGAAACGGATCCGGGAGATGTCAGTGGCGGATACGATCAGTGCACTGTAAAGTGATTTTTAAAAATGGCTGCGGCATCAGCCTGACCTGCTGGCGCCGAGGCCATTTTTGCTATTAGGCTTCAGCCTTAATAGGAAGCTGCGCACCTCCTGCCCTTGTTTATTTTTTTGCACCCCATGTATGTTTTTTGCTAATGGTCTCCAAAATAAAGCGCTAAAATAAAATGGGAATATGATAAAATAGACTCAGTGTATGGACTGGAGAGTATTATGGAATTATTAAAACTGGTAATCGTTGACGACGAACCTATTTTACTGCAGGGGCTGCTGGATACTTATGACTGGAAAAGCATGGGGTTCCGGGTAGTCGGGACAGCGCAGAGCGGGGAACAGGCTATCCAGGTGATCGAGGAGGTACAGCCTCATGTGGTGCTGACGGATATCCGGATGAAGCAGATCACGGGGCTGATGGTTATGGAAGAGATCCAGAAGACTGACCTGGAATGTCTTTTTATTGTGCTGAGCGCGTACAGGGATTTTGACTATGCGCAGCAGGCGTGCGACCTGGGGGCTTTTGCCTATCTTCTGAAGCCCATCGAGGATGAGAAGCTGCAGGAGACGATGCAGAGCGCCTACAGGGTCTGCATGGAGCGGATTGAGAATGATGAGAAATATGAGAGCTGGGAGAAGCTCCTGGTGAAAGACCACGACAGTTTCCTTCAGGTAGTGATCCAGAAGTATGTGCAGAACCGGATACCGAAGGAAAAGGTGGAGGAAGTGATGCAGATGCTTGCTGATTTGCCGAGAAATACGGAACGGTTTATCACGGTATGTGTAGACATAGATCTGGCTTACAGGATCACTCACTCACTGGACTATGAGGCTGCTCGGTTTGCCCTCATGAATCGGCTCGAGGAGGTGATAGGTGGGAAGTATTTCTTCTGGAAGACGGAAGGCAAGGGGAACTGTGCTTTTATTATCCGGACAGAGGATAAGAGTGCGGTGATGGAGCTGAAACATCTGCTGGAACATGTGAAAGAGGATGAGAAGAGTCCGGTGGTGGCGGCGATCTCAAAGCCGTATAAAGGAATAGAAGGGATACGGCGGAGCTGTGCGGAAGCGCAGCGGCTGTTCGGCATGGCGAGCGTATCCGGAGCCAGCGCGTTTACGGTTTCGGAAGAGGTGGAAGTGACCGCTGCGGAGGAGCAGGCTGTGGAGACAGACAACCTGATCGTGAATGCAGTTCGGAAAAACAATGAAAAAGAGCTCAAAGAAACTTTTGTTCAGCTGATTTACGGTCTGCCACAGGATGAGGAGAAGCAGTGCCAGTACATGCACCGCGTGATGCTGAGGACAGAGTTTATGCTTCAGGATACTTACGGTCTGACAGATGAGATCAAAAAGAAGTTCCGCAATTATTACAACAATCTCGAGAATCTCAGCGCGGCGAAAGCAGTGGATGTGTGTTATAAGATTCTGTGCGATGTCATTGAGGTGAGGAAGAAGACAGCGGCGGAGGATGAGACCAGATATTTCAAGGACTATATGAAAGAGGCTGTTGCCTACATTGATGAACATCTTCAGGAAGAGGAACTGTCCATTGTGTCCGTGGCAGGACATATTTACCTAAATCCGGTTTATTTCGGAAGGGTTTTTAAGAATACATTCCACATGACCTTTAAGAAATATCTGATGCAGCAGCGGATGGAGAAGGCGAAGCGGCTGCTCGAGGAGGGGAATGGCAGTATCGGAGATATCTGTGAGGCAGTGGGGATTCACAATCCGTCCTATTTCTCCCATCTGTTCAAGCAGTATACGGGCAGGCTGCCCAGCGAATATAAAAAGGAATACGAGGTATGAGTGAGATCAGATGAAAAAGAGTAAGAAGAGATCCGGGATACAGAAGCGATATCTGAAATATACGGCAGCCCTTCTCGGGCTGGCGCT
This sequence comes from Ruminococcus turbiniformis, assembly GCF_020687545.1. Taxonomy (GTDB): domain Bacteria; phylum Bacillota; class Clostridia; order Lachnospirales; family Lachnospiraceae; genus Mediterraneibacter; species Mediterraneibacter turbiniformis. Next base: position 137,522 of record NZ_JAJEQX010000003.1, on the reverse strand, counting down.
TCTGCTGTCCAGTTTCGGCGTTGTTCTGAGCGTGAGGAACCGGCTGACGAATTCCATTGTCGATAAATACGAGTTCCTGACAGAACGGATGGGACTGACATTGGAGAATATGTTTCAGCAGACGGATGAGGCAACAGCGGAATGTATTCTTTATGATGACGTGCAGGAGAGTCTTCAGACACAGGGGCTGGAGAATGTGAAGCACATTGCTCTGAGCAAATATTTCGCCTATATCGGTCTGGACTACGTGGCGGATTACTGTTATGTAGACAACAAGGGAAATGTATACAGCCGGTCTTATTCTGATGTAACCTATCAGGATGTGGAGGAGAGCGGTTTCTGGAGATATCTGGGCGATGAGTATTCACGGACAAAGTGGTTCTGGGCAAAGGATACTCTGTTTGGGACGGATGATTATGCTCTTTTTATCGGAAGATACGTGAGAAGTCTGGAGTATGCTCATGAGCCGGGCATGCTGTTTTTTAAGATGGAAGACGGTTTCCTGCGGGAGATCATGGGGATGAACCAGGAGCTGACAGACGAGGCTGCAGTGGGTGTGATCGACAGAAACGGACAGATCTGCATGTCATCGTCGCCGGAAGATTTTGAAGAAGGAGAACGGATGCCGGATGATATCGCGGAGCGGATCACGGACCGGCAGGAGTCGCAGGCATCCGGGCTGATTCTCGCGGGAGAGAAAGTGAAGGGCGGCATACTCTCGGCCTATCTTGACGAGAACAGCGGGCTGGCGGTGTTTTCCTTTGTGCCGGACCGGGTGCTCAATGAGGGGCTTATCCCGATCTTTCTCGTGCTTGCGGCAATCTATCTTCTGGTGGCAGTGCTTGCGGTTATCCTGAGTATTTACTTCTCCAGGAGATTTACGAAGCCGATCCGGGTGATCAAAGAAGCCATGACAGAGTTTGACGGCAATAATTTCGACCGGACCATTGACCTGCACACCAACACAGAGCTGGACGAGATCGGACATTCTTATAATAAGATGCTTGACAATATCCATCGGCTGCTGGAAGAGATCAAAGGCCAGGAGCGGGAGCTTCGGCGGACAGAACTCAATATGCTGATCAGCCAGATCAACCCGCATTTCCTGTACAATACGCTGGATACGATCTACATGCTGGCGCGGATCAATAAAGAGGAGACGACCATGCGGATGATCCAGGCGCTTTCGAAATATCTGCGTCTGTCGCTGAACAAGGGCAGCGATATCGTGTCAGTGGACGATGAGCTGGAGAATGTGAAGAGTTATATGGAGATCCAGCAGATCCGGAACCAGTCGCTTTTTACCTATAAGATTGACTGTCAGGTGGATGCTGCGCAGACTTATGTGCTGAAGCTGATTCTGCAGCCGCTGGTGGAAAATGCGGTGAAGTACGGTTTTCAGGATATATTTGAAGGCGGCGTCATCCGGATTGTCGTGAAGAAAGATGAGGGCGCCCTGTATCTGAGTGTTGCCAACAACGGGACGCCGATTGAGCAGTCTATGATGGAGAAGATTAATCACATGAATGGGCTGCCGGTTTCAGAACTCAAAGACTGTTTCCCGGATAAGAAAAACGGCTACGGTGTGGTAAATATCCTGACAAGACTCAGGCTCAAATATGGGGACGGCGCGGAGTTTTATTGCAAAGCCGAAAAAGATGGCACGACCTGTACAATAAAGATTCCCGGGGATGGAGGACTGAAAGATGACGAAAAATGAGAAATGCAGAACGGTCCGGGCATCGGCAGCAGCGCTTCTTCTGGCAATGCTCGTGTCCGGATGTTCGGAGACAGCTGAGCAGACCAGCGGCGGGGAGGAAGAGGTCTCCATCCCGATGGTTCTCATTGTAGATTCTTCCACTGGAATTAAAAATGAGGAGGAACTGATTACTGAATTTAATCGGATATATGACGGAAAATGGCAGGCAGATGTGCAGTGGATCATGGAGACGGAGGAAGAGTACCGTCAGAATCTGAAGCGTCAGAATGTGACGGATACGCTTCCGGCAGTAATCACGGATCTGCGGATGCTCCCGGCATTTTATTATATGATGATACAGGACGGGCGGATCGAGGAACTGACAGAGTATATCAATGAGGACGAAGAGTGGACGACGATGATTGAGCCGGCAGTGCTCGAGTCGTGCAGCGAGGAGGACGGGAGCATCTATCTCGGACCGATCAGCACGGCGGCATTCTCCTGTTCCGGCATGTTCTGGAATGAAGAGCTCTTCGCCCAGGCAGGGATAGAGAAATTCCCGGAGACATGGGAGGAATTCTGGGAATGCTGCGAGCAGCTCTCTGCCTGCGGAATCACCCCGCTGGCTCTTCATACGGAAGGCACGGCGTGGGCCCCTATGCTGATCGCCACGGCGGAGGCGGCTTCCACGGAGGAAGGCGCAGCGTTTATGAATGAATTCTATCCGGACACCTATCAGAATGAAAGCGGGCTGCGGATAGCACAGACGCTTCAGAAGCTGTTCCGGTATACGACAGAAGACGCTCTGTACATGGATTTTGACGTTTCTTATGATAACTTTTTCTCAGGCCAGGCGGCGATGATCCCCAACGGATACTGGATGATGGACCAGATTCCGGAGGAGTGGCAGGATAAGGTCAGATTCTCTCCATTTCCGGAGAACAAGATGGTCTCTTCTCCGGAGACGTTCGGATGGGCGATTGTATCCGGGTACAGCGATGAGGTGAAGGAAGGAGCGGCGGCGCTCCTGAAACTCCGAACGCAGCTCAACATGGAGCAGAGAGAGGAACTGTTCGCGAAAGATCCGGAAGAGATGATCCCGGCGGAGCGGGATTATATTGCCGCTTATAAGAACGGACCGCAGCTGGTTCCGAACTATCAGGTGAAGTGGAATTCGATCCTGCAGGAAAAGACGCTGGGTGAGATCCTGCCGGATCTGGCTCAGGGGAAAATGACCCCGGAGGAGTTTACCGCGAGGGAGGACGAGAGCATAGCGCAGTTTATGGAAGAACAGTAAATCCGGCGGTCAGGGCAGGTATGCTTTTTGATAATCATGGTTTTGTAATTGTTACCGGCCGAATGGCCGGTATTGCTATAATACCCTCAGAACAAAGAAAACAGAGGTTTTAAAACACGGGTTTTCAGAAAGGCGAGGGTAAAAAATGAAAAAGAAAAGAGTATTATCGGTAATTCTGACTGTTGCAATGATAACAGGACTGGCAGCAGGATGCGGAAGCAGCTCAGGATCAGGCGGCAGCGGATCGGATGAAGCAAAGGGAAAAGTGTATTACCTGAACTTTAAACCGGAAGCAGATGAGTACTGGCAGGAGCTGGCGGAGACATACACGGAGGAGACCGGCGTAGAGGTGACAGTTCTGACAGCAGCTTCCGGAGAGTATGAGAAGACACTGAAGTCAGAGATGGCCAAGACAGATGCTCCGACTTTGTTCCAGGTAAATGGACCGGTAGGACTGGCAAGCTGGAAAGACTACTGCTACGATCTGTCCGGATCTGACATCGCAGGTGAGCTGACAGACGACAGCTTCGCTCTGATGGACGGCGACAAGATGGCGGGAATTGCATACGTAATCGAGAATTACGGAATCATCTACAACAAGGCGCTTCTGGAGAAAGCAGGATACACTGCGGATGACATCACGGATTTCGAAAGTTTCAAGAAAGTAGTGGAAGATATTACAGCACGCAAGGATGAACTCGGATTCTCCGCATTTACATCAGCAGGAATGGACGGATCTTCTGACTGGAGATTCAAGACGCATCTGGCAAACCTTCCGATCTACTATGAGTACAAAGACGAGGGCATTAATAATACAGATGCCATTAAAGGCACATATCTGGATAATTACCGTCAGATCTGGGATCTCTATATCAACAATGCAACATGTGAGCCGACAGAGATCTCCACAAAGACAGCGGATGACGCAACAGCAGAATTCGTGACAGAAGAAGCTGTATTCTACCAGAACGGAACATGGGAATATAACAATATCGCGGATATCGGCGACGAGAACCTTGGAATCCTCCCGATCTATATCGGTGTTGAGGGCGAAGAGAATCAGGGAGTGTGCACAGGTACAGAGAACTACTGGTGTGTCAATGCGAAAGCATCTGAGGAAGACATTCAGGCAACACTTGATTTCATGAACTGGTGTGTAACTTCTGACGCAGGCGTAGAGGCTATGTGCAGGGATATGGGATTCGTGATTCCGTTTAACTCCAACCTTGAGTCTGAGAATACACTTGTAAATGAAGCGAACAAGTACATGGAAGACGGCAAGACACCTGTGACATGGGTATTCTCAACAATGCCGTCTGAAGAGTGGAAGAACGGTGTGGGATCAGCTCTTACAGCTTATGCGGCTGATCAGACAGATGCGAACTGGGATGCAGTTGTAACCGCTTTCGTAGACGGATGGGCAACAGAGGCAGCGGCAGCAAAATAAGGGTGTACAGTTTTGACGGTGAAACAGAAACAGTGATATAAAAAACAGAAAGCGGCGGGCAGAGGAACGGTCTGAACGCCGCTTTTTAAAAGGAGGACGACTTTATGGAAAAAGCGATCCGGCGCTATATGCCGATTTTTGTACTCCCCACATTCTGTGCATTTATACTGGGATTTATTGTTCCGTTTATCATGGGAATCTGGCTGTCGTTCTGTGAATTTACCACGGTTACGGACGCTGAGTTTGTGGGTCTGTCAAACTATATAGAAGCATTTAAGGATACGATATTCAGGCATTCGTTCTGGTACACGGTGCTGTTCGCGGTGGTATCTCTTATTGTGATCAATGTGGTTGCGTTCGCACTGGCACTGGCACTGACGCAGAAGATGAAAGGAACTAATATTTTCCGTACGATCTTCTTTATGCCGAACCTGATCGGAGGAATTGTACTCGGATATATATGGCAGCTGATTTTCAACGGAATCCTGGCGAAATACAACACAGCGCTGGGATTAAATGAATGGTATGGTTTCTGGGGACTGATCATCCTGGTGAGCTGGCAGCAGATCGGTTATATGATGATTATCTATATCGCGGGACTGCAGTCTATCCCGGGCGATGTGATGGAGGCAGCGCAGATTGACGGGGCTTCCGGTATCCAGCGGCTGTTCCGGGTGACGATCCCGATGATGATGCCGTCCATTACGATCTGTATGTTCCTGTCCATCACAAACGGATTCAAGCTGTTCGACCAGAACCTGTCGCTGACAGCAGGAGAACCGTCGAAGCTGTCCGAGATGATGGCGCTGAATATATTCAATACATTCTATGGACGTACCGGATGGGAAGGCGTCGGACAGGCGAAGGCAGTGATATTCTTCGTGATTGTGGTCGCGATTGGCCTGATCCAGCTTCGCGCGACGCGATCAAAGGAGGTGCAGCAGTAAATGAAAAAGAAAAAGACTCTGAGCCTGATCGGTACAGGTGTATTTACAGTACTCGGGCTGATCTATATTGCACCGATCCTGATCGTGCTTATGAATTCATTTAAGAAGAAGGTCTATATCAATAAGGAACCGTTTACGCTTCCGATAGAAAAAACATGGAATGGTATGGAAAATTATCTGACGGCGATTGATAAATACGACCTGCTCAGCTCAGTGGGCTGGACGGTGTTCATCACAGTCGGCTCCGTGCTGGTGATCCTGGTGTGTACGTCCATGTGCGCGTGGTATATCACAAGGGTAAAGACCAGATTCACAAAAGCTCTTTACCTGTTGTGCGTGTTTTCAATGGTTGTTCCGTTCCAGATGGTAATGTTTACACTATCTCTGGTGGCGGACAGAACAGGTCTGAATACACCGTGGGGAATTATCATTATTTATCTTGGGTTCGGAGCCGGACTAGCCGTGTTCATGTTCTGCGGATTTGTGAAATCTATCCCGCTCGAGATTGAGGAGGCTGCAATGATCGACGGATGTACGCCGCTGCGCACCTTCTTCAACGTGGTGCTTCCGATCATGAAACCGACTTATATTTCCGTGGGAATCCTGGAGACTATGTGGATCTGGAACGATTTCCTGCTTCCGTATCTGGTGTTGGATCTGAACAAATATAAAACGATTTCCATTGCCATCCAGTATATGAAGGGAAGCTACGGACGCGTGGATATGGGCGCGATCATGGCAGCGCTGATCCTGGCGGTCATCCCGGTTATCATCTTCTACCTGGCATGCCAGAAACACATCATCAAAGGTGTGGCAGCAGGAGCTGTAAAAGGATAAAAAATTTTCAAAGACCGGAAGAAACAGAGAAAAGAAATAAAACATATATAAAACAGATAGAATAAGAATCACAGAAATATGGGGACGTGTCCAAAAGCGGATGCGTCCTTTTTTGTACATGTGGCAATACGGTCACCGGAAAAAATGGTTAAGCATATAAATAATTAAATTTAGATACTAAGAAAAATTATGGGAAAATAGCACAAAATTACACCGTGAATTCGACAAAGGAAGAGTTTAAGAAAAACAAAGGCAACGGCGAGCAGGGAATGAACTTCAAAAATGTTATGATTCTTTTCCGCGACCCGAATCAGTGGCTGACATGGCTTGCAATCGGACTCGGCTACACAGCATATGTGGGAATGACATATATCAGCCCGCTTCTTGCGTCAGAGTTCGGCGTTGAGGCTTCCATCATCACAGTGCTCGATACAATCAAGAACAGCGGTATCGGTCTGATCGCTCCGCTGATTGCCGGATTTATCGCTACAAAGAAAGGCGCGGTGCGCTCCTACTTCCTGTGGCTTGGATTATACATCGTCAGCATGGCGCTGATCATTGTTCTTCCGTGGCAGCCGGCGTTTGCGATAATCGCAATCCTTGTTATCATTCTTCTTTCCTTCTCTGCAAAGGGACGAAGCGCGATCTCCAATACGGTGCTTGTTGAAATCAAGACTCCGATGTACCTGTTCGGAACTTCCGTAGGTATCGAGGCTCTCATCATGAGAATCCCGGATATGTTCATGTTCACGCTTGCCGGAAACATGATTGATTCCTATGGAAATACAGGATACTACATGGTATTCGGAGGATGCCTTGTATTCGCTCTGGCAGGACTTCTCTGCAACATGGTAGTTTCCCGCAGAATGAAAGCAGGAAAGACTTCCGAGTGGTTCTTTGAGCAGGCAAAACATAAAGCTGCAAACTAAAACACAGGATAGCGTCAGTGTACAAGGACGACCGTATTGTCCTCTTGCACACTGACGCTACAGAAGATAAAAAATAAAATTAAGAAAGGATGTCTCTGCGGCATGGAAGGTGTGCAGAGGCATCCTTTTTTGACATTATGGCATCAGTGAACTGCGGTTATTGCGAAGATGTTCCCGCATCACCTGTTCTGCTTTGTCTTCATTGCCCTCCAGAAGGATTTCGGCAATGTGCGTATGGTCAACATAGGCGTAGGAGAGATCACGGTTATAGTATTTTAACTCCTTGATCCGGGAGAGAGTGACAAGGTTGCTGATACGTTCAATCAGTTCGCTTAAATATGTATTCTGCGCCAGTGAAACGATATAGCTGTGAAAATTCGCACTTTCATCGATCAGAAGCTGAGCGTCGCTGACCGGATCGGCTTTCCGGCATTTTTCAACAAATCCAAGCAGCGTTTCATAGTCTTTTCTGGTGCAGTGGCGGACCGCAAGTCTGGCCGCGTAGGATTCCAGGCATATCCGGCATTCATAAACATCATTCAGTGTTTTTTCATCCAGCGGGTTTACGATGTGGGTACCGCGTTCTGTTACAACCAGCCGGTCGCTTTCCAGCATGCGGATAGCTTCCCGGACCGGACTGCGGCTGATGCCGAGTTCCTGGGAGAGAAGAAGTTCATTGACAGTGTCACCGCAGGACAGCTTTCCGGTCAGTATCTGTCTTTTCAACAGTTCATAGGCCTGAAGATGATAAGGTACTCGTTTTATAATCTGTGTCATTCAATAATTCTCCTGTCTGAATTGCTGCTGATTTTTCCGGTCATTCCGGTCTTTTTCCTGCAGCATTGTCATGCTAAAATTATATAGTTATTCTGTGTTTTTTTCAAGAAAAGAAGTAGATTTCTCTGACAGAACAATTTTGTATCCGGATAGAAATGACAAGTCTGAAAAATATTACAGAGTATTTGTGCAATTAGAATAAAATTGTCGACACAATACTGTCGAAAATGTCAATTGCACTGAGAATAATAAAGTGATACAATAAATTCATCAAATGTAGATTGTCGACAATCTACAAAAAAGAAAGAAGGAGGATCCAATGGCAAAATTTGAAACAATTATCAAAAATGGCAAAATTGTCACGGCAGACGGCGGTTTTTTTGCAGATGTCGGCATCCGGGAAGGAAAAATCGTCTGCCTGGCAAAAAGACTGGAAGATGGGGAAAAGATCATTGATGCGTCGGGAAAACTTGTAATGCCCGGAGGGATCGACATCCATACCCATCTGGATACGCCGCTGAACGGCTCCTACACGCTGGATGACTGGTATCAGGGAACGGTTTCTGCTGCCTGCGGCGGCGTTACATGTGTGGTAGATTATCCGAAACAGGAAGCAGATCATTCCGTCCGGGATATCATAGAGAAATGGAAAGAAAAAGCCGGCGGAAAAGCAGTGGTAGATTACAGTTTCAGTCCTGTGATCACGCAGTATAACGATGAAGTATACAGAGAAATTCCTGAGCTGATAAAAGAAGGCTTCCCGGGATACAAGGTATTTATGGCATACTGGCACAGGATTCCGGATCACGAACTGGTGAAAATGCTTGACGTCGTTTCCTCATGCGGAGGAATCCTGGGAGTACACTGCGAAAATGACTGGGCAGCAGATTACATGATCCAGAAGCTGCTGGCAGAAGGAAAAACAGAGCCGAAATACTTTCCGATGAGCCGTCCGGCGCTTCTTGAAGAAGACGCTACGTCAAGAGCGGTTAAACTGGCGCAGATGGTGGATGGCAATCTGCTGATCGTCCATATGTCGTGCCGGGGTGCGATTGAGATCGCGAGAGAGGCACGCGCGAAGAAAAATAATGTTTATGTGGAAACATGCCCTCATTTCCTTGTCCTGGACGACAGTGTTTACGACCAGCCGCTTGAAGAGGCAGCCAAATACGTAGTGACCCCGCCGATCCGCAAAAAAGAGGATCAGGATGCGCTCTGGAAGGGGCTTATATCCGGCGATATCGATCTGATTTCATCTGATCACTGCGCCTTCCCGTATGACGACAAGATTCGGATGGGAAGAGAAAACTTTTCAACGATTCCTCATGGCGCGCCGGGAGTGGAGTCAAGGATTCCGATTGTATTTTCAGAGGGAGTGAATAAAGGACGCATTACCGAAAGCCGTTTTGTGGAACTTGTCAGCACAAACCCGGCAAGAATTGCCGGTCTGTTCCCGCAGAAGGGGACGATTGCAGTCGGAAGTGACGCAGATATTATGATTTATGATCCGGAACTCGAAGTAACTCTCTCAAAAGATCAGATGCACAGCAACTGTGATTTTACAGGATATGAAGGGATGAAAGTAAAAGGGTACCCGGTTCTTACCATGTCACGCGGCACAGTTCTTTATGAGAATGGAAAAGTTCTTGCAGAACGCGGACACGGGAAACTGGTAAAACGCAGCACATTCCAGCGCTTTTAAGCTGCCGGGATTCACATGGAAAAGGAAAGGAGGTGGAGACGGATGATTCGCAGATGGAAGGATATGAGCACAGAGAAAGTGGAATGCATGAAAGGCGGGAAAGGCGAGGTAGAGCTGATTAATATTCTGGAAATGGATGAAATGTATAATATGGGAAGATTTTTCGGAGTGACAGTGATCCCGCCCGGCTGTTCCGGCGGCTGTCATACTCATACAGGGGATTTTGAGACATATTTTATCCTGGAAGGAAAAGCTGTGATAAACGACAATGGCACAGAATACGAACTGGGTCCCGGAGATATGATGCAGTGCAGAGACGGAAGTTCCCATGGAATCCGCAATGACGGAGACTGCGATCTGAAGTATCTTGCGGTAATCCTGTATTCTCCGTCAGGAGAATCTTCCGCAGATAAGACGGATGAAGATGAACCGGCCAGTGCAGGAAAAACGGCAGAAAAGGGTTTAGAGTAAAGGAGGAGAGAAAATGGCGGAGACAAAAACAATCTTATTACAGAAACCACCGGCGGCCAGATGGTGGGTCATGGTAATGGGTATTCTGGCCTATGGACATTTTTTCATGATCATGCAGCTGATCTCATCCATGACGACGACAGTTATGGAAGACTTAAACATTACAGTAACGGAGTGCACCTGGCTTCTGACGGCGACAAAGATCGGTTTCGCGATCTTTACCCTCCTTGGCGGTCCGCTGGGAACGAGACTGGGACCAAGGAGAACGATTACCCTGGGACTTATTTTAAATGCCGTCTCCAATCTGGTATTCCCATGGGGAGCGACAACTTATGCAGGAGCATTTACACTCTGTCTGCTGCAGGGTGTTGGCGGAGGTTTTATCAGTGGTTCCGCGATCGGCGCGACATGTCTGTGGTTCCCCACACGTTCCCGCGGACTGGCGACAGGTATCTTTACCGGTCTGGTCGGCTCCATGTTTACGATTGCTTCTGTATGCTGTCCGATGCTTGTAAGCAGCGGCCTGAGCTGGCAGCAGACGATCGCCGTGATGGGAGGAATCCCGGCGGCGGGCCTGGCAGTGATCTATTTTGTGACAGTGAAAGACTTTGGCGAGGCATATCCCGGATATGCGTCTGTGGATGATATTCTTCCGGAATCGGTGTCCATGCCGAAGAAAGTGGAAGGCCAGAAACGGATGAAGGTCAGAGAAACACGCAAACCAGACAGTATGGGAGAATTTTTCAGATCCGGAAGTGTATGGATGGCGGGAATCCTGACGTTTATTACCGGTTGGATGCAGCTTGGACTCGGCTCCCTGTTCCCGCAGCTTCTTTTGTTTGACTACTCTCTGTCAGATGCGCAGGTGGCTTCAATTACAGGACTTGCGTTCCTCGGAATGATGGTCGGATGTCCGCTGGGCGGAATTATTTCTGACAAAGTATTCCACGGCGTGCGCTATCCGATGCTGATGATCGGCGCGATCTTCACAGGGGCAATGTTCCTGCTGATTCCGCATACGCCGGTTCCGATGATGGCTCTGGTACTGTTTCTGACATACGGCGGAAACGCTTCTATCTGCGGACCTTTCTGGTCAGTACCTTCTGAACTGGTGACAGGAAAGATGGCGGTTATGGCAAGCGCATTCTGCAGTACGATGGGAACACTCGGAGGACTGGTTGCATCTCCGCTCATGACGATCACCGCAACAGCGGCAGGAACATATATCGTACCGGTATATATCTGCGCAGTTGTCGCATTCGCGGGAGTTATTCCCGCTCTGGTAATCCGCAGATAGTGTGAAAGCAGATCCTGAAAAGCCGGGAGACAGATCCCGGACGCTTACTGAAAAATTAATAAATTTAATAAATACGGAAAAGGAGAAAAAATTATGAGAATTTTAGTGACAGGTTCAAAAGGATACATTGGAAGATACGCGGTAGATCTTCTTCTGAAAGAAGGACATACAATCATTGATTATGACAGGGACCAGATGCCGCCTTATAAAAACCCGAACCGTATTTTCGTTCACGGTGAGTGCAACGATGCGACAAGACTTTTGAACGTATACAAAGAGTATAATGTGGAGGCGATTCTTCATCTGGCAGGTCAGTCCAGTCCGTGGGTGTCGCTTGACAGCCCGATCGAGACGATCAACTCCAACATGGTCGCGACAATCACTGTACTGGATACCGCAAGACTGGCAGGAATCAAGAGAGTCGTCGTATTCAGTTCAGACGCGGCATACGGCGAACAGGGAGATAAAGTCTGCGACGCATATTCCGCAATGTATCCGCGTACGGTTTACGCGGTGACAAAGGTCGCAAATGAAATGCTTGCAAGAGTTTACAACATAAACTTCGGTATGAGCTGTGTTGCGATCCGCTGCGGCCGTGTGTTCGGCGGAAGGCGTCTGACAAAGGATACGCTCAAAGATATGCTGCTGGCCGCTGTGCACGGCGAGAAATTCGTAATGGAACACGGAGCGGATCAGCTGATGATCCTGGTACATGTAGATGATATCGCAGATCTGATTCTGCGGGCACTGACGGTAGCTCCGGAAAAGGTAAGCAAAATGGCTGTCTACAATGGAATGAGCTACGGGGCTTATGTGAAAGATGTGGTAAAGATGGTTCAGGAGTTTGTCCCTGACTTTACATATGAAGTAGGGCCCGGAAGAGAGATTGTAAACGGAATCGAGAATGAGAATCCCGGAAAGTGGGATATGACGGACACGGAGCGGGATCTCGGATACAAGCCGAAACACAGCTTTATGGATGAATTGAAACTGTACTATGAGTTCCTGAAAGAGGACGAGGCGAATTATTAGATCAAACAGCAGGTCTGCAGCCCTCAACAGAAATCCCGGAGGATGATCTTCCGGGATTTCTCTGTTGTCAGGGAAAGTGCAGGCGGGGAAGATCTGTTACGGTTATGCCGGGAGTCAGGGCGATTGAGTTGAGCATATGGGCCTCCCCGTGAGCTCTGTGCGGGTATACGAGGAATCCGTAAGAATAGCAAGCAGGTCATACTGATATTTATGATGTCCTTTGATTGACCGGCAGATCTTGTCCAGGCGAAGTTCAGTCATCTTATCTTTGTCCCCATCGAACTGAGCGATAAGGTCATTGAGTTTCCCAAGCTTTTTATAAATGCGAGAAGAAGTTTTTCCATTATCAACTGTCAAACTCCCGTGCTGGAGATCAACGAATCCCGGTTCCCGGGACTGATCCGGAAGGCAAAATACAGGGACAGCAAGCTTCTTGATATAGCAAAAAAGCAGGATGTCGGAGTTTTTGCAGGGGGATCGGAAATAATCCCATTCTACCGGTGGAAATTTGTTACTTAAAACCTTATGAAAAAATGATACTATTTCAAAAATATGTTATACTTATTCCAGAAATAAGAATAAGGAAAAATCGATTGCAGAGAAAAGGCGGTGAATGATCATGATTATAGGCAAAAGAAAAAGCCAAAAAGTCCAAAAGGTTTATAGCCTTCGCAGTAATGAGGCAATTCAGTATGCGCTTAACACAATAGCAAAATCAGAAATCGCACCGTTTGTGAAAGCCGTCTATTTATATGGAAGCTGTGCCAGGCAGGAACAGTCATATGGAAGTGATGTAGATCTTCTTGTGGAATTGACGCCGACGTATGAAATTAAATCAGATCATGTGGTGCAACTAAAAAGCCAATTAAATAAAAATATTGAATTGCCTGATATCGAAGTGAAAATTGTAATCGGGAATGATTGGCTTAGGGATCAAGGTCTGTTTTATAAAAATATTCGAAAGGACGGAGTGAAAGTATGGGGTTAAATAATTATTTTGACTTTGCTGAAAACGATTATCAGTTTTTTAATAAATCTTACGCAATGGGGATCAAAGCTCCGGCTCAGGCGGCGTTGGGCCAGAGTATTTGCGAAAGGTAGCGTCAGTGTACAAGGGGCAATACGGTCGTTGAAGGGCTGATTTGGGCTCCTTCTGCGTTACTTTCCCTCCGCGTACGTCTCTGTACGCGTCGATCAAGTGCCTTGAAGGGGCTCAAATCAGCACCTTCACGACTCGAAGACTCCAACCGCAGGAATTTCGGTGATTTTCAAGGCAGACGATAGAGGCGTACTGGACGTACGCCGATTGAGGATAACACAGAAAATCACCGAAATTACGCGGTTTGGAGCGTATTGCCCCTTGTACACTGACGCTACCTTAAGCATATTATTAACGAATATGCAAATCCTGAAGATGATTCAGAGTTTTATAAGAAGGAATCGGTCCTGCGCACTCATAGTCTGCATAAATTAACATCGTATTTGGAGAATGATATGGAAATAGAGATCCCGGATCGGATATTGGATGAACTGGGGAGAATTGATGGCTTTTATTTCACAACAAGATATCCAGGTGACGATAGTTTTATTGCGACAGAAAGGGACATTGATACAGCAAGAAGTGCAGTCGAATATACGCGGAATTTTACCCTGGAAATCATACGGGAGATGGAACACGAGGAACCTTCTGCTTCTGAAGATGAGCCGGAACTGTAAATCGTGCGAAAACTGTATAATTTGAGCATAAGGAAATCCCCGGAAGCCCGGGGATTTTTCTTTTGTAACTGGTACTGTACGGAGCAGTCATTAAGCCACTGGATGAATGATTCCAGATTCTCGTGGCTTTTCAGCAGTTCCGCATATGCCCTGTTCAAGTTGGCATAGTCTTTCAGCAAATCATTATATTTCTTCCCCAACTCCTATTTCCTCCTTATGTCCAGTTCCAGTATAGTCCAAAAGAGGCACAGTGTACAACAATATGGGAAAATGCTATGGGTCATTGCGGTCGGATTCCACAAGAAGATTTTACTTGTCCGAACGCTGGTCTTTCCGTATCAGTTCCAGATAGATTCCCAGCACCTTGTAGAAAGTATTGAGCTCATCCATTGTACAGCTTTCAAGCAGCTCCTGTGTAGTCGCGGTGATGTCCGCGATGTCGTACATCATGTGGGCCCGGTCTACATCCCATCCGAGATCTGTGGGATAGAGCCGTACGGTCTTTTTGTTTCCCTCGGTCTTCTTCCGCTCGATGAGCTCTTTCTTCTCCAGCTTTGCAAGTGTCTGGCAGACGGCGCCTGTGGTCCGTTCCCAACGCCGGGCCAGATCTGTTACGGTCGTGCCGGGAGTCAGTGCGATCGAGTTGAGCATATGGGCCTCCGTCATGGTCAGTTCAGGCCCGATGCCGTAATGCCGGTTTTTCCCGATATAATTGGAATAAAGAGCTACAAAAAAGTAGACAAGATCCGCTTTCTCGCTCAGCCGGCGGAAAGTGGCATCGATGTTTTCGGTTACGGGAGGTGTGTGTTCTGACGTATTTTCCATAATATTTTCCCCTTTCACTGCAATATTGCTTAGATGCTATGCTAGATATAATATATCATAAAATCTCATGATTCGGTAAGAGAAAGGAAAAAATTTATACAACTTTTATACAACGGCGGTAAATACAGCGGGTATTGCCTTGTATATAGACAGCAGGGAACCGAGAGACAGCGCTATGAAGCCGGGATTACTGCCCGCACAGTAAGCCCGCGGGGGGCAGTCTGCGAAAAGCATACGCTGCCTTTGTGGGCCTTTGCGATCTGCCGGACGATTCTAAGTCCCAGACCATGTCCGCTGCCGACGCTTTCCGGCATGATGCTGGTGCCGCCGGGGGTATCTTCTTCAAATTCCAGAATATACTGCCCGCCGATTCCGCTGTTTAAAAATCCGCTTACACACTGGCGGGCCAGTTCCACGGCGCTGAAACTTGTCACGCGCATCGGCTGCATGGAGTATTCAAGGCGTGTGGTCAGATTGCATACTGTATGCTGTTCTTTAAAGGCGGCGTACTGTTTTTTGTCCGAAATCTCCGGCTTCCGTTTTAAGGGCTGAACAGTTCGTCCACGGTCAGCTTCAGTTCACGCGCAAGGGCAAATGCCAGCGAGAGAGTCGGATCATATTTGTTGTTCTCGATGGCGTTTACCGTCTGCCGAGTAACGCCGCATTTTTTTGCCAGCGCTTCCTGGGAGAGCCCCAGTTCCTTTCTCCGTTCCCGTATGATATTTCTCATATGCGGATCACGCCCTTTCCCCTTCCCGTCAGGTGTATTTTCTCCGGAACACAAGCAGCAGAACAAAGTAGAGAATCGCCATTGTGCCGAGCATGGTGAAGGGATTCATGGACATGGACTCGGAGCGGACAATATTTTCGATGATACGCAGGATCATGCATCCGGCGGTACCAAGCAGCGTGTAGCTGCTGGCTTTCCATACGATCAGATTTCTCCGCTCATCGCCGGAGCGGGCCAGGGAGATGACCATGGCGATGTCCAGAATTACAAGGACAAGCAGGAAAACGAGGAACAGAACGGCAAAGACTGACATACCTTTTGCATCCATAATTCAGACTCCTTTCGCAGGGAAACTCTTCCTGAAGTGTCAAAAACTTTTTACACTTTGAGTATAGTACGGGGAGAGTGAAATGTCAAATACTTTTTACAGTTTTGCAGGTTTTGCAGTTCTGCAAAAAGGCGCGGCTGACCTTCTGTTCTTACAGCATTTATGACAGATCTTTCCGTGTATATCGGGCATATGCGGCGATAATGCCAAGAACACCGAGGCATATGCCGAATACAAGCGGGCCGGCGTCGATACGCCCGTTTGCGGCAATGTCCGCTCCGTCCGCGTATCCGAAGGGTGTGATGTATTTCAGAAATTCCACATCTTCGGAAATATTTGCAATAATATTGCAGAAGTAGAACAGAATCGCAAGGCCCAGTCCGGCGCCATAGCTTCCTGAGCGCAGGAATGCAGACATGCCGAAGCAGACGGCGGCGATTTCTGTCTGGAGAAGAAAATAGGCAAGGTGCATCAGCAGAATCTCCTCCCATGGAATCCCTTCCCCGACTGCGAGGATACAGATGAGGGCGAAGAGAAGAGCAGCAGCGTTCAGAATGACGATCTGCAGGAAAACTGCCAGAAGCTTCCCGCTTAAAACACGGCTGCGGCTGACCGGGTGGGTGAAGAGAAATTCCGCGGTTTTCCGCTTTTCTTCTTTCGCGAGGATGGCGGAGGCGCTTAAGGCCGCGAAAAAGGCGCCGCCCAGTCCGAGAATATTGCCGCACTCGATGGCATAAAATCCGGTCAGCGTGCCGAAGCTTACCTGATTCATCCCGAATGCATCGCTGAAGCTTCCCATACTGGAAAATACCTGACTGACTTCATCCATTTCGCCTTTCATCTACGGGAAAAGGAAGATGCAGACAGCGAGGAGAAACACGATCGATGCCGTCCATATAATCAGGGAAGTCCGTCCCTGTCTTAATTCATGTCCTGTAATAACCCTCATGGCTTTTCACCTCCGTCTGTATAGTAGTGAAGGAAGATCTCTTCCAGATCCGGTTCGGAGATGGTTACATCCTGAACCGGATGCGCTGCCAGCGCGGACAGGAGCAGATTGATCTCTCCGTCAAAAAGAAAACTTACCCCGTCTTCAAGCTCCTGCACGTCGCGGATCTGTACGGTTCGCCCGTGCCCGGCGGAAGCTCCTGCCAGTGAGGAAAGGTCGAACCTGCCCCGGACGGATACCCGTCTTGCATTTGTACGGGAAAGCTCTTCCACGCTGCCGGATGCGATGATCCGACCTTCCCGGATGATGGCCGCCCGGGTACAGTAGCGCTGGATTTCCGAGAGAACATGGGAGGAGAGAAAGACTGTCATTCCCTTCTCGTTGTACTCTCTTAGGATGGAGAAGAACTCGCGCTGCATCAGCGGGTCAAGTCCGCCTGTCGGCTCATCGAGGATACAGAGCCTCGGCTTATGCTGAAGCGCACAGACGACGGCAGCTTTTCTGCGGTTGCCGTAGGAGAGGGTATCCATCCGGCTGTCCGGGTTAAGCAGAAGCCGCTCACACAGCTCGGAGGCATTTTTGCGGCAGTCTTTTCCCCGCAGTCCGGCGGACAGGCGGAGCATATCCCGGACCCGCATGCCAGGATAGAAAGCAGCCTCCGAGGGCAGATAGCCTGTTTCCGAGAGAATACGGTTCCGGTCTTTTTCGATGTCCATCCCAAGAATGCTGGCCCGCCCTTCGGTTTTATGTATGAGGCCGAGAAGCGTCCGCACAGTGGTGCTTTTCCCTGCGCCATTGGGGCCGATAAAGCCGTAAAAATCCCCTTCCTTTACCTCCAGGTCAAGGCCGATGATCCCCCTTGCCTTCCCGTAATATTTTGTCAGTTTTTCTGTCTGGATCGCGTACATAGTCAGTCCCCCTTCCGAAAATAAATCTGTTTCCAGAAAGCGATCATTTTGCTGAAATCGTGTTCGATAGTCTCGATCTCTCTGTCAGAAAGCGCGCCTTTTAAAAGCAGTTCTCCTCTTTGAAGAACTTCCCACAGATAACCTTCCGATGCAAGATACATCTCGCGCAGCATCATGGACAGATCGATCCCCTCGATAAACTGTGCGGGATCGAGAGCAGCGAGCGCATTGTTTGCGTACCGGTTTTTCAGAGATTTGTAGCTCTGCCGAATTGCAGGGCCGATCTGCGGGTCGGGTTCATAGTAGGCGCGGATGGAAAAGGAAGCCATGTACGGATAATCGCGCATAATCCGGATCTTCGCCCGCATTCCCAGGTACAGCATCTCAAACAGATCCTTCTGTTCATAGCACCCGTACTCCCCGAGTGTGCGGATACTGAGTTCGCCGCATGTCTCCCATAGGAACATGTAGAGGTCCTTTTTGTTTTCAAAATAGTGAAAGAGGAGAGACTTGCTGATCCCGGCGGCAGCGGCAATTTCGTTCATTGGGCTTTTACGGTATGTATTCATGGAAAACACCCGGTAGCCTGCGTTGATGACTGAGCGCTGCTTTTCTTCCGGGAGATCATAAAATTTCTGATTCATCATTGTGTACTCCTTTGCAGGTACTGTTAAGTTTCATTATATCCCATTGACCGTTTTTGAGAAGACCTGTCTTTTGATATCTGATTGAAAAAAATGTAAAGATGTGACATACTGTCAGTATTGGAGTTTAAGGAGGAAAAAGTGATTGAAAATCGACCGCATGATAGGAATCCTTTCCGTTCTTCTGCAGAAAGACAAGGTGACTGCGCCTTATCTTGCAGAGAAGTTTGAAGTCTCCCGCCGCACGATCAACCGGGATATTGAGGATCTGTGCAGGGCGGGCATCCCTCTCGTGACGACCCAGGGGGCGAACGGCGGAATCTCCATTATGGACGGATATAAGATGGACAGCACTCTTCTTACCTCGTCGGACATGCAGGATATTCTGGCGGGGCTTCGAAGTCTGGACAGTGTCAGCGGCACGAATCAGGTGGCGCAGCTTATGGAGAAACTTTCCGCCGGATCTTCCGCGATTATGCCGGGCAGCCAGAGTATTCTGATCGATCTGTCCTCCTGGTACAAAGATTCTCTGGTTCCGAAGATTAGGATGCTCCGGGAGGCGACAGACGCCGGGAGGACGGTTCGTTTTCAGTATTATTCGCCGACAGGAGAGAGCAGCAGAGAAATGGAACCGTACTATTTGATTTTCCGGTGGGCTGGCTGGTATGTGTGGGGATACTGTACGGCGCGGGGAGATTACCGTCTCTTTAAGCTGAACCGGATGACCGGATTAAGACCGGGCGAAACATTTAAAAAGCGGAAGGCTCCTCTGCCGGATCTCTCAAATGAACGGCTGTTCCCTTGTGTGTATCGGGTGAAGGCGCTGATAGAACCTATGTACCGGTGGCGGCTTGTGGAGGAGTACGGACCGGACTGTTTTTCTGTTCAGGAGGACGGCAGGCTTCTTTTTTCTTTTGGGTTTACAGACGAGGAGAGTATTCTCGGATGGATTCTGTCTTTCCGCGGCAAAGCAGAGCTTCTGGAACCGGAGGAGCTGCGGGAGAAACTGTCGCAGATTGGGAAGAGACTGGAAGAGCAATATTCAGATTCATGACATACTGTTGTCCTGTTTGCTTTGGTAAGATGAAACGGAGAAAGCGAAAGGAGCAGAAACTATGAATTATGAAATTATTGAACTTAAGGAAAAAACGGTGGAGGGCATATCTGCCCGTACAAACAATCACGCGCCGGATATGGAAATGACCATCGGCGGATTGTGGAAACGCTTCTATGAGGACGGCGTGTATGAAAATATAAAGAATAAAACTGACGGGAAAGCCATCGGGCTGTATACGGAGTATGACGGAGGCGTAGACGACGACTATACTATTATGGTAGCCTGTGCAGTAGATGAAAAAGAAGGAGGCAGTAGCGGCGGAAAGAGTGGAGAATACGAAAAGAGGAACATTCCCGGCGGACGATATGCCAGATTCAAGATCGTGTGCGATATGCGAACATCTTCCGCTGCGGTTGCACAAGTCTGGAAGGAAATATGGAAGACGGATCTTCCGAGAACGTATATCTGCGATTTTGAGGAATATCAGAATGCGGATATGGAGCATGCCGAAGTCTGCATTTACATCGGACTGCAGAGTGAAGAAAATTAAAAGTGGAAGATCCATTGTGCGAAGGCAAAAAGGAGAACGAAAAATGGCAGCATTTGATTATAAGAAAGAATACAAAGAATTTTATCTGCCGCCGAAGAAGCCGCAGATCATCGAGATCCCGTCCATGAATTTTCTTGCGGTGAGAGGGAAAGGCAACCCGAATGAGGAGGACGGCGATTATAAGAAGGCGATCGGCCTGTTATACGGCATGGCCTACACGATCAAAATGAGCAAGATGGGAAACCATAAAATGGACGGGTATTTCGACTATGTTGTTCCTCCGCTGGAGGGATTCTGGTGGCAGGACGGGACAAAAGGTGTGGATTACAGCCGAAAGAAAGATTTCCAGTGGATTTCCCTGATCCGTCTGCCGGAATTTGTGACGAAGGAGGAATTTGACTGGGCGGTTCGGGAGGCCACAGAAAAAAAGGAGACAGATTTCTCCAGAGTGGAATTTCTGACTTATGAAGAAGGCGTGTGCGTGCAGTGTATGCATATCGGTCCCTATGACGATGAGCTGGAGACGGTGGAGAAGATGAACCGGTTCCTTGAAGAACAGGGGTATGTGCCGGACTTTTCAGAACACAGATACCACCATGAGATCTATTTAAGCGATGTGCGAAGATGCAAACCGGAGAAGTTAAAAACAGTGATCCGCCACCCTGTCAGACGAAAAGAGAGGGAAAGAAAAGTGTATGAATTTCGTGCCGTGATCGAGCCGGTGCCGGACAAGGGCGGCGCCTATGTCCGGTTTCCGTACGACATCAGGAAAGAGTTCGGAAAGGGTAGAGTGAAAGTCCGGGCGACGTTTGACGGTGTTCCATACACCGGAAGCATTGTGAATATGGGCGTTAAGAATGAGGACGGTTCGGTCTGCCATATCATCGGGATACGCAAAGATATCCGGGAAAAGATCGGAAAACAGCCGGGAGATACCGTGTCCGTCACAGTTACCGAGGCATAAGGAGGACGCTTACGTGAGCAGAATACTGATTATTGAAGACGACACCGATATCAACAACATGATGGCCGAGGCGCTTGAGAAGGCGGGCTATGAATGTACGCAGGCGTTTTCCGGGACAGAGGGACTTTTGCATGCCAGGGGAGAATCTTTTGATCTGGCGGTGCTCGACCTGATGCTGCCGGGGATGAACGGGGAAGAGCTGCTCCCGAAGCTTAAGGAGACGCAGTCCGTCCCGGTGATTGTCGTGTCCGCGAAAGACGGAATCGACAGTAAGGTAGAGCTTCTCACATCTGGGGCGGAAGATTATATGACGAAGCCTTTTGATATTCAGGAACTGATCGCCCGGGTGGGCGTACAGATCCGCCGTTTTTCGGCTGGCGGGGAGGGAAAATCAGAGGCGCTTGCGTACAGGGAGCTTAAGCTGGATACGGAGTCTTTTACAGCGTCGGTAAGGGGAGAAAAACTGGAACTTACGAGGCAGGAGTTTAAGATACTGGAGCTTCTGCTTTCGTATCCGAACAAGGTGTTTTCCAAACAGGATATCTACGATTACGCCTGGGATGACATCTACATCGGCGAAGACAAGACGATCAATGTGCATATCAGCAATATACGGAAGAAATTAAAGGCAGTGACGGACGAGGAGTATATCGAGACGGTCTGGGGCATCGGATTCCGCCTTGCAAAGAAGCTTTAACATTTCTTAAACTTTGCTTTGCGTTTCATTAGTATCTGCCGGATAAGATAGTTTATGTAAAGCAAAGGAGGCATGAAACATGCAGTATTTACTCAGCACAAACGGCCTGACCAAGCAGTACGGCAGGCATAAGGCGGTAAACGCGGTGAACATCCATATCCGGCAGGGAGATATCTACGGTCTGATCGGCAGAAACGGCGCCGGAAAGACGACATTTCTCAAGATGATATGCGGCCTTGCGAAACCGACGGAGGGGGAGTTCACTCTGTTCGGAAGAAGCGGGAAAGAGGCGTACCGGTGTCTGGCCCGTGTGGGAACGCTGATCGAGTCCCCGGGTATCTACCCGAATATGACCGCAGCGCAGAATCTGAAACTGAAATGTCTGGCGCTTGGAGTGCGCAAGGAAGGGGAGATCGAGGAACTTCTGCGCATCGTCGGCCTTGCGGACACAGGACGCAAAAGGGTGAAGAATTTCTCCCTTGGAATGAAACAGCGTCTCGGTATCGCTCTTGCCCTTGTAGGCGACCCGGATCTGGTTGTCCTCGACGAGCCTATCAACGGTCTTGACCCGCAGGGGATCGCAGAGGTGAGAGAGACCCTGTTAAGACTGAACAAAGAGCGGAACATTACCTTCCTTATTTCCAGCCATATTCTGGAAGAGCTCTCAAAGATCGCCACTCACTACGGGATTATTCACGACGGCGTGCTTCTTCAGGAGCTGACAGGAGAGGAGCTTCTGTCCCGGTGCAGCGAGCGGATTGAACTGAAAACAGACGACACGCGCGGGGCGTGCACGGTCCTTGACGGAATGGGAATCACCCGGTACAAGGTAGTAGATACAGATACCATTCATATCTTTGAGCGGTTAAGCGACAGCGGCGAGATCACCATGAGCCTTGCCGGACATGGGATCCGGACGCTGGGGATCACGGTGAAAAACGAAGCGCTGGAAGACTATTATCTGAATCTGACAGGGGGTGGCGTCAATGTTTAATCTGATTAAGATGGATCTTTACCGGATGTTTCATTCGGTGTCAACGTGGGTGATACTGGCGTTTACGGTCGGGATCGCGTTCTTCTGCACGGTCATGACGAATATGGACCTGGATGCCATCGCGCAGGATCCTGCGTATGCGGTTCAGATGGAGGAAGAAATACAGACTGAAACAGAAGGAAATGAAGACAGAGAAATGGGCCTGTACACGGAAACAGATCCGGAGTGGGTCATCGGAAAAATTGATGCCGGTGAATTTATCAGCAGTCAGCTGGTAAGCGGCCTGCTTGTCCTGCTCTGTGTGATTTTCGCGGCAGTGTTTGTGAATGCGGAGCAGAAAAACGGTTATATCAAGAACATTGCGGGAGCGATTCCAAACCGCGGCGCCCTGGCGCTGTCCAAACTGGCCGCGCTGGCTGTACAGACGGCGGTCATGATTGCCCTGTTTGCAGTCTCGGAAACGGTTCTGGGATTCATTTTATGGGGAGAGCGGTTTACGGTCAATGTGACCGCGGATCTCCTTGTGTTTTTCGGAACGCAGTACCTGCTTCATCTGGGTTTCGCTGCGCTGATGATGTTTCTGTGCATCCTCACAAAAAGCTCTGCGTTTGGAATGACAGCGGGAATCCTTATGACAATGGGAATTTTCGTTCCGTTCTACTCGATTATTAACCGGGCAGTCTATGAAATCCGTCCTTCGTGGGAGTTTGACATCAGTCTGTACATGCTGGACGGGAATATCGGACTTGCGGGACTGGGAGCGGATGCGGACGTTATGGTCCGGGCGGCTGCCGTGGGCGCTGCATTTATCGTACTGTGCGCATTGTTTTCCATGCTGATTCTTAAAAGGCGGGATGTGCGCTAAATACATCTGAACATCAATCGGCGGATTTCCATGTGAGCATAAATCCGTCTGATGATGCCGGATGGCTGAACTGTTAATTTTTTTAAAAGGAGGGCGCCAGGATGCTGATCTGGGCGGTTGCCGCCACAGCAGCGGCAGTTGTTTTTGCACTGATATGGATTATCTACCGGCGACAGGTGAAAAAGACCTGCCTCCAGCTTGCGTTTCTGAAAGAGCAGAAGACAAATATGAGGCTGACGGCAGATCTGCCGTTTCCGGAGCTTAATGAGCTGACAGACGGTGTCAACAGCGTGCTTGATCTGTCCCGGGAGATGAGGCAGGAGGCGCAGAAAAACGAGACAGACTTAAAGGAGACGATCACCAACCTGTCGCATGATATCCGGACGCCCCTTACCTCTCTGGACGGATATTTCCAGCTTCTGATTCAGAGCGAATCAGAGGAGGAGCGCCTCCGCTATATTGAAATCATAAAAGCGCGGATCGGAAGCTTAAAGGAGATGCTGGAAGAGCTCTTCACGTACACAAAGCTCCAGGACGCGGAGTATGAACTGGAGACCGAGTGCGTTGATTTCGGGAAATGCGTCTATGACACAGTGTTTTCCTTTTATGATGAATTTCAGAAAAAGGGAATCGAGCCGGAGATCGACTTCTGCGACGGGCACCTCATGGTAGCGGGAAATGAGGAGGCCGTACGCCGGTCGGTTCAGAACCTGATCCGAAACGCCCTTGTTCATGGACAGTCCCGCATCCGCCTTGCGCTGTCTGAGCGGGAGGGATGCGCCATCTTCCGCTGTGCGAATGACACGGAACATCCGGAGGAGATCGATCCGGATCAGGTGTTCCGCCGGTTTTACAAGGCGGATTCCGCCAGAACCCATACGTCCACGGGCCTTGGGCTTTCCATCGCGAAAGGGCTTGTGGAGCGTATGGGCGGAGAGATCCGGGCGTGGATGGAAGAGGATGTATTCTCGGTTGAAATACGGATCAGACTTTCTGACTCCGCTGAAAACGGATACATGCAATGAGAAGCGCCGCGGCAGTGATAAGAAGTGCCGCAGGAATGAGCGGTATCCAGTCAATTCCTGTTTCATAGACCCCTTCAGCCGCCCTTCCGTATTCAACCATGAGAAAATAGAAAGGATAGCTGACCGGATAGGCGTACCAGAATTCAGTATTGATGACGAGGACGGAGGGGACGATGGAAGCAAGCCCGATCCCGACAGAAAATATCGGTGAGGGGATCAGGACAGAGAGCATCCAGAATACCGCCGCCATCGGAAGAGCCGATGCATAAATCCTGAAAGTGCTGCCTAAAACATAAGCCGGACTTAAGACAAGGTCACAGCCATGCATCCGGGAAGCGGCAGCGGCGCAGATAAAGTATGCCAGGACAGTGAATGCCATCTGCACAAAAATAAGAAAGACAAGTACAGTGTATTTGGCGAGAAAGAGTTTTGTCCGGCTCACCGGAAGAGAGAGCATTTTTACAATTCCCCTGTGAGAGAGTTCTGTCCGGGTGAGCAGTACCGTACAGATGACAACAGACGCCGGAAGCATGAACCATGCCATTCCCATGAATCCCTGGATGAAGAAGTTGCGTTCCGGAGTAATGGGAATATCTCTTACGTCAAAGATCATGTCTGAGTTGACAAGGCTGGGAATCCACATCATGAGAACCGGGATGAGCAACAGCAGCAGTATTTTTGAGCGCCGGATTTTTTTCATTTCTATGCTGATTGCAGATATATAATTCATTCAAAATACCTCCTTAATTTCTGACAGATCAGTTCAGCAATTCCAAAACATAAAGACTCGGTCAGGCACACGGCGATAAAAGCCGGGATGAGCCCCTGCCCTGACGCGGATGAAAACGTCTGAAACGGGGAGCAGAAGGGCAGAAATGCAGCTGCCGGGTTGTCAGTGGGAAGGACGGACAGGGTAAATACAAGGATGATTCCTGTCCCTAAAGATACCCACATATTCCGGCAAAGGGACGCGATCAGAAGCATCAGGACTCCCGTAGGCAGGAGAGTGATCCACTGGAATCCGGCCCGGATAAATATTTCACGGATATCCGGCTCGAAGCCGGGAAACCACCGGTCAGCACACAGCGAGAGCGCAGATGTTTCCAGAACGAGAGAGACTGCCATGACGAGCGCCGTGACGGCGGCCTTGCCGAAAAAGATCTGCCCCGGACGAACAGGAAGAGAGGACATTTTCTGTATGCCGCTGTCCGCGTATTCGATGTGGTACATCAGGCATGCCCCGCAGATCAGGAGCATTACGTTTAACATGGCCATCACCTGCCAGCTTGCATCTGTCACGATATCGAGGGGTGCGCCCGGCATCACAGTGAAGGTTTCTGAGCGAGCCGCCATGTTTACCGCGGGAAATAAAGCCGCCAGGGCCGCTGCGCCAAGACATGCAGGGAGATATCCTGTCCGTTTCAGCTTTTTTATTTCAATCCCGAAAGTCATCTGTCCGCGCCTCCTTTTTGCCGGCCTCTGCACTTGTTGTCCCCGTCGATCATGGCGAGGAAGGTATCTTCCAGATTGTCGGACGGCAGTCCCGATATGCGGGCAGATGAGCGCAGGCTGTCCAGGGTGCCCTCAAAGAGCAGGCGGCCATGATTCAGAATCCCGATATCATCGGCCATCAGCTCTATTTCGGACAAAAGGTGGGAGGAGACGAGCACTGTGCAGTCGAATTGTTCCGGCAGGGAACGGATCAGGGAACGGATCTCATGAATACCGGCGGGGTCGAGTCCGTTGGTCGGTTCATCCAGAATCAGGACGGGCGGCCGGCCAAGGAGGGCTCCTGCAAGTCCGAGACGCTGTTTCATGCCAAGAGAGTATTTCTTTGCGGGGCGTTTTCTGAACTCGGCCAGCCCGGTAAGCCTCAGCGCGTCCTCTATGCTGCTCTTCGGTAAACCGAGTATTTTCCGGATGATGTCCAGATTCTCCTCTCCGGTCAGGTTGCCGTAAAAGGAGGGGGCTTCGATGAAAGAACCGACTTCTTTTAAGATGGCTGTTCGGTCGCGGGGGTAAGACTTTCCGTCGATCTGAAAGGTTCCCCCTGTAGGGGCGGTAAGCCCGAGAAACATCTTCATCGTTGTAGACTTTCCTGCTCCGTTAGGTCCGAGAAAACCGTAGACGGTTCCTTTTCGGATGTGAAGATTCAGGCGGGAAACTGCAGTGAAACTCCCATAGGATTTGGTGAGGTTGTGTGTTTCTATCATGTTCATTTTTATATGCTCCTTTCCTTTGATGGCTTTTAGTATAAAGCGTTTTCCTTACATCCTCCTTTTCTCTGCCTTACATTTACCTTACATTTGAGCGTGCCCGGATGAGAAGCCGCTTTTCTGTGATATAATGTGAACGTAGATTAGGAGGGAGATATAATGAATGACACCGTTTTAAACTGCGACTATATCAGACAAAAAAAGATTCTTCTTGTGGATGACGAGACGGAGATACTTAAAATGATCGTCAATTTTCTTAAGGAGGACGGATACACTCAGATACACACGGCAAAGACGGCAGCGGAGGCGGCCGCGGCTGTTGCGGACTGGGAGCCGGATATTGCAGTTCTTGACGTTATGCTTCCTGATGGAAACGGATTTGAACTTTTTGAACAAATTCGCAGGACGAGGAATATGCCGGTACTGTTTTTGACTGCAAGAGGAGAAGATGAGGACAGAATACGCGGACTTGGGCTGGGGGCGGATGACTATATGGTAAAGCCTTTTCTTGACCGGGAACTTCTGCTTCGCATCGGGAATATTCTCAGAAGATATTATAAGGAAGAAGATCCCCTTGTGCTTCTTGCGGGAAGCCGTATTGATTTTTCACGGGCAGAAGTGATCAAAGGCGGGGAACATCTCCCGCTGACCGCCAAGGAGTATGAGATTCTGAAGGCACTCTGGAAAAATGCGGGGAGAATTGTGACGATTGACCAGCTCTGTGAAGCCGCATGGGGAGACAACCCGTTTGGCTATGAAAACAGTCTCATGGCACACATCCGGCGGATTCGGGAGAAGATTGAGGAAAATCCGTCCAGACCGGTGTCGCTTATCACCGTCAAGGGACTGGGATACAGACTGATGGTGGAGGGAAGATAAGATGCGAAGTATTGCAAAGCTGATCAGACGCTGCATGGGAATCCTGCTGATCAGTACAGTGCTTGTTTTTGCTCTCAATATCATACTGTTTCTGATTGTCGCCGTGGGACAGGTTCCGGGGGACGGGCCGTGGACGGTCGCGGAAAAGACGGCTGCGGCTTTAAAAGAAACAGAAAGCGGCTGGACATTTTCAGAAGAAATGGAAGAGGAATTAGAAAAACAGGGCATTTGGGCGATGTATATTGACGATTATACGCTCCAGGTAAAATGGCATACCGAGGAACTGCCAGAAGGGGTCCCCATGGAATATACCGCTACAGATATCTCGAATTTTACCAGGGGGTATCTGGCCGGGAGCCCTGTGTTTACCGCAGAGGCGCAGGACGGGAAAGGGCTTGTGGCAGTCGGTTTTCCTGAGGGGCGTTACTGGAAGCATATGCGTCCGGCATGGGATTATGACCTGATCAAAAATTCCCCGTATATTGTACTGGGGGCAGTCGGGGCAAATCTGCTGCTTGTCTTTCTGATCTATGTCATTGCCAATACAAAGCTTCTTCGTTCAGTCCGTCCTCTTGTGGAAGGGATACAGGCTCTCCCGTCAGGAATGGGAGAACATATAAAAGAGAAAGGACTGCTTTCAGATCTGGCGAAGAAGATCAACCAGGCTTCTGAGATCCTCCGTGCGCAAAAAGCAGAACTCAGGAAAAGGGAGAGCGCCCGGGCAAACTGGATTTCCGGCGTTTCCCATGATATACGAACGCCTCTTTCCATGGTCATGGGATATGCGGGACAGATGGAAGGAGACATGTCCCTGTCAGAGGAAAACAGGAGAAAGGCTACGGTGATCAGGCAGCAGAGTTTAAAAATCAAAAACCTCGTAAATGACTTGAACCTGGCCTCCAAACTGGAATACCATATGCAGCCTCTCCATATGGAAAAGGTGAGCCTTGTGGCGGTAGCACGCCAGTGCGCGGCGGATTTTATCAATGCGGACGTGGACGGAAGGTATACACTTGAATGGAACGGGCCGGAAACGGAGAGTGTTCCGCTGGTTTCGGGGGATAAAGACCTCCTTGTCAGGGCGGTTACAAACCTTCTGAATAACGTACAGTCGCACAATCCCGACGGATGCCGGGTCTGTGTGGAAGTGTGCGGCCGGGAAGAAGGATATGCTGTGGCCGTGGAGGACGATGGAATCGGGATAAGAGAAGAGGAGCTGGAAAAGCTGAAGTCCATTCCTCATTATATGATGAGCGACGGAGGGACAGAGGAGCCGCGGCACGGTCTGGGACTTTTGATTGTGCAGCAGATTGCCGCTGTACACGGAGGAGAAGTTGCGTTTAAGGCTGTTTCTCCTCACGGACTGCGGGTGGAGATTCTGTTTAAACGGAGTGAATCAGAGAAAATGTGATTCAATCCTATTTCAGTACCATTTCGTAAGTGTAGCGCGCTGCCGCTCTCCGGAGAAGAATCCAGGCGAGAAGGGCACAGGCCAGGCTTAAGACAAGCAGGAGCCACTGGCTGACAAGCAGGACTCCGGTAAACTGGCCGACGACGAGGAGAACCAGCGGGAGGATCAAAAAGACGGCCGCCTGCTGGGACTCCTCCATGCTCTGCGCCCGCGCGGAACCTCTCACAATCAGCGTGACGGCGATCAGTGAAACTGCCGGGGAGAGCATGCAGAGCAGAATGAGCCAGCTTGCCGAAAGAGGGAGCAGGCTTCCCATCAGGAAAAAGGCTTCCAGTTCCATAAAGAGCAGCATGACCAGAAACGATGCAAGAGATACGGCCATGCTCATCAGGAAAGAGGCCAGCACTTTTGCGCGGAAGATCTGTCCGAGGGTGAGCGGGCTGTAGAGCAGCGTTTCCAGCGTGTGTTTTTCCTTTTCTCCGACAAAAGAGCTGGCCGCCATAACAGAGGAGGCCATAATCGGGATAATGAGGAAAAAGACAGGCATGATATAGTTGAGGATCAGCCCGGATATGGTCAGTTCCGGACTGCTGCTCCATGCGGAACGGGGCAGAAGATCAAGGAGCTTCCGGATATCCGGATCATCCGGGACAAAGTGAACCGCGAACAGGAAGATACACGGGAGAAGTACTGTAAGGACAAGGGGAACGATCAGGAGGGAGAGAAAAAGACTCCGGTTCGAGGTGATCCCTTTTATGTCCTTTTTTATGATTGTTTTTACTGCCTGATTCATAGTGATGCCTCCTTCTGAATGTCTGTCAGGGCGAAATAAATGTCTTCCAGAGAGGGCTGAATATTTTCAACAGAATAGATCAGTCCCCCCTTTTCGGCGATCTGCCTGACGATTGCCGGGATTTCCTCCTCCGAGCGGATATGTGTTTCATAGTGCCCGGGAGATATCTCCTGAAATATATTTTCCCGGCTATGCTGTCCCGGATCGTATTGTCCTGCTATGACAGGCATATGTCCGGCGCGGATTCTGAGAACAGTATCCGGAAGGATACGGCTGCGCAGCTCTTTGAGTGTGCCGTCTGCGAGAAGCATCCCTTTCTCAATCAGACAGTAGCGGGAACAGATTTCCTGCGCGTATCTGAGCTGATGGGTACAGAGAAAGACTGTGACGCCGGATTCTTCGGCCAGCCTGCGGATCATAAGATTTACATTCCGGGCGCTCTCAGGGTCCAGTCCGGAGGTCGGTTCGTCCAGAAAAAGAACATCCGGGCGGTGGATCAGCGCCCGCGCAAGGGAAAGTCTCTGCCGCATGCCGGTTGAGTAGGAGGAAAGCTTTTTGTCCTGTGCGTTTAAAAGATCAAGCTCCCAAAGAAGCGCATCCGCCCGGTCTGCGGCTTCGGACGGCGATATTCCGAATACAGAGGCGTAGAAGAGAAGATTCTCCTTCCCTGTCAGATTGTCGTACATCTGGGCGTGTTCTGTGACAACCCCGCAGCGGGCATGAATCTTTTCCGGCTCTCTGGCCGGATCCATCCCGAGGACGCTTAAGGAGCCGCCGGATGGGGTGAGGATCCCGTTTAACAGCTTGACTGTTGTTGTCTTGCCCGCGCCGTTAGGCCCCAGAAATCCGCACACTTCGCCGGGGCGAAGGGCGAGAGTGATATCCTGAAGCGCCGCTGTGCCGTTCGGATAAGTTTTGGAAAGATGGGTGATTGTGACTGCATTCATTGTGATCTGCTCCTTTCATTTATCCCTTTTCCGCCTCCGTCAGTGATTTTGCCATACGCTGAAAATCCGGGTGGTCCGAGAAAACAGCAAAGGCAGGATTGTCAGTAAGCGCCTGTGCCATACTGCGGCGGATGAGTGATTCATCCCGGGGCGGATAGGCGCCGGGGATTATTTCCCGGTCAAACCAGTTATCCAGCAGATAGAAATATTCATCTCCGTGCAGACGAAGGGGATAGATATTTCCTGCGGCAAGCGAGGTATATTCTTCCAGCACGGACAGGGCCGTCTCATTTTCACCGAAGGATACCCAGCCCTGAGCCATGATGATGAGGCAGGAAAGATAGAGTCCGGGATGAAGGCGGTCTATGTGAAACGTGTCCGCAAGCAGACGCATTCTCCGGCAGGTTTCCTCAAAACGGTTCCGGTCATCCATACACAGGCTCATGTATGCGGGGAGAAGGTTAAAAAGCGCGAGAACTTCATTGTAAATGCCTGTCTGAAGGACCCGCTTTGCCTCAGCCGTATTTCCGGTCATCTTAAGCGCGGACGCCAGCAGAGGTTCGGAAGGCCCGCAGAGGGGCGGCGTTTCCGGAAGCAGCGCAAGAACTTTCTCAGGCTGCCCCAGGGTGATAAGACAGTAGGCTTTAAGCTGCAGCGATTCGTTTCCAAGTACCGGATTGTCTGTTCCGGCTTTCACGCGCTCAAAGAGCGCCATCGCCTCACGGACAACCTGTTCGGACTGTTCCGGGGAGGGCGCCAGCATGGCGTGATTGAGTAAGAGAACACCGATCTGAAAGAGAAGCGGCCAGCAGGAATAATATTTCCGGATATATTCACGGCAGTGCGTGCATGCCTCATCAAAGGGCAGTGACGCAAACTCTCCGGACAGGCTGAGGTAAAGCTTCCGGATCGCCTGATCGTCAAGCTGAGGGTCATATCCGACCAGCTCGTCGATGCTGATGTCAAAAAAGGCGGCCAGCCTGGGGAGAAGCTGTATATCGGGATAAGAATTTCCGGTTTCCCTTAGTTAAAGATATTGTTGGGTATCTCAAGATGTGTCATTCGATTTTGCCGATAAAGCGGTAGAAGATTTCCACTTCCTGTTCCCGGCTTCCGTCCTCACTTTTGACCGCTTCATGGACAAGGATTTTTTCAATCAGCGTATTCAGAAGTTCAGCCGTCAATTCTGTGGGATTGACATACTGTTTCATCAGACCTATCCACTTTTCAGCGTCAACCGCTGTCTGGGCGGCGACCTCCATCGCTTCGTGAAGCCGTTCAATTTTTGCGTCCAATTCTCGCTGTTCGCCCTGATACTTTTCGGACAGCATATTGAAATTGTATTCTGTAATGCGTCCGGCAGACCAGTCCTCATACATTTTTGCAAACAGGGTGTCTACTTCTGCTTTGCGCTTTTCCGCCTTTTTCAGTTCGGCTGTCTGCCGCTTCCTTGCAGTATTGCGTTCCTTGTCGCTGGCGTTAAGTAGCCGTTTCAGAAGTTTGTCCCCATCCTGCTGTGCCAGCACAGACCAGTATTGCAGACGGGAAAGGACATAGGCGTAAAGCACATCATAGCGGATATAGTGCATGGAACACTGGTGCAATCCTTGCCCGTACTTGCTACAATGGTAGTGGGCATAGGGATTTTTGTTCTGGCTGTTCACACCATAGGCCAGCGACCAGCCGCAGTCCGCACATTTTACCAGCCCGGAAAATATCTGTGTTGTGCCGTTCTTCTGCCGTCTGCGCCTGTTGCAAATCTGCTCCTGTACTTGACGGAACACATCTTCGGAAATAATCGCTTCGTGGGTGTTCTCCACACGATACCATTCCTCTTTTGGCTTGCGTACTTTCTTCTTGTTTTTGAATGAAATGTTGGTCTGCTTATTGTGGACGCTGTGTCCGATATAGGTTTCCTCTTTCAGAATACTTTTCACCTGCGCTATCGTCCACGCATAGGCTTTTTCCTCCGGCGCTCCGGCATAGATATTTGCGAAAGTGCCGTATCTCTGGAAATTCAGCCAGCCGGGAGTAGGCACTTTTTCTTCGACCAAAATCCGTGTAATGCTGGCGGCTCCCCGGCCATGAACGGCAAGGTCAAAAATCTTTTCGATAATCCACCTTGTTTCCGGGTCAATCAGAAGATGGCCTTTCTTATCCGGGTCTTTGACATAGCCCAGCGGGGCATAGGCTCCATAGTGTGCGCCATTTGCAAACCGTGTCCGCATGGCCGCTTTTACCTTTTTGCTGGTCTGGCGGGCGTGCATTTCATTCAGAATGTTGAGGAATGGGGCAAGCTCATTCTCTCCGTTGATGGTGTCCACATTGTCATTGACAGCGATATAGCGGACTCCTTTGCTGGGAAAGTAGATTTCCGTGTATTGGCCGGTCAGAATGTAGTTTCTGCCTAAGCGGGATAAATCCTTCGTAACAACGCAGTTGATTTTCCCGTCCTCAATGTCATCAATCATTCTCTGAAAATCCGGCCTGTCAAAGTTCGTTCCAGACCATCCATCGTCGATATATTCATCTATGACATTCAGGCTATGCTCGGCGGCATATTGCCGGAGCATCATGCGTTGTGTCTGAATACTCCCGCTTTCTCCTTGCAGTTCATCGTCCCGGCTCAATCTCATATAAAGCGCCGTGTTGTAAATCGTAGTATTGTAAGGTTGTTTCACCGTTAAAAATCCTCCTTCTAAAGAAACAACCCACGCTTACAATACTTTTGCTCTATGGCAATTATATCATAAGCGTGGGCGTGTTATCAATGATGGGCTATCAGGTTGAAGCGGCTTTTTCTGCGGTATGCCGCACCACATCTACAATCAGATCACCGAGGGGCTTCCCGCCTGCGGCGAAGTGTTCGGAGATTTTTATACGGTTGTTCCCACATACAAAATACTGCGTGCCGTTCTCTGCTTGTATGACCTGCCCTGTCCGGGGTGTAAAAATATCGCTTTTGCTTTTTGCCATCCAGTGTCCTCCATATTCAGTTTTCAAGGTACAATGCCGCACAGAGGCGGCGAAAATTTCTGCTTATATCTATCACCTTTCCTTTACCGTGTGCCGCTGCTGACGTTTCAGTTCCGCCAGTATATCCGGCGGGATACGGTCAACCAGCCGCTGTAAATTGTCCAGTTCGCTTTTCAGCTTTGCCCGTTCCATCGTATCTTTCATCTTTCCTTTTTCGCTGGCCTTTGCCCTTGCTTCCAACTTCTCATTCTCCGCCAACAGGTCATTGATTGTGACCTTGTACTTTTTCAACTGCCCGGAGAAGTTCTCCATCTGCGGGAACCACTTTTTCAGCATGGAGAGGGCTTCCTCTTTTTTCTTTCCGGCGTTCAGCGGGTTAATGCCGTCAAGGGTGGCTTCAATGGCTCTGGCCTGTTTGGAGAGGGAAACCGCCTGTTTGAAAATCCGGGTGGGGATATGCTTCCGGCCTGTCTTGCTGGCACTCTCCCCACGCTCCAAGTCGGGATATTTCACCACCATATAGGCGTGAAAATCGTCCTGCCACTTCGTCAGGTTTGCCCGGTTGCCGATAATCTCCTTTGCACACAGGCGGTTGTCCTTTGTCAGCGGAACAAAGGTCAAATGCAGGTGGGGCGTTTTCTCGTCCATGTGTACCACCGCCGACACGATATTTTCCCGTCCTACCCGTCCAATGAGGAAGTCCGCCGCCCGCTGGAAGAACGCCTGTATCTCCTTTGGGGATTTCCCCTTGAAAAACTCCGGGCTGGCAGTTATCAGCGTATCGACAAACCGTGTGCTGTCTTTCCTCGTCCGGCATCCGGCCTGCTCGATACGGCTCTGAATGAAGTGGTAATAGCGTCCTTCCGGCTTGACGATATGGAAGTTGTATTTGCTCCGGCTTGTGTCAATGTCGGGATTGCTGGCATACTGTTCTTTCTGTCTTTCGTGATGGGCTTCCAGCGGCCTTGCCGGGTTGCCCTTGTGCTTCTCAAACCGTAAAATTGCGTGTTGTGCCATTCTGCTCCTTTCCCCATTCCTTTCCTATCCGGGGTTTTCCACAGGGAAAATCCCGCCGGAATTATCTCTGATACGATAGGAATGGAATGGATATAAATAAATCATTTTAATCTTTGTATTTCTATATACCGTCCGGTTTTCGTACTTCAGGGGGGGCGGTTTCCGTACTTCATGGGTACGGTTTTCAGCCCTCCGGCGTACCAGAACGGGATTTCTTGAAGTCGGTGTTTGGAACCGCTTCATAGGATTTTGGGAAAATGCGGTTGGGTTTTCCACAGCCCTGCTTCTGGATTTCCACCAGTCCGGCGTATTGCAGTTCCCGCAGGGTGTTCACCGCTTTCTGCCGCCCACAGTGGAGCAGGTCAACCACCTCGCAGATGGGGTAATACAGGAAAATCCGTCCGCAGTCATCCGCCCACCCATTCTTGCGGGATAACTCTGTCCGGCGCAGGATAAAGGCGTACAGAACCTTTGCCTCGCTGGACAGGGGCTTGAATGTGGGGGCTTCAAAGAGGAAATTCGGGAGCCGGGTGAAGCTGAACGCCTTTTCCGGCTGATGGATATAGATGGTATTTGTCATAGCGCATTTTGTGGACGGTTAGAAGCCCGTTTTCCGGGGCGGGCGATACTTTATACCACCTGCCCCGTTTTGGGGCTTGCGGAGCCTGATAAATCAAGGCTTTTTTCGCTCCTAACTGTCCACAGCAGACCTCCTTTTCCGTTCACTTTCTGTTTTCTGCCGCCTGTGAACTCTGGCGGCACAGCCGGGGCAGTATTTTGCCCGGTTAGATTTGGGGACGAACACGCCGCCGCAGACCGCACAGCGTTTCAAGTCCTTATCCCGGAAAATCTCCGCTTCCAACGTCCCGTCCAGCGGCAAGACCGCCCAGCGGAACCACTTACAGCAGACCGAGAAAGAAATCGTCTGCGGGCAGGTGCAGGTGTCCCCATCATCAAGGACAATGCAGTTGCCGTCCTCACAGCAACAACACTCCCGGCGTATCAGGCTGGCCGCCTGTTTTCTCTGCGCCGGTGTCATGCGGTAAAGGGAACCGTCCGGCCTGCGTTCCAGTGGCGGCAAGTCTTTATAGGGGTTATCTCTCATGCGTTCCCTCCATTTTGCTTTCCGTTGCCGTTCTCCCCGAAAAGGTTTCCTGCCCCATTCCTGCGGCGTGTTCCAGCGTTGGCACGCTCCCCGCAGCTTCGGGACATTTTGTCTCGAAGTCCGGTTCCTTGCGGTGCTTCCCCAGCCGGGGTATTCCTTTTCGGACGGTCATTCTGTTTTCAAGGTGCTGTCCATCGATGAACTACCCTAAGTCTACACGAAAAAAATGCAATCCCCGGAATTTTGCGAGAATTGCATTTTGATGAAGTTTACACTTTGGAAATTGCATTTTTGCAATCATTCTGTATAATGGAAGTATGCGGAGGAGGTGCGTATCTATGGCTTTACCCGGAACACCCGGACAGCGGATTTCCGATTTATGCAACGGGAACCACATCACACAAAAGGAACTTGCGGAGAAGATAGGGGTTTCCGCTTCCCAGTTGAGCCGCATTGTCAGCGGCGAAACGAGAACGGTCAGCAGTGATATTCTCATAGGCGTGGCAAAGGAATTTAAGGTATCGACAGACTACATACTGGGCTTATCCACCGTGAGCGTCCGTAAAAGCTACGATATTTCTGAATTAGGCTTGTCCGAGGGAGCCGTGAGGGGGCTCGTGACGGGTGCTGTTGATGTGCAAATCCTCAACCGCCTGTTGGAACACAGGAATTTTCCTAAGCTGATAGATTTGATACGGATTTATTTTCAGGACACAGCGGCAAAAGGCATAACAGCAAGAAACCAGCTTATCGAGATAGCAACGGCTTCCCTGTCCGACCTGATGAAAGAACACCCGGAACACCGGGCGGAAGCAAAGCAGGATTTACAGCTTTTGAACGCCCAGAAGATGGGGGAACATGAGGCGGAGATTGAGAAAATCAAAAATGTGTTCCTTGCTATCCTGCGGGATATTAAGAAAGACATTGACAACGGGGAACAGCCGGGAGAAGCTGTGACCGCCGCGATGTTCCAAGCCATGCGGGACGCATTGGCGGAACAGAAGCAAAACCCGCTTTCCATTGACGATGTAGCGGCGATGGTTGCCGGACAGATCGGACAGCTTACGCCGATGGATGAAGAAACTGCCGACCTGTTCAAGCAGTTGGCAAAAAAGATGATGAAAGGAATAGAATAATAGCCTGTTATTCGAGATAATAATATGCCATTAGTAAAGCATGACTACCCTGTTTTAGAGTACGATACCGCATCAAAAGCTGTTTTTCAGCCGGGAAATGGGAAAAAATGTTTTCCTGCAAAAGCAGTGTTTGCTTTTTTAGGAGACGAGGTTGAAAATTATGCACATACCCATGATGGAATACAGATAGATGAATTTGAAAGTGCAACAAGACGATATCCTATTTATGAATGTCTTTATAATCAGGAGAAAATATGTCTATGTCCGGCTCCTGTGGGAAGTGCTGCTGCCGTCCAAGTTTTAGAATATTTAATTGCAGGGGGTGTAACAAAGATTATTTCCGTCGGCTCTTGCGGCGTATTGGAAGACATCCCGGAAAATAGATTTTTGATACCTGTTTCTGCATTGAGAGATGAGGGAACATCTTACCATTATCTTCCTCCCTCCCGAGAAGTAGAGATTTCAAAGGCTGGTATAAATGCGATTGAATCTGCTTTAAGCCAAAAGAATATACCATATTGGGAAGTTAAAACATGGACAACAGACGGTTTTTATCGAGAAACAGTAGAAATGGTTCAGTATCGGAAAGAAGAGGGATGTCAAGTAGTAGAAATGGAATGTTCCGCATTGGCGGCGTGTGCAAAATTTAGAAAAGTTACATGGGCTATGCTGCTTTTTTCAGCCGATACTCTTGCAGACCCTCATAAATACCAAGAAAGAGAATGGGGAAAAACAAGTATATCCATAGCCTTAGAATTAGCCTTAGACGCTGTTTTATCAGTTGTTGAGGAGTAAAAATAAATACATATAGGAGTTACAATGAATATAAATGAATTTCCACAACAAGTAAATCAAGTTATTTCAATAGCAGAAACCATATTACAAGGTCAAATATTGGGGATATATTTATATGGTTCAGCAACAATGAATGGGCTGCGTCCAGATAGTGATATAGATATACTGATAATTACTAAACAAGAATTGAGTAATTCAATCAGAGCAGATCTAACAAAGCAATTATTGAAAATTTCTGGCTCCGTAGGCTGTATTGAAAAAAGACCTTTAGAGGTAACTATTATCAATCAATCTGATATTGTTCCGTTGCAATTTCCGCCAAAATGTCAGTATATGTATGGTGAATGGCTAAGGGGAGAGATGGAAGCAGGAGAATATCCGCAAGCCTGCAATGACCCAGATATAATGATTTTATTATGGCAAGCAAGAAAAAATAGCATAACTTTGAAGGGGGCGGAAAGCAAAGAGCTTATTCCCGCTATCCCATTTCACGAA
This sequence comes from Ruminococcus turbiniformis, assembly GCF_020687545.1. Lineage (GTDB taxonomy): Bacteria > Bacillota > Clostridia > Lachnospirales > Lachnospiraceae > Mediterraneibacter > Mediterraneibacter turbiniformis. Next base: position 99,065 of record NZ_JAJEQX010000003.1, on the reverse strand, counting down.
ATTAAAAAAGCAATTCGGTTTTCTTTACCTGGTTTGATTTCCAGCTTTAAGGGTGATGAAAGAAATGTGTTATTAACCTTATCACGAATGTGGTTTACTTTAGTAACAGAAGAAATCACGACAAAAGATGTTGCCGCAAAATGGGTAATTTTAAAATTGCCGGAGAGATTTCCCCCCTGCTAACAACGGCAAAGGAAGCTTATTTGGGAAATTTGTCTGATGAATGGGAGACAGTAGAAAAGGAAGCGATGGCACTTGTAGAATATATGAAAAAACAAATTGAGGAATTACTTAGAACAGAGTAGCAAAGTTAGCGGGGCCAATCAACGGTCAAGATGAACGGCGCATAAATGCGCCGCCGTTGACAGTCCCGCCCGTCTTTGCTGATGGGCAATCAAGGCGGGAAAGCCCTAAAATGGCTTCCCGCCCATTTCAATCTTGAGAGAAGAAACGCTCCAAAATCAGAAAGAGAGCGGTAAATCTGAATTGCGAGGGAGAATGTAGATGAATCAAGGAAGAATTATTGTGATTACAGGTTCGCCGGGAACAGGAAAGACAACAACTGCGTCGATTGTCGCAAAAGAATCGAACATGGATAAATCTGTGCATATGCACACAGACGACTTTTTTCATTATTTAAGCAAAGGAGCAATACCGCCGCATTTACCAGAGTCCAACGAACAAAATTTAGTTGTCATTGAAGCCTTTTTAGAAGCTGCAAAGCGCTATGCCCGCGGCGGATATGATGTAATTGTAGATGGAATTGTCGGGCCGTGGTTTTTAGAACCATGGAGAGCCCTTGTTCGAGAAGATTATGAAGTACACTATATTGTTTTAAGAGCCAGTAAAGAAGAAACTATGAAACGAGCTGTGGAACGCTCAAAATTAGACAGAAAAACAAATGTTGAATTAGTAGAAACAATGTGGGAGCAATTTTGTAATTTGGGGATATATGAATCGAATGTTATAGAAACGACAACCTATTCTATCCAAGAGGCTGTTTTGGCAGTAAAAGAAAAAATTTCAAGTGGAGCCGCATTGTTATCTTAAACGCTTTCTAAAAATCGAAATTTCATTTATCAGAGAAATAGCAAAGCCAGCCGGGGTAGTCAACGGTCAAGATGAACGGCGTATTTCATGCGCCGCCGTTGACAGTCCCGCCTGTCTTTGCAGATGGGCAATCAAGGCAGGAAACCCCTAAAATGGCTTCCCGCCCATTTCATTATGAGAAAAGAAACGCTCCAAAATCAGAAAGAGAGCGGCCAAGCACTTTGAGGGATTGGTCGCCTTGTTCACCCATTCAGCGGGACGGCGGGTGGCGGTCAAGGCCGGGTGTAAGCCCGTTCATTTCAGCCTTGACGGTTGCCCGCTGTCCTGTTACTTTTCCGGGAGTGTAGCCACAACTTCGGGACACTTTGTCCACAAGTCGGAGCGTAGGACGAGGGACGGGGGATTTCATATACGCCCAGTCTGCTGTTGAAACCAGACCTGTGCTTACGGCTCTACGCCACGCAAGCACAGCCCTGTTTTCCTGCCGCTTCAAATGCCCTTGCCCTCCCCGGCGGCAACGGCATTTTCACGGCAACGCCGACAGAGCGTATAACACACTACACTTTGCTTCGCAGAGTCGTGTGCCAAATGGGGGCGTTGCCCCCTTTGGAAACCCCCACAAGAAAAGGCGGTACGCTACCCCTCCACGGGGCGCATACCGCCTTTTCTTGTTATCCAGCCCTCCGGCTGTATCGGTTGAGCAAAAGTCAGCGTGGGATTGATGTGGTATCTTTATCTAAGTGAACCCCCGGTTTCCCATTTCGAAACGGCTGCCTTTGACACGCCCAGGAAAGCTGCAAGGTCGTCCTGGGTGATGCCGAGACTGCGGCGTTTATTAATCAATATTTCGCCAAGATGTATTTCTTTCACGATCCTGCACCTCCTGATTGTACACTGACGCTGCGGTATCCGCTTTTTATTCTGCTTTCATTTTACGGGAAACAGATGCAGATTACAATGGAATCAAATTCGATTTTGGTAGATAAAATCAACTGTAAGTTAACCACCGCGGACGTATTCTGCGTGAGGCTCTTGAACGAAGCTTTACAGCGTAGTAGAATGTAAATAAAATCGTATCGGGACGGCGGAAGGTTATATTTCACCGCCCCGGTGAAGAAGCATGTTTTTATGTGCAGCATGCCGGAAAGGACGGGTATATATTATGAAATCAATTACAGTATATTTTTCACGGGCAGGCCAGAATTATGTAAACGGAGAGATCAAAGAACTAAAGACCGGAAATACAGAAACTGCGGCCCTTCTACTGCAGAAAGAAACCGGATGTGAACTGTTTAAAATTGAACCGGCTGTAAGCTATTCTGAGATTTATTCCGAATGTGTGAAGGAAGCGGTGGCTGATATGAAAAGCGGCGCGAGACCTGAACCTGTCTCCTGGCCGGAAAATATGGAGCAGTATGACACGGTCTATCTTGCGTATCCGAATTACTGCGGGACGATGCCGATGATCCTGTTTACATTTCTTGAAAAATATGACTTTACCGGAAAGAAGATATGTCCTCTCTGTACAAATGAGGGGAGCGGTATGGGGCGCAGCGAGGAGGACATAAAAAGGCTCTGTCCCGGCGCAGACGTGAGAAAAGGACTTTCCGTGCACGGCGCGGAAGCGGAAATGGCGGGGGATGCAATCAGGAGCTGGCTGGAGACATGCGGCTGATTTTGTGTGACGATGATGCATCCTTTCTTTCAATGTTAAGCGCAAGAATCAGGGACGGATTTTCAAGAGACGCAGAGATCCGGACATGTACGGACGGAAACGCACTCATGGAAGAAATATCTGCCGCCCCCGCCGATGCGGTGTTCCTTGATATTGATATGCCGGACGCGGACGGATTTTCCCTGGCGGAACAGATCAGGAAAAAAACGCCGGGATGCATGGTCGTTTTCTGTACCTGCCATAATGAACTGGTCTATGAATCTTTCGAATATGAACCGCTCTGGTTTCTGTGCAAAGACCGGCTGGAAAACAGCCTTGGCCCGGTTCTTGCAAAGATTGAAGAAAGAACCCGAGCAGCGCAGAAAGAATATATTGTCCGTGCGGGAAGCATGCTTAGAAGAGTGAGCTGCGAAGATATTCTGTATGTGGATGTGCAGAAACATAAGGTGAGGCTGCATCTGAAGAATGAGACAGTGGAGTTCCGCGGACGGCTTTCAGACGCTGAGGAAAATCTTCCGGAACGGGATTTTGTGAAGATCAACAGCGGGAATATCGTCAATCTTAAGTGGGTCAGCAGTATCCGCGGTTCGGAGATCATACTGGAAAACGCAGAGACGCTGGCGGTCAGCAGAAGCGCCAGGAGAATGGTCAGGGATGCGTTTTACAGTTATCTGGAGGAGATGTGAAAAAGAGATGGTTTTAATGATGTTTGAGTCTGGAATTAACGCATTCCAGGCTTTTCTTATCATATGGCTGACGACAAAATATCTGGGAAAAAGATACGGAGGTTTTAAGGGAAAGGCATCAGAGGCTGCCGCTGCAGTATGCCTGTTTCTGGCGCTCAGTGTCTCCGGCCTTTCGGGTGGAAATAATATCGGACTTACACTGCTTGGAATGGCTCTTCCGGTGCTGGCATCGTTTCTGTACTCTACAGCGGCGCTTTGCGGTACATGGAAGAAAAAGCTGGCAGCCGCTGTCCTCTTTACAAGTCTGGTCCCGATCATATCAGTTCTTCTCCTGGGACTGATTCTGGCGTTTGTCATCACACTTTTTGCGGGCACAAAGGAAAATCCGGAGGCGGTTGCCGTCTGGTCTTCGGCGGGAATCCTGGTGATTGATATGGCAGTATATGCTGCGGTTTACGCAGTGATGAAAAACAGAGAGAAAAAAAGACTGGAGGAAGAACTGATAAGGCAAAGGTATGCGGCCCAGGAACGTGACATGGAGCAGATAAAGGAGCTGTACGGACATCTGCAGCGCACAAGGCATGACGAAAAGCACCATGTCCTTCTTCTGAAATCCATGCTGGAGGACGGCCGCGCGGAGGAGGCGCTTGACTACCTGGACAGGCTCGCCGGTTCAGAACGGATGCCGCACGCGGATAAGGTGTTCTGCAGCAATATGACGGCAAACTATGTGATCAATGCAAAGGCTGAAAAGATGGAGCAGAAAGGAATATGCTTTTACTGTATTGTCTGCGGAAAGATTGAAGGAATATCAGATGTGGATCTTAATATCATACTTGGTAATCTGTTTGACAATGCGATTGAAGCATGTGAAAAGGTTTCAGAAAAGAGTATTTCCCTGTCAGTGAAAAGACGGCGGCAGTATCTGGTGCTGCGGATGGAAAACACTGCCGGGGAGGACGCGGCAGAACTTGACGGGCGGGAGATAAAAACGACCAAGAAAGATAAGGAACATCACGGATACGGGCTGGAGTCTGTAAAAGAAGCGGCGAAAAGATATGACGGCAGAGTGAGCATCCGCGCGGAAAGAAGCCTGTATAAAGGTGTGGAACCGCTTTTTAAAGTCACAGTCAATGTGATATTCGATACAATGACGGGAAGTACGGTAAAAATGCATGACAAAACAGGACGGATATAGAACAGTTTGGGCCATACGATTGAAACGCGGACAATGGAAATATATTCTGTATATATATTAATGCGGTGATGGTTTAGGAGGAAAAGGATGCAAAAATTTGTAAGCTGCAGAAACGTTTCCATGTCGTATGGCGGAGGGCAAAGCGCTCTGAGCGGGCTTTGCTTTGATATAGGGAAAGGAGAAAATATCGGCCTTATCGGCCCTATCGGTTCAGGAAAGACAACATTGATCCGCTGTCTCGCAGGTGTCCTTCGCATCTCCGGCGGGATAATGGAGTGCTGTGTTTCCAGGGAAAAAATCGGGTATATGCCGTCCGCGGGAGGCCTTTTGAACTGTCTGAGCGCGCGGGAAAATCTGGAGATCTGGTTTCGTGCCCGGCACGTCCCTGAAGACGACAGAAGATATCTTGCGGAGACGCTAGGGATAGAAAAAATACTTGAAAGAGAGGCAGGACTGCTTTCGTCGGGGATGAAAAAGGCGGTCCTTTTTGCCTGCGCCGTCGCGGGGCATCCTCCCTTTGTTCTTCTGGATGAACCATTTGTCCATCTTGATATTGAAAGATGTATGTGTATTCAGAAAGTAATTCGGGAGTATCTAAAGGAGAGTACTGTCGTTGTGTCATCCCATAACCTGGAATATCTGGAGGAAATCACAGACAGGCTGCTGATTCTGCGAAATGGGAGGAAAATTGAACTGGCTTCCGGGCAGGATCTGAGAGAAAAGTATGGCGCAGACGCGCACGATGAGCTTGGGAAACTGTATCTTAGAATTGCGGCAGATGAAGAAGGCAGAAACAGCAAAAAAGGAGGGGAACGGCAATGAGGAACGCTGTTTTCAGAGAATGCAGGCTGATATGGATATTCAGGCGGTCAGCTGTTTTTATTATGATTCTGGCACCTGTGATTTTTTATCTTCTTCCATATGCAAGATCTTTAAGAGGCGTGACAGAGCTTGAATCGGAAATTCTTGCCGCGTCAGGGCTGTTCGGGACTACTGCCTACATGATATTTTATATTGTTTATGAAGTGATGAAATGTGAACGGGAATCGAAGTCTCTGGAGATGGCGGCAGCCTTCGGCGGAATCGGAAAGGTTGTATGCGCAAAAAGCGCTGCGGCAGCAGGAACAGGACTGCTCTGCGCACTTTCCTTCTATGCTCTAAGCTGCCTGCTCTGGGGAAGGAACGACCTGTTTTCGGCTTCGCTTTTGGGAATCAATGCGGCGAATGCCCTGATTTACGCTTTTTTTGCGGTGTCTTTGCTGTGCCTGAGTGACGGTATGGCTGTATATTTCGTGATTGCCTCCTTTCCTGCGGTCTGTCTTACGATTGGGCTGATCGGGGAGAACAAGATTACAGCCCTGTTCCTTTTAGCAGAGGCGGCAGCTGCGTTTGCGGCACGGGAAATGCTCAAAAAGCAGATGGAGAGAGGAAAGGCGGGATGGCTGAAATAGACGCTGCGGATAAATTCATGCTATATCAAATAGTGGCTTGTATTAAATAATTAACAGCAGTATTATACTACATGAATGCAGCAGCAATAATTTCTTCTGCCCCTTGTACAATGACGCTGTAAGAAACATAACGAAAAATCTGCAGATGGAGGGAAAAACACATGAATGAAAAAAGACTGGAACAATTTGAAAAAATGCTCGCTGCCGTGCAGACAGAGTACGCTTCCATTGTCCGGCAGATGGAAGAACTGAAGGAAAAAGGCAAGATAAAATCTGTGACTTACCAGCAGCTTATGACGAGAAAACTGACTTATCAGAACATGCTTTCCATGTATGATCTGTATGATCTGACAGAGAAACACCCGGTCTGACAGGCGGCATATTCCAGGAAGCAGCAGGAAAAAGAAAACAGATTCAGAGGAGATACACAGACAAATGATACGATTGCTTGCAGTTGATATGGACGGAACCTGTCTGAATCCGCTGAGCGCAATGACAGACGGTACAATCAGTGCTTTAAGAGAAGCGGCAGCAAGGGGAGTCATCATCGTACCCGCGACAGGGCGCAACCTGCTCTGTCTGCCCCACCGGCTGGCAGACGGTACAATACAAAAGGCAAATGGGCCGGATGGAGAGAAAAACCGGGGACTGTTCCGGTACGCTATTACCTCGAACGGAGCAAGGGTGACGGATATTCAGTCAAAGAAAACGATGTTTCATTCCATGCTGAAAAAAGAGACTGCCCTGTCTGTTCTGGAAGACTGCCGGGACATGAAGCTTGGAATCGCTTCGCATATCAAAAACAGATACCTGATCCAGGGGCGCCCGTTTGCGTTTATGGGCCGGGTGATTTACGGAAAAGATGCCGGAGGCGTATGCTGTGTGGATGATATGTGCAGAATCATACGGAACAGCCGGTATGACGTGGAGGAACTGCAGATATATTTTCTCTCACCAAAGGCAAAAGAAGAAGTGAAGAGAAGACTTGATCCGCGAAAAGAGATCAGCGCGGCCTATACCTCGATTTATGTGGAAATCTTTTCCGCGGAGACGTCAAAAGGACATGCACTCTCGATGCTGGCGGAAGAACTCGGGATCAACAAAAATGAGATCGCGTGTATCGGCGACGGCGAGAACGATCTGTCGATGTTCCGGGCAGCAGGGCTGAAGATCGCCATGGGAAATGCGGTGTCAGAGCTGAAAGACGCGGCAGATTATGTGACCGCTTCCAATAAAAAGGACGGCGTGGCAGAGGCAGTGCGGAAGTGGGTTTTGTAAAGAAAGTGTGAAAAAAGTGTGAAAGGGGACGTAGTGAAATTCAATTTGACTACGTCCCCAAATGGGTTATAATATCGATTTTACATGGTCGATTTCTGCCTGAGTCGCCTTCTCCGCCGGCACGTAATAGCTTCTCTCGCGCGCCGCGTCATACATCTTCTCCTGAGACATTTCGCACTGGTTGCGTATCTGCTTTAAGCACTGTTTCAGCTCTTTGTTTTCGGTCTGGGCAATCATATCGCCGAACAGTTTCAGTTCACCGTTTATGCCGACAAGCGCGTCGGACACCATTGTCTTTTCATCCATTTTTCTGCACCTCACTGTTAGAATATCTGTGTATTGACGTTTGCTGTTTTTATTTCCCGCAAACTCCGCGTCGGAAAGCACCTACAGAAATTTCATGAGTTCCTGTTTGTTTTTCATGGCAGAATCTGCTGCATCCTGGAACAGTTTTTTGATCTCAGGGTCCTCGGTTTTGGATGCATAGTCGGTCATCTTGCAGTGTGTGGTTGTGTATCCGCCGATGAGATGACGCAGATTCTGAAGATCGAGAATTGATATCTCTGACATGGCTGTTACCTCCTTGATAATAATTTCAGAGTTTATTATGTCCCGGCCGTCCTGAATTTATGAGTGCGTGGGAGATAAATTCGTGGAAAAGAGTCCGCATTTCAGGGGAGATTCTGTACATACATTCGGGATGCCACTGTACGCCCAGAGCGAACGGGTGAGACTTAAGCTCAATTCCCTCGACAGTTCCGTCCTGTGCCCGCGCGCAGACGTCCACACCCTTTCCGGGAAAATTGACAGCCTGGTGATGAAAACTGTTTACATAAAGCCGGGAACCGATATATTTGTGAAGGAGGCTTCCGGGCTCTGTATGGATTCTGTGGCTGACCTCGCTGCGGGAAGACGTCTGCTGCATGTGGTCGAGGACTTTCCCGGGCATTAAAGACATGTCCTGCCAGATTGTTCCTCCGCACGCCACACTTAAAATCTGCATTCCGCGGCAGACTGCCAGAACCGGTTTTTCTGTTTTGAGGACGTGCTTCATGAGACGAATCTGGAAAAGATCCACCGTGATATCCGTTCTCCCGTTTCCCTTTACAGGTTCCTCGCCAAAGAGCAGCGGTGTGATGTCTCCGCCGCCGCAGAAGAGAAAACCGTCGAAAATCTTTGTGTATTCATCGATCAGGCGGTCGCTTCTTACCAGAGGAAGTATGAGAGGAACACCTCTTGAGTAGCGCACGGACTGAATATACGGATTGGTGACAAACTGTCGGTTTTCTTCAAGCCCGCAGACAACGATTCCGATTTTAGGTTCCATAATCGCGCTCCTTGCAGTTGTTTTTATCTGTTAAAGTATACGCAGAAATAAGATATTATACATAAATTTTAAAATTTCGGAATAAGAGATCAGTAGTTTATAGACTGATAAGCAAAAGGAGAAAATATGAAATGGATCGATATGCACTGTGACACACTCAGTGAGCTGGAAAAAGAAACGGCAGCAGAAAGCCTGCAAAAAAACGCAGGGCTTTGTGTGGATGTGGAGAGGCTTTTAAATGCAGGAAGCCGCGCCCAGTTTTTTGCCTGTTTTGTTAATGCCGGCAGAATGAATATGGACTGGGAACTTGCGTGGAAGGAGGTTCTGCGGTTAATTGACAGCGCTTATAAAGAGGAGAATGAACAGTTTTACATTGTCCGTTCCTCAGAGAAAAATTATCCGTTTTTAACGTCTGATAAAAAACTTGCGGGAATACTGACTGTGGAAGAAGGGGGAGTTTTAAACGGAATGGCCGGGAGGCTGGAACAGCTGCACTCCCTTGGGGTGAGACTGATTACACTGACATGGAATTATAAAAACTGTATCGGAAGCCCTAACAGCCGGGACGCAAAAGTTATGGGGGAAGGGCTTACCGGGTTTGGGATGGAGACAGTGGAGCGGATGAACCGTCTGGGAATGATCATCGATGTCTCCCATCTTTCTGATGGCGGCTTCTGGGACTGCATCAGGCAGAGCAGAGCGCCGGTTGCGGCTTCTCATTCAAATGCAAGGAGTCTTTGCGGCCACCCGAGGAATTTGAGTGATGAGATGCTCCATGCTCTCGGAGAAAACGGCGGAGTTGCGGGACTGAATTTCTATTCTGCGTTTCTGGTTCAGAATACTCGCCGATCCGGAGAAAACGGAAGTAAGAAAGGAGTGGAAAGTCTCAGGGCATCAGCAGCGGATATTGCCCGGCACGCAAAATGGATGATCGATAAGGCGGGGGAAGACGCGGTCGCACTCGGCACGGATTTCGACGGTTTTGGTATGCAGGCGCTTCCCGAGGGGATGCGCGGGGTACAGGATATGGAAAAGGTGTGGAATGCATTTGAAAAAGAAGGGCTCACGCCCCGCCAGATTGAGAAGATTGCATATCAAAATGTAATGCGGCTGATGAGAGATGTTTCCTTTGGACATCTCTTGTGATAAAATGAAAACGCCGGGTCTGCTCCGGCGGCAGAATGAGAGAAAAGAATGACAAAGAGGAGGTTATTCATGGAAAACAAAAGAATCATTCAGGTGGAAGAGAAGGTGCCCTTTAAACTTCTGGTTCCGTTGAGCATTCAGCACATGTTCGCCATGTTCGGCGCGTCAGTGCTTGTGCCGTTTGTGTTCGGAATCAATCCGGCGGTCGTGCTGTTTATGAACGGAGTGGGAACGCTTCTCTTCATCCTGATTACAAAAGGACGGGCGCCTGCTTATCTGGGATCAAGTTTTGCGTTTCTGGCCCCTGCGGGAGTCGTGATTTCAAAGTGGGGATATGAATACGCGCTGGGAGGATTCGTCGTCGTCGGATTTCTGGGCTGTATTCTGGCAGTGATTGTCTGGAAATTCGGTTCTGACTGGATCGATGTGGTGCTCCCGCCGGCGGCAATGGGACCGGTTGTCGCTCTGATCGGTCTGGAACTTGCGGGAACTGCCGCGTCAAATGCGGGACTTACAGATGAGGTGATTGACAGCAGAAATGTGATCGTATTTCTTGTGACCCTTCTGACTGCGGTACTGGGCTCTGTTCTGTTCCGCGGCTTTCTGTCAGTGATCCCGATCCTGATCGCGATCATTGCGGGATATGTGGCAGCTCTTGCGTGCGGTATTGTAGACTTTGAGCAGGTGGCAGCGGCATCCCTGTTTTCGATCCCGAATTTTTCCACACCGAAATTTAAGTGGGAAGCCATCGTGATTCTTATACCGGTACTGCTCGTGATCACGTCCGAACATATCGGCCACCAGATTGTAACGAGTAAGATTGTGGGAAGAGATCTTTTAAAAGATCCGGGACTTCACCGCTCCCTTTTTGCGGACAACTTCTCCAGTATGATTTCCGGACTGATCGGATCTGTCCCGACGACCACATACGGGGAGAACATCGGTGTCATGGCGATGACAAAGGTCTACAGCGTGTACGTGATCGGAGGTGCTGCGGTGCTGTCGATTATCTGTTCCTTTATCGGTAAGATGACGACGCTGATCAATACAATACCGGGGCCGGTAATCGGCGGCATCTCGTTCCTTTTATACGGAATGATCGGAACATCCGGTATCCGGATTCTTGTGGAGTCTCAGGTGGACTACAACAAATCCCGGAACATGGCAATGACATCCGTGATCTTCGTAGTCGGTCTTTCCGGAATCAACGTTCAGTTCGGCAGTATTCAGCTTTCGGGAATGGTTCTGGCCTGCGTGGTCGGCATGCTGATGGGACTGATGTTCTTCGTGTTTGACAAATTAAAGCTTACAAATGACAGAGAAGAGGAATAACCCGATTCATAAAAACTTAAGAATCTGTTTAAAAAATCCATCGCATGCAGGGAATAAAATATCTGACATAAGAATACTTCGGGCAGCTGTTCCGTGTATGGAACAGCATTCCGGAGACAGCGATGGAGGAGACCGATGTCAGGCAGAAAGAAATTTACAGATTATGAGTATGAAGGCAGGAGAAGCGGTTATAGAAAGAAGAAGCGCAGAGGAAAGAAGATCCGGAATCTGTTTGTGATTCTGCTTGCAGTTGTACTGGTGTTTCAGATAAAAAATATTGTGTCGGAAGGCACAGTGCCGCAGCTTGCATTTCTTACTGACGGAAAGGCAAGGCAGGTTATGGAAAACGCGGATCAGTATCCGGCGGATCTGGTGGAAATAGTGAAGAATAATCCGGAGACTGCTGAGTTCGTGCTGGATTATCCGGAAAAGAAAGATCAGGCCCCGGCAGATACAGTCGGGGAACTGACCGGCGGGATTCCCCTGCTCCTTCAGTGGGATGAGCGTTGGGGCTATACCATTTACGGTGATAATTATCTTGCAGTGAACGGATGCGGCCCGACGGCAGTCGCCATGGTGGCGGCAGGTCTTACAGGAGATAACACAATCACGCCCTGTAAAGTGGCCCGGTATGCGGCGGAACAGGGATACTATACCGGAGAATCCGGCACGAGCTGGGACCTGATGACGTCAGGAGTACAAAGGTTTGGAATTTACGGGGAAGAGATGGGGCTTTCCGAAAGTGAAGTCATGGCGGCGCTTGAGAGCGGGTGTCCGATCATATGCAGCATGCGGCCGGGCGATTTTACCACAACGGGGCATTTCATTGTGCTGACAGGTGTGGAGAACGGAAAAATCAGAGTCAATGACCCAAACAGCAGAATCCGCAGTGAAAAGCTGTGGGATTATGACACACTGGAATGGCAGATCAGCAATCTGTGGGTATACAGTCTGCTGTACTGAGCAATGGAACCGGGCAGAAAAAGTATTCTTTAGAACTTTTTCTGCCCGGTTTGCCTGTGCTTAACGGCCGGTTATTTTTTTTGAGCGTTTTTTAAAAACAGCTCAATTGTGTGCGTCAGCGCTGTTCTGCTATACTGATATCAGATAAAAAGATGTTGGATGAAGAGAAAATCGGATGAAAACAGGTATCGGAAGGAGGACTGCGATATGCCGGTTAACACGGTGATACGTACAAAGAGAAAAGAACTGGGACTTACACAGGAACAGGTGGCGCAGCGGCTTGGAGTATCTGCTCCTGCCGTAAACAAGTGGGAGAGCGGAAGCACATATCCGGACATTACGATTTTGCCAGCGCTGGCGCGTCTGCTTGAGACGGATCTGAATACACTCCTCTGTTTCAGGGAGGAACTGACGGAACAGGAGATTGTACGCGACATAGAGGAAGTGGCCGGAACTGTGAAAGAAAAGGGGATTGAGGCAGGCTTTGAGCTGGCAGAAAGAAAAATGAGGGAATACCCGAACTGTATGGAGCTGATTCAGGGGCTGACTACATGTCTTGAGGGGTCTGTGATTTTATACGGCGGAAAAGAGATGGAGTATAATCTTGATAAATACAGGAAAAAAATAGTTGCATACTATGAATTTGTCTTTCGGAATGCAAAAGAAGGCAGAATAAAAAACAGCGCCGCTTACATGCTGGTGGGAAAATATGTGGGGCGTGAGCAATATGAACAGGCAGAAGAACTCATAAACATACTTCCTGAAAGGGAAGCGGATAAGAGAATACTCCAGGCCAATGTACTTCAGTGTCAGGGAAGGCTTTCTGAGGCTGCAGAGATTCTGGAGGGCAAGATCATCGGGGATGTCAATGAAATTCATATCGCGCTTGACAGACTGATGGATATAACGATGGATGAGGGAAATGAGGCGGATGCGGAGAAGATCGCGGATATCGGAAGCCGGATGGCGGAACTTTTCTCTCTTTGGGGATATAATTCGATACTGCTTCCCATGGAACTGGCTGTAAAGAAGAAAGACATCCGCGAAAGTGTCAGATATATCAGAGAAATGCTGGAGAGATGTGTCGCGCCGACGATGACTTCCTCAGAAAACACAGCAGAACAGTCGGTACTGATGCGGCATATCAGTTCCCGAAGAGAAGAAAAAAACACGGGAGAAAATGCCAAAGGAGATGCTTATGCAGATATTGCAGCCACAGTGGTGCGTGCACTTCAGTTTTCTCCAGAGTATGAATTCCTCAGGGAGGATGAAGAGTTTCAGTCTCTGATGGAAGAGTACAGCAGAAAATATCAGGACGGGGAAACAGCAGGGCTGAGTTCAGAGTAAAGAACAGAATAGCGTCAGTGTACAAAAACTGCCGTACCGGCCGGAGAACATTGGGATTCGTTGCTCCGTGCCGGTGCGGCAGTTCTGCTTTTGCAGCTATGTAAAAATGAAATTACTGCTGTTTTGAATTTTCAAGTTCCAGTTTCTTCATCGCGCGGACTTTGAGCGGCAGACCGAACAGATTGATAAATCCGTCTGCATCGTGGTGATCATAGAGATCTCCTGTTGTGAAGCTTGCCAGTGACTCGCTGTACAGAGAATACGGGGAAGTCTCACCTGCTTTGATGATGTTGCCTTTGTAAAGCTTAAACTTCACTTCGCCGGTCACATACTGCTGGGTCACATCGACAAATGCCTGGATTGCTTCGCGCAGAGGAGTAAACCATTTGCCTTCGTAGACAACCTGTGCAAGCTTGTTGCCCATCTCTTTTTTCACTTCATAGGTGGCACGGTCAAGAACAAGCTCTTCAAGCTGCTCGTGAGCCGCCATAAGGATAGTACCGCCCGGAGTCTCATAGACACCGCGGGACTTCATTCCGACAACACGGTTTTCCACGATATCGATGATACCGATACCGTGCTTTCCGCCCAGTGTATTGAGCTCGGAGATGATCTCGGATACTTTCATTGCCTTGCCGTTTAATGTCTTCGGGATACCGGCCTCAAAAGTCATTGTCACATATTCCGGCTCGTCAGGCGCTTTCTCCGGTGATACGCTAAGCACAAGAAGATCATCATAATTCGGCTCAACAGAAGGATCTTCCAGTTCCAGACCTTCGTGGCTGATATGCCACAGATTGCGGTCGCGGCTGTAACTGTGTTTCGTATCAAAGGGAAGGTCAATTCCGTGCTGTTTGCAGTACTCGATCTCGTCTTCACGGGACTGCATTGTCCACACATCTGTCATACGCCATGGAGCGATGATCTTGATATCCGGAGCCAGCGCGCGGATGCTTAGTTCAAAACGGATCTGGTCATTGCCTTTTCCCGTAGCGCCGTGGCAGATTGCGACAGCTCCTTCCTTGCGGGCAATCTCAACAAGCTTCTTTGCGATGACAGGGCGGGCCATAGATGTTCCGAGAAGGTATTTGTTCTCGTATACAGCACCTGCCTTTACACACGGCATGATGTACTCATCGCAGAATTCGTCAATAATGTTTTCGATATATAATTTAGATGCGCCGGAGAGCTTCGCACGCTCATCCAGTCCGTCAAGCTCATTTCCCTGTCCGCAGTCGACACAGCAGCAGATTACCTCATAGTCGAACTGCTCCTTAAGCCACGGGATAATTGCGGTTGTATCAAGACCGCCGGAATATGCCAGAACTACTTTTTCCTTACTCATTTTAAATGCCTCCTGAATGTATTTTTATAAATTATGCCGCGCAGCGAAACCTGCCGGCATTTTCAGTGATAGATGTTCCGCTTTCATAAGCTACAACATACTATACACTACAATTTATAAATATGCAAGAGGAAATTATAAAAAATGAAAGATATGCAAAAATGAAGCGATAAATGCATAAAAATGCAATTAAAACGACTAAATATACAATGGAAAGACAGCGGGGACAGAGTTGGAAAGAACGGAATGTACTATGCCTGCCAGAAGGAAACGTTTCAACCCGAAACCTGAAAAAAGAAAGGACAGAAAAACTGTAAAGAACTGCTGATACCGGCGGAGGGAAATGCCGCCGGTATCAGACAATTTGTATAGAATTATGTTACTGTAACTGAGCGAGTTTGGCTTTCAATTCCTCAATCTCCCGATCTTTTTCAGACAAAGCAGCATCCCTCTCTCCAATGATCTGTCTCTGCTTATCGATCTCCTCCTGCATCGTATCAATCATATACTGTACCGTATTCCGGTCCAGTTCCTGCAATTCTTTGGAAAACATACTCATCACCTTCTCCGTATTCAGGCACAGCGTATAGATTTCTTCATAATACGTCCGGAACTGGGGATATTTTTCGATCAGCCTGATTATCCATTCCGGATCATCTGAACTTAAGAAAACGAGCCATGCCTCAAGTTTACTGTTGATATCTTTATTGTGGAGAATCTTCCGGCAAATGTCAAGCGGAATGAAGGCGTATTCCTGGAGAAGATTAATCTCAAGGCCAGTGTCAGTTTTGGGGCGGGCACGATGGATACAGTCATTCGGAAACTGATGGAATTCCATAGGACTTTTGTCATAGAAGATAATAGTATAGACTTTTTTGATATCCCGGTAGCTGAATTTCTTTCCTGCCTTGTTCCTCTCACTTCTTATCCGTTTGTACTGCCGAAGGAGCAGATCTGCAGAGTAACAGGCGGCGCGCTGCCCCGGGAACATGTATCCCTGCCGCTGAATTTCGATGTTGGCCAGGCTGCGGTTCTCCAGTTCCACAACGATATCCATAATCACAAGTGAAGTTTCTTCCGCGATGTGCGGCGATTCGTTGGGAAGGACATTGAGAATGCGGATCTTCTGGTTCAGGATCAGGGAGAGCAGTTCATTCAGCCGTTCCGGGACTGCGGCTGGATCCATGACTTCTTTAAAGAATGCATCGTAAAGGATTTTTACTCCCTTTACTCCGGTGCAAAAGTCGAGAAATTCGTTCTGCTGGTCTTCATTCCAGCCGTGATAGATATTCCGCAATGGATCATTTCGGGAGATTTCGTTGAGAAGCTCTTCCCGAGTGCGGATCATGGAAAAGTTTTTCTGCAACATGTTTGGCATAGGCATTTCCTCCGTTATATGCCATAGTATCAGATGCGATTCAGATTCATTTAACAGAATATCTGATAATATTGCATCGGTCTTTTTTTGTATGAAAACTGATGATACTAAGGTTGAATCAAAGGTAAATAAGTTCCGTTCATCGTCGGGTAAGTGCTTCGAACTGAAGCTCCGAAAATGAGAAGCCGTAAAGGCTGTGATATTCGGCGGCAAGAAACGCCGCCGGTATCAGAAATATTTGTATTTATGTGTTACTGCAGTTGAGCGAGTTTTGCTTTTAATTCCTTAATTTCCTGGTCTTTTTCAGATAAAGCAGCTTCCTTTTCCAGAAGAGCAGTCTTTTGTTGAGACAAAGCAGCCTCCCTCTCTACAATGATCTGTCTCTGCTTATCAATCTCATCCTGCATCGTATCAATCATGTACTGTACCGTATTCCGGTCCAGTTCCTGCAATTCTTTGGAAAACATACTCATCACCTTCTCCATATTCAGGCACAGCATATAGATCTCTTCATAATACGTCCGGAACTGAGGATATTTTTCGCTCAGCCTGATTATCCATTCCGGATCATCTGAACTTAGGAAAACAAGCCATGCCTCAAGTTTACTGTTGATATCTTTATTGTGGAGAATCTTCCGGCAAATGTCAAGCGGAACGAAGGCGTATTCCTGGAGAAGATTAATCTCGAGGCCAGTGTCGGTTTTGTGGCGGGCGCGATGGATACAGTCATTCGGAAACTGATGGAATTCCATAGGGCTTTTGTCATAGAAGATGATAGTATAGACTTTTTTGATATCCCGGTAGCTGAATTTCCTTCCTGCCTTGTTCTTTTCGCTCCTTATCCGTTTGTACTGCCGAAGAAGCAGATCTGCAGAGTAACAGGCGGCACGCTGGCCCGGAAACATGTATCCCTGCCGCTGAATTTCGATGTTGGCCAGGCTGCGGTTCTCCAGTTCCACAACGATATCCATAATCACAAGTGACGTTTCTTCCGCGATGTGCGGTGATTCGTTAGGAAGTACATTGAGAATGCGGATCTTCTGGTTCAGGATCAGGGAGAGCAGTTCATTCAGCCGTTCCGGGACTGCGGCTGGATCCATGACTTCTTTAAAGAATGCATCGTAAAGGATTTTTACTCCCTTTACTCCGGTGCAAAAGTCGAGAAATTCGTTCTGCTGGTCTTCATTCCAGTCGTGATAGATACTTCGCAATTGATCATTTCGGGAGATTTCGTTGAGAAGCTCTTCCCGAGTGCGGATCATGGAAAAGTTTTTCTGTAACATGTTTGGCATAGGCATTTCCTCCATTGGACGTTTACAGTATAAACAGCAGTGAGAGAACATCAAATCCAACAAAATACCGTTTTACAAGGCAGTTTGAAATGGAAAATCCGTATGAAAAGCTGGTAATACCGAAACTTAATGAATCGAGAATTAAAAAGTTGTTCGTTCATCGTCGGGTAAGTGCTTCGAACTGAAGCTCCGAAAATGAGAAGCCGCAAAGGCTGTGATATTCGGCGGCAAGAAACGCCGCCGGTATCAGAAATATTTGATTTATGTGTTACTGCAGTTGAGCGAGTTTGGCTTTTAGTTCCTTAATTTCCTGGTCTTTTTCGGCAAGATCAGCCTCCTTTTCCAGAAGAGCAGCATCCCTCTCTCCAATGATCTGCCTCTGTTTATCAATCTCTTCCTGCATCGTATCAATCATATACTGTACCGTATTCCGATCCAGTTCCTGCAATTCTTTGGAAAACATACTCATCACCTTCTCCGTATTCAGGCACAGCATATAGATCTCTTCATAATACGTCCGGAACTGAGGATATTTTTCGCTCAGCCTGATTATCCATTCCGGATCATCTGAACTTAGGAAAACAAGCCATGCCTCAAGTTTACTGTTGATACCTTTATTGTGGAGAATCTTCCGGCAAATGTCAAGCGGAATGAAGGCGTATTCTTGGAGAAGATCAATCTCGAGACCAGTGTCGGTTTTGTGGCGGGCGCGATGGATACAGTCATTCGGAAACTGATGGAATTCCATAGGGCTTTTGTCATAGAAGATGATAGTATAGACTTTTTTGATATCCCGGTAGCTGAATTTCCTTCCTGCCTTGTTCTTTTCGCTCCTTATCCGTTTGTACTGCCGAAGAAGCAGATCTGCAGAGTAACAGGCGGCACGCTGGCCCGGAAACATGTATCCCTGTCGCTGAATTTCGATGTTGGCCAGGCTGCGGTTCTCCAGTTCCACAACGATATCCATAATCACAAGTGAAGTTTCTTCCGCGATGTGCGGCGATTCGTTGGGAAGGACATTGAGAATGCGGATCTTCTGGTTCAGGATCAGGGAGAGCAGTTCGTTCAGACGCTCCGGGACTGCGGATGGATCCATGACTTCTTTAAAGAATGCATCGTAAAGGATTTTTACTCCCTTTACTCCGGTGCAGAAGTCGAGAAATTCGTTCTGCTGGTCTTCATTCCAGCCGTGATAGATATTCCGCAATGGATCATCTCGGGAGATTTCATTGAGAAGCTCTTCCCGAGTGCGGATCATGGAAAAGTTTTTCTGCAACATGTTTGGCATAGGCATTTCCTCCGTTATACGCCATAGTATCAGATGCGTAATGATAAAACTGATGATACTAAGGCTGAATCAAAGGTAAATTAGTTCCGTTCATCGTCGGGTAAGCGCTTCGAACTGAAGCTCCGAAAATGAGAAGCCGCAAAGGCTGTGATATTCGGCGGCAAGAACACCGCCGGTATCAGTAAAATAAAAATAGCACAGGGCTGACAGAAATGCAATCAGAAAATATGTTTGGCACCTGTTTGCATTCATGTGATAACCGAAATTCATGCGTATAAAAGAAGAGATACATTGCAACAAATCAAGGGTTTGTATGTTGTCATACAAGTTGTAAATGAAGAAAAGGTAAAACGGAAAACAGAAAACAATATTTGCGCATAATGTACAATAAAAATAATTAAAATTGTGTATTATAATGAAAAATAAATAAAAGCATTGACAAAATAAAAACGATGGAGTATTAATATAGCATGAGCTGTAATACAGCAGACAAGTAGCAACATACAAAGATAAAGGAGGATGAAAAAGGAACAAAGAAGAGACAATAAGAACAGTCAGAAAATTGGTAACAGTAGTTTGAATTCAGGCGCTGAAAAGGAAAAGCGCACTTATGGGAGGTAACGATGAAAAGAAGATTTTTAAGTATTTTCCTGGCGAGTGTTATGGTGATGGGGCTGGCAGTTGGATGCGGATCATCAGGAACTGAGAGTACGGATTCCGGAAGCGAAAGCTCTGATGAAAGCAGTTCCGACGGAAAAAGCATTTCTCTGCTTCTCACATATTCGGAGGAGAAGACAGAACTGTATCAGTGCATCGATGATTTTACTGCTGAGACAGGTATTGAGGTTGAAGTACAGTATATGCCTCTTGAAGATTCGAGAAGACAGATCAGTACAATGGTGGCAAGCAACAGTCTTCCGGATGTAATGGACGTAGACAATACAGATACTCAGAACTACGTGGAGATGGGAATTCTTGCAGATCTTACTGATCGGGTAGAGAGCGAAATTGAGACGGATCAGTATTATGAAGGTGTACTTGAATCACAGCAGGTGGACGGCAAGTATTACGGACTTCCGTTTACAGCAAACAACCTTTGCCTCTACTATAACCAGGATCTTCTGACTCAGGCTGGTGTGACAGAAGTGCCGACTACCTGGGATGAACTTCTGGCAGCATGTGAACAGCTTAAGGCAATCGGAGTATACGGCTTCGGCGTTGCCGGAAATCAGTCTACAGATACAACGTTCCAGATGTGGCCGTTTATCTGGGGAGCAGGAGCAGATGAAACTTCCATCGATTCTGATGCTACAGTGGAAATGCTTGAATTCTATCAGACACTTGTAGATAACGGATATATGAGCACGGAAGTTGTAAACTATGCATCCGGCGACAACGCAAACCAGTTTACAGCAGGAAATACAGCAATGATCATCGATGGACCGTGGAGACTGAGCTCAATTCAGTCAGATGCGTCCTTTGAGTATGGTGTTGCAGCTATTCCGGTAAAAGAAGAAGGCGCTGAACAGATTACAGTGCTTGGCGGTCACAATTTTGCAATTACTGACGGAGACAATGTTGACGCAAGCTGGGAGTTCGTAAAATATATGAATCAGCCGGAAGTTATGCAGAAATACAGCGAGGCTGAGAATTATATCCCGTCCCGCAGAGATGTTTGCGAGAATTCTGAATATTTCAAATCAGATGATCTGAGTACATTCGTATCTGCAATGGAGTATGCAAAGCCGATGCCGAAGAAAGACTATAACAGCATCAGTGATATCCTGATTCAGATGTGGCAGAAGGTTGTTCTTAACCAGGCAGAGCCGGCTGATGCAGCGAAAGAGGCGGGAGAAGCTATAAATGCGCTTGAATAACAGACTGATTGAGGGTTTTTGAATGAAAAAACACAACTATAGCGTAAATACGATAAAAGAGAAAAGGGCAGGATATGCATTTGTCCTGCCCGCCATTATATTTTTACTTCTGCTGGTTATATATCCGCTTTTTTATAACATCACGATGAGTTTCCGTGATGTGACACTTCAGACATTTAACGGAGAGCAGGAGTTTGTAGGACTTCAAAATTATATTGATGTACTTTCCATGCCGGTAGTGCGCCGGGCGATTTTTAATACGATATTTTTTACAGTAGTATCGTTGATTTTCCAGTTCATTATCGGATTTGCACTGGCGCTTCTGTTTTCACAGAAATATGCACTGGCAAAAATATCCAGAGGACTGCTTATGGTATGCTGGCTGATTCCGGTTATCGTTTTCGCCAGTATATGGAAATGGATCTTCGCGGGAGATACTTCCGGAATTTTGAACTATATTCTGATGCAGATTCATGTTATTGATGAACCGATTTCATGGCTTACAACTCCGAACGGAGCAATGGCAGCATTGATTATTTCTAATATATGGAGAGGTGTTCCGTTTAACATGCTTTTGCTGGCTACCGGAATCACTACCCTGCCAAGTGATGTTTTTGAGGCTGCTGTAGTAGACGGAGCTTCCAAGATACAGAGCTTTTTCAAAATTACAGTGCCGCTCTTAAAGCCGACGATTATCAGTGTAATTACACTTGGATTTATCAATACATTCAAGGTATTCGATCTGATTTTTGTCATGACGAAAGGCGGACCGCTGGATTCTACTCAGATCCTTGCAACAGAATCCTATAAGATGTCGTTTACCAACTTTGAGTTTGGACAGGGTGCGGCGGTAGCGAACATTATGCTTATACTTATGCTTATTGTAGGATTTGTAAACCTGAAACTGACAGAGAAAGAAGGGGTGTAGCGGATGACCGGAAGAAAAAAGGCAAGAAATGTAATTTATAACGTGATTACTGTCATCGTGCTGATACTGTTCCTGTTCCCGATATACTGGATGGTGATTACATCACTGAAGGACACGGGAGAAATCTTTGCGAAGGTACCGACCTTTTTCCCGAAAAATATTACATTTGACGGATATATCTCCCAGCTTTCGGTGATTGGTTCGGTTCCTCTATGGAGACAGTTTTTGAACAGTTTTATCATTGCAACGCTGTCTACGCTGATTTCTGCGACACTTGCGGTATTTTCCGCTTACGGGCTGGCAAGATTTAAACTGAAGCTGAATAAGACACTTATGTTTGTTGTACTTGTTACCCAGATGATGCCGACAGTCTTATTCTTATCTCCGCTTTTTATTACATTCCAGAAAATCGGAGTGCTGGACACACTGCTGGCGCCGGTGCTTTACACAAGCCTTCAGAGTATTCCGTTCTGTATTATTACACTGCGGCCGTATTTCCTGGATATTCCGGGAGAACTTCAGGATGCGGCGCTGATTGACGGGTGCGGGCGTTTCAAAACATTTACAAAGGTAATGGTCCCTATTTCTTATCCGGGAATCGTTGTTTCAGCCGCATTTACATTCCTCTGGGGCTGGGGCGACTTAATGGGCGCGCTGACATTTATCCAGACAGATTCTCTTCAGCCGCTGACTGTTAATATGTATAAGGCAATCGGAGAATTTGGAATCGAGTGGAATAACCTGATGGCATATGCCGTTATCCTTACCCTTCCGGTAATGATTATGTTCCTGTTCCTTCAAAAGTACCTGATTTCAGGTATTACGGCAGGAGCTGTGAAAGCATAAAAAAGATTAGGACAGAAAACTGTGGCAGAGTCGATGACAGTACC
Organism: Ruminococcus turbiniformis; assembly: GCF_020687545.1. Classification (GTDB taxonomy): domain Bacteria; phylum Bacillota; class Clostridia; order Lachnospirales; family Lachnospiraceae; genus Mediterraneibacter; species Mediterraneibacter turbiniformis. Next base: position 76,614 of record NZ_JAJEQX010000003.1, on the reverse strand, counting down.
GCAGCAAACTGGAGGATTACAGATGAATTTAAAACAGACATCGTTTTTATTATGGAAAGACGTCAGAATTACAGGAGGCTTCTGGAAGAAAAGACTTGAGATTAATGAGAAGGTGACGCTCCCCGCAGAATATGAACAGTGTAAGAAATCCGGGCGTGTTGATTCGATAAAATGCCTTTATAAGCCGGAGGAAGATGACCGGCCGGAAAAAGGAGAATTTACGATCGACGGAGTACTGTCGGAGAATCTGGCAGAGGACGGAAAGATCCCAAAACCTCATCACTATTGGGATTCAGATCTCGCAAAATGGATTGAGGCTGCATCATACATCCTTGCCGAACATCCGGATGCGGAAACGGAAAAAAGAATTGATGAAATTGTGGATGATTTTGAAAAGCTTCAACAGCCGGACGGGTATCTCAATACATACTACACTGTTGTTGAACCCGGAAAGCGTTGGACAAATGTCTTTGCAATGCATGAACTTTACTGCGCGGGGCATCTGATTGAGGCTGCATGCGCTTACTATCTGGCTACCGGCAAAAGAAAGCTGCTGGATATTATGTGCAGATATGCTGACTGCATTGACAGGACATTTGGCCCTGAGGAAGGCAAGATTCATGGATATCCGGGACATCAGGAGATCGAACTTGCTCTGGTTAAGCTATACCGGATTACCGGAGAAAAAAGGTATCTGAATCTCTCCCTGTATTTTATAAATGAGAGAGGAAAAAAACCGTACTTTTTCGATATGGAGGCGGAGAAGTACGGCAGAGATCCTGAGGAAAAAGGCCCCAAAGGGATTCTGGGCCGAAGTTTTCTTCCAGCCGGACCCTACGCGCTTTTTCAGTCCCATCTTCCGGTAAGGGAGCAGAAGACTGCAGAAGGGCATGCGGTGAGAGTCACATATATGGGATGTGCGATGGCGGATCTGGCAGCGGAAACCGGAGATGAGACGCTCTGGGATGCCTGCAAGACCCTTTGGGACAATGTGACGCAAAAGCGGATGTACATTACAGGCGGCGTTGGATCACAGGATGGGTGCGAAAGATTTAACTTTGATTACCAGCTTCCGAATGAGACATCGTACCAGGAAACATGTGCCAGTGTCGGTATGGTTATGTGGGCATCCAGAATGCTGCAGGTCAGACCGGACAGATGTTTTGCGGATTTTATGGAGCGGACACTTTATAATGGAGTAATCAGCGGCGTTTCACTGGAAGGTGACAGATTCTTCTATGCAAATCACCTTGCAGCCGAGCCGAAAATGTTCTCCGATCAAATCATCCGCAATCCGAGGATGTTCCCGGTAAGACAGAAGTGGTTTGCTGTTTCCTGCTGTCCTATGAATCTGGCAAGACTTACGGAATCAGTCAGCGGATATATATATTCAGAAAATGAGTCGACGCTGTATGTCCATCTTTTTGCGGACAGTGAGACAGAAATAAAGAGGGACAGCGGAACGCTCAGGGTTATTCAGAAGACAGAATATCCGTGGAATAACAAAATACAGATTACTGTCAAATCAGAAGGCAACGTTCCGCTGCGTGTTGCGGTACGCAATCCGTTGTTCAGCAGAGCAACAAAAATCTCTGTAAATGGCGAAGTCATTCACCCGGAAGAAGAATCAGGCTACCTTATTATTGACAGGCAGTGGGATGGGGACACAGAGATTCTTGTAGAGCTTGACATGAAACCGGAATTTGTGGAAGCACACCCGTCTGTACGGATGGATGCAGGAAAAGTTGCGATTCAGTATGGACCATTGATTTATTGTCTGGAAGAAGCAGACAATGGCCCTGGACTTCCATCAATATTTGCGGATACAGATTCAGAACTGTCGGTAAAGACAGAACCGGATCTGCTGGGAGGCATTCAGGTGATAGAGGGGTCAGCACTGAAACGGTCTGTGAAAGGCTGGGAGCATACTCTTTATCGGCCGGTCAACGATGATTTTGAAACAGTCAGATTCCGGGCCGTCCCATACTATGCATGGAGCAACCGGCAGCCAGGTGAAATGACTGTTTGGATAAACAGAATATATAAGAAGGTGGATAAATAACAATGAAAGCGATGGTGTACAAAGGGCCGGAAATCCTCAGCATCGAAGAGATTGCTGACGTTCCGGTGAAAGATCAGGAAGTGAAAATCCGGGTCAAAGCCTGCGGGATCTGCGGAAGTGATGTCCACGGATATCTTGGCAAGACCGGCAGAAGGATCGCCCCGATGGTTATGGGCCATGAGTTCTGCGGCGAAGTCGTAGAGCTGGGAAGCAAAGCGACAAAGTTAAAAAAAGGCGACCGCGTCACAGTCTATCCGGTGGATTTCTGCGGCGAGTGTGAGATGTGCAGAAAAGGCGACGTTCATCTCTGTCTGAACAAGAGAGCATACGGTGTGCTCGATGTGGACGGCGCGTTTGCCGAGTACATCAATGTGCCGGAGAAGTGCTGTTTCCCCATTGCGGACTCCGTGTCCTATGAGACGGCGTCTCTTATGGAACCGCTGGCTGTGGCCTACCGGGGAATCGGAAACGCCGGAGACCTGGATGGAAAGACCGTGCTGATTGTAGGCGCGGGTACGATCGGCCTTCTTGCTATGGCCTGTGTGAAGCAGAAAAACGTAAAGAAGATCATCGTCTCCGACTTAAGTGACCACAGACTGGAAGTTGCGCTTAAGATGGGAGCGGATGTGGCAGTCAACCCGGGAAAGGAAGACTTTAAGCAGAGGATTCTTGATGAGACAGACGGAAGAGGCGTGGACATCGCGGTTGAGGCGGTGGGCGCGGAGGCGACAGTGCGCCAGGCAATGTCAGCTCTGAGGCTTTCGGGTACTGCAGTGTGGATCGGAAACAACCAGCGTATGATCAACATCGATATGCAGGAAGTCGTGACACATGAGCTGTCCGTACACGGATCATTCCTGTACGGATATGACGAGTTCCAGAAAGTGGCCGGTCTTTTAAATGAAGGGAAGATCTATGTGGAGCCGCTGATCAGCAAGACAATCACGCTGGATGAGGCACCGGAATATTTTAATATTCTCGCGAACAGGCCGGGAAACCTGATAAAAGTTGTAGTTGTGGACAAAGACACAGTGGAGGTATGAAATGGGATACGACAGACAATTGATTAATCGGCTTGAAAACATGGCAAAACAGATCCGCCGGGATATTGTTACCTGCGTGGGTGTGGGCGTTGCCGGACATATCGGAGGCAGCAATTCCTCCGCTGATATTGTGACTGCGCTGTATTTTTATAAGATGAAACACGATCCGTCAAACCCGCAGATGAAGGAAAGAGACCGTTTTCTTTTAAGCAAGGGACATGTGGGAATCCTTCAGTATTCAGCGCTTGCAGAGAGTGGATATTTCCCGGTGGAAGACTTAAAGCATGTAAAAGAACTGGGCTTCTATCTTCAGGGACATCCGGACGTGATCAAGACACCGGGAATCGAAGCAGGCACAGGCTCTCTCGGACAGGGACTTTCCATCGGACTCGGTATGGCTCTCGGACAGAAGCTGGACGGTCTGGACAGCAAGACGTATGTACTTGTCGGAGACGGTGAGATTGCGGAGGGACAGATCTGGGAGGCTGCCATGGCGGCAAGCGCGTTCCACGCAGACAACCTTGTTGCGATTGTGGACAGAAACAGGCTTCAGGCAAACGGAAAAGTCAAAGAGCGGTTTGACTCCGGAGATATTATCGCGAAATTCTTAAGCTTCGGCTGGAACGTGATTGAGATTGACGGACACAACATGGAAGAGATCCTCACAGCGCTTGACGCTGCAGATGAGGTGAAAGGTATACCGACTGTCATTGTGGCCAACACAGTGAAGGGCAAGGGATTAAGCTTTGCAGAAAATGTGGTTGGATATCACAATGGAACGCTTACGGAAGATACATACAGACAGGCCATGGAGGAACTGGCATAGAGAAAGAGGAGGGATATCATGAGTTATAACAATCAGAGAATTGCTTATGGAAATACGCTTGTAGAACTTGGAAAGGACGATCCCAGGATTGTAGTGCTCGATGCGGATCTCGGCGGTTCCACCATGGGAAAAATGTTTGAGCAGGCATATCCGGAACGTCACTTTGAGATGGGAATCGCAGAGGCGGATATGACCAGTGTGGCAGCCGGACTCGCTCAGACAGGAAAGATTCCATTTACAAACTCTTTCGCAGCGTTTGCAGCAGGAAGAGCGTATGACCAGATCAGACAGACGATCGCCATCGGAAAGCTGAATGTTAAGATCTGCGGATCTTCCTCCGGACTGTCTGACTTCGGCGACGGCGCAACACATCAGTGTGTGGAGGACATGGCGATTATGCGGGCAATCCCGAATATGACCGTACTCTGCCCGGCGGACGCAAACGAGACGGTTGAAGCGGTCAAAGCGATGGCCAGGATGCAGGGACCGTGCTATATCAGGCTGAACAGAAACGACTATGAGAATGTGACAAAAGAGGGCGAACCCTTCAAGATCGGTGTGCCGAAAGTGTTAAAGGATGGCCACGATGTAGCTGTCTTCGCCACCGGATATATGGTCGGAGAGGCAATGAAGGCAGCGGAAGAGCTGGAAGGAAAAATCTCCGTAAAAGTGATCAACATCTCTACGATCAAACCGCTGAATGCGGAGGCAGTGCTTGAAGCAGCGGGAGACTGCCGGGCCATTGTGACAGCGGAGGAACACAGCGTGCTCTGCGGTCTCGGAAGCGCGATAAGCGAAGTGCTGTGCAAGGATCCGCGTCCCATTGAGTTCGTAGGAGTTCAGGACACATTCGGATGCAGCGCACATAATTATAAAGAGCTTCTCGACTATTTCGGACTGAATGCGGAAAAAGTGAAAGAGGCTGTGGAGAAAATGGCTGCGTATTAGGAGCAGGAAACAGAGCAGGAAAGGCAGGAAAATATCATGAAAATAGGATTTATCGGACTTGGAATCATGGGAAAGCCGATGGTGAGAAACCTGATGAAGGCAGGCCATGAGGTCGTTGTATATGACATTATCGAAGACAATATCAAAGAAGTGGAAAAAGACGGGGCAAAGGCGGCAGCCTCCTCCGCAGACGTGGCAAGACAGTGCCGGCTGATTATCACAATGCTTCCGAATTCCGGACATGTGAAAACAGCGGTGATGGGACCGGGCGGAGTCCTTGAGGGAGCAGAAGCGGGAAGCATCCTTGTTGATATGAGCTCCATTGCCCCGCTGGCATCTAAAGAGATTTGCGCGGCATGCGCTGAGAAAGGCGTGAAGATGATCGACGCTCCGGTTTCGGGCGGTGAGCCGAAAGCCATCGACGGAACGATGTCCATCATGGTGGGCGGAGACAAAGCTGTATTCGATGAAGTGTACGATATTCTGATGATTATGGGCGGCAGCGCCGTACATTGCGGAGACATCGGAGCAGGAAATACGACGAAGCTTGCAAATCAGGTGATCGTTGCAGTGAATATCGCCGCTGTGGCAGAGGCATTTATGCTGAGTACAAAGGCAGGCGTGGATCCGGAGAAGGTGTTTGACGCTATCAAGGGAGGACTTGCAGGTTCTACCGTGATGAACGCGAAAGTACCAATGATCCTGGACGGCAACTTCAAGCCGGGATTCAAGATCGACCTTCATATTAAGGATCTCAACAATGCGATTGAGACAGGCCATGCAGAGGGGGCGTACCTTCCGCTTACCGCACAGGTGATGGAGATGATGCAGATTCTCCACGAGGACGGCTATGGTCAGAACGATCACAGTGCGCTGATGCGTTTCTATGAAAAGGTGACAGGGACAGAAGTCCGTAAGTAATGAAGAGGGAGACTGCTGCAGGCAAAGCGGCAGTCTCCAGCCTTTCTGGAAGTTTTTTCCTTATGCCCCGATTGACATTCGCGGAAATATACGAGATACTTAGAATAGAGAAAATTTTTTAGAAAGCTGGGAACGAGGTATCAATGGGAATTAAACCGATCAAAAAAGTAAATGTAGGACAAATGGTTTTTGACCAGATGCAGGAGCAGCTGATCAGAGGTGAATGGAAGCCGGGAGATAAGCTTCCGTCTGAAAATGAGCTCGCGGAGATGTTCAATGTGAGCCGGATTACAATCCGTCAGGCTCTGCAGAAACTGTCGGCTCTGGGAATGATAGAGACCCGATTCGGAGAGGGCTCCTTCGTCAGAGAAGCCGATGTGGGCGAGAACATGAACGCACTCGTTCCCATGATGTATCTGAATAAGAATTCTAACTTTCAGGTATTTGAATTCCGAGAGATCATAGATGCGGAAGCAGCCGGACTTGCGGCAGAGCGGGCAACACCGGAGGCGGTTGAGGAGCTGGAAAAAATTCTGAAGGATATGGAGAAGTACAATAAGGCCGGAAATGTAAAGATGTTCGGTCAGAAAGACCTTGAGTTTCACTTCAAGGTAACCCAGATGACCGGCAACAGTCTGCTTATTCAGACGAATATCATACTGCGCAGGATTCTGGAAATATCCATGGAAGACGTTATCGACAAGATGGGATGCGAGCCGGCCATGTATTACCACACGAAGATCCTTGATGCGATAAAGAAGAAAGACCATGACAGCGCAATGCAGCTTATGAGAGACCATATCAGAAACAACAGAAAATACTACGACTAGAAACAGAAAGACTTGAAAAATTATGACTGAAAATATTGCGGCTAGAGTTTCAAAGTCCGTGACTTTTGTCACTGTAAATATGTCAGGATTATGATATACTGGCAGAAAAACAACAGGAGATAAAAGTCATGGGCTTTTCAATTGAAACGGGAATATCAGCATTTACAGTATTTGTACAGGGGCTTCTGAGCTTTTTCTCACCCTGTGTCCTTCCGCTGGTGCCTTTGTATCTGGGGTATCTTTCGGGCGGACTTAATATGGAACAGGCGAAAACTTCCGCCGCGCCGTCCGGGGACGGCAGGGCAGCTTCAGGGGACGGTGCTTCAGGGCAGGAGGGGGCAGGCCGGGCAGGAAATAGTGCAGGGAGTTTAAGAAACGCAAAACTCCGGCTTTTCCTGCGGGTGCTCTGCTTTACGCTGGGAATCAGCGGCGCCTTTTTTGTGCTGGGCCTGGGGGCCTCAGCGGCAGGCAGCTTTTTCAGCGAGCAGAGAATGCTTTTTGCAAGGATCGGAGGAATCCTTGTGATCTTTTTCGGCCTGTACCAGCTTGGCGTGTTCGGAAGCTCAAAGATTCTCGGAGAGGAGCACCGGCTTCCGTTTCATATCGGCAGGATGACCATGTCGCCGGTGACCGCGTTCCTGATGGGCTTTGCATTCAGTTTTGCGTGGACGCCGTGCGTGGGGCCGGCGCTTACGAGCGTCCTTCTCATGGCGGGAAGCGCCTCCTCGGCGGCGAAAGGATTCCTGCTGATCGGAGTGTATACGCTCGGATTTATCCTGCCGTTTCTCGCGGCGGGGATCTTTACGGCACAGCTTCTCGGAGCGTTTAAGCGCCACAGAAACATCGTGCGGTATACGGTGAAGGCGGGCGGTGTCCTGATGATCCTTCTTGGAGTTCTTATGTTTACCGGAAAGATGAATGATATTACAGGATATCTCTCCGGCACAGGGCAGCAGGGGACGGCGCAGAGTCAGAGTGTGTCGGATGAGAGCGGAAGCGGCTCGCAAAACGGGGACAATGCACAGGACGCAGACGATGCGGAGAATGGAGGAAATCCACAGGATGCAGGCGGTGCACAGAGCGGAGACAGCGCACAAGATGCAGGCACTGCGGGAAGCGGAAGTGTCTCTGACGGGGAGACGGACGGCCAGGAGACGGGAAACGGCAATGGAAGTACGTCCGGGGAGGACGAGGAAAAACAGCGGGCATATGAGTTCGAGATGACCGATCAGTATGGCAATACCCACACGCTTGCGCAGTATGAGGGCAAGGTGATCTTTCTTAACTTTTGGGCGACCTGGTGCGGGCCGTGCAGAAATGAGATGCCGGATATCCAGAAGCTTTACGAGGAGTACGCTTCCCAGGGAGAGGACGCAGAGGTTGTGATTCTCGGCGTGGCGGCTCCCGGATTCGGGCAGGAAGGATCCCGGGAAGAGATCGTAAGTTTTATGGAGGAGAACGGATATACTTACCCTGTGCTCATGGACGGGACAGGGGAGATGTTCAGCTGGTACGGGATCTCGGCGTTTCCAACCACATTTATGATCGATAAGGAAGGAAACGTGTTCGGATATGTGACCGGGCAGATGACAGAGGATATTATGCGGAGTATTATTGAACAGACGCTGGGGTAAGGAGGCAGCTGTGTCTGTGACAGGCTGTAAAGAATCAGAAAGAAGCGGATTTGTAAAAAGAAAGATTTGTGAAAAGAAAGATTGTTCCCCGGTGAGGACTTTTTCCCATCGGGGAATCGTGTTATAATGAGAACATTAGCTGGCTGCAATCCCGGAATATGCCTCCGGCACTTACGATGACTGCGGCGAAAGAAAATGAAAACAACAAATGAAAACAACAGACGAGGAAAGCTATGGTACAAATCGATAACGACTGCTTCTCGATCCCTCAGATCTGTGAGTCCGGCCAGTGTTTCCGGCTTGATCCGGTTCCGGACGAACCGGGGGCGTATGAACTGATCGCCCGGGACAGATATGTGAAGATACAGACGAAAGCAGAAGCGGCGGGAGAGGGAAAGACCGTTCTTGCGTGCTCCGGGGAGGAATTTGAGACGTTCTGGAAGCATTATTTTGATCTGGACACATGTTACCGGGACTATCTTGCCAGGGTGGATGAGAAAGACGGCTACTTAAATGCGGCCGCTGCGTTCGGAAGCGGCATCCGCATCTTAAGGCAGGATCCGTGGGAGATGATTATCACATTTATTCTCTCCCAGCAGAATAATATTTCCCGCATCAAAGGGCTGATCCGGAGTTTGTGCGAACAATACGGGACTGAGAAAACTACGGAGAAGGGAACGGTCTATTATGCGTTTCCCGAACCGGAAGCTCTCGCGGAGGCTACAGAGGAGGAGCTGCGCGGGATGAAGCTTGGGTACCGCAGTCCCTATATCTGCAAAACAGCACGGATGGCAGCGGAGGGAAAAGTGGATCTGGACAGGCTGTACAGGGCGGACGCTGAAGAGGCCCGCCGGGAGCTTATGAAGTTCCCGGGAATCGGGAAAAAAGTGGCGGACTGTATCTGTCTGTTTGCCCTGCACAAGATGGATTCTTTTCCTGTGGATACGCATATTAAAAAGGTGCTTGACACCCATTATTCCGGAGGATTTCCGTTTGACAGATACAAAGGGTGCGCCGGAGTGATGCAGCAGTATATTTTTTACTATGATTTAAAAGGAACCAGTTCAGAGCAGGACAGTGGGAGAAAGTGAGGCAGACGATGAAAAAAATACTGGCAGTGATCGACATGCAGAACGACTTCATAGACGGGGCGCTCGGCACGAAAGAAGCAGAGGCCATTGTGCCGGGAGTTATTCAGAAAATCCGCGATTTTGACGGGACGGTGATCGCCACGCGGGACACCCATGGAGAGGACTACCTGAACACGGAGGAGGGGAAGAATCTTCCGGTTGTACACTGTGTGAAAGGAACGCACGGATGGGAGATCCAAAGCGGGATAAAAGAGGCGCTTCTGGCGAAACCGGACAGCCTTGTTATAGATAAGCCTACCTTCGGGAGCGTGGAACTGGGCGAATATGTGAAAAAGTTAAATGAATCGGGAGACCCGGTGGAGGAGATTACCCTGATCGGTCTGTGCACCGATATCTGTGTGATCTCAAACGCACTGCTTTTAAAGGCGTATTTGCCGGAAGTACCGATCAGGGTTGTTAAATCCTGCTGTGCAGGGGTGACGCCCGAGAGCCATATACAGGCAATTGAGGCCATGAAGATGTGTCAGATCGAAGTGATAGAGTGAAAACTGCCGGAACAGAAACGGCGGCTGTGTCATAACAGAGAAGCAGAGAATATGACTGTCTTGAAAACAGCAAGTGCGCTGGATCAGGGCGGGATATAAAGAAAAAGGAGAGAAAAGAGATGGAAAATTTTGTTTACTATACCCCGACGAAAGTTGTATTCGGAAAAGGAACAGAACGGCAGGCGGGGGAGCTTGTAAAAGAGCAGGGATGCAGAAAGGTTCTTGTTCATTATGGAAGCGGAAGCGTGGTAAGAAGCGGACTCCTGGACCGGATTTATGGTTCATTGACTGAGGCGGGAGTGAACTATGTTTCTTTAGGCGGAGTTGTCCCGAATCCGAGGCTTTCTCTTGTGAGGGAAGGAATCGAACTCTGCAGAAAGGAAGGTGTTGACTTTATTCTTGCCGTGGGCGGGGGAAGTGTGATTGACTCTGCGAAAGCCATCGGATACGGTGTGGCAGACGGCGGCGATGTGTGGGAGTTTTATGAGAAAAAGCGCAAGGCAGCGGCGTGCCTGCCGATCGGCGCGGTTGTCACGATCGCGGCGGCGGGTTCTGAGATGAGCGATTCATCCGTTATCACGAATGAGGAAGGATGGCTGAAGCGCGGATACAGCAGCGATTTGGGAAGACCTAAATTCGCGGTCATGAACCCGGAGCTTACAATGACCCTCCCGCGGTATCAGACGGCGTCCGGATGCACAGACATTATGATGCACACGATGGAAAGGTATTTCTGCAACTGCACTACAATGGAACTTACTGACGGATTCTGCGAGCATCTTCTCCGGACAGTGATGAAGAACGCAAAGATTCTGATGAATGAGCCGGATAACTATGAGGCAAGAGCTGAAGTAATGTGGGCGGGAAGTCTGTCCCACAACGGACTGATGGAGTGCGGAGGGCCTCACGGCGACTGGGCTTCCCATCAGCTGGAGCATGAACTTGGAGGAATGTTCGACGTGGCCCACGGGGCAGGACTTGCGGCTGTCTGGGGAAGCTGGGCGCGCTATGTGATGGATGCAGACCCTGCAAGGTTTGCCCGCTATGCGGTGAATGTAATGGGAGTTGAGCCGGAAAACAGTGACACGAAAACCGCTCTGCGGGGAATAGAAGCTACAGAGGATTTCTTCCGTTCCATTGGAATGCCGGTCTGCATAAAGGATCTGGGCATTGACCCGACAGATGAGCAGGTGCACGAGCTGGCCGAGAAGTGCAGCCATTTCCGGAAGAGGACAATCGGCTGTATGAAGAAGCTGGATGTGGATGATATGTACCGGATCTACAGAAACGCTCTGGGATAAAAAGATAAAATGCACATCAGGATAAAGCGGCAGAAAAATGCAGCAAATACAGGAAAGAACAGGGAAAGGATGGCTGCGCAATGAATACGGTGGAAATTCTTGATGAAATCCAGACAAGAGTACTTGGAGACCATGATCTTAAGGAAAGATTTCTTCAGTCACGCAGGGAAGAGGATCCGCTCGGTGCGTTCTGCCGGATCTGCAGGGAACTCGGATATGACATTTATCCGATGGATGTAATTCAGGCAGGCGACGAGTTCTATGCGGCGATGAAAAGAAGTACGAACGGAGGCGGGGAAAACTCACCTGTGCTGAAGGGCGAAGACGATCTGTACGAAATGTTTTTCGCCGGTATTGAGTAGGTGCCGCGTTATGAGAATCAAACCATTGAAAAGGAGGAAAACGAAAATGGAATCAACATTAAAAGATTTAAAAGAAAGAAGAAGTATCCGCTCCTACAAACCGGAGCAGATTAAAGAAGAGGAGCTTCAGAAGATTCTTGAGGCCGGAACATACGCGCCCACGGGAATGGGAATGCAGTCGCCGAAAATTGTAGTAGTTCAGGACAAAGAGACACGGGATTATCTCTCGAAGCTGAATGCAGAATATCTTGGGGGAGGCAGTTCAGATCCGTTTTACGGTGCGCCTACGGTACTCGTTGTGCTGGCGTCAAAAGACCGCCCGACCTGTGTCGAAGACGGCTCTCTTGTCATGGGAAATCTGATGAACGCCGCTTATGCGGTCGGCGTTGGTTCCTGCTGGATCCACAGGGCAAGAGAAGTGTTCGCATCCGAGGAGGGAAAAGCTCTTCTGAAAAAATGGGGTATCGAGGGCGATTACGTCGGCGTGGGACACTGTATTCTCGGATATCCGGCGGATGATGCGGAACCGAAGGCAAAACCGAGGAAAAACGATTATATTGTCTATGTCAGATAGAAACAGATAAAATTTCTCATTTACACTGGCGTACTTCCGGCGGCCGCGGGGAATGATACCGGTAATCCGGCCGTTGGCGCTCCGGGGTATGAGAAGCCTCACTGAAGTCGTTTTCATGCAACATAAATTGCGATTGACTAACCATGCGCCGGATTCCTACAATATAAAAAAGGAGGGATACGATGCAGGCGTTATCGGAAGCAAAACCAGGTGAAGACTACACAATCAAATGGATGCTGGGACTGCCGGATGTTCTTGAGTTTCTGCACAGCCGCCATGTGGAAGAGGGCGGTACGGTGAGAGTTATCCGGCGCCTGAGCGACAGTGTTATTATCGGTGTTCAGGGTGAAGATGTGCGTCTTGTACTCGGAGACGGGATAGCCGATCGGATTAAGGTCTGACCGGCTGCTCTTCTTTTGCATGGAAACGGTGGAAAATCTGTCTGCTTGATGGTAAAATAATGAACAGCAGGTCAGGGGAACCCCTGCCAGGATAATAAAAATCAGCAGGCACTGCCGCAAAACTGCAGCCGTGCCGGAAAGTGCAGAAAGGAGAGCATGATGGAATCATACATGGAAATGCTCGCATCCCATGCGAAAAGCGCCGCGGCGGAAGCGGCCAGACTTGGTACTTCAGATAAGAACAGAGGACTTCTTACAGTTGCGGATGAACTGATCGCACAGCAGGAGATTATTTTAGAAGAGAATGAAAAGGATCTTAAGGCAGCCAGGGCGAAGAAAATGAAACAGTCGATGATTGACAGACTGGCGCTCAGTGAAAAAAGGATTGCCGATATGGCGGAAGGCTTAAGGCAGATCGCGTCTCTTGAAGATCCGATCGGGGAAGTCCTGTATATGAAGACAAGACCGAATGGACTGCGCATCGGACAGAAAAGGGTGCCTCTCGGCGTTGTGGGCATTATCTATGAATCCCGTCCGAACGTGACGGCAGATGCTTTCGGGCTCTGCTTTAAGACGGGAAACGCAGTGATCTTACGCGGCGGAAGTGACGCGATCCATTCAAACCAGGCGATTGTGCGCACCATTAAGGCGGGACTCAGAAAGGAAAGGCTTTCCCAGGATATGGTTGTCCTTGTGGAAGATACGAGCCGGGAAGCAGTCAATGCCATGATGAAAATGCATGGGATGATCGATGTGCTGATCCCCCGGGGCGGCGCGGGGCTGATCGCAAATGTGGTGGAGAACAGTACAGTTCCCGTGATTGAGACCGGAACCGGAAACTGTCATGTGTATGTGGACGCGGACGCGGATATCCGTATGGCGGCGGATATTATCGAAAATGCAAAGACGCAGAGGCTTGGCGTGTGCAATGCCTGTGAGTCTCTTGTCATTCACGGGGATATTGCTTCAGAAGCGCTTCCTGTAATTACCGCCAAACTTAAGAAGCACGATGTGGAGATCCGCGGCGACGAGAGAGCCCGCGCGATCTGCGAAGAGATCATCCCCGCCTCCGACGAGGACTGGGGAACAGAGTATCTGGACGCCATTATTTCTGTGAAAATCGTGGATTCTATCGATGAGGCGATCGCCCATATCAACCGGTACAACACGGGGCATTCCGAGTCCATCATTACGGAGAGTTACGCCAACGCACTGAAATTTCAGGATGAGATTGACGCGGCAGCGGTGTATGTGAATGCGTCCACGAGATTTACAGACGGCTTTGAGTTCGGATTCGGAGCGGAGATCGGCATCAGCACTCAGAAGCTCCATGCGAGAGGTCCGATGGGGCTTGAGGCGCTTACAACGACAAAATATATTATTTTTGGGAACGGACAGATCAGGAAGTGACAATGTGCAGCAGGATACTCATTATTGAGGATGATGTTCTCATCCGCGACGAATTGAAAATACTTTTGGAAAATGAAGGATACAGCGCGGACTGTGTCACTGAATTTGAAAATATTCCGGATCAGATCAGGCAGATTTCACCTGATCTGATTTTGCTTGACGTCAATCTTCCGGACCGGGACGGATACAGCATCTGCGCTTCGATCCGACGCTTCTGCAAGACTCCGGTGCTTTTCCTGACCGGGCGCAGCACAGCTATGGACGAGCTTGAGGCTCTGACTGTGGGCGGGGACGACTACATTGCAAAGCCCTGCAATATCCCTGTGCTTTTGGCGAGGATTAAAAACCTTCTATACAGGAGCGGCGGGAAGACGGATCCGGTAATGGAATATAAGGGAATCCGGCTGAATCCCGTCGCCGGCACAGTTTCCGCGGAAAAAAGAGAGGTCGAGCTTACGAAAACCGAGCTGAAAATCCTGTATTATCTTTTCCGTCATCCCGGAGAAATTGTCTCCAGGCTGGATCTGACAGAGTATCTCTGGGACAATGCGATCCATATTGACGACAATGCCTTAAGTGTCAATATTATGCGGCTGAGAGGGAAACTTCGCGAACTTGGCGCGGACGGCCTGATCCGGACAAAGCGGGGAATGGGGTACAGGATATGAGGTTTTCTGATTTTATCACTGACAGAAGGGAAGTTCTCCTTGCCTGCTTTGCGGGCGGAATAGTGTTTACTCTTCTTCTTGTGCTGTTCGGGCTTGGGACAGGAGAACTTGTACTTCTGTGGATCTGTTTTCTTCTGATTATTATTTCTGCGATGCTCGCCATCTGGCGCGGGGAGAGCAGAAGAGCACATCTTCTTCTGTCAGAGATGGAAAAGCTGGTCAGAAGCACTTGTTTGCGGAGATCGCGGATGTGCCGGAAAACGGGATGGAGAAAGTGTATTTCCGCCTTTTGAGAGAAGCGCTCAAAGATATGACGGATGAGGTGTCAGAAAGCAGGAGACAGAACGAGGAATACCGTGAGTTTGTAGAACAGTGGGTACACGAGGTGAAAGTGCCGGTCACGGGGATCCGGCTTCTGTGCCGGAACAACAGAAATGACGTGACACGGAAAATCATGTCTCAGACAGAGCGGATCGAGCAGGATGTGGAACGAGCTCTGTTTTACGCCCGGCTTGGCAGTGCGGAGAAAGACTGTTTTATAAAAGAGCTTTCTCTTCGGAAATGTGTGGAGGCAGTGATCTCGCAGAACAGACAGTATCTGATCGAGAACGGTGTGTCAGTTGACACAGAACGGGTTTCTCATACTGTGTATTCTGATGAAAAGTGGCTCTGTTTTATTCTCAGCCAGCTTCTATACAACAGTGTGAAGTACCGAAGCGAGAGAGCGCCTGTCATATGCATGGCGTCACAGGATATGGGAAATTATATCTCGCTGTCTGTGACGGATAATGGAATCGGAATCAGGGAAAGTGAGCTGGGGCGTGTTTTTGAGAAGGGATTTGTGGGGAGCAACGGGAGAAACGGAACTGTGGGCCGCAATTCCACTGGACTTGGGCTCTATTTATGTGAGCAGTTCTGCGAAAGACTTGGGACCGGCATAGAGATTGATTCCGAAGAAGGGCAGTACACGACAGTTTCCCTTCTTTTTCCGAAAGACATATCTTTGCAAAGCAGGGAATACAGAGAAATCTGACAAATCTGTCATTTAAAATCAATCAGCTTCTATACAACTTTCATCTGCCTTTGTCTATAATCGGGACAGCACCGGTAAATACGAAGTACGCCGGCTCTCATATCCGGTGCGGCAGGAGGTGTTTTGATGAAGATAATGATAAAACGGCAGCAGCCGCTGCTCCTTGTGGAAAACATTGAAAAATATTACGGCACGGCAGAGGCGGTCACGAAAGCGCTGAACCGGGTCAGCTTCCATGTGCAAAGCGGGGAATATGTAAGTATTATGGGAAGCTCCGGATCGGGAAAGACAACGCTTCTCAACTGTATTTCCACCATTGATACAGTGAGTGCGGGCCATGTGTTTCTGGACGGAAAGGACATTACGAAAATCAGCGAAGACGAAATTGCCGCTTTCCGAAGGGACAATCTGGGATTTGTATTCCAGGATTTCAGCCTGCTGGATACGCTGACGCTGGAGGAGAATATCGCGCTGCCTCTGACGATTGGTAAAATGGCGCCGGATCAGATTGAAGCGCGGGTGAAAGAGACGGCTGAGGCGCTCGGAATCAGCGGTGAACTTCAGAAATTTCCTTTTCAGGTATCCGGCGGACAGAAACAGCGCTGTGCCTTTGCGAGAGCTGTTATCTGCGGCCCGAAGCTGATCATGGCAGACGAGCCTACGGGATCCCTGGACTCCCATTCCGCGCAGATGCTTCTTGAGATGATGTCCCGCATGAACAGGAAAAACGGGGCTACGATCCTGATGGTCACCCACGACCCGCTGTGTGCCAGTTATGCGCAGCGGATTCTGTTTTTAAAAGACGGGAAACTCTTTAATGAAATCCGGAAGGGAGAAAAGACACGCTCTGTTTTCTATCATGAAATTCTCGACGTGCTCTCTGTGATGGGAGGTGAGCGTCCGTGATGTGGAAACTTTCCGTGCGCAATGCGAAGAGACAGGCCAGGGATTATTTTCTGTATCTGATCACGCTTGGATGCGCAGCCGCGTTTATGTATGCGTTTGGCAGCCTGATTTTTTCTGATCTTATAGAAATGCTCCCGGGGCTGGAGGTACTTCCGTACATGATCATTGCGGCCACTGTGCTGACTGTGCTGATTATGGGCTGGTTTGTCAGCTATATGTCCGGCTATATTCTGAAAAGGAGAAGCAGGGAGCTTAGCATTTACATGCTATCCGGCATGTCAGCAAAGCAGGTCAGCACACTTGTGTTCTGTGAAAACATGCTGGTCGGCCTGATTGCCTTCGCTTTAGGAATTCCTGCCGGCATTCTGCTGTCACAGCTTCTTGAGGCTGTGCTCTTTCATATGTTTGCTTTTCCTTATACGCTTCGATTCTCGTTTTCCCCCGGTACAGTCGGGATGACGCTGCTTGGCTTTCTTGTGATACTGCTGTACGCGGCGCAAAAGAGCCGGAAGCGGGTTCGAAAAGCGTGTCTGTATGAGCTGCTTTCTTATGACAGGCAGAATGAAAAAGAATCATTCTGCGGAAACGGACTGTCTTTTCCGCTTTTTTTCCTGTCGGTTCTATCCTGTGTGATCGGCGTGTCTCTGTTTATGGTACAGCCGTTCAGGAGAGGATATGATATTCTGGCGGGAACAGTCTGCATGGTGCTTTTCCTCGCCGGCTTTTTCCAGAGTGTCCCCGTATTTCTGTCGATGCGGTTCGGCGTCCGGCCTTCCTGGAAATACAGGAAAAACCGGCTCACCGTATTTCGCTGGTTCACGTCAAAGATCCGGTCCATGAGCGGGGTGATGAGTGTCCTTTCTGTTCTTCTTATGCTGTCTCTTACTCTTATGGGAACCGGTACGGCTGTGTATATGATTTCAGAAAAACTGGCACAGGACAGTATGTTTGATATTATGATCCTGTACCATGGAGAACCGCAGAACCATACGCGTCAGGACAGAGAATATGAGGAGTATCTCCGCAGTGAGTATCCGGTAAGAGGCTGCTGTTCCTATGGTGTTTATACGGACGGCCAGACGGATTTTTCCGAGGTCAGGGCGCGCACCGCAAAAGAACACGGATACTCAGCGGATAATCCCTATGCAGAATACCGGAGTGATACGTGCATGAGGCAGAGCGATTACAGGAAACTCAGGGAAATGCTCGGATATGGATCTGTGGAGCTGGATCCGTCACTCTGCTATGTTCACTGCGTTCCATCCCTGGAAAAGCCCTTTGAGGAGATGATCAGGAAAGAGAAAGAGCTGGGATTATATTCTGATTATTCCCGACCAGGCGGTGGAAGAAATGGAGAACGTGTACAGTCTGTGGGCGGCGGTGACGGAGCAGCCGCTTAACGGATATGATATACAGGCGATGAGGGATGCCTTTGACGGCCTTGAGAGTTTAAGGCGGGACCGGGCAATATCCACGGCGGACGGATTCATTACCTGTCTGACGGAGGAAAATGTGGATTATCTCTCAGGAAAGTGGTCGGAAAATGAGACTTCGGTTCAGGTATACGCAGTGGTGATCTGCCTGTTTTATCTTGCGCTCATTTTTGAAATTACTGGGGCAGCTGTTCTTGTTGTACAGCTCCTGAGCGACAGAGGGGAAAAGCAGAAAAGTGACCGGATTTTACAGTGGATCGGTATGGAAAAACGCATGATTATACAAATGGAAAACCGAAAGCTGTTCCTCTCATTTCTGGTGCCGGTTATCCCGGCGATGATTATGAGCGCCTGCTTTGTGTATACAGCGGCAAAGGGACTTCAGGCCGGATCTTTCCGTCTTCCTGCGTTTGGGACAGATCTCTGGATCGTCCGCGCGTATGCCGGCGCGCTCGGTTTTTTTGTGATTTTATACGGAATCTACTTCTGTGCGGCGCAGTTCAGTTTCAGAAAAGGGTAAAATTATAAGATTTTGCTTGCATAATATACAAAAAAGATGTATTATTATGCAAGCACATACAGAATAAGCGGATATCTATGCATGTGTAAATGCGTTCAGGAAGGACTTTACTTCCTTTTCAATGTGGTATATTATTAGTCAATGTGATATTTCGGCGTGTTTCCCGGAAAAAGACGGATGCCAGAGGAAAGAGACAGACGTCATAGTAAGAGCAAAGAAGGCGTCGGATACGTCCGGCCCATGCCGGAGAAAGGATATGGAGTAAAATTATGATAAAAGTTGGTATTATCGGAGCAACCGGCTATGCGGGCGGGGAACTCGTAAGAATTTTAAAAGGGCATAAAAATGCAGAAATTAAATGGTATGGATCAAGAAGCTACATTGACCAGAAGTATGCGGATGTGTACCGCAATATGTTCCAGATCGTAGACGCAGTGTGCATGGATGACAATATGGAAGAGCTGGCTTCCCAGGTAGACGTAATTTTTACCGCTACGCCTCAGGGACTGTGCGCGTCCCTTGTAAATGAGGATATTCTTTCAAAGACAAAGATTATTGATCTAAGCGCGGACTTCCGTCTGAAAGATGTAAGTGTATATGAAGAGTGGTATAAGATCGAGCACAAGGCGCCCCGGTTTATCGATGAGGCAGTGTACGGACTCTGCGAAGTGAACCGGGAGGATATAAAGAAAGCGCGGCTCGTCGCGAACCCGGGATGCTATACGACCTGTTCCATCCTGACGGCATACCCGCTGGCAAAAGAAGGCCTTATTGATATGGGCACACTTATTATCGACGCAAAGTCCGGTACATCAGGGGCGGGAAGAGGAGCAAAGCTTCCGAACCTGTTCTGTGAGGTGAATGAAAATATCAAGGCCTACGGAGTGGCAACACACCGGCACACACCGGAGATTGAAGAACAGCTCGGCTATGCGGCAGGAGAGAAGGTTGTACTGAATTTCACCCCGCATCTTGTTCCCATGAACAGAGGAATACTGGCGACCGAGTACGCGTCTCTGAAAGAAAAGGTGAGCTGGGAAGAAGTAAAGGCAGTCTATGATAAATATTATGTTGATGAGAAATTCGTGCGTGTCCTTGATAAAGACGTCTGCCCTGAGACAAAATGGGTGGAAGGAAGCAATTATGTGGATATCGGATTTAAGATCGATCCAAGGACGAACCGGATCATTATGATGGGCGCGATTGACAATCTTGTGAAAGGCGCAGCAGGACAGGCGGTTCAAAATATGAATCTCATGTTCGGGTGTGAGGAGAGCGAGGGGCTGGAACTGGTACCGATGTTCCCCTGATCGGGGACGTAGTGAAATTGGATTTGGGTACGTCCCCAATTGAAGTTCAGTGTGTCCCTAAATGGAATTCAGTGTGTCCCCAAATGAAGACAGCTGTGTCCCGGAGCAGAATTCGGTGTGTCCCCAATTCGAGAGAACAGGGGGGCCGGGATGCGAAAGTAAAGCAGGTTCGGAAGGAATAATGTTGAACGGGAAAAGGAAAATTCAGAGAAAAGGTGCAGTTTTATGGAGTTTGAAATACGGGCTATGACGATTGAGGATTATGATGAAGTATATGCGCTCTGGAAGAAGATCAGAGGATTCGGCATCCGAAGCATTGATGATTCCCGGGAAGGGGTAGAGCGGTTTCTGAAAAGAAATCCACAGACAAGCGTTGTCGCTGTGGAAGACGGAAAAGTTGTGGGAAGTATTCTGTGCGGGCATGACGGAAGACGCGGCTGTCTGTATCATGTATGCGTGGACGAGGCATATCGGCGGCACGGTATCGGACGGGCGATGGTTGTGCGTGCAATGAAGGCCCTTCAGGCCGAGAAGATCAATAAGGTTTCGCTGATTGCATTTACAAGGAATGATATCGGAAATGCATTCTGGAATACGATCGGGTGGACAGAGCGGCTTGATCTGAATTATTATGACTTTACACTGAACGAAAAAAATATAACGGCTTTTAATGAACAATAGCCGCAGAAATCCGGAAAAATAGAAAAATATTGAAGGAAATACAAAGAAATACAGGAAAAATTCAGAGAAGCACGGTGAGAAAACTGATAGAATGAAACGGAAAGAAGGAGTGGAAACATGCAGGTCATTGAAGGTGGAGTAACAGCGGCAAAAGGATTTGAGGCTGCGGCGACAGCAGCGAAGATTAAATATCAGGACCGGACGGATATGGCATTGATATACAGTGTAAAGCCATGTAAGACAGCGGGCACATTTACGACAAATATTGTGCAGGCTGCGCCTGTAAAATGGGACAAAGAGATTGTGAGAAGTGGTCAGAAATCCCAGGCTGTTATCGTGAATTCCGGAATTGCCAATGCCTGTACCGGGGAGGAGGGAATATCCTATTGCCGGGAAACAGCGCGCGAAGCGGCAAGCGCCCTTGGGATCGATGAGAAGGGCGTTCTCGTCGGTTCGACCGGAGTGATCGGAATGCAGCTTCCGATCGACCGGATCAAAGCCGGGGTGCAGGCGCTCGCAAAAGAGAAAAAGGCGGATGCAGAAAGCGGGTCAGAGGCAGCAGAGGCCATTATGACAACGGACACGGTAAAAAAGGAAGCGGCAGTGACATTTGAGATCGGGGGAAAGACGGTTACGATCGGGGGAATGTCGAAAGGATCCGGCATGATTCATCCAAATATGTGTACAATGCTTGCCTTTATTACAACGGATGCTAAAATTTCAAAAAAAGCGCTTCAGGCAGCGCTGAGCAGCGATGTGGAAGATACATACAATATGATATCGGTGGACGGCGATACTTCTACGAATGACACAGTTCTTCTTCTTGCAAATGGAATGGCGGACAATAAAAAGATCAGAATAGGGACGCCGGAATTTGAAAAGTTCAAAGAGGCGCTCCATTATGTGAATGAGACACTGGCCAAAAAGATGGCAGGTGACGGCGAAGGTGCCACAGCGCTTTTCGAGGCGAAAATCATTGGTGCCGGAACAAAGAATCAGGCGAAAATCCTGGCAAAATCGATTGTATGTTCCAATCTGACAAAAGCGGCTATTGCAGGACATGACGCCAATTGGGGACGGATTCTCTGCGCGATGGGATATTCGGGCGCTGAATTTGACCCGGAGAAAGTGGATCTCTATTTTGAGAGTGCAGCAGGGAAACTGAAGATTATAGAGAATGGAACCGCGGTGGACTACAGCGAAGAGAAGGCGACGGAGATTTTATCTCAGCCGGAAGTGACAGCGATTGCGGATATCAAGGAAGGCGGAGAAACAGCGTCTGCCTGGGGATGCGATCTCACCCATGAATATATCAGTATTAATGCTGATTATCGAAGCTGAATGTCAAAAAAGGGACAGGGCGAAAATCAATTTGGGACACACTGAAGTTTAATTGGGGACGTAGCAGAATTCAATTTCACTACGTCCCCGAAGGAGGTAGGATATGAACAGCAACATGCAGCAATACCTGGAAAAAGCGCAGGTCTTAATCGAGGCCCTGCCGTACATCCAGCGGTTCAACCGCAAAATCATTGTCGTGAAATACGGTGGCAGCGCCATGATCGACGAGGACTTAAAGCGGCGTGTCATTGAGGATGTAACGCTCTTAAAGCTGGTCGGGTTCAAACCGATCATCGTGCATGGCGGCGGCAAGGAGATCAGCAAGTGGGTCGGCAAAGTCGGCATGGAGCCGAAATTTATAAACGGACTCCGCGTCACAGACGAGGATACGATGGAAGTAGCGGAGATGGTGCTCGGAAGAGTGAATAAAAGTCTTGTTCAGCTCGTGGAAAGCCTGGGAGTCCGCGCTATCGGCATCAGCGGAAAGGACGGCGCGCTTCTGAAAGTGGAGAAGAAGTATTCGGACGGACAGGATATCGGATTTGTCGGGGACGTAAAAGACGTGAACGCACAGATTCTCTATGACCTGCTCGAGAAGGATTTTCTCCCGATTGTCTGCCCGGTAGGTCTGGACGATGATTACAACACATATAATATCAACGCGGACGATGCTGCATGTGCTATCGCGCGCGCGGTGAAAGCAGAGAAACTGGCGTTCCTGACAGATATTGAGGGCGTATACAGGGACCCGTCAGATCCAGGCACGCTGATCTCCGAACTCAAAGTAAGCGAGGCGAAGGAGCTGATGGTGGGCGGCTATATCGGCGGGGGAATGCTTCCAAAACTGCAGAACTGCATAGACGCCATTGAGGCCGGTGTTTCCAGAGTACATATTCTGGACGGAAGAATCCCGCATTGTCTCCTCCTTGAGATCTTTACAAACAAAGGAATCGGTACGGCTATTTTAAACAGTGAAGAAAGCAGGTATTATCATGGTGAACAGTAAGATACAGGCAGCAGAAGAAAATCTGATTCATGTGTATAATCGTTTCCCGATTGCACTGGACCACGGGGAAGGAATGTATATTTACGATACAGAGGGGAAAAAATATCTTGACTTTGCGGCAGGGTTTGCGGTGACAGGGCTCGGCTACGGCAACAAAGAGTTAAACGAGGCACTGAAAAGCCAGATTGACAAGCTGTGCCACATATCGAACCTTTACTATCACGAGAGCTGCGGAGAGGCGGCGAGAGAGCTGAACCGTGTAAGCGGCATGGACCGGGTGTTTTTTACAAACAGCGGCGGTGAGGCAATAGAAGGCGCTCTGAAATCCGCGAGGCGCTATGCCTACACGAAAGGCACCGGAAGATACGAGTTTATCGCTATGAACAACTCCTTCCACGGCAGAACGTTCGGGGCGGTGTCCGTGACAGGACACGACTCCTACAGGGAGCCCTTTGAGCCCCTTGTGCCGGGCGTGAAATTTGCACAGTTCAATGATCTGGACAGCGTGAAAACACTGGTGAATGACAAAACATGCGCCATTATTCTGGAACCTCTCCAGGGGGAAGGCGGCATCAATCTTGCAACCCAGGAGTTTATGGAAGGCATCCGGGCGATCTGCGATGAGAACGGAATCCTTATGATCTGCGACGAAGTGCAGTGCGGTATGGGACGGACAGGCAGCATGTTTGCATGGCAGGGATTCGGTGTAAAACCGGATATTCTCACAATGGCAAAAGCCATCGGAAACGGAATTCCGGTGGGCGCGTTTGCCATGACAGAGGAAGTGGCAAAATATTCCCTTCAGCCGGGAGATCACGGCGCAACATACGGAGGAAACCCGCTCGCATGTACTGCGGTGAAAAAGGTGATCGAGATCTTCGAGAGGGACGACATCGTGGGACATGTCAATCAGGTGGCGCCTTATCTGACGAAGCGCCTTGATGAACTTGTGGAAGAACTTGACTGCGTGACAGAGAGAAAAGGCAAAGGCCTGATGCAGGGAATTGTGATTACAAAGCCGATTGCACAGGCAAATCAACGAGCCATCGAAGAGGGGCTCCTCGTGATTCAGGCACATGGAAATGTGCTCCGTTTCGTGCCGCCGCTGATTGTGGAGGAAAAGCATATTGATGAGATGATCGAAAAGCTGAAACGGGCTCTGGCATAAACAGTCTTTTGGCAGAAACGGTCTGCAGCAAATGCTGTAAACGGACTGCGATAACTTTGCATAAGAAACCAGTCACAGGACATACTACGAAAAAGGCAGATGGATTTTCCGGATGGATTGAAACTGCAGGAGGTATGGGATGACTGGTTTTTTGATTGCCCTTCTGTCAGGGGCGCTGATGAGTATACAGGGGGTATTTAACACGCAGGTCACAAAAACGACAGGCGTGTGGGTGAGCAATGGCTGGGTACAGATCACCGCATTTGCGGTCTGTCTTGCGGCGTGGCTGTTTACCGGGAGGGACAGCGTTGCGGCAATCGGCAAGGTGGAGCCTAAGTACATGCTTCTCGGAGGCGTAATCGGCGCGGCCATTACGTGGACGGTGATTAAGAGTGTGGAGGCGCTGGGGCCCGCCAGATCCGCGCTGCTTATTGTAATTGCACAGCTTACCGTGTCATATCTGATTCAGCTTTTCGGACTGTTTGGCATGGAGAAGGAGCCCTTTTCATGGCGGAAGTTCGGCGGTCTCGCGCTTGCTGTTGTTGGAATTGCCATTTTTCAGTGGGAAAAATGATCTCTCCGCAGGGAAAATAATTTTTTGTAATAAAAATGTAATATTTCTGCAATTTATTACGGCGGTTTTTTCAGTACTGCAGCCGTGAACAGTAACCGTTCTGTTACAAGCAGGTAACAAACAATTAATTGTCTATTGTAATTTGGGTAAAAATTCGTTACAATGTTACTGTCCGGCATAAAAGGGGTACTTCTCCCGGAAAAGAACCGAGGAGAAACTATGCGAGACAATCGGAAGAAGAAAGATACAGCGCGGTTTGTGGCGGCTGTTCTCCTTCTGACCGCTGCAGCGTGCCTTTCGGGGTGCACAGGCGGTGCAGAGGAAAAGGGACTTGAGGAAATCGCCCTCTCGGACAGCGCATCCGCAGAATCAGACGGCTCGTCTGGAGAAACAGAACACGCATCTTCGGAAAATGACGGTGCGTCTGCAGATACAGGGGAAGAAAACGACGGAACACCCGGGGAAACACCGGCAAAAGAGAAAGCGCAGGGAGGTACTGCGTTTGTTTTTGTGAGCGGAGCAGTGAACGCTCCGGGCGTTTATGAACTTGCGCCGGATGCGAGAGTGTATGAGGCCATCGAGCTGGCGGGAGGTCTGACGGCGGAGGCGGATGCAGACGCGGTGAATCAGGCGGAAACTGTGTCGGACGGAGAGCAGATTTACATCCCCACGAAAGAGGAGACGCAGGCGCAGGGAGGCACGTCCGCAGTGATAAGCGGCGCAGGAGGCGCGGAGAGTACATCCGCTTCAGGCGGAAAGGTGAATATCAATACGGCCGGAAAAGAGGAACTTATGACCCTGACGGGGATCGGCGAGGCTAAGGCGCAGAGCATTCTGGATTACCGGGAAAAAAACGGTCCGTTCGGGAGCATCGAAGAACTGATGGAGATTGAGGGAATCAAAGAAGGCGTATTCAGCAAAATAAAAGAAGACATTACAGTTTGATACTTAGGAGTCGTGAAACAGGAGTATGAGTAAAAAGATATTGGTTGTAGATGATGAAAAGCTGATCGTGAAAGGAATCCGGTTCAGCCTGGAGCAGGAGGGCATGGAAGTGGACTGTGCCTATGACGGGGAGGAGGCACTTGAACTCGCGAAAAACTGTGAGTACGATCTTGTCCTTCTTGACGTCATGCTGCCGAAGCTGGACGGGTTTCAGGTGTGCCAGCAGATCCGGGAATTTTCCGATATGCCCATTGTCATGCTGACCGCAAAGAGCGAGGACATGGACAAGATACTGGGCCTTGAGTACGGGGCGGACGATTATATTACAAAGCCGTTCAACATCCTTGAGGTAAAGGCGAGGATCAAGGCGATCATGCGCCGCACGTCCAAGCGCAGGGAGACGCCCGGAAGTCCGGTGCTTGTGAAGGGAAATATGAAGATCGACTGTGAGAGCAGGAGAGTGTTCATCGGCGACAGGGAGATCAACCTGACCGCGAAGGAGTTCGATGTGCTGGAACTCCTCGCCACAAACCCGAACAAGGTGTACAGCAGGGAAAACCTTCTGAACCTCGTGTGGGGGTATGACTACCCCGGGGACGCGAGAACCGTGGATGTACATATCCGCAGACTCAGAGAAAAGATCGAAGTCAATCCGAGCGAACCGAAGTTCGTACATACCAAGTGGGGAGTTGGTTACTATTTCCAGGGTTAAACATTCATTCAGATTCAGAGACAGTATTTTCAGAAATATGAGGTTCCGCCTTATATTGTTTATGATGCTCGCAGGGTTTATACCCTGCGCAGCTTTGCTTTTCGGGACTGTTCAACTGTATGAGTCCCGGGCGGTGGGGCTCCGGACGGCTGATATTCAGAATCAGTGTACGATTCTGAGCAATCAGCTGGCAGCCTATGACTATCTGACGGATCCATCCTCCGACGTCATCAACGCAAATCTGACGCAGCTTACCAACATTTACAATGGAAGAGTTATGATCATTGACCATGACCTGAATGTAGTCAAGGACACATACAGTCTGGACGAGGGAAAGACCGATGTTTCGGAAAACGTTGTCCTCTGTATGAGGGGGGAGACGACAAGCTACTATGACAGTGACAATCATTACATTGAGGTGACGTCCCCGATTACAGCGGGCGGCAGCAACGAGGTAATCGGCGTCATGCTGGCCAGTGTGTCCACGGACAGCATCGCCGTGACAAGACAGATGATCTGGGCGTATGGAGGCGTGATCGTGGGGATTGCCATGATACTGCTCGGCGTGCTCAGCGTGTTTCTGGCGGACCGGATGGTGCGCCCCATTCATAAAATCACCGGCGCCATCGAAAATGTGACGGAAGGGTACAGCGACGACGTGCTCCATGTGGATACATATACGGAGACCCGTCTTTTGAGCGAGGCGTTTAACAAGATGCTGGGACGGCTGAAGCAGCTGGACGAGTCGAGAGAAGAGTTCGTCTCCAATGTATCCCATGAGCTGAAGACGCCCATGACTTCGGTGAAAGTTCTGGCAGACTCTCTTCTGGAGCAGGAAAATGTGCCGGTGGAGATGTACAGAGAGTTTATGGAGGACATCGCGAAAGAGATTGACCGGGAGAATCAGATCATCACAGACCTTCTCTCCCTTGTCAAGATGGACAAGACCGGACAGAACATGAACATCCAGTCAGTCAATATCAATGAGCTTCTGGAACAGATCTTAAAGCGCCTGAAGCCCATTGCAGAGAAGAAGAATGTGGAGATGGTCATGGAGAGTTTCCGTCCGGTGACGGCGGAGATTGACGAAATGAAGTTCACACTTGCAATCTCGAACCTTGTGGAAAACGCCATCAAGTACAATCATGACAACGGATGGGTGCATGTGTCGCTGAACGCGGACCACAAGTATCTCTATATCAAGGTGGAGGATTCGGGAATCGGAATTCCGGAGGCGGACCAGGCTCATATTTTCGAGCGGTTCTACCGGGTGGACAAGTCCCATTCCAGAGAGATCGGCGGGACAGGGCTGGGACTTGCCATAGCGAGAAACGCGGTGATTGTCCACCGCGGAGCGATCAAGGTATACAGCAGCGAGGGGGAGGGAACCACGTTTACCGTGCGGATTCCTCTGATCTACGCAGCGGCATAGGAGGTGTCAGAATGAGAATCGGAAGACAGATCTGTGCCCTTTGTCTCTGTCTGGCAGTGCTGCTGTCCGGCTGCGGCAGAACAGGGGGAGACGGGGACAGTTTCATTTACTGTCTCAATGCGGACAGAACGGGGCTTGTCAAGACGGAATGGGACATTCCGGAGGGGGATGTGCTCACCGCGGCAGAGGCGGTTCTTGACCAGCTTGGGACGGTACCGGAAGATATCGACTGCACGGCGCCTCTTCCCGAAAATGTCAGCGTGCAGAGCTGTGAGCTGAGCGGGACAATTCTGGAGGTGGATTTCAGCGGGACATATCTGGATATCGGAAGTCTGGAGGAAAAGCTGATCCGTGCGGCAGTTGTGCAGTCGCTGATGCAGATTGAGGGAGTCAATGCCGTGTCCTTTACCGTGGACGGCTCTCCTCTGACTGACAGCGAGGGGGCCACAGTGGGGCTGATGAACGGGGATGATTTTGTGGAAAATACAGGTTCCTCTCCCAGCTCTTATCAGACCGACACGCTGACGCTCTATTTTGCGGATGAGAGCGGAGAGAAGCTTGTGGAGGAGACGCAGGATGTGCGCTACAGCAGCAATGTGTCAAAAGACAAGCTGATTGTCGAGAAACTCATGCAGGGGCCGAAAGGCAGCGATGCGTATCCGACCATCAATCCCGCCGCGAATCTTTTAAGTGTGACGACGAAGGACGGCATCTGCTATGTGAATTTCGACAGTACGTTTCTGACAGGAGCATATGATATCCTGCCGGAACTTACGATTTATTCGATCGTGAATTCTCTGATTGAGGGAACAGAGGCGCACCTTGTGCAGATTACGATCAACGGGGAATCAAATGAGACATATATGGAGACTGTGGATCTTACGCAGCCTCTTAAAGAAAACAGGGATCTTCTCGCAGCCGAAAATGGAGAAGAATGAAAAAACGGCCGCTTTGTGCGATATGTGTTTTATTTCTACTGGTACAGTCCGCAAGGATTATCCTGTCCGGCGCGGAGGCGTACGGCGTCTCCGCCCTTGGCAGATGCGTGGAAGAGGAATCGGAAGCGCAGGCGCAGGCAGAGGTGCGCCTTGACGGGACTGTGATCCGGATCGAAGAAAAGAAAAAAGTAACGGCAGTCTTTCTGGAAGACTGCGCCGTGTCTGTCCCGGGCCGCGTGATCCGCGAGCCCGAAGTTCTTGTCTATGTCAGACCAGATCAGAATCCACAGAATATAAAAATCGGAAATATCCTCCGGGTAACCGGGGAGGCGGAGCTTTTTGAGCGCGCCCGCAATCCGGGGAATTTTGACCAGAGAGCCTATTATGCAAAGATGGGGCTTTACGTTCTTGTCTGGGCGGAGCGTGCGGAGTCCCTTGCGGGAAACGTGAAGCAGCCGGAGCAGTTTCTCTATGAAGTAAAATGCGCCTGGAATGATCTGCTTCTTGAAAATCTCGGGTCATATTACGGAGGGACGATGAGCGCGCTTCTTCTCGGCGTCAAAAGCGGGCTTGATCCGGATATGAAGAAGAGCTATCAGAAGAACGGAATCAGTCATCTTCTGGCCATTTCCGGGCTTCATATGTCGTTTATCGGAATGGGGCTCTACCGCCTGCTGCGAAGAATGGGGCTCGGATTCCTTCCGTCCGGGCTGTGCGGAGGGTGCATCCTGATTGCGTACAGTGTGATGATTGGGACGGGCGCCTCCAGCATGAGAGCGCTGATCATGTTTCTGGTCCGGATGGGAGCGGAGGTGACAGGGAGAGACTATGATCTTCCCACAAGCCTTGCCCTGGCGGCTGCCATACTGTGCGGGATACAGCCTCTGTATCTGACAGACGCCGCTTTTCTGCTCTCGTTCGGCGCGATCCTGGGGATCGCCCTGCTCACTCCGGTGTTTGGCGAGATGCTTTTCTGCGGCGAGGTGCAGAAGAAGAGGAAACGTCAGAAAGAAAAAGCGGGAAAAAGTGTCAGAAAGGCCAGAAAAAGGGAGCGTCTGAAGCTGTATGCGCTGGAAGGACTCGGATGGACGCTGAACGGCCTGTCCTCCAGTCTGGCGGTCAGCGCGCTCCTTCTGGGGCCGCTTCTGTATTTCTATTTTGAGCTGCCGCCCTATTCCGTATTTCTTAATCTTCTTGTCATCCCGGTCATGCCTGCGGCTTTCGGGGCCGGGATTTTCGGATCGGGACTCTGTCTTGTCTCGGAGGCGGCGGGAGGTGCGGTGTTTTTTGTCTGCCGGGCGGTTCTTCTGTTTTATGACGCTGTCTGCGGGGCGTCCGGTGCGCTTCCGGGGAGCCGGTTCGTTACGGGAAAACCGGAGATCATCTGGATTGCGGTTTACTATGGAGGGATTCTTCTCCTGCGGGGATGCTTTGCCCTGCTGACCGCCTTCCGGGAGAGAAAAGGGCGGTTTCAGAGCGCATGCAGAATCCCCGGGATCGCCGTGATTGTGCTGGCCGCGGTTATGTCCTTCGTATGCCGTCTGGGCTATGAGAAGGCGGATGGGGTGACGGCTGCGGTTCTTGACGTGGGACAGGGGGACGGGATTTTTATCCGGAGCGCGGAAGCCGCATGTCTCATCGACGGAGGAAGCAGTGATATTTCCTCTGTGGGATCTTACCGGATTGAGCCGTATCTGCTCTCAAACGCGGCGGATACGCTGGACTATGTGTTCGTGACGCACGGTGATGAGGATCATATAAGCGGAGTTGCGGAACTGCTTGCAGGACAGGAGCTTGGCGTCCGCATCCGCTGTCTCGTTCTGCCGCCCGAAGAGTATCACGATGAGAAGCTGACGGCGCTCGCAGCGACCGCGGAGGCAAACGGCACCCGCGTGCTCGCAATGGAAGCAGGGGATGAGATCACCTGGGAAAGGGAGGAGAAGAACGCCGGGGAATACGATCTTTCGATTACCTGTCTGGGGCCTGAGAAGGGGGCCGGCCTGGAGCCGGGAAATGAAGCGTCCCTTGTGCTCCGGATAGAGTACGGGGCGTTTGACATGCTGCTTACCGGGGATGTGGAAGGCGCGGGAGAAGAATGTCTCCTTGAGAGCGGCCGGCTGGGCAGGGCCGACGTGTTAAAGGCAGCGCACCACGGTTCAAAAAACTCCGGGTCAGAAGCGTTTCTGGAGGCCGTGAATCCGAAGATTGCCGTGATCTCTGCCGGCGTGGGCAACCGGTACGGCCATCCCCATGAAGAGACACTGGAACGCTTAAGAGAGAGCGGGTGTACGGTGTATTCCACGCAGGATACGGGAGCAGTCATAATCCATACGGATGGAGAGAGTCTCTTTTTGCCGTAGGTATTCCGGCAGGTGAACCGTCGGTTTCCCTCTTGTCAAAACGGGGGGATTTCCTTTATAATACAAGAGTTATGAAAAGCCTGAATGAAGATTTAAAAACCGGACAATTTAAACAGATTTATCTTCTCTGCGGGGAGGAAGGATATTTAAAGAAGCAGTATAAAGAGCGCTTTGTCAAGGCTATGCTCCCTGAGGGCGATACGATGAACTATGCTTATTATGAGGGAAAAAACACGGACATCAAAGAAGTGATCGACCTTGCGGAGACGCTGCCCTTTTTTGCGGAGCGCAGACTTATCGTGTTTGAAAATACCGGATTTTTCAAAAGTTCCGGTTCCGAGCTTGCAGACTACATCGGAGAGATGCCGCCGACGACGTACTTCATCTTTATCGAAAATGAAGTGGATAAGCGGAGCAGGCTTTACAAAGCGGTGAAGTCGAAAGGACATATCGTGGAACTCGGGATTCAGGATGAGGCCACTTTGAGAAAATGGGTTGCCGGTCTGGTGAGGAAGGAAAACAAAGAAATGTCCCAGGCGGATATCGCCTATTTCCTGAACAAGGTCGGCACGGATATGGAAAATATCACGGGGGAACTCGAGAAACTCTTCTGTTATGCCATGGACAGAGACACGCTGACGCGTGCTGACGTAGATGCGGTCTGTGTGACTCAGATTACAAACCACATTTTTGAGATGGTAAACGCGGTGGCGGAGCAGAACCAGAAAAAGGCCCTCGACTTGTATTATGACCTTCTGGCGCTCAAAGAGCCGCCGATGAGAATCCTGTTTCTCATGACGAGAGAGTACCGGCTTCTGTTTCATGTAAAGGCGCTGGCCGAACAGGGCTACGGAAGGAAAGAGATCGCCTCAAAGGCGGGGATTCACCCGTTCGCGGCGGGCAGGTATCTGGATCAGGCGAAACGGTTCCGTCTGGGGGAACTGCGCTCCATTATGGAGGAAGGCGCACAGATCGAGCAGAGAGTCAAGACAGGACTTCTTACGGACAGTCTTGCGGTGGAACTTTTTATCGTGAGACAGTCGGGAAAGAAAGCATAAACCATAAATCAATCATATCACAGAAAGCAGAGCGATAACAGATTTGGAGGAATTAAAGTGTCAGTTATAGATCAGAGCAAAATAAGAAATTTCTGCATTATTGCACATATCGATCACGGGAAGTCCACGCTGGCGGACCGGATCATCGAGATGACAGGGCTTCTCACAAGCCGTGAGATGCAGTCACAGGTGCTGGACAATATGGAACTTGAGCGGGAGAGAGGAATCACCATCAAGGCGCAGGCCGTCCGGACGATTTATAAGGCGGACGACGGGGAAGAGTATATGTTCAATCTGATCGATACTCCGGGACATGTGGATTTTAACTATGAAGTGTCGAGAAGCCTTGCGGCCTGCGACGGAGCGATCCTTGTTGTGGACGCGGCCCAGGGCGTAGAGGCGCAGACTCTGGCCAATGTGTACCTTGCCCTGGATCATGATCTGGATGTCATGCCGGTGATCAATAAGATCGATCTTCCGAGCGCGGATCCGGAGCGGGTGAAGGAGGAGATCGAGGACGTGATCGGCATCGACGCGGAGGATGCTCCGCTCATTTCCGCCAAGACCGGCCAGAATGTGCACGAGGTGCTGGAGCAGATCGTGAAAAAGATCCCGGCTCCGTCAGGGGATGCCCAGGCGCCGTTAAAGGCGCTGATTTTCGACTCCAAGTATGACTCCTACAAAGGGGTGATCGTGTTCTGCCGCATTATGGAAGGAACCGTAAAGAAAGGAACGCCGATGCTTATGATGGCCACAGGCGCGAAAGCGGAAGTGGTAGAGGTCGGCACGTTCGGTGCGGGACAGTTCATTCCCTGCGACGAGCTGGAGGCGGGAATGGTCGGTTACATCACCGCCAGCCTGAAGAACGTCAAGGACACACGGGTCGGAGATACGATCACAAATGCAGAGAATCCGTGCGACGAACCCCTTCCCGGCTACAAAAAAGTCAATCCGATGGTTTACTGCGGTGTGTATCCGGCTGACGGGGCAAAATATCCGGATCTGCGGGACGCGCTTGAGAAGCTGCAGCTGAACGACGCCGCGCTTCAGTTTGAGGCGGAGACGTCTGCGGCGCTCGGATTTGGATTCCGCTGCGGATTCCTGGGACTTCTCCACCTTGAGATTATCCAGGAGAGGCTTGAGAGAGAGTACAATCTGGATCTTGTCACAACCGCGCCAAGCGTTATTTATAAAGTGCATAAGACAAACGGCGAAGTCATCGACCTGACCAATCCTACAAACATGCCGGATCAGGCTGAGATCGAATATATGGAAGAACCGATGGTAAAGGCTGAGATCATGGTCACATCAGAGTACATCGGAGCCATTATGGACCTGTGCCAGGAACGCAGGGGAATTTACCAGAGCATGGAGTATATTGAGGAGAAGAGAGCTGTGCTTCACTACCATCTGCCGCTGAACGAGATCATCTATGACTTCTTCGATGCATTGAAATCCAGGTCGAGAGGCTATGCATCGTTCGATTATGAGATGATGGGATATCAGCGCTCTGAACTTGTGAAGCTGGATATTCTTATTAATAAGGAGGAAGTGGACGCCCTGTCCTTTATCGTGTTTGCGGGAAGCGCCTACGACAGAGGACGCCGGATGTGCGAGAAACTTAAGCAGGAGATTCCGCGTCAGCTCTTTGAGATCCCGATTCAGGCTGCCATCGGCAGCAAGATCATCGCGCGTGAGACTGTAAAGGCGATGAGAAAGGACGTGCTGGCAAAGTGCTACGGCGGCGATATCAGCCGGAAGAAGAAGCTTCTTGAGAAGCAGAAGGAAGGAAAGAAGCGCATGCGCCAGGTGGGAAATGTGGAGATTCCGCAGAAGGCGTTCATGAGCGTGCTGAAGCTGGATGATGACTGAGAAGGAAAAGGCAATGGAACTGTATGTGCATATCCCGTTCTGTGTAAGAAAGTGCGCGTACTGCGACTTTCTGTCAGGACCGGCGGATGAAGAGACGAGGGCGGCTTATGTGGACGCCCTCCTTCGCGAGATCCGTTCAGCGGGAGCGTTTTATTCACGGAAAAATGAATCAGGAAAAGAACGCGGACGGCGTGTGGAAACAGTATTTTTGGGCGGCGGGACTCCATCCATCCTTGAGGGGGAGGACACCGCCCGCATTTTTTCCGCTCTGCGGGAGTGCTTTTTCATTGCACCGGACGCGGAGATTACGATGGAGGCGAATCCGGGGACCGTCACCCGGGAAAAGGCGGAAGTATGGAAGGCGTGCGGGATCAACCGGCTGAGCATCGGACTTCAGTCCGCGGACGATGAGGAGCTGAAACTGCTTGGACGCATCCACACGTACCGGGATTTCTTAAATACATGGGAGACAGTGCGGGAAGCCGGATTTACGAATGTCAATGTGGACCTGATCTCTGCCGTGCCCGGGCAGACCGCGGAAAGCTGGGAGCAGACACTTAGAAGAACAGCAGAACTTGGACCCGGACACATTTCCGCGTACAGTCTCATCGTGGAGGAAGGGACTCCCTTTTTCGAGAAGTACGGCGAGCCGGAAAGCAATGGTGAGAACCTTTCTGTAAAGCATGGGGACAGCTCTGAAGAGGAAAACGGCGGTTTAAAAATAGCCGGGAGCGTCTTTCAGGGTGTGTGGCCGCCCCTGCCCGATGAAGAGGAAGAACGGAAGATGTACGACGCGACCCTGCGGATTCTCAAAGAGTACGGGTATCACAGATATGAGATCTCCAACTATGCGAAAGAAGGGTATGAGTGCCGCCACAATCTGGGGTACTGGGAGAGAAAAGAGTATCTGGGACTTGGCCTGGGCGCGTCATCGCTGATCGGAGAACACAGGTTCCGCAACACGGCAGATATGAATACCTATCTCTCCTGCAGCGAAAAGCTGATCCGGGAAGAGGAGGAGATCCTCTCGGTGAAAGATCAGATGGAGGAGTTTATGTTTCTTGGACTCAGGAAGACGGCAGGAGTGACTGAGGAGGCGTTTAAGAGCGCTTTCGGAACAGCGGTTTCTGATGTGTACGGAAAGCAGATCAGCAGACTGAAAAGTCAGGGACTTCTCGAACAGAGAGAGGGACGTATCTTCCTGACAGAGAGAGGGACGGATATCAGCAACTATGTGTTTGGGGAGTTCCTGTTCTGAAATGCCTGCCTGCTGTTTTTCGTGAAAAAAATATAAACAGTGTTGACAAACGCAAAAGGCAGTGCTATCTTAATATACGGAAGGTGTTAGCACTCGAAATGATAGAGTGCTAATAGCGGGAGAAAGGAGGAAGAACTGTGGCGGTCGATGCAACGTTGAGCGAGAGAAAGCTCATTATTCTGAAAGCGATCATACAGAACTACCTTGAGACCGGTGAACCGGTGGGCTCGCGGACCCTTTCGAAATACACGGAACTGAATTTGAGCTCCGCGACGATCCGCAACGAGATGGCGGATCTGGAAGACCTTGGATATATTTTCCAGCCCCACACATCAGCAGGAAGAATTCCTTCCGATAAGGGCTACAGACTCTATGTCGACATGCTGATGGAGGAGAAGGAGCAGGAGATCACACAGCGGGAAGATGCCATGCTGGAAAAAGCTGACAAAGTGGAAAAAGTACTTCAGCAGGCGGCAAGAGTGCTTGCCTCCAACACGAATTACGCCACAATGGTATCAGCTCCGATCAA
This sequence comes from Ruminococcus turbiniformis, assembly GCF_020687545.1. Lineage (GTDB taxonomy): Bacteria > Bacillota > Clostridia > Lachnospirales > Lachnospiraceae > Mediterraneibacter > Mediterraneibacter turbiniformis. Next base: position 40,922 of record NZ_JAJEQX010000003.1, on the reverse strand, counting down.
CAGCCGCAATACGCTGAAGTTCATCCAGCTCTCCCAGGTGGATGCGGAACAGATTGTCGCGGTCATTGTCCTGGGCGGCAACGTGATCAAGAATAAGATCATCGAAGTTGGTGAAACACTAAGCAATGAGACACTGCTGAAGCTCAACATGCTTCTGAATACGACACTGAACGGAATGTCAATCGACCAGATAACACTCGGACTGATCGCAAGACTCAAAGAGCAGGCAGGCATTCACAGCGAAGTCGTGGCGCATGTGCTTGACGCAGTGGCAGAGATCATCCATGTGGATGACGACATGAAGATCTACACCAGCGGCGCGACGAACATCTTCAAATATCCGGAGCTGAGCGACAAGCAGAGTGCGCAGGAAATCATCAGTGCATTTGAGGAGAAACAGCAGCTTGAGGAGCTTGTTACGGAGACGCTCGCCAGTGAGAACAATCACGGGATTCAGGTCTATATCGGAGACGAGACTCCGGTGAAGACGATGAAAGACTGCAGCGTTGTGACAGCGACATATGAGCTCGGTGAAGGAATGAAGGGAACCATCGGCATTATCGGACCGAAGAGAATGGACTATGAACATGTCATGAAGACGCTGAAGACTCTTCAGGGAGAGTTGGACGCGATTTACAATAAAAACCCGAAAGAATAGAAAGGGAGAAAGCTGGTGAGTGACAGGATGAGCAAAGAAGATATGGTAAAAGAAGCTGTCGAGGAGGCAAAGGCACAGGCTGCAAAGCAGGCTGAGGAAGCTGAGGATACAGACGGTACGGCAGATCAGAATACCGGGGACGTATCCGGTGACGGGCAGAACGGAGGAGAGGATCTTTCCGAAGAAAACCAGGATACAGCGGATGCCGCAGATGCGGAGAATGCGGAAGAGGCAGAGGGAACAAAAGATTCCGGAAACGGAAGTTCCGCTGATAAAGACGCAAAACCCGAAAAGAAAAAACTCTTCGGCAAGAAGAACAAAAAAGACAAAAAGGATGAGAAGATCGAGGAACTTACCGATCGTCTCACACGCCAGATGGCAGAGTTTGATAACTTCCGCAAGCGTACGGAAAAGGAAAAATCCCAGATGTACGAAATCGGTGCGAAAGATATCATAGAGAAAATCCTTCCGGTAGTTGACAATTTCGAGCGCGGACTCGCGTCCATGCCCGAGGGAGAAAAGGCAACTCCGTTTGCGGAAGGAATGGAAAAAATTTACAAGCAGCTGATGACCACGCTCGACGGGATCGGCGTAAAACCGATCGAGGCGGTCGGTCAGGAATTCAACCCGGATTTCCACAATGCAGTGATGCATGTGGAGGATGAGGAGCTTGGCGAGAACATTATCGCCGAAGAATTCCAGAAAGGGTATATGTACCGCGACAGTGTCGTCAGACACAGCATGGTAAAAGTTGCAAACTGACATTGAGTATTTACCGACATTCAGCATAACAAAGTATATTTAAAGGAGGAACATTACTATGGGCAAAATAATTGGTATTGACCTTGGTACAACAAACAGCTGCGTGGCTGTTATGGAAGGCGGTCAGCCGACAGTCATCGCAAACACAGAGGGCGCAAGAACAACACCGTCTGTTGTGGCATTCACAAAGACAGGAGAGCGTCTCGTAGGAGAGCCTGCAAAACGTCAGGCGGTAACAAACGCAAGCAGAACGATCTCTTCCATCAAAAGAGAGATGGGTTCCGACTATAAGGTAGACATTGACGGAAAGAAATATTCTCCGCAGGAGATCTCCGCAATGATCCTTCAGAAACTGAAAGCAGATGCAGAAGGATATCTGGGAGAGAAAGTGACAGAGGCTGTCATTACAGTTCCCGCTTATTTCAATGACGCACAGCGTCAGGCAACAAAGGATGCGGGAAAGATCGCAGGTCTTGATGTAAAGCGTATCATCAACGAGCCTACGGCCGCTGCGCTTGCATACGGACTTGACAATGAGAAAGAGCAGAAGATCATGGTATATGACCTGGGCGGCGGTACATTCGATGTTTCCATCATCGAGATCGGCGACGGTGTCATCGAAGTTCTCTCCACAGCCGGAAACAACAGACTGGGCGGTGATGACTTCGACCAGAAGATCACAGACTATATGCTGGCTGACTTCAAGGCAAAAGAGGGCGTGGATCTGTCCGGAGACAAGATGGCGCTCCAGAGACTCAAAGAGGCAGCTGAGAAAGCGAAGAAAGAGCTTTCTTCCGCAACAACAACAAATATCAATCTTCCGTTCATCACAGCGACATCCGAGGGTCCGAAGCACTTCGATATGAACCTGACGAGAGCAAAATTTGATGAACTGACAAGAGATCTTGTAGACAAGACTGCAGAGCCGGTAAGACGTGCCCTTTCCGACGCGGGAATCACAGCTTCCGACCTGGGCCAGGTACTTCTGGTAGGTGGTTCCACACGTATTCCTGCAGTACAGGAAGAGGTAAAGAGACTGACAGGCAAAGAGCCGAGCAAATCTCTGAACCCGGATGAGTGTGTGGCTCTTGGTGCATCCGTACAGGGCGGAAAGCTTGCCGGAGACGCAGGCGCAGGCGACATCCTTCTTCTGGATGTTACTCCGCTGTCACTGTCCATTGAGACAATGGGCGGTGTCGCTACAAGACTGATCGAGAGAAATACAACAATCCCGACAAAGAAGAGCCAGATCTTCTCTACAGCGGCAGATAACCAGACAGCAGTGGATATCAACGTGGTACAGGGCGAGAGACAGTTCGCAAAGGACAACAAATCACTCGGCCAGTTCAGACTGGACGGAATCCCGCCGGCTCCGCGTGGAGTACCGCAGATCGAGGTTACATTCGACATCGATGCAAACGGTATTGTAAACGTATCCGCAAAAGATCTTGGAACAGGAAAAGAGCAGCACATCACGATCACAGCAGGCTCCAACATGTCTGATGCAGATATCGACAAGGCAGTCAAAGAGGCGGCTGAGTTCGAGGCTCAGGACAAGAAGAGAAAAGAAGCGATCGATGCGAGAAATGAAGCTGACGCGATGGTATTCCAGACAGAGAAAGCTCTCAAAGATGTAGGCGACAAGCTGGATGCAAATGACAAGGCAGCTGTTGAGGCAGATATGCAGGCACTCAAAGACGTACTTGCAAAATCAACTCCGGAGACAGCGGCAGACGCTGACGTGGCTGAGATCAAGGCTGCAAAAGAGAAACTGATGGAGAGCGCACAGAAGCTGTTTACAAAGATGTATGAGCAGGCCGGTGCAGGTGCAGCAGGCGGCCCGAACCCGGGAGCAGACGCAGGTCCGGCTCCGGAAGGATTCCAGGGCGACGATGTGGTAGACGGAGATTACAAGGAAGTCTAAAAGTCTCCTGATGAAAATAAGAAAATTCTACGGAACCGCCGGTGCGGTTTCGTAGATTTTTTCGTGAAAGGCAGAGTATTCGAGTTATGGCAGAGGCAAAGAGAGATTATTATGAGGTGCTCGGCGTAAGCAAAGACGCGGACGACGCAGCGATTAAGAAAGCATACCGTGCGCTTGCAAAAAAATATCATCCGGATATGAATCCGGGAGATAAGGAGGCCGAGAAGAAATTTAAAGAGGCTTCCGAAGCGTACGCTGTTTTAAGTGATTCCGAGAAACGCCGCCAGTACGACCAGTTCGGACACGCGGCCTTTGAAGGCGGAGCAGGAGGAGCCGGCGGATTCGGCGGCTTTGACTTCAGCGGCGCTGATTTCAGTGATATATTCGGAGATATATTCGGCGACCTGTTCGGCGGCAGCCGCAGAGGCGGACGCGCGGGAAATGGCCCGATGAAAGGAGCCAATATAAGAAAAAGCATCCGTATTACGTTTGAGGAAGCGGTGTTCGGATGTGAGAAAGAGCTGGATCTGATTCTGAAAGATCCGTGCGAGGACTGCCACGGAACCGGTGCAAAACCCGGAACAACCCCAGAGACCTGTCCGAAGTGCGGCGGCCGGGGCCAGGTAGTCTATACATCACAGTCATTCTTCGGAACAGTGCAGAACGTACAGACCTGTCCGAACTGCGGAGGTTCCGGAAAAGTGATCAAAGACAAGTGCCCGAAATGCTCGGGTACAGGCTATACTTCCAGCAGGAAGAAGATTCAGGTATCTATCCCTGCGGGTATCGACAACGGACAGAGCGTACGCATCCGCGACAAGGGCGAGCCGGGGACAAACGGCGGGCCGAGAGGAGATCTCCTTGTGGAGGTCAATGTGTCACGCCATCCGGTATTCCAGAGACAGGATGTGCACATCTTTTCCACAGTGCCGATCTCGTTTGCCGTGGCGACACTCGGCGGCGACATCCGCATCCAGACGGTGGACGGCGATGTGATCTACAATGTAAAACCGGGAACAAAGACGGATACGAAAGTACGCCTGAAAGGAAAAGGCGTGCCTTCCCTCCGCAATTCTCAGGTGAGGGGCGATCACTACGTGACGCTCGTGATCCAGACGCCGGAGCGTTTAAGTCCCGAGGCGAAAGAAGCGCTTCGCAGATTCGACGAACTGTCAGGAAATACGCTGCATCAGCATGATGATGTGACGGAAAAGACAGACAAGAGTGAAAAAGGGGACAAGAAGAAAAAGAAAGGCTTCATGGAGAAGATGAAAGAGGCCTTTGAAGATTAGCGGCTGATTTGCCGGAAGATTATATACTTCCGCCGGACGGTGTGTGCTGTTTTATCCGCATTTAGAGTCGCAGAGCGAAACATGAATAGAACAGCTTTGCAGACAATCTATTATCAGCGGGGGATCAGATTCCCCCGCTGTTTATACTTACTGTCTTTGTCGCTACTGCTTCCCGGAAGGCTCTGTCGTGTTCTACAAAAATCATTGTAGGCAAGAATTCCCGGATGAGCCGTTCAATCTGTATCCGCGAATAGATATCGATAAAGTTAAGAGGTTCATCCCAGACATACAGGTGGGCCTGTTCACACAGACTTCTTGCCAGGAGTACTTTTTTCTTCTGACCGCCTGAAAAATCTTTCATATCTTTTTCAAACTGAACTCGTTCAAAATCCATTTTGCGAAGCACTGCCTTGAAGAGGCTTTCGTCAAGCCCGTTTTTGTCCGCATAGTCGGACAGGCTGCCGTGCAGATGTGACGTGTCCTGCGGCACATAGGAAATTACAAGACCGGATCCCACTGAGACTGATCCGCTTACTGCAGCCGGGCTCCCAACGGCAGGAATTCCAGCACCGTTTTCCGAGAAAAGTTCCCCGGTCAGGAGTTTGAGCAGACTGCTTTTCCCGCTGCCGTTTCTGCCGTCGAGTACGATCCGGTCCCCCTGATTTACCGTAAAAGAGACCGGGGCGCAGACTGCCTTTTCACCGTAGTGGATCTGAACGTCGGAGAACACTGCGAGTCTTTCCGTGTGGTACTGCAGGGGAAAGAGCTTCAGTCGCTCGGCAGTCTCCCGGTTTTTGAGCAGGCCGGCTTTTTCTTCTGCAGCCTGCTCTCTCCGTGCCTCGATGGATTTGGCACGCTTCATCATCTTTGCGGACTTGTGACCGATATATCCCCGGTCGGCCGGACCGCCTCCGAACTTGGAAGCTTCGACCTGATCCGACCAGGCGGATGTCCGTTTCGCCGCCTTTTTCAGACGGCCGATATCTTTCTTCAGACGTTCATTTTTGGCCTCCTCCATATGCTGCTGACGTTCAAAATTTGCATACCAGGATGAAAAGGTACCGCTTTGCACCTCGATGTCGGTTCTGTTCAGCGACAGGATATGGTCCACGCATCCGTCCAGGAAATGCCTGTCGTGAGAGACAAGGATAAAGCCTTTTTTCTTTTTCAGATAGGCGGACACAGCCTCTCTTGCCTGCATATCCAGATGATTGGTAGGTTCGTCGATGAGCAGAAAATGCCCTTCATTCAGGAACAGAGCGCAGAGCAGAGCCTTCGTCTGTTCCCCGTTGGAGAGTGTATAAAAGGGGCGGTAAAGGACATCCGCGTTTACTTCAAGGAGAGAGAGTTCGCGCATGATCTCCCAGTCCTCTGCGAGAGGACAGACCTCCCGCAGAACATCCTCTGTCATACGGTTTTTGTCGCTTACGGGATACGGAAAATAGTCAAACTCTACGGAAGCATGGATTTTTCCGCTGTATTCATATTTTCCGAGAAGCAGATTTAAAAAGGTCGTCTTTCCTCTTCCGTTTCTTCCGACAAATCCCAGTTTCCAGTCCGTATCAATCTGAAAATTTACATTCTCAAAAATGTTGTCCCAGCCGGACGGATAGGAGAAAGTCAGATTTTCAACTTTTATCATAGACATAGTCAGATTTCACCTCGATTTCTGTCAGCCTGTTCAGTGCTGACCAGCTTTTTGTACAGGCGACGCTCATAAGCCTGGACTTTTGCCCTCAGCCAGGAGCTCGGACACGCCCGAATTTCTGCCCGGCGCGATTACAAAAAAAGGGCCGCAGGAAAGTTTCCCGCAGCCCTGTAAGGCATAATCAGCATAAATCTGCAAAGCCGCGCAAAGACGGCTTTTATATGAGCTGAAATGAAAGGACAGATTCTTAACTTTCCTGCATCAGACGAAAATAATACTGAAAAAACAGTATCACCGCGCGCTTTAAATTATTATCTGCAGGAAAAAATAATCATCCTTCCACTCCTTTCGTATGATGTGACCCCGCTACTCGGATCAGGTTCATCGTGAATCTTTTGTCACCATATCACAAATCTGCAGAATAATCAAGATTTGTTTTGGAAGTTTTACTATAGTAAAATAGCAGTAATGTATTTTTTGCCGTACAATCGGCAGGGAACGATTGTTAATAACTCAATATTGTGGAAACCAAAATCTTGGAAGGAGTTTATCATCATGAAAAAGGCATTGAACGAGATTCTTACAATTAAGGAATGTGCCGGTATGAGACTTCTGGCCGGGCAGGGCGGGCTCGGACGGCTCGTCGAATGGATCGACCTTATTGAGACGCCGGACAGAATTCCCTATTCGACGCCGAATCAGCTCATATTTATGACCGGGACACAGTTAAAGTCAGAGGATGAATTTCTGCAGCTGGTGAAAATGGCGGACGAGCATCAGCAGTCAGGCGTTGTATTTTCAATAGGCGGGCCGTACTGGCAGAGAACACCGGCCATTGTACTTGAATATTGTGATGCGCACGATTTTCCCTTCCTGGCGATTGACTGGAGCGAGAAAATATCGAAGTACACCCACGCTATCGGCCAGTATCTGCTGACCAGTGCAGAGCGCCGGCTTTCTGTCAGTTCTATTCTGGGAAGAGTGTTTTCAGGCGAGATTTCTCTGCACAATAACGAAGAAGCCATGGCGGTAATCAGCCAGATGGGAATTTCGGACAAGAAAAAATATCAGGTCAGCGTCTGTCGGATTTCCGGTGACAGCAATGTCCCGCCCCGGACATTTCAGACGGCGCGGGAGCAGATGATTGCCAGATTCCGCTCGGTCGAGAAGATCGCGCAGCTCATTGTCCCGATGGATGACGGCTCGGTTTCGATCATGTGGAAAAACAATGCGTCAGAACTGATTAATGACTCCATTCTGCTGGAGTTTCGGGACTTTTCAAAGAAGATTGAAGAAGAGCATCCGGGAATACGGATCAAAATAGGATTAAGCAATCCCTTTACACATATAGAGAATCTGGAGGAGGAATACCGCAGAGCCTGTATGGTGCTCCGGCTGATCAATTCTGAGATACAGAAAGAAAAGATGATTTATCAGTATAATCAGCTGGGGCTGTTTCAGATGATTGCGGACTGCATCGACAAGGATTACATACGGGAATTCCAGAAGGAAAACTACGATACTCTCCGTGTTTATGATGAGATGAACCATACGGATTTCTGTTCGTTTCTGGAGATATATTTCAGGTGCAACTGCAATGTAAAGAAAGTAAGCGAGACGGCGTACCTTCACAAGAATACGGTTCTGTATAAACTGAAAAAGATAGAAGGGATTCTGCACTGTGATTTTGATAATATTGATGATCTTGTCAACTTAAGGCTTGCCCTTATTATAAAAGATCTGGCAGAGGACGAACGGCAGCAGAGTTAAAACCGCAGCGGGAGGAGAAATTATGAAATTTTATGTAGTAGATGCGTTTACAGAAGAGCTGATGGGCGGCAATACGGCAGGCGTTGTGCTGATGGATGACTCAGCCCCTTATATTACAAAACAGATGATGAAAAAAACAGCGGAGGAACTGAAGTACAATATTACGGTATTTGTGCGCAGAGACGCAGACGGACGGCTTATGTTCAAATATTTTTCCCCTGTGGATGAACTGGATCTGTGCGGACATGCCACAATAGCGGCTTTCACCGCGCTTCTTGACATCGGGTGGGTTGAGGACAACAATTCCTATGTGTACTGTACCCCGGTCGGCCCGCTGGAGGCGATTATCCAGAACGGATTTGTTATGATCGAGCAGGGCGAAGGGAAGATTATCCGCATTGTAAACAGTGAGATTGAAATGGCAAGGATGTATGAGATACTCGGCCTGGATTTCCAGAACGTGCCGGCAGAACTTCCGGACGGAGGACGGATCAGGCTTTATCCGGCCATTGTGTCAACGGGGATCTCGGACATGCTTGTTCCGGTCAGGGACGAGGAGGAACTTTCAAAAGTAGATCCCGACTACCATGTCCTTAACAAGATGTCAAAGGATTACGGGGCGGCAAGCTTCCACATCTTCACTCTTGCCGAAGGGAAGGAAGGACCGCACTGCCGGAATTTCGCGCCGCTGTACGGCGTGAAGGAGGATATCGCCACAGGGACGTCCAACGCGTCTCTTTTGTACTATCTGTATAAAAACGGGGTGATGAAAAGCGGCATAAAATATGTGTTCACCCAGGGGGAAAAGCTCGGACGCGCAAGCCGCATTTTCGGACAGGTGGAGGAAAAGGAGAAAGGGAGCCCTAAAATTCTTGTCGGAGGAACAGGAAGAATCCTCATAAAAGGAACAATATATCTGGAGTAAAGTGAGCTTATTACATCTTAGTCAGTCAGATCATTTCAACCACTTTCGCATTTTAAGGAGGCTGTCTGCAGCCGGATTTGAAACCGGCTGCAGACAGCCTTTTTGTGCGATAAGCCCGGAGGACGACCGCCGTGCTTGCACGAGCGGGTATCCGACGGGCAACGGTCATCGAGCGGCTATGCCGCGAGATGAGCGAGGTATCGCGAAAAGTCTTTGGACAACTGCACATACCTTTTTGTGTGGATGAATATATATAAAATGCACAGATAAAACTATAATTTAAACAGTATTTAGTACAAAATATATAAATTGCATAGTGGTTTTTTTCACTAAGCAATGTTCCGGAGTCAGATTTTTCCACCATGAAAAGCCGGGTAATACAGGGGTTCGCTCCTTGCTTAATTAAGACAATTTTTATGGAAGCGGCACCGGCATGCCGGCTTTGGAAGGTGTGGAGAAGTATAGAAGTAAAAGTAAAGTAGAAAGGAGAAACAAATGAAACTGACGAATTATGAGAAGGAGATGCTGGACGGACAGCACGGTGAGGTCCGTCAGCAGGCGATGCAGGCACTGTATGATCTGGCGCAGTTTTACGATGTGGAGAAGTTCGTAGAGATCGTGCTCTGTCATGATGACAGTACTGTATACGCAGGAGAGGCGCAGGTGGCGTTCGCAGAGAAACTGGCAGCTGCAGGGGCGAAATTTGCAGTGCCGACAACGACAAACGCAACAGCCTGTGATATCGCAAAAGGAAAAGAGCAGGGACATGACGATACTGTTGTTGACGCAACGGCAAGAATCGTTGCATCTCATGTAAAAATGGGGGCAATTCCTACATGGTCATGCGCGCCTTACCAGGCAGGGTTCCAGCCATCCTTCGGACAGCAGCTTGCCTGTGCGGAGTCTAACGTTATCTGCTTTTACAACTCTATTATCGGGGCGCGCACAAACAGATATGCAGGACCCCTTGAACTCCTCTGTGGAATTGCCGGAAGAGTTCCCTATTTCGGACTTCATGTGCCGGAGAACAGGTATGCGGAAGGCCTCGTGAAGCTGGGCGACGATATTAAGCTCGAGTGGTTCGAGGACGAAGCGCTTTATCCGATCGTATCCTACGCATATGGCTCTATCGTAGGCAACCGTATCTGGGCAATCGACGGAATGCCGCGCAATATTACCAATGACAACTTAAAACAGTTCAGCGCGACTGCAGCTTCTTCAGGAGGAATCGCATTGTTCCATATGATCGGCGTTACGCCGGAGGCGCAGACACTTGAGATGGCGTTTGGAGGAAAGAAGCCGAAAGAGATCGTAGAGATTCACGTAGATGATCTGGAGAAGGCAGAGTATGAGCTTTCCAAAGCCGAGCATATCGAAGAGGGCGGCTGCCGTGAAGGAGATCCGATCGACGTTGTTCTTATGGGATGTCCCCATTTCTCATTCAATGAATGCGCGGTTGTAGAAGATCTTATGAAGGGCAGACATGTAAGCCCTGATACAGAGATGTGGCTGATTGTAGGCAGAGCAACTGTTGACAGAATCAAAGAGAGCGGTCTTTATGACAGGCTTCAGAACCTCGGAGTTAAGATTTACAGTGACGGATGTATCTTAGAGTACAGAAATGACATCCTGGGCAAGCACTCCATTATGTCAAATTCAGGAAAATTTGATACATACTGCTTCAGCATGAGAGGCGTTCACCCGGTATTCGGAAATATGTACGAGTGTGTGGAAACCGCAGTGACAGGAAAGATCGTTAAGGGGGTAAGACCATGGAAAAAGTAAGAATGAATTGTAAAGTTGCAGTATCGGGAAACGTCAGGGCAAAACTGATTTACTCAAGAGACTCTTTCTGCTTCTGGGGCGGCGCTGATCCGAAAACAGGAGAGATCCGTGATGACAGAAGTGACTGCTGGAAAAAGAATATGGCTGGACAGGTGTTCGCATTTCCGTTCGGCAAAGGCTCAAGCGGAGCAGGACTTGTCATTCTTGAGCAGGTACGTTTAAACTGTGCGCCGGCAGCACTGATTAATGTGAACAGCGATCCGGTTATCTTAACAGGTCCTCTGATCGCAAAGCATTTTTATAACAAGAGCATTCCGGTTGTAAATTTAAGCCAGGAAGATTATGACAAATTGAACGGAGCAAAGGAAGTTGAGTTCTACGAGGATCACGACTATATAGACGTTTACTATTGATTTGGAACTGATGCAAAGGGAGTGGTACACGCGGAAGATGACAGGCTTTATTTACAGAGAAAGCAGACGTGTACGCACTTTCTGTGGAAGAGAGATTAAAGAGAGGAAGGAAATATGGAAGATAATAACAGACAAGTGAATAAACTGGCGTTTTGGCCGGCAATTATATGCCTTATCATATTCCTGATTGCAGGTGTTTTATTTAAGGATGAGATGGGAGCGCTGCTTACTTTTATCATGTACGGAATGGCAGATAACATGGGATGGTTTTTTGAACTGTCGGTTATCGTTGTCATTATTCTGACATTTGTTCTTGCATTTTCTAAATTCGGAAATATCCGTATCGGCGGACCGGACGCAAAACCGGATTATAAAACATGGAACTGGATTACAATGTCACTGTGCGGCGGAATCGGAACAGGCCTCCTTTTCTGGGCAATGGCAGAACCGATTTATCACTTTATGACTCCTCCGGTTGCGGCAGGCGTGGAAGCCGGCTCCAGAGAAGCGGCGATCTTCGCGGTATCCCAGACAATGTGGCAGTGGTCTGTACCGCAGTACTGCCTGTATACAATCTGTGCGGCGGCATTTGCAATTATTACTTACAATATGAAAAAGAAACTGGCTTTCGGACCGATCCTTACAACAGGAATCGGAAAGAAAGGAAGAAAGATTGAGACTTTTGTACATGCGGTCGTTATCTTCTGTCTGTGCGGCGCGGTTGCAAACTCCATGGGTGTTGGTCTGATGCAGATCGGCGCAGGTGTAGAGTCTATATTCGGAATCCCGCAGTCAGCGCTGATCTGGCTGATTGTAGCAGTAGTTATCGGTGTAATCTTTATTTCCTCCAGTGTGTCTGGAATCGGAAACGGACTTAAGAAGCTTTCTTCTTTTACAACGATTGTCTTTATCGCTATCCTGATCTATGTACTGATTCTGGGACCGACAACGTTCGTCGCAAATCTTGGAACAGAGTCTGTGGCAGAACTGATGGATCATCCGTTTGAGAAAACGGCTATTTTAAATACCATGGCAGAGGGCGATACATGGCCGGCTGACTGGATTGTACAGTACTGGGCTTCATTTGTTGTATATGCCCCGATCCTCGGAATGTTCTTAAGCCGTATGGCGAAGGGAAGAACGCTCCGCCAGTTTATCCTTGTAAACGTACTGGCTCCGTCAATTTTCTGCATTGTCTGGATCGCAGTATTCGGCGGATTAACAGTAAATCTTCAGACAACAGGCGCTTTTGATATCTGGGAAGGCGTAAATACAACAGGAATGCAGTCAACAATCTTCTACATACTGAATACATTCCCGCTGGGCAAACTGCTTACAATCGTGTTCGTTGTTTCAATCTTCACATCCTTTGCGACAATGGCTGACCCGGTTGCGGCTGCACTTGCAACTGTCAGCACAAAGGGATTAAGCGTTGACGACGAGGCTCCTGCGAAGCTTAAAATCGTCATCGGAGTGATCATGTGTGCGATGGCATATGTCCTTGTAGCATCAGGCGGTGTGGATTCGATCAAGGGAATGTGGAATATCGTTGGATTGCCAATCGCATTCCTCATGTTTGTAGTCATTATCTCCGGCTTCAGAAATGCGGCTAAATGTGTGAAGAAAGATGACAACATTGTGATAGAGGACGAAAAAGAATAGGAGTAGGAAACATGGCAAAAAAGAAAGCATTGACAAATGTGGAACTGTGCAAAGGCTGCCGACTGTGTGTCGGCGCCTGCCCAGTAGGGGCGATTGAAGCCCTTATGCAGGTGAATAAAAAGGGCTATGAGATCATCAGAGTTGATGAGGATAAATGTATCGGGTGCGGAAACTGCTACACAATGTGTCCGGATTATGTTTTCTCGATCGAAGAAGTCTGAAAAGAAATGGAGGAATCAGTTTTGAGCACAGAAAAGATTTTGATGAAAGGCAACGAGGCGATCGCTGAAGCTGCGCTCCGTGCGGGCTGCCGTTTCTATGCGGGCTATCCGATTACGCCTCAGAGTGAAATCCTGGAGTATATGGCAGCGCATATGAAAGAATGGGGCGGAACATTTATCCAGGGGGAAAATGAGATTGCAAGTATGAGTATGCTCTGGGGAGCAGCCGCAGCGGGAGCAAGGTGTATGTCCAGTTCCTCCGGTCCGGGATATGACTTAAAGCAGGAAGGAATCTCTTATTTATCTTCCTATAATCTCCCGGCTGTAATTGTCGACGTTATGAGATATGGTACCGGCGACGGTGAAATTACAGAGGGGCAGGACTCCTACTGGGAAGCAGTAAGAGGCGGAGGACATGGGGACAAGCGCTGTATTGTTCTTGCACCGGCTTCTGTGGATGAATGTGCGAAACTTACATATGAGGCGTTTGACCTGGCTGAGAAATACAGAAATGTTGTAATTATCTTAAGTGACGGAGCAATCAGCCAGATGGTTGAACAGTGTACACTGCCTGAGGCAAAGGAACACGACATCAACAAGTTTGACTGGACGCTGACGGAGACAAAAAAGAAAGAAGATAAGAAAAATAAAGTAACCAACCTGGACCGCACCATCGGAAAACCCGCGTTTAACAGCATGATGCGGGAAAAATTCAAAACTATGTTTGAGACAGAGCAAAGATGGGAGGAAGTCGAGACAGAAGACGCGGAGCTGATTCTTGTAGCATATGGAATTTCTTCCAGAGTCTGCAAGACAGCTGTCAGAGAGGCGAGAAAGAAAGGCTTAAAGCTCGGGCTGATCCGTCCGATTTCTGTATGGCCGTATCCGAGGAAGGCTTTCGAGAATATTCCGGATCATGTGAAAGGATATGTGACTGTTGAGATGAGCCTTTCCTCCCAGATGGGCGAGGATATTCTGCTGGCCTGCAAACATCAGCGTCCACTGTATGGATATCTGACCGCTGAGGATGTACCGGAGCCGGAAGGACTGATTGAGTACTGTGAAAAGATTCTCGCAGGCGAGATAGAAGCAATGGAGGTATTGTAAAATGGCAGGAATGAAAAAACCGGAATCAATCGTGCAGACGGCCGGATACTGCGGCGGCTGCGGACACGGAATCATCCAGCGCCTGATCGCAGAATCTGTGGAAGAGCTGGGCATTGCGGAAAAGACGATCGCAGTAGTGGATATTGCCTGTGCATACTGGTCACTGGATGCACTTAATTTTGACGGAATTGCCGGCCCCCATGGCCGCTGTGCGTCGGTTGCGACAGGTATTAAGAAAGTACGCCCGGATGCAAATGTATATGTACATGCAGGAGACGGATGCTCCTATGTAATCGGCCTTGCGGAGACATGTTTTGCCGCGGCCAGAGATATTCCTATTACAATGATTGTTGTAAATAACGGTATTTTCGGAATGACGGGAGGACAGCTCTGTCTGGCGACAACTCTTGAAGGAGACTGGACAGTATCTTCTGTAAAGGGAAGAAATGTAGAGGATACCGGAAAACCGTTTGATGTTCTCCAGATGCTCAAATCCATGGACATCGAGTTTGCTGCCAGAGGCGCCGTATATGATGCGAAGCATATCAGAGAACTGAAGAAGTACATTAAAAAAGGCTTCGAAAACCAGAGAGACAAGAAAGGATTTTCCATCATTGAAGTTCTTTCCCCATGTCCGACAAACTGGAAAATGACTCCGGTACAGGCAATGGAGAAGATAAAAGATGAAACGGAAAAGATTTTCCCGACAGGTGTATTTGTTGACAGAGGAGGTGCGAAATAATGGCTGATATTATTCTGGCCGGATTCGGCGGACAGGGTGTGCTTACTGCAGGACTGATCCTGATCAATGTAGCGGTAAAGCAGGATAAAAACGTAACATGGACCTCCTCCTATGGTGCTGAGATGCGCGGAGGAACCGCAAGCTGCAGCGTGGTGATTTCGGATGAAGAAATCGGAAGCCCGTATCCGACCAAACTGGATGTGCTTCTTGCGCTTAACGAGCCTTCCTATGATAAATTTCTTCCTATGGTGAGAGAGGGCGGAACTGTAATTGTCAACAGCTCTCTTGTAAAGAAGGAAAACTATCCTGACAATGTAAATGTGTGGAAGATAGCGGCGACAGATCTCGCCAATGAGCAGGGAGCAGCCAGAAATACAAACATCTATATGCTGGGGGCTTTCGTAAAAGCTACAGGCATGATGGAAAAAGACTTTTTCATTGAGCAGATGAACGCATATTTTGAGAAAAAAGGAAAAATTAATCCTGCAAATGCTGTCAGTATTGAAAGAGGATACGAGCTTGCAGAGAAGGTCTGAGAATGACGGAAAGGTCTGGTAGAAATTTATGAGACTGGATAAACTTTTAAAACCGAAATCCATTGCGATTATCGGAGCCAGTGAGAAAGCCGGCTTCGGCGGGGATACGACGAGAAACTTCTTCCGCTTTACAAAAAAGAGCGAGAAAGTCTATCTGGTACACCCGAAATATGATACAGTACTGGGCCATAAATGCTGGCATTCCCTGGATGAGATCGACGATACGATCGACCTGACGGTAATCTGTACAAACCAGAAGACAGTCATCCCGCTGCTTGAGCAGGCGTCCCGCAAGGGATGTCACGCGGCGGTCGTGTTCGCCAGCGGCTACGGTGAGACAGGAGCGGAAGGAAAGGCGCTTCAGAAGGAACTTATCGATAAGTGCGCGGAGCTTGATATCGCGCTGATGGGTCCCAACTGCGCGGGATTTGCAAACTATGTGGACGACATTTTCCTCTTTGCATTTGAGACGGAAGAACGGGAGAGAAAGGGAAATATCGGAATGATCTCCCAGAGCGGGCAGATCGTTCTGGCGGGGCTTGATCTTCCGGGAATCAAATTCTCCTATGTGATCTCCTCAGGAAACAGCGCCAATGTGACGGTAGAGGATTATATCGAATTTCTCGTAAATGATCCGGACACAAAAGTTGTGGCGGCATACTACGAAGGAGTGAAAAAGCCGGATGTGCTCGAGAGGGCGCTCAGGAAAGCGGCGCAGATCAGAAAGCCGGTCATCATACTGAAAACCGGACGTTCTGCAAAATCGAAAGAGCTGGCAAGTTCCCACACAGGCAGCCTTGCGGGATCAGACGGAGCGTTCCGTGCGCTTCTTAAGAAATACGGCGTGATCGAGGCAGAAGATCTGGAAGAACTGTTCGCTCATGCGAAGATGTTTTCCGCACTCAGCGAATATCCGAAGGGAGAACGGTTTGTATTCATGAATGTTTCCGGCGGCGAGGCCGGAGTGACCGCAGATCTGGCGGATATGAGCGGAATCACTCTTGCAGATCTCTCGGACGAGACAAAAGAGGAACTCAAAAAAATGCTTCCGTCCTATGCAACGGTCAACAATCCGCTTGATATGACAGCTTCTCTCGGATATGATTCCGACAAGCTGGCGGCGGCATTCAGGTATCTGTTTAAAGATCCGGGAGTGGACAGCATATGTCTCGGCTATACAATCACTCCGGAGATCTGGGATACAACGGTGGACTATATGGTAGAGGCTATTCAGATGGTGAGCAATGATGCAGACCGGAAACCGATCTTCTGGCTTCCGTTTATCGAGCATACTCGCCATCCGAAGTCGGCGCAGATTCTGGAAGAGTGCCGGGTTCCGCTTCTGTTTACAGGAAAATACGGACTCAAATCCCTGAAGAAACTGATGGATTTCCTGAAATTCGAGTATGAAGATACTCCTGCAAGTCTGCCGGAGAAGCCGTTCGGAAAGAAGACAAGAGTGTACACCGAATATGAGAGCAAGATGTTCCTGGCAGAGAGAGGGGTTCCGGTTGTTCCCCAGGAGATCGCCCTTACCGCAGAAGAAGCGGCGGAAGCGGCGGAGAGAATCGGATATCCGATTGTCCTTAAGATCAATTCCAAGGATATCATGCACAAGTCCAATGTAGGCGGCGTAAAGTTAAATCTTATGAACGCGGACGAGGTAAAAGAAGCCTTTGAATCGATCATAAGCTCAGGAAGAAAACACTGCCCGGATGCGGACATTCAGGGCGTACTCGTGGCACACATGCTCAAATCCGGTGTGGAAGTGATCGTCGGAGTCAAAAACGATCCCCAGTTCGGCCCAATGATTATGGCAGGACTTGGCGGTGTGTTTGTAGAGATTTTCAAGGATGTACAGACAGCTCTTGCGCCGATTACGAAGAAACAGGCAATGGATATGATACGGGCGCTCAAAGGGTTCCCGCTGCTTGACGGATACAGAGGCGCGGAAAAGCTCAATGTGGATGCGCTTTCCGATTTCCTTGTGGCGGTGTCCGATGTGGCTGCACAGGAGAAACATGTGATCAAGGAGATGGATATCAATCCGGTTCTTGTCACAAAAGAAGGAGTCGAGATGGCAGACGCACTGCTTATCTCTTATGAAGAGGAGGAATAAAAAATGGCTGGAATCACATTAAATACAGACAAGGCACCTGCGGCGATCGGACCGTACTGCCACGGAAAGAAATGCGGAAACTTTATTTTTACATCAGGACAGATCCCGCTCTATCCGGGAACAGGCGAAGCGGAGACAGATGTAAAGAAAGCGGCGAAACTTGTTCTTGAAAACGTGCTCGCCATCGTTGAGGAAGGCGGCGGAACAAAGGCCGACATTGTGAAGATGGAAATCTTTGTCAGGGATCTGGATGACTTTGCGGCGATCAATGAAGTGTACGCGGAGTTCTTCGGGGAAAACAAACCTGCAAGATGGCTCGTTCAGGCTGCAAGGATGCCGGGGAATGCGGTTCTCGAGGCGGCTGCAACGGCATATATCGGAGATTAAGGCTGACGAATAGTACATATTGGTGAGACAGCAGAGTAAGCAAGCTGCCGGGAAAATCAGGACTGCACTGTCTGCTCGGAAATGGTGCCCTCCATTTTAAGCATATACGCAAATGATTTTCCGGCGGCTTGTTCTCATAAAGGAGGGATTTATATGGGATTTAAACGAGTGATCAACGTAGTAGAGACGCATGACGGCGAGCCGATGAGAGTTGTAACAGGCGGAGTCGGGCATATTCCGGGCGACAGCGTCTATGAGATGGAAGAGTATCTGCGCACGCAGGACGACAGCCTTCGTAAATTCCTGCTTCGTGAGCCCAGAGGATATCCCCCGATGTGCTGCAATATCATTGTTCCTCCAAAGCATCCGGACGCAGCTGCAGGTTTCATTATTATGGAGCAGACGGAGTATCCGATGATGTCCGGCGGAAATGTCATTTCTGTCGCGACAGTTCTCCTTGAAACGGGAATGATTGAGATGAAGGAGCCCTACACAGAGTTCCAGCTCGAGGCTCCGGCAGGTCTGATCGGAATCAAGGCGAAATGTTCTATGTGATGGCGGATGTACGCCAGTTCCCGTGGATTGAACTTACGCCGGACATGGGACGTGAGATCACGAGAGTTTCTTCACTGATCCTGCGCGCAGCCCAGGATCAGCTTCCGGTAGAGCATCCGAATTATCCGGGCGTGGGAATTACAATCTCCCAGCTCTTCGGACCGACAGACGATCCGAACGCAGATATCAGAAATGCGGTTACAGTTGCCAGCGGCGAGGTCGATTTTGACAATCCGTCCACATGGATCGGCGCTCTGGACAGATGTCCGTGCGGAACCGGAACATGCGCGAGAATGGCTGCAATGTACGCCAAAGGAGAACTGAAGTTAAACGAGACATTCCGGCATCAGGGACTTCTCGGAGTTGTCTACAAAGGACATCTGATCGAGGAGACTGAGATCGCGGGGCACAAAGCAGTGATTCCGACGATCGCGGGAGAGTCCTGGATTTACGGATACAGCAACCTTGTCCTTGATTCTACAGATCCATTCCCGGAAGGGTATACGATCGGCGATATCTGGGCGTAGAGGATGCAGAAGAGTGAACTTGATGAAATTGATCCCGGTGTGCTGCCGGGGGAGAAAGAAAAATAAAAAGGAGGCAGAAGAATACTATGGCCAAATATGCATTTAAAGGCGGCATGCTGATCGATGGAACAGGCGCGCCGGCGGTGGAAAACAGCCTTGTGCTTGTGGAGGAAGAAAAGATCGCTTACGCAGGGGCGGCAAAAGAAATTCCGGAAGGATATGAGACAATTGATATCAGCGGGAAGACGATCATGCCCGGCCTGATCGACGCTCACCTCCACTTTTCGGGAAATCTTACGGATAATGACACAGACTGGCCGACAGAGGATAATCTGCAGAAGGCGGTTGTGGCGGTTCAGCAGGCGCATGAGTGCCTTGACGCGGGACTTACCACAGTCGGCGAGGTCTCTCTGTTCGGTATTCATATCCGGAACATGATTGAGCAGAAAGTGATGAAAGGGCCGCGTGTTGTTGCGACAGGGCGGGGTTTTTGCGCAACATGTTCCCACGGAGATTCCCACAAGGTATCGATCGAGCAGAACTACGCGGGACATCCCTGGGGCGAGTGTGTGGACAGCCCGTGGGATTTAAGAAAAGCAGTACGCAGACGTCTCCGTGAGAATCCGGATGCGATCAAAATCTGGGCGACCGGCGGCGGTATCTGGCGCTGGGAGACGGCTATGGACCAGCATTATACGATGGAAGAAGTCCAGGCGGTTGTTGACGAGTGCAAGATGCGCCATGTGCCTGTATGGTCCCATTGCTTCGGAAGCGCCTACAATTCAGTAAAGGCCGGCGTCGACCTGATCATACACGGCCAGTCGCTGGATGACGAGACGCTGGATATGATGGCGGAGAAGGGAATCGCCCTCTGCCCGACGATCAATTTCATGCCGGCATGGCTTAAGACATTCCCGCCCAAATATGACCCGGCGCTTCATGACCAGTACCCGGGAGAGACAGTGGCGGAGAAAGATCTCCAGCGTATCTACGCGAACCTGAAAAAGGCAAAGGAAAGAGGAATCCTGCTGACAATCGGTTCTGATTCCTTCAACTCCCAGATGACACCTTACGGCGAGACAGCGGTGGGTGAGCTGCACGCATTTGTTGAATGCGCAGGAATCAGCGAGATGGACACAATCGTAGCCGCAACATTAAACGGCGCGAAAGTGTTAAAGGTAGACGATGTGACAGGCTCTCTGGAGGAAGGAAAGAGCGCGGACCTGCTTGTCATCGACGGGAACCCGCTGGAGAACATCAGGAATATTACAGTCGACAATATGCTCGTCATTATGAAAGAAGGAGACTTCGCCAGAAATAACCTGTAGAAGTTTTTCCAAAGATTTTGCATGGAAATCCCGTTATTTTAATTCACATGTACAAAACCGGACGGGAAAGCCATCCTGAATATCATATAATCACAGAGAATCCGGAAAATCACAGCCGCATTGTATGCCCAGAACTGGCGCCCTCCATTCAAGGCATATACGCTGTGATTTTCCGGAGTTCTCATTTCGCTGCATTTTTCCACCCCCTGCATTTTTCCACCCCCTTGAAAAATCCGGAGCAGGTGTTATAATGGGCTCTGTACTTTAAAACACAGAATACGGAAAAGACCGACATGAAATTATTTTACCGAAAGCATTATCGAATAATTAAACCTGCAGCGACCGGAGTTTTAAGTCTGATCCTGGTTGGCCTGATTCTTTTATCACCGGAATTTCAGAGGCTTTTTGCGAAAACAGCGGATGCGGCCCAGACTGAGGAAACTGTTGCGCAGACTTCTTCGGAAGCTTCAGCGGGGGGCGTATCAGACGCAGATCAGACGGCGGACAGCGCGGAGGACGCGGCGTCCGGGGATTCCGGGACGGCGGGCAGTGAAACAGAGACCGTACAGCAGGACAACGCCCAGATGCTTGCAGGTGAGGACAGCTGGATGCTTGCTCTCATAAACAGGGATCATCCGCTGGACGCTTCCTATACACCCGCGAGTCTTACACAGATTGATGATTCACACTCTGTGGATTCCCGCATAGCCGACGCACTCTTAAAGATGTTAAATGACGCTTCCGCCCAGGGGCTTGATATGTATGTAATATCAGGATACCGCTCCTATGATTACCAGACGCAGCTCTTCAATGACGGAGTCAGCCAGCGCATGGGACAGGGTCTTACAGAGGCGGAGGCATATAGCGAGACGGCGCGCAATGTGGCTGTACCCGGCACGAGCGAGCATGCAAGCGGGCTGGCGGTTGATATCGTTTCAGCAGGGTATACGCAGCTGGATGAGGGACAGGCCCGCACAGCCGAGCAGCAGTGGCTGATGGAGCACTGCTGGGAATACGGATTTATTCTCCGGTATCCGGAAGGAACGGAAGAGATTACGGGAATCGTTTATGAGCCGTGGCATTACCGCTATGTGGGAGCAGAGACGGCGAAAGAGATTACAGAACAGAATGTGACTCTTGAAGAGTATCTTGGACAGAACCGTTCGTAAAGCCAGGGGCGATTCTGAAGGTGAGCCGCCCGTGAGCCGGGAAATGTTTCGGAGAGAACCGCCTGTGGAGCAGAGAATGTTTTCGTGAAAAAGCTGCCCCTAAGAGAGAGGCAGCTTTTCTCCTGTAAATACAATTACAGACCGTTCACCGAGCAGCAGATTTTTTTCCGCGGAGGGCATTTCCTCCGGCGAAAAGGTCTGCTGTTTTTTATCGCCTGTGTTGACGGCAATTTTCCATGTATACCCGTCAGGAAGATCGGGCAGAGTCAGATTTGCCGCTGTCCAGTGCGCGTTTACAGCTACATAGACCAGATCCTCCCGGGCGGCGTCCTCGTCGTAGCCTGAGAAAAGAACGCAGGACACAAAGTCATTTTTGGGAGTGTCTGTTTCCCAGGGAATAAGCCCGTGGATACTCATGGAAGGAAAGCCGATGTAGCTTGGCTCCAGATCCTTGCGGATGGCCGGGTGGTTCATGCGGAAGGCGATCATGTAGCGGAAAAAATCAAACAGGTCTGCGTTTTTCTCAAGCAGGCTCCAGTCAATCCAGGAGATCTCGTTGTCCTGGCAGTACGGGTTGTTGTTTCCGAATCTGGTATCGCCGAATTCGTCTCCGGATAAAAACATGGGAGTCCCGCGGCTGCACATGAGGACAGCACAGGCATTTTTGATCATGCGGAAACGCAGGGAAAGGACATCCGGGTCGTCAGTATCCCCTTCCACGCCGCAGTTCCAGCTGTTATTGTCGTCAAAACCGTCTGTGTTGTCCCATCCGTTGGCTTCATTGTGCTTCTGGTTGTAGCTGTAAAGGTCATACAGAGTAAAGCCGTCATGGCAGGTCAGAAAATTTACAGAGGCATTTCCGCCGCGATATACCGGATCGTACAGATCGGGGGAGCCTGTCATTCTCTGCGCCGCGATTGCCGCCATGTGGGCATCGCCTTTTAAAAAGCATCGCATATCGTCGCGGTAGCGTCCGTTCCACTCAGCCCAGCGTTTCCAGGAGGGGAACGATCCTACCTGGTAGAGGCCGCCGGCGTCCCAGGCTTCCGCGATCAGCTTTACATTTCCGAGAATGGGGTCAAATGCCAGACTGCGAAGGAGAGGCGGCTGATTTAAAGGCGTACCGTTC
Source organism: Ruminococcus turbiniformis (assembly GCF_020687545.1). Taxonomy (GTDB): domain Bacteria; phylum Bacillota; class Clostridia; order Lachnospirales; family Lachnospiraceae; genus Mediterraneibacter; species Mediterraneibacter turbiniformis. Next base: position 18,263 of record NZ_JAJEQX010000003.1, on the reverse strand, counting down.
TCGCTTCTTCCCAGGATGGAAGCGAGGTCAAAACGGAACCCGTCTACCCGGTAGTCTGTCACCCAGTAGCGCAGACAGTCCAGGATCAGTTCCTGGACAACCGGGTGGTTGCAGTTTAACGTGTTGCCGCATCCGCTGAAATTATAGTATTTCCCGTCCGGTGTCAGCATGTAGTAGATGTTGTTGTCAAATCCCTTGAAGCAGAAAGAAGGCCCCAGTTCATTGCCCTCGGCGGTATGATTAAATACAACGTCCAGAATTACGTCGATGCCGTTGTCGTGGAGCGCCTTGATCATTCTTTTAAGCTCCATGCCCTCCCGGTTGTATTCTGTGGAGGAGGAGTAGCTTGTGTTCGGGGCAAAGAAACAGACCGGGTTGTAGCCCCAGTAGTCAAGCAGCTCATTTTCATCGATCAGGCGGGCGTCACGCATTTCGTCAAACTCGAATACGGGCATAAGCTCTACCGCGTTGATGCCCAGCTTTTTCAGATACGGGATTTTTTCTTCCAGTCCCCGGAAGGTTCCCGGACATTCCACGCCGGAAGTGGGAGACTTTGTAAAGCCCCGCACATGCAGTTCATAGATGACAAGATCCTCCATGGGAATAGGGGCGGAGCGTTCAAGTCCCCAGTCAAAGTTATTGTGGACGACGCGGGCGCGGTAGCTGTGCTGAGGATTGTTCGTACAGCCCCACTGACTCTGGCCGGTGACGGCGCGCGCGTATGGGTCAAGAAGGATTTTTGTCCTGTCGAAGCGCAGTCCCTTTTTTTCATCATAGGGGCCATCCAGCCGGTACGCGTACTCAAATTCCTCTACGTCCAGTCCGAATACAATCATGGAGTAGACAAAACCGATTTTGTAATTTTCCGGGAATTTAAGCGCGGCGAACGGCTCCTCGGCTTCACGGTGGAAAAGGAGAAGTTCGCAGGAGGCCGCCCCGTGAGACTGAATCGTAAAATTTACCCCTCCGGGAATAATTGTCGCCCCGAAGAAGCGGAAAAAGCCGGGACGTACCTGAAAGCCGGAGATCGTATCAAGCGGCTGCAGCTGCTGCCCCGGAACAAGTATAAGGTCGGATGTGTGCAGTGACATATAATTCATCTCCTTTTTCGGTTATCCGGAAAGACAGCGGAAGCTATCTTCTCTCCAGATAGAATACGGCCAGCTGGGTACGGTCCCTGAGGCCGAGTTTATCAAGTATCATACTGAGATAGTTTCTCACGGTTCCCTCGCTTAAATACAGCTGTGAGGCAATTTCACGGTTGTTGAGCCCTTCCGCGATAAGGCGTATTACGTCCAGTTCCCGCTCGCTGATCCCGTGCGCCGTATAATCAAAGGAAGGTTTCTCGTCCTTTGCGATGAGTCCGGGGATACGGGAGACGATTCCGTCTCCGAATACGGACTGTCCGGACGCTGCGGCATGGATTGCCGGGATAATATTTTCATAATCCTGTTTGAGAAGATATCCGGCCGCGCCAAGCTTCAGGGCTTTTATAATATACTCGTCGTCGGAAAAGGTTGTCAGAAGAAGGATGCGGGCATCGGGAAATTCTTTTAAAATCTGCTCGGATGCCTTAAGGCCGTCCATTCCCTTCATGCGGATGTCCATAAGCAGGACGTCAGGACGGTGCTTTCTGTACAGGGAGAGGGCCTCACTTCCGTCAAAGGCAGAGGCGGCGACCTCAAATCCGGGCTGCGATTCAAGAATCATCTTCAGAGCGCTTACGACAAGGCAGTCGTCGTCAATCAGTATCAGTTTCATGGTAAGAACTCCTTTTTGGTATAGTAATCAGTATTTTAAATCCGTTTTCTGTAAAAAAGTGGATGCTTCCCCCAAGTTTATTTACCCGTTCACGCATATTGGAAAGGCCCATTCCGCCCGTCACTTCCGGTGGGTGGACTCCCGGCGGACCGTCGTTCTCAATGCAGAGCTGATAGAGGGCGGGATGTTCCCGGATGGTAATGGAGGCATTCTCCGCGCTGCTGTGCCGCATGATGTTTGAGAGGGCTTCCTTTATAATGCTGATGAAGCTGTATTTTACATCTCTGGGTATAAACCTGCCTGCGTCGAAGCAGTAGGAGACCGGACAGAATGTAAATTCCCGAAGAAGAGAACGCACGGCTTCATCCAGGTTGACGGCATCATCCCGCAGATCGTGGACGCTTGCGCGGATGCTTGTCATGGCCTGAGAGAGCGTCTCGTCCAGGGAGTCAATTGTCTGGGAGAGAGAAGGGTTGCGGTTGACGGATTTAACAGCGCCTACAAGCAGGATGGAGCGGGAGAGAAGGTGGCCTACGTTGTCGTGAATCTCTCTGGCGATCCGGTTGCGCTCTTTCAATGTAGCTGTGTAAATTTCATAGTCCTGCTTTTCCAGAAGCGTCCGGTTCTTTTCTGTGAGCAGAATGTCACGTTCCGCGCTGTCATCCTGAATGCGTCTGAGTGCGTCTTTTAACTCTGAACATTCCCTGGAAGTTTTTGCAAGAAGAAAACCGGCGGCAAATCCGAACAGTTCCAGGAAAAAAAGCACAGTACCTGAAATATGCAGACGGAATGCGCAGAGCAAAAACAGAATGATGCACAGGCCTGCCGCCGGGAAAAGTCTGCGCCGGAACAGGCCGTACATGACGGCCGGGGCGAAAAAGAAAAACGGCGGAGCCAGGAAAAACGCGGCGAAAAAGCAGACGCAGAGAGCGCCGAAGATGCGGCTGCCATTCAGAAAACGATCCGCTGAGCAGAGAATAAGGGCGCAGAGAAACGCCGCCACATAGAGAAGATCCGGGCGTACATAAAACAGTGAAAATATACACAAAAGAAGGAGCAGAATGTAATTCAGCTCTTCCTGTATTGTATCCGCATACATAGTGTCCCTCCGAAAACCAGTGTCTTACTACTGATAATTATAGACTATCACAGCGGGAAAGCAAAGAAAAATAAAGAAAGGACGGCACAAACATACCCGGAAAGTGACATTTGTCATGCGGGTCTGTGACAGAGAACACTACAGCAAGCAAATGTGCTGTTCTATAATGACAGCATAAAATGAAATGTGACAGGAGGTACGCGTTGTGATAAAAATAGAAAATCTTGTGAAGCGGTACGGAAACACAGTCGCTTTGGACCATTTTAATCTGAACGTAAAAGAAGGGGAGATATTCGGACTTTTGGGCCCCAACGGAAGCGGAAAGACAACCGCGATCAACTGTATGCTCGCCCTTTTAAAATTTGACAGGGGATCGATTAAAATTATGGGCGAGGAGATGGCGCCGGACAATTACCGGGTGAAACGGCAGATCGGAATTGTTATGCAGGATGTGGCTGTATTTGAGGAATTGAACGTCCGGGACAATATCGATTATTTCTGCAGCCTGTATGTATCGGACAAAGGAAAAAGGAAAGAACTGGTTGAGGAAGCCATACGGTTTGCCGGCCTTGAAGATTACCGGAAGGCATATCCGAAGAAGCTCTCCGGAGGCCTCCTCAGAAGGCTGAATATCGCCTGCGGAGTTGCGCATAAGCCGAGACTGATTATTCTGGATGAACCCACTGTGGCGGTGGACCCTCAGAGCAGGAACCGGATACTGGAGGGGATCTGCGAGCTTTCAAGACAGGGATCGACGATTGTCTATACATCTCATTATATGGAGGAGGTAGAGCAGATCTGCACAAGAATCGCCATTATGGACCATGGCAGAGAGATCGCTGTGGGAACAAAAGAAGAGCTGAAGAGTATGATCAAAACCGGAGAGACAGTGACGATAGAAGCTGTGATACTGGCCGGGGAGGAACTGGAAAGAGTGAGGGAGCTTCCGGGAGTATACGAGGTCCGGTACGAAGGACAGACGCTTACGGTCAAGTGTACGAAAGGAAAGCACAACCTGATCCATATCCTCAATTTTTTAAATGAACGTGAAATCCCGTTTGGACGGGTGTTCTCCGAGCTTCCTACATTAAATGACGTGTTCCTTGAGATTACAGGCAAGCAGCTCAGAGATTAAACAGACTTTTATGAAAACAGGAGGGACGTCAGATGATGCATTTAATCAAATACAGCCTGCTTACAAAGCTGCGGAACAGAAGCCTGATTTTCTGGCCGCTTATCTTCCCGTTTGTGCTGGCTACAGTCATGTATTTTTCCATCGGGCAGATCGGGGAGGCGGATTTTGAAACTGTGAGAGCGGCGGTAGTGGCGGATGAAGGAGGGGAACTGTCCGGAACAGAAAGTTTTTCTTCTTATCTGGAAGCGATGGAAGAATCCTCCGACATGATGCTCGCAGAGGAAATGACGCGGAAGGAGGCGCTGGACGCGCTCGAAAAAGGCGAAGTGGACGGGATCTTTTACAGCGGGGAAAATCCTTCGCTTACTGTAAGCACAACCGGATTTGCGCAGACTATCCTCCAAATGGTACTGGAGAGCTACATGGAGGGAAAAGAGACGCTGGAGGATGTGGCGGCTCTTCACCCGGAAGGGATGGAAAGTGCGGTAAACCAGATGGGAGAATATACAGATACGGTGGAACAGGTCTCGCTTGGCGGCAGGACGACGGACGGGACAGCGCAGTTTTTTTACGCACTGATCGGAATGGCCTGTCTGTACGGGTGTTTTATCGGATACAGCTCAGCCATGGAGATGCAGGCGAACCTGACGCCGCTGGCAGCCAGGCGGTGCGCGGGGCCGGTGCACAGGCTTAAGATGATTCTTGCAGAGACGGCGGTATCGTTTGGCATTCATTTCGTGAATATGTCGCTTTTGCTGGCTTATATGAAGTATATTCTGAAGCTGGAGTTTACAGGGTCTTTCCTGGAGATGCTTCCTGCGGTTTTTATGGGAAGCATGATCGGTGTGACGATGGGAATGTTTATTACCAGTGTGGGAAGAATGGGAGAGGGCGTGAAGATCGGAATAATGATCGGAGTGTCTATGGCAATGAGCTTTCTGGCAGGGCTTATGAACGCTGATGTGAAAAATGCGGTTGACCGGACCGCCCCGCTTTTAAACCGGATCAACCCCGCGGCGGTTATCTCGGACGCTCTCTATTGCCTGAATGTATACGATGCGCCGGAGAGATATGCGCAGGATATGGTGATCCTGGCGGTCATGTGCGTGCTTTTGACGGCGGGGACATATCTGCTGATAAGGAGGGAACGTTATGGCAGTATTTAAGGCATATATGAAAATCGCCAGAAAAAATTTCTGGATGATTCTGATGTATCTCGGCATCTTTTTTGCGGTCACGGCAATGTTTCAGATGTTTGCGGGTGAAGAGACGCAGGATTATTCTGCCAGGAGCGTACCTGTCGGTATTGTGGACGATGACCGGGGAGAGGCGGCTGCAGGGCTGGCCGCATATATCGGGAAAACCAATGAGGTGGTAATGCTTGACAAAGACAGGGAATCCATGCAGGAAGATCTGTTCTACCGGAATGTGGAGTATATTGTCAGGATTCCCGAAAACTTTTTTGAAACATGCATTCTCGGGGAAGAGAGCCTGAAAGTGACGTCGGTTCCCGGAACTTACTCAGGGCATTACGTGGAACAGCAGATTGACAATTTTGTGAATTTCGCAAGGGTTTACGCGGCCGCAGGTTTTTCGGAGGAGGAGATCGCAGACGCTGCCGCGGACAGGGAGAGCGCGTCGGTTGAACTGATGGATTTCAGCGGAAACGAGGGAGGAACCCCAGCTTATGTATTTTATTACCGCTATCTGCCATATCTGTTTTTAAGCGTGCTCTGCTATGTTATGGGATATATTCTGATGGGATTCGGCAGAGGAAGCCTTCCGCAGAGAATGAAGGCATCCGCGGTGCCGGCCCGGCGGCAGAGCCTGGAAGGTTTTGCCGCGTCCGGTGTCCTCGCAATATCGCTGTGGCTGATAGCCACTCTGGCGGCGCTTGTTCTGTACAGCCGGGAATTTCTCAATAATTCGGCAGCAGGATGGTATCTGATTAATTCCTTCGCCCTGCTTCTTGTCTCTCTGTCACTGGCTTATTTTGTGGGAACGCTTGTGAAAACGTCCGATGCGCTCAACGGGATTGTGAACATTCTGGGACTGGGCATGTGTTTCCTCTGCGGCGTGTTTGTGGAGATGGATTATTTGAGCGGCCCGGTACGGAAGGCCGCGCAGTTCCTTCCCGTTTACTGGTATGAATCCGTGAACACGCTTCTGGCCCGGTATGGAGATTCGGCCGGGAACGTTATGACGCAGATTTTAAGCGGAATCGGGATACAGGTTCTGTTCGCGGCGGCGCTTGTCTGCCTGACCCTGGCTGCGGCAAAAAGAAAGGAGAGGGCTGTTTAACGTACGGCCTTTCCGGAAAAATTCTTTTTCACGGGTTCTTGACTTTCCGCAGCTGTTTCCTTTATGCTGTATTTGGTAAAAGAATGAAGCTGTTTATCAAAATGAAGGAGGGTATATACACATGGGCGGCTTTTTTGGAGTGGCATCGAAGAAGGACTGTGTACTGGAACTTTTTTACGGAGTGGACTATCACTCCCACCTGGGAACCCGGAGGGGCGGTATGGCAGTGTACGGTAAGGAAGGATTCAACCGCGCGATTCATAATATTGAGAACTCTCCGTTCAGGACGAAGTTTGAGCGGGACGTAGAGGAACTGAAGGGAAATATGGGGATCGGATGTATTTCCGACTATGAGCCCCAGCCGCTTCTCATTCAGTCCCACCTGGGAAGCTTCGCGATTACGACGGTGGGGAAGATCAACAACCTTGAGGAACTTCTGGAGAGAGCGTACAAAGACGGACATTCCCATTTCCTGGAAATGAGCGGCGGGCAGATCAATGCTACGGAGCTGGTCGGATCGCTGATCTGCAAAAAGCCTACTCTGACAGAGGGAATCCGCTATGCGCAGGAGATGATCGACGGCTCCATGACCCTGCTTGTCATGACAAAGGACGGGATTTACGCGGCGAGGGATCTTTACGGAAGGACGCCGGTTGTCCTTGGAAAGAAGGAAGACGCCTGCTGTGTGTCATTTGAAAACTTTGCCTATATCAACCTGGGATTTACGGATTACAGGGAGCTCGGCCCCGGCGAGATCGTCCGGATCACGCCTGAGGGAGCCGAGACGCTTGTGCAGCCGGGAGACAAGCTGAAGATCTGTTCTTTCCTCTGGGTATACTACGGCTATCCGACTTCATCCTACGAGGGGGTGAATGTGGAGGAGATGCGGTACAAGTGCGGAAGTATGCTTGCGAAGCGGGACGGGGACTCTGTCCATCCGGACGTTGTGGCAGGCGTACCCGACTCGGGAATTGCGCACGCCATCGGATATGCCAATGAATCCGGGATCCCGTTCGCCCGGCCGTTTATCAAATATACGCCCACATGGCCCCGGTCATTCATGCCGGCGAACCAGAGCCAGAGGGATCTGATCGCCCGGATGAAACTGATCCCCGTGCAGGCGCTGATCCAGGATAAGAAACTGCTTTTAATCGACGACTCCATTGTCCGCGGAACGCAGCTTCGGGAGACGACGGAGTTCCTGTACCAGAGCGGGGCAAAGGAAGTTCATGTACGGCCTGCCTGCCCGCCTCTTGTGTACGGGTGCAAATATTTGAATTTCTCCCGGTCCAAATCGGATATGGAACTGATTACCCGGCGCGTGATCCGGGAGCAGGAGGGGGACAACTGCCCGGAGGAAGTGCTGGAAGAGTACACGAATCCGGATTCATGCCGCTACGCGAGAATGATTGAGGAGATCCGGAAGCTCCAGAACTTTACGACGCTCCGCTATCACAGGCTGGATGATCTGATCGCATCGATCGGGCTTAAGCCGTGCGAAGTGTGCACGTACTGCTTTAACGGAAAAGAGTAAAAGAGGGAAAGAATAAAAGATTGACAAATCGGTTAGAAAACGGTATTCTATGAACAGAACAACCGTTTTCTAACCGTTTTCTGCTTCGCAGGAAAATCAGGCTGCGTTTTCTGAATGGAGGTGTGCATATGAACCTGAACCAGCTGCATTATTACAAGGAAAAGACCGGATATACTTTTGAACAGCTTGCGAAACTGTCGGGAGTTCCCCAGGGAACGATCCAGAAGATTTTTACCGGAGAGACAAAACGGCCGCGGAGGGAGACCATGCAGGCGCTGGAGGCTGTACTCTGCCCGGATGTATCGAATCGTGCTGATTGGGATGACGAATCGGCAGGATGGGAAAAAGACTATTATACAGCAGGCGCTGTCCGTGAATCCTCGACGGCGTACCATGTCCGGAAAGACGGGTATACACTGGATGATTACTATGCGCTGCCGGATGAGCGCCGGGTGGAGCTTTTAAACGGCGTGATCTATGACATGGCTGCTCCCAGCACAGTACATCAGTATATCGTTACATTTTTTACTTCTGCGCTGTTTAACTATGTAACAGAGAAAAAAGGCGGATGCATGGTTTTCCCGTCCCCGGTAGATGTCCAGATCGACTGTGATGACAGAACCATGCTTCAGCCTGATGTGGTTGTCATCTGCAAGCGGTCAAAGATTATCAACCGGTGCATTATGGGCGCGCCTGATTTTGTGCTGGAAATCCTGTCAAAGAGTTCGAGGAAGATGGATCTGAAGCTGAAGATGGCAAAATACGCGCAGGCCGGAGTGCGCGAGTACTGGGTGGTAGATCCCGACGGGGAGAAGACGTATGTATTCTGGACGGACGAGGAGGATCTGATCAGGGTATACGGGCCGGATGAGGATGTGCCGGTGGGGATTTTCGAAAATGAACTGACAATACCGATGAAAAGGTTGTTTGAAATTGTCCGCGAACTGAAAGGGGAAGACGGCCAGGTTCCGGATGGAGACGGGGACGAATCGGACAGATCGTAAAAGGGCGGATGAAAACGGAGCAAACGCGGGAAAGCGCAGAGAAAAGCGCAGAGAAGGTATACAATTCTTTGTCAAATGTGGTATACTGTCCAGTGAAACGCCGCGCAGAACAGTCTTATGCAGCGGCGGAATGTATCAGAGAGAAGGGAAATAACTATGGCAGAAGAACAGAATACAGCCGGATGCACAGAAGAATCCTGTGCCGGCTGTGCACATGCGGATTCATGCAGCAGCAAAAAGACAGATTTCCGTGAGCCCGCAAACCAGTACTCCTCGATTAAGAGAGTGATCGGTGTGGTGAGCGGCAAGGGAGGAGTCGGAAAATCACTTGTGACGGCGTCGCTTGCAAGGATGATGATTGAGAAAGGCTATACGGTCGGAATCCTCGACGCAGATATCACCGGACCTTCGATTCCGAAGATGTACGGAGTGCATGAGAAGGCCAGAGGAACGGAAGACAGCATTATGCCGTGTATCGCAAAGGACGGGACGAGAATTATGTCTGTCAACCTGCTTCTGGAGGATGAGGCTGCTCCTGTGATCTGGAGGGGACCGATCATCGCCGGAGTGGTGAAGCAGTTCTGGACAGATGTTATGTGGGGAGATATCGATTATCTCTTTGTGGACATGCCGCCCGGAACAGGCGATGTGCCGCTTACCGTATTCCAGTCGCTTCCGGTGGACGGAGTCGTGATTGTGACTTCTCCGCAGGATCTTGTGCAGATGATTGTAAAGAAAGCTGCCAATATGGCAGAACAGATGAACATCCCTGTTCTCGGTATCGTGGAGAACTACAGCTATGTGAAATGTCCGGACTGCGGCAGGGAGATCAAAGTGTTCGGCGAGAGCCATATCGAGGATATCGCAGAGGAAATGGGCGTTCCGGTACTCGGGAAAATGCCGATCGACGCAGAACTTGCACAGGCTGTTGAGGATGAAAAGTTCTACGAGGCAAAGAATCCGTATCTGAAAGACACAGAGCTTTGATACAGGGAAACAGAAAACAGACGGATAAAACAGCAGAAACAGCGGGCGGATCTTTCCGGCGCGCGGGAAACAGAACGCGCGGGGAAAAGTGCCCGCTGTCTGTGAATTCCAGGACAGGAGGGATTTTACATGACAGGAGAGAAGATAATAATCTGGAATGAAGATGAATATTCATATCCTGCCGCTTACGGGTTCATCCCGTTTCTGACGAGCTATATCCACGAAGACCGGGAGATCCATCCGGCGATGCTTGTCGTCCCGGGCGGCGGATACAGGGATGTGTCGCCTTCCGAGGCTCATCTTCCCGCTATGGAATTTTACAGCGCGGGATACAATGTATTCGTGCTTGCGTACACAGTCAATCTCCTCGATGAGCTGAAAGCGCCGCTCGGGCTTCAGCCGCTCAAAGACATTTCAAGGGCAGTACGTATCTTACGGAAAAGGGCGCAGCAATACGCGGTGGATCCGTCGCGGGTGGCGGTATGCGGATTTTCCGCAGGAGGACATCTCTGCGGAAGCCTGTGTGTGCACGGAGAAGATGTGGAGGATGAATCCCCGGAATATGAAGGTATATCCAACCGTCCGGATGCCGCCGTTCTCGCTTACCCGGTGATTACATCCGGTGAATATGCGCACAGGGATTCCTTCACCGCGCTTTTCGGAAAAGATTCGGGGAAGAAAGATCTGGATTATATGTCTCTTGAGAAACATGTAAAAAAGGATACCCCGCCGTGTTTCCTCTGGCAGACCGTGACGGATCTTACGGTCCCGGTGGAGAACAGTTATCTTTTTGCCATGGCTTTGAAGAAAGCAGGGGTACCTTTCGCGCACCACGTGTTCCCGGAAGGAGTCCACGGGCTTTCTGTCGCCACATCACAGTGGCTGGAGAGGGATTTCAGTGTACCGTACACACACGAGCAGATCCGGATGCTTGCCGCGGCGATCGAGAGGGGCGAGACCGTCTGCCCTAAGGAGAAAGGCGAAGAGATTTTAAACCATTTCGGACTGGACGGAACGAAAAAGGAAAAGTGGGATCCCATTACAAAAGAGCAGATCAGACAGACCCTTCCCCAGGTGGGAGCCTGGCCGAAACTGGCGGAACAGTGGCTTGGTGATTTGTGGAAGTATGGAGCCTGAAATGGCACTCAACGGATGGCCGGCGCATAGTATAACAGAAAGAGACCAAGGAGTTTTTCTGTTATGGCATATGAGACATTCGAGAAAGTAGAGGGAATTATACAGGGAATCAACAGAGGGGATTCCTGCTGTTCCATGACGGTATCCCTGATCAGTGATTCCAATATTGTAAATGTAGTGGTGGACGGGGATACAATTGTGATCGACAATGTGCGTCTCCGCCCGGGAATGCGGATTGCGGCGTTTTATGATACGAATCTTCCGACGCCGGCCGTCTATCCGCCCCAGTACCGCGCGGAACTGGTGACATCGCTTCGCAGAGGGCAGCAGGTCCTGCTGGACTATTTTGATGACAATCTCACATCCGCGGACAATTCCCTACAGATTAATATAGGACCTATGACAAATGTAGCGACGCTGAACGGACAGCAGTATACGTGCAGCCCGGAGAATTCGGAGCTGCTCGTCTACTACACGGCGGCGACGTTCAGCATACCGGCCCGGACGACGCCGCAGAAAGTCGTGGTGATGTGTCAGTATTAGGAATCTGGTTTTGCTGCAGAGTTTCGCCCCCTCTGACAGAGTGAGCTGTAAATGTGTACGCCGGAAAAAGTCCTGCTGCGTTCCCTTGCTCAGGGGCGCGCGTAGCGCTCCATTCGCCGCTCACGCAGCAGAACTTTTTCCGGCTGTTTATTTCAACCGCCACTGGAACAGTCGTAAGACGCTCTTGCAACAAAATGAATTTCCTCTGTAAGGAAGAAATTTCCGGTACGTGCATCCTTCCGTGCGGAATTCTGCCTTTTTCTGGTATGATACTGCCGGAAGGATTGAAAACTTCATACGCAGGGAAACAGATCTCCTCTGACACTGTGCTGCATGAACGGCGAATGGAGCGCAAAGCGCGACCCTGAGCAAGTGAATGCAGTCGCAGTGTCAGAGGAGATTGTAAGTTTATCCGTATTCTGTATTCCATGTTTCCTCAGTTTCTCTGTCAGAAAAACCCAGATTTCCCTTATTACTCAATCATACGCGCGATCCGGATATAGAACGACACCAGAGCCTCGCAGTAATTGTTTGAGATCGGACAAACGAAGGGAATCTTCCGGCCGGCGATGGAGATTTCTTTTCTTGGCTGTATTACATAATCGTACATATATTTCAGAAAGTCTTTGTTTGTTGGCTTTTTTGTCCTTGATGACCGGCTAAAGACTGCTTCCAGCAGTTCTGTGTTGCGCGAATTCCAGACGGAGTTGACAACGGTCCGCATATTTTTCTCGACGCAGTTCCATGAAGTATGATAATGCTTTGCAATATCCAGGTAGAGATGTTTTGTGATACATTCAATCCGCTCCCGGTCTTCAATAATGAGCAGGAGTCCGTGCACTACATAATCGTAACCTGTGTAAGAACGGGTAACTCCAAAGGAATCCAGAGTATTCATTATTACTTTTTCATAATTCATCTGTACATCCTCTCCGATCTGAGAACTCTGTTCCTTCTGTACACCAATATTATCCTAAAATGTAATATTTTGGCAGACAATACAATTGTTTCGACTATTTTCGACCTCAAAAGGTCGAATAAATGAAAAGCCTAATCCCCCAGCTATGCTGGGGAGAATGGAGTAAGCAGGAGCGTGTAGGATAACAATCAAAAGCCTCCTATGCTAAAATGAGAATGGTGTCGCAAGCCAAACTCAAAATTTAGTATAGGAGGCGGTCCAAAATGGACAATAAGAGTTTATCACACGTAAGATGGAAATGCCAATACCATATCGTTTTTATTCCGAAATACAGAAAGAAAATACTGTATGGAAAGCTGAAAGCAGATGTAAGAGATATAATTTCTACATTATGCAGATATAAAGATGTAGAGATTATAGATGGTGCGGTATGCGAAGATCATATTCATTTAAGCGTAGCCATTCCACCCAAGTATAGTATTTCAAAATTTATGGGGTACTTAAAAGGGAAGAGTACGCTAATGATATATGATAGACATCCGGAACTGCAGAGCAAATGGGATAAAGCGTTCTGGGCCAGAGGATATTATGTTTCAACAATTGGTAATATCACAGAAGATGCAATAAAGAAATATATAAAAGAGCAAGCAGAAGAGTCGAGGAGAGAAGATTCAGGAAGTACCGCTTTATAAGCGGACCAGTAACAACGCTTGCGATACCCGCCCTTTTGGGCGAGCATGTAACCGGCCCTTATGAGGGCCAAATCAAACCACCACTTGAAGTGGTGGTTGTGACTTAGAAGATGGACAGACTTAAACAATGAGAGAGTTTTGAAGAAAGACAGGATGGGACAAAATCAGGCTTTTCACACAAGCGGCTGTGCCTTTGCCTTCTTCCTGTATTCTGAAGGTGAAATATGATCTTTCTTTTTCAATGCCTTTGAAAAATAGTCTCCAGAGCTGTAACCGATTAATTCTGCAATCTGATCCAGAGAATAATCTGTGTTTTCCAATAATTCTTTACCGGCATTCAGCTTGAATTCCGTAATATTTTCTATAAATGATTTCCCAGTAATTTGTAAAATCAGCCTGGAAAGATAGGATTTGTTATAATTGAATATCTTAGCCACGGAATCCAGAGTGACGGTTCGATAATTACTCTGAATATAATTGAGCAGCGCCATATATTCTGAGTGAGAAGTTTTTTGACCTCCCTCGTTAAACAGTTGAATATTTGACTGGTAGTTTGCAAGTACACAATTCATAAAAATACTGAGCCAGCTGACACAGAAGCTGTAGGAAAAGGAACTGAGTCGGCGCGCCTCGTATGCAATATGCCGTACAGCGATTTTCATACTATCTGTATTGGAACATGGAATGAAAAGATAATTCTGCATATTTTTCCCAAAGAGGATCGTCTGTATATAAGATGCAATTAAATCACGGCGAAGCAGAACAACGGAGAAAGCAGCTTCAAATGCTTCTGCCGTCATGGAAAGACTTATTACAAAAGACTCCCTGTCGAGGACAAGAGGTTCATGTATTGTACCCGGCGGAACAATACAGATATTCCCCTCTTTCATCTGCAGGGAGGAATTCTCAAAAATGATCGTGCATTCGCCTTGGTAGACGTATGTAATTTCAAAATGTTGGTGACTGTGGAGACCCTGCTTTGCAAAGTTCTCATGGAGAAAAACAAGAAACAGATTGTTTTTGGAAAACAAGGTTTCTGTGTTGTAGCTGTAAGGATCGTTATTTTTTATTGCAGACCATGTCTGACCTACAGGATAGAGGCTTTGAAAAAATAGATCCATAAATTCTTTATCCGTCAGTGATTCGACAAATTCGGAAAACGGGTTATTGTACTGCTGTATCAGCAGCTCCGGTTTCTTCCGGAGTTTTTCACAGATAAAAGAAATGGTGCAGCAGGAGCCGAATTTTTCATAGTGCTGCAGCAGTTCTTTCCTGATTAAAGATAAAGGAACATAGAAATTCATGAAAGCGCCTCCCTTTTTTTCCGCCCCTGCAGTTAATAGAATATAAAAGTAAAAAAAGTACGGATTATATGTAAATATATCATGTGTGTTACGGGATCTTCAAGTGGTAATATAAGAAAAAAGAAGCCGGCTCAAGAAATAAAGGAGAGAAACAATGGATATTTTTCAGTACAGAGAAATTAAATTCCCGGAAAATTTTATATTCGGTGCATCAACAGCAGGTCAGCAGATAGATGGAAACAGTCATTCCCAGTTCGATGATCCTGATATATTTCCGCCTTCCGACTATTATCAGCCCGCCGGAATCGCGTGCAACAGTTATCGTATGTACAGGGACGATATAGAGTTGATAAAGAAACTCGGACTTGATGCATACAGAATGTCTGTTGAATGGTCCCGCATCGAACCGGAACAGGGATTATTTGACAGAGAGGCAACAGATCATTATGTAAGACAGCTGAATGAGCTGAAGGAGGCAGGGGTTAAAATATGTTTAACACTTTATCATTTTGCACATCCGATATGGTTTGACAGGCTGGGAAAATTTACCGATTTAAATCAGATGGGAGAATGGAAAAAATATGTGGAATATATTGTTCCGATTGTAGAACCGTACGTAGATTATTGGATTGTAATCAATGAACCCAATCTTCCCTACCGCTATGACATGAATGAGAGATTGAATTTGTTGGAATACCATGCGGCAGGATATCAAATCATAAAAAAATATTCTGCGAAACCGGTTTCAACTACACTTGCGTATTCGATGAAAATGCCATATCGGGGACAGACAGATATGCTGGATAACGCACTTTGCAGATACTCGGACTTCCTGGAAAATGAATATTTTTTACATGCCATCCGTACCGGCGAAATATGCGCGCCGGGATTCGATGGAAAATATGTGAAAGATGTAAAAGACAGCTGTGACTTCTGGGCGTTTAATACATATGCAAGATGTATGGTAGACGGAAGAAAAAAAGACTGGCTGATGGATCATCCGATCTACCGGGCGAGCCATATACGTAGTCTGAAAATCCCATTTTACACAGATGAAATTTATCCGGATATTATGATCAATGCTCTTCTTAGAATGAAAGACAAACCCTGTATGATTACAGAGAATGGAATGGCAACGGAGGATGACCGTTTCCGGATTGTATATCTTACATCTATGCTTCAGGCTATCCGTGAGGCTATGGATATGGGCGTCGAGGTATGGGGATATATGTGCTGGTCGCTGCTTGACAACTGGGAGTGGGGAAGCTGTCTGCCTCAGTTTGGAATCGCGGAGGTGGAAAAAGTAACTTACCGTAGAATACCAAAAGACAGCGGCAGACTTCTGGGAGATATTTCAAGAACCCACAAGTGCAGTAAAGAAATGATTCAAAAATATCTGAAAAGTATGCCTTCGAAAAATGATTTACAGGAGGAAGCAAGATGAAAACAAATCAGATGCAAAATAGCGGAAAAATAAAATTCGGTCACCGTATTGCCTACGGGCTGGGAGACTTCGCCGGAAATATGATGAGTGGCGCAACAGCATCATATATTACATTGTACTATACGGACAATGTGCTGATCAGCGCGGCAATGGTTGGAACACTGATGATTATTGCGCGTGTTTTCGACGCTCTTTCTGATCTGGTTATGGGGTATATTATTGACCATACAAATTTGAAATTCGGGAAGGCAAGGTCCTGGCTTCTCATAGGGATCGTTCCGTTAATAATATCGTTTTTCCTAATTTTTCATGTGCCGGCCGGACTGGAAGGAATCGGACGGAGCATCTATGTAGTTGCAACGTATATTTTTAATACTGTTATCTGTATGACTATTTTGAATGTTTCCTACAGTACGCTGTGTACTTATATGAGTGACGATATACAGACAAGAATGAAGCTGACGGGAACGAGAACATTTTTTGCGACTCTGGCAATGATGCTGGCAAATATTTTTACAGTGGAAATTCTCGGGAAATACGGTTTTTCGCAGACTGGATATGACATGATGATACTGATATATGGAGGAGGTTCACTTTTCTGTCTGCTGATTACGGGAATGGTATGTAAAGAAAATTCTTCTCAGGTTCATGCGGATGAAGAAAAACCAAATACTACATTCAAGGACAGTGTAACAGTTATTACAAGCAACCGGTATATTCTGATTCTTGCCGGGGCATTTCTGCTGAACTGGTTGCTCCTTGGAGTAAATGGGGCATCTATGGTATATTTTGTGAGAGATGTACTCGGAGGAATGCAGTTTATGAGTATTATCTCTGCGGCAAGCTTCCTCCCGGCTTTGATTATACTGGCGCTTGACATTGTCCCCCGTGTCGCAAAAAAATTTGGAAAACGTTCGGCTTTGCTCATAGGAGGAGGAATTGAGGCGGCAGGTTTTCTTATCGCTGCGGCACTGCCGGCCACGCTTCAGGTTATTGTGATCGGTATGGTATTGAAATCTGTCGGAATGGGATTTGTGAACGCGCTCCTGTTCGCGACTGTTTCGGATGTAGCTGTGTATACGGATATTACGGAAAAAGGAGATTTCAGCGGGGTTACAAACAGTATTTCAAGTTTTGGTCAGAAGATTGGAATTGGTCTTGGGTCGGCAGCCATCGGATGGCTTCTTGCATGGGGACAGTATGATGCCTCCCTGACCGCGCAGACAGCCCATACCCAGTTTGCAGTAAAGCTCGGATTCTGCATTATCCCGTTTATTTGCGCTGTGCTGGTTATGATATGTATTTCTTTTATCGATGTAGATAAAAAGCTGGAGGCAATAAAAAACAGGTAGTTTTCAATAAAGGAGACAGAGAATGAAAACTCAGATTGAGTCCCGGAGTGAAAATTTTGAGGCGATGATGCAAATTGCAGAACAGTGCTTCGGTCAGCCGGTAAGACGTCCGGGAAAATTTGTGGAATGTATGAAAAAGAACCGGGGACAAATAGTACAGTATGATTATTATGAGACGCCGGAAGACGGCATGCCGCGCAGGAATCCGTTGATTGTTGCACTTGGTGACAGCGTGACAGCCGGACATTTTGAATTTAATGGCAGCAAGAACGAATTGTTTGAAAAACACAGGAAAGGTCTTCTGGGAGAGTTTGACGCTGTTGAAGTGACAGATGTACGGGAGTGCTATCTGGAAAAATTCAGAGAAATGCTGATAGAAAAATATGAAATGACATCAGTCAGCGTAGTCAATGCAGGAATTTCAGGAGATACACTCATTGGAATGAAACGGCGTCTACATCGGGATGTAATTTGCCATCAACCGGATCTTGTTATTATAAATGGTGCGCTGAATTGGCCGCCTGAATGCGGCGGTACAGAAGTATATGAAAATGTGCTGCGTGAAATTGTCAGGAAAATTAAACTGGAGACAGAAGCAGATATTATTTTAATGACGCCGAATGATGAGGTGCAGATGCAGAATGCGGTCAACGTTGTTTCCTCTTTGGAAAGCCGTGCTCTGACAATTAGGAAAATCGCAGATGAAGAGAAAGTGTGTCTTGCAGATGTATACCGTGTCTGGAAAATTTATGAGAAAAGGGGATACCCGGCCGAAGATATGCTTGCAAACGGACTGAATCACCCGACAAAACAGGGCCATGAGATCTGTGCGGAGATCCTGATGCAGTTATTGAGGGAATAATCCGGATTCATATGGATTTTATGCGCAGCCAGTCATTGATTTTACTGGTCATTCATGGTAATATCCCATCTTTGACAGTTGAAAAGAAAAACGAGTGCCACAATCCTTGAAGATACAGGGATTGTGGCACTTTGTGCACCATACTTGAAATATAGTAATGTTTTATCTTCGCTTACTTTTTTTCTGGAG
>NZ_JAJEQX010000039.1 GCF_020687545.1 Ruminococcus turbiniformis | reverse complement strand
AAGCTGAAGTTCTTTTTCTATAAAAATTTCTTCATCTGTTAAGTGAAAGTAGGAAATATCAAAAATATCAGCAACTATGCAGCATTGACCGCAGTGAAGTGAATTATCATGAATAATTCAGGTTTAATAATCTTTAAAATTTCTTCCGGATATTGTCACAGTGGATTCACATTTCCCTGCTATCCTTAGACTATGAAAACAGAAGACAATGGCTGTATGTACAGCCTGTATGTATGGCCATTGGACTTCGCCTAAATAAAAATATACAGCAGTTTTTATACATTCCCGGCAGCACTGCCGCGGAATATTTTTTTGAGATCAATTTTAATCACATAGTAATACATTCCGATCAGCAGCAGCGCTGCGAGCAGCCATGCAGCCGGACTTGCGAGGCATACGCCAAGATAGCTTCTCTGTTCCGATGCAATCACTGCAACCACGCCTCTTCCAACAAGCTCCGCTACACCGGCCAGCATGGGAAGAAGACCATAGCCCATCCCCTGGATTCCATTTCTGTATATATTCACAATTGCCAGAGGGATAAAGAACATTCCCACACACTTCAGATACAGATCCACGGAGCCCATAATCTGATCCACATTCTCTGACACAAACAGATACGACATATATTTTCCCACAGTCATGACAATCGCCGCTGCAAGGAAAGAGTAGACAATTCCGATGATTGTGGACGACTTAAATCCCTGACGGATACGCGGCACATTTCCCGCTCCCATGTTCTGCGCGCCATAGGTAGCCATTGTCGTTCCCTGCGCGGTAAACGCCTGTGTAACGACCTGCTCGATCTTTGTCGCAGCGGTAAAAGCCGCCACCTGAGTAGACCCGAGAATGTTGAGTGCCGACTGTACCATCATCGTTCCGATCGCAGTGATCGAATACTGAAGCGCCATCGGAATCCCGATACGGATCTGCGTTGCCAGAAGGCCTCCTGACGGATGCCAGTCATTCTTTGTCATCCGCAGCACCGGCACCTTTTTTACAATATACACAAGACACAGAAGACCGGACACGCCCTGCGAAACAACTGTAGCAACCGCTGCTCCCGCAGCACCCATCCGAAATACAATGATCAGCACAAGGTCAAGTACAATGTTCAGAAGCGCCGAAAGAATCAGAAAGTAGAGAGGAACTTTGCTGTTTCCAAGCGCCCTTAAAATACTCGCCAGAAGATTGTACATCATCTGTGCCAGGATTCCGCCGCTGACAATCATAATATAAGCGTACGCATCCGCAAAGATATCGGACGGCGTATTCATCAGCGTAAGCCAGGGCCGCATCAAAAGCATAAACGCCGCTGTCAGAATCACGCCCACAATCAGGGAGAGAATTGATGCGCCTGCCACCGTTTTCCGCATAGCCGGCATGTCTCCCGCTCCGAACTTCTGTGCAGTCAGAACCGTAAAACCGGCGGTCATCCCAACCACAAAGCCATAGATCAGAAACATGATCGTACCGGTACTTCCCACTGCAGCCAGCGCTTTTGTCCCTACAAATTTCCCCACAATAACCGCATCCGCCATATTATAAAACTGCTGGAATACATTCCCGATAAAGATTGGAAGCGTAAAATTCAAAATGATGCTCATCGGCTTTCCTGCCGTCATGTCCTGCTGTACTGCTTTCATAACCGTTCTCCCACATTTCTCTGCTTTTCTCTGTTTGACGCCATTTTCGGCCATCCCGGTTTTCCGCTGTTTATCGCAATCCCGGACTCTGGTTCATCGCCGCTGCAATAAAGAAAGATATGCCTGAATGTGACATATCTTTCTGTTTTCTCACACGAGTGCTCATTATATACCAGAAGAGTCCCGTTGTAAATATAATTTGCTCACTTTTTACCTGTTTTTCAATTCTTTTTTAACGGGAAACAGCGAGGCGCTACCGCAGAAAGAGCATTTTGTCCTCTGCAAGCTCCAGATAGTCCGGAAGCCCCCTCTCTTCCAGCCTGCCGATCTTTTCCCTTTGAACAAACCAGCAGATTCCCTGCTTCAGATAATAATTCCGCTCAAACGGAAGTTCAGCAACGCTCTCCAGATCCAGCTTCAGCAGATTTGCGCCGTTCCCACAGGCAGGCCGGGCCGGCTCCCAGTCGGAGTCTCCCTTAGCGCTGTCTGCATCCCATACAGGGGCAGAATCTCCTTCCACTCTGTCCGCATTCCATACGGGAATGAAATCGTGGGCTCTGTACCCGATCCATGTTGTATACTCCGGGATCTCCGCCTTCGTACACACGGTAATCCCCCAGTCTTCCGCTTCCAGAGTATGGCTGTCGATCCGCCGGACTCTGGAAAAGTTCTTGCAGCCCGTAAGTCTTGCCGCTTCCCTGATCACGGGGTTTCGGAAGATTTCCTTTGTCTCGCCCGACACGACAATTTTCCCCTGGTCAATCACCAGAAGCTCCTCGCTGAACCGGTAGACCTCATCCCGGTTATGGGACACCATGATGACCGTTCCCTTATAATCTTCCAGCATCTCAATCAGTTCCTTCTGAAGCTGGTCCTTTAAATACATATCAAGGGCAGAAAACGGCTCATCCAGCAGAATCACATCAGGCTCATATGCCATAATTCTGGCAAGGGCAACCCTCTGCTGCTGCCCTCCCGAGAGATGTCCCGGAAGCCGTTTCTCCAATCCTTCCAGGCGGAATTTTTCCACCATCTGACGAACCTTTTCCTCCTTCTCTTCCCGGCTTCCCCTCAGGCCGGCCGCTATGTTTTTCTCCACACTCATGGTAGGAAACAGAGCGTAATTCTGAAACAGATAGCCCACGTTTCTCTTCTGGGGCTTTAAATTCACCTTCTCCGCTTTGTCGAAAAGAACCCTGCCCTCAATCTCAATTCGTCCATCATCAGGAGTTTCAATTCCGGCAATGCTTTTAAGCGTCATGCTCTTCCCGCATCCTGATGCCCCAAGTATCCCGATCCGCCGTGAATCGCTGCGGAAGCTGATATCCAGCTGAAAGCTTTCAAGTTTTCTATGTACATCTACAGAAATCGACATTGCCTACCACCTCCCGATATGTTTCATCTTGCTTCCGGAGATAAGGTTCATGAGGAAAATCACGACAAAGGCGATAATGATAACGATAACTACCCACACTCCGGCTGTCAGATAGTCCCCGTCCTGTATGACCATCGCGATTTTCTGGGAGATCGTCCCGGTTTTTCCCGGAATATTTCCCGCCAGCATGGAAGTTGCTCCGTACTCGCCAAGTGCCCTTGCAAATGTAAGAATCGTACCGGACGCAATCCCCGGTCCCGCCGTCGGCACGATAATCTTCCAGAAAATCTTTGTATCCGACATTCCAAGTGTGCGCCCCGCATAGATCAGGTTCGCATCAATCTGTTCCATGGCCGCCCTTGCGTTTCTGTACATCAAAGGAAAGGCAATTACCGTAGCCGCTATAATACAGCCGAGCCACGTCTGCACTACTTTAAATCCGAACTCATCAAACAGGAACTCTCCCAGCGGCCTTCTTCTGCTGAACAGAAGAAGCAGGAAAAAGCCGGCTACCGTTGGCGGCAGAACCATGGGAAGCGTCAGTATGCCGTCTATGACAGCCTTCTTTCCTCTCGACGCCTTCATTACTTTTCTCGCCGCAAAAATACCGAGAAAAAAGGAAATGATTGTCGCCACAATTCCTGTTTTCAAAGAAATAAACAAGGGACTCCAGTCCAGTTCTTCCAAAATCTGCCTGACCTCTTCCATGTGATCCTCCTGCCGGCAAAGGCGGGCACCTTCTGGCCCGCCTTCTCATTTTCCGCCGTTTTTCTGCTTTTTCCACTCACCGTTTTCCCGGTGCATCAGGTGAATTATTTCTTACTCTACGTTTGTGTCGAAGTAGTAGGAATCAAAGATTGCCTTTGCTTCGTCTGAGAGAACGTAAGCCAGGAAATCATCAGCCGCCGCGTTCTGCGCGTCATCTGCCTCCTCATTTACCACACGTGCGATCGGATAGATAACATCACCTGTCAGATCATAGCTTACTGTCTGAAGGATGTCAAGATCGTCCTCATATCCGTATGTATCGGAATAATATGTTGTTCCGACCTCGCAGGAGCCTTCTACCACTGCTGTAAGAACCTTGCTTACATTATCCTGCTCACTGATCTCAACGCCGCCCAGAGCGTCGGACACTTCCTGTGTCGTAATGGACGCCGGATCATCTGTCTCCGGAAGCACGCCAAGATTGATCAGAGCCTGTCTCGTATATCTGCCGACCGGAACGCTTCCGCCTGCAAGCGCAATGCTCTCTGCATCGCCGAGATTCTCAAGTCCGGTTACCGCTGTGCCGCTGTCCTTTAATGTAACGACAACAACCTGGTTATTCACCACATTGGCTCTTGTTCCCTCTACCATAAGACCGTCTGCTTCCAGATCATCCATCTGCTTCTGTGCTGCCGAGAAGAAGATGTCACACTCGTATCCTTCCTGAATCTGTGTCAGAAGTGTTCCGGAGCTGTCCGCATTGAACGTGATTTTCACTTCCGGGTGTTCCTCATTATACTTCTCTGCGATCTCTGTCATAACCGTATTGAGGCTCGCCGCGATAAATACCTGGATCTCTGTCTCCTCCGCTGTTTCTTCTTCTGCGGCGGTATCCTCACTTGCCGCTGCATCACTTTCAGACGAGTCACTGCTCTCACTGCTGCTTCCAGAACATCCTGCCATGGAGAATACCATCACTCCTGCCAGAACCGCTGCAAGAATTCTCTTTTTCATAATTGTAATTACCTTCTCTTCCCTGCCTGAGGCAGATTATTTTGCAATAACAATAGTATAACCGATTGTTTTTTAAAAAACAATCGGTTATAGGGAATTTTTGTCAATATTTCTGTTTTTTCCCGCAATTCAGGCAAAACGTTCTTGCAGTTTTACTCCTTTTATACCGGTTTACACCGTAATCTTCCTTGCCTCGTGTTCTGCTGCAACCTCTTCCGGAGTCTTCTCCCTGAGCCTTGCCGCGCCGTGATAATCCTTTGTCGGAATCAGATTTCCTTTCGCCAGATTTTCTTTTGCAGCCTGTATTGCCTCTTTATACTGAGGCAGCCATTCTTCCTGAGCAACCAGCATCTCATCGATCATCTGCCAGATCTCAGGCGGGTTGCACACTGCTCCTGTAAGCGGATCCATCATTGCAGCCTGTTTTAACAGTTTCACATCGCCGTGCACTGCCGCCTCGACAGAAAGTTTCTGCACCCAGATGGACTGGGAGCACACAGCCGCACATCCAAGCGGCAGATCGCCCACCTTCGGAACGCTGATACCGTTTCCGTCCACATAGCACGGAACCTCCACCACGGATTCATACGGCAGGTTCGTAATACAGCCCTCGTTCATCACATTAAAATGTCCGCGGTACACTCTTCCTGTCTCCAGAGACTCCATAATGTAGGAACAGTGCTCTTTTCCTCTCTGGGAACCGTCCAGCTTCGCCGGTTCTTCCGCCAGGATCTTAGGATAGTCCGTTTCAAACCAGTTTCTCTCTTCTCTTGTCACTCTTAAGTAGCCGCCGGTCTCACCGTTGATCCAGTTGTCCAGGTTGATCCAGTCTTTGATCTCATCCGGACGCTTTCTGTACCATGCCACATACTCGGAGAGATGTCCGTTGGACTCTGTGGAGTAATAACCAAAGCGCTTCAGCATATCGATGCGCACTTTCTCCTCGTCGCGGAATTTCTCATGTGCCTCAAATCCGGCAAGAAGTTTCGGAATCATATCCTCCCCGTTATGCTTCACGGAAATATACCATGTCTGATGGTTGATTCCCGCACAGACAATGTCAAGCTCCTCTCTCGGGATTCCGAGAACTTCCGCGATCTGGATCTCTCCGTGAATCTCGCCGTGGCACAGTCCGATTGTGCGGACTCCGCCGTACTTGTTGCATGCCCAGGTGGCCATCGCATTCGGATTGGAGTAGTTCAGCATGATCGCACCAGGTTCTGACACTTCGCGGATATCCTTGCAGAAGTTCAGCATCTCCGCGATTACTCTCTGTCCGTACATGATGCCTCCCGTGCAGAGCGTATCGCCCACACACTGGTCAACGCCGTATTTCAGCGGAATCTCGATATCTGTCTCAAAGGCCTCCAGACCACCGATGCGGACACAGTTTACTATGTATCTTGCGTCTTTAAATGCCTCTCTTCTGTCTGTCGTAGCCTCGATTTTTACCGGAATGCCGTTGGCGTCCAGATCTCTCTGGCAGAGCGCCCTCGTCTTTTCCAGGTTGTCCGCGTTAATGTCTGTAAAGGAAACCTCGATATTGTGAAATTCCGGAACCGACATAATGTCCGTGAATAAAGTTCTTGCGAAAACAAGGCTTCCCGCTCCGATAAATGCAACTTTAAAACTCATAGCATACCCTCCTGATATCATTTTCTTTTTCCGACATTTCAGCCTTTCTCTTTGCTTTTGCTGTCTGACGCCATTATATCTTCTCTCTTTTCTCCATGTGCAACCTTTTGACCGCTCTTATTTCAAATGCAATATATTGTCGTATTTATTTTTTCGTGCTACACTGTTTTCAGCAGTATACAGCAGCAGTCACAAACAGATGCGCCCGGCTCAACGGACGCTCACAGTAAAGACAGCCGTCAGAAGTTTATTAAAAACAGGAGGATACCCATATCATGAACACTTCCGCAGACACGGTCCTGAAGGCTTCAGGAAACAGCACCGGAATCCCGTCCAAAGCGCTCAAAGGGGATATCACCGCCTTTTACGCGCTTTCCCTTCCCGAGTTTCATATGCCCGCCCACTCGCATGAGAGTTTCGAGATCATGTATGTGACAGCGGGAAGCTGCACGATTTTCTGCGAAAACGAAGTCTTCCGCGCAGACCCACATCATTTTGTCTTCATCGGCTCCTGTGTCCCGCACCGGCTTGAGATTGTTCCCGAAACTCCCTGCTCCATCTTAAATCTCGAATTCAGCCTTTCCCGCCGGGACGGTTCTCTTGATCTTACGGATCTTCCGGAAAAGAGCGGGGATTTTCGTGATTTTTGGAAGAATATGCCGCATTATCTCTGCGGGGCGGACATGCGGAATCTGGGATACGCCCTGAAGGACCTGATCTCCCAGCTCCAGAGATCATCCGGACAGTCCGGCTTCCTCCTCTGGCTTCTCCTTGCAAGAACCCTGGAGGAACTCGCCTTCTGTGCCAACAATAAAAGAGAAACCGCAGGCCTCCGCTATCTCAGGAAGGCATGCGGTTATATCGAAGAAAATATTCACGAAGAGATACGCGTGCCTGATGTGGCAGCTTTTACCGGGATCAACAAATCTTACCTCCAGTCACTGTTCTCCCGTTTTCTCGGATGCAGCATCATCGGATACGTAAACCGGAAACGAATGGAGGAGGCCGCGTTTCTCCTGACCAACAGCTCGATGAGCATTACTGACATCGCGTTTTCCACAGGGTACAACAGCCGCCAGCATTTTGCCCACACGTTTGAGAAGCATTACGGCACCGGCCCCATGTCCTACCGGCGGCTTCACGCGCGGAAGCTGACCGCGGACACAGGGACGGAACAGTATTTTATTCACGGAAATGAAGTTTCCTCTCTCAAACTGACCGGGGACTGACTGCGAAAACGCCGGCTGCAAAAATCACTTCTTTTTCTTCTTTGAATAGAACGTATCTTCCAGCGGGAGCTCCGTCCTGAACACATGATCAAACGCATAGTATGCCCCCTGTGCCGCAGGCGCGGTCGGAATCGCGGCGATCTCGCCGATCCCTTTGGAGCCATAGGCAAACGGCAGGAGCTCATCCTTCTCCACATAGATGGCGTGGATATCCGGAATCTGCGTAGATCTCATCAGTCCCAGCGTACCGTATTTTGCCTGTGGCACACCGTTCTTTAACGGGAACTTCTCTGTCAGCGCATATCCAAGTCCCATAAGTACGCCGCCCTCGATCTGTCCCTGAATGGCAGTAGGATTAACCACCTTTCCTGAATCATGGGCAGCATAGACCTCTTTTACCTTGCCGTCATCGTCCAGTATCACTACATGGGTGGCAAATCCATATGCAATATGACTCTTCGGATACGGCACATCCGCGCCCAGCTTGTCTGTAGGATCGAAAAATTCCTCGTAATACTCCTTTCCCTCAAGCTTAGCGAGATCTCCGCCCGCAGCCTCCAGATCTTTCCTTAAATCCTCGGCTACTCTGCGGACCGCCTCTCCGGTAATCAGTGTCTGGCGTGAACCGGAAGTTGTTCCCGAGTCCGGTGCCAGTTCAGAGTTCGCTCCCATATTGATAATCTGCTCTTTGCCAAGTCCTGTGGCCTCAGCGGCCATCTGCACAAAGATCGTCGCGCATCCCTGGCCGATGTCGGAAGCCGCGCTGTAGAGCTCCACTTTCCCGTCATGGACGATCAGCTTTGCCCTTCCCTTGTCCGGCAGGCCTACTCCTACTCCCGCATTTTTCATCGCGCAGGCAATCCCCGCTCTTCCCGGGTGGCTCTCATATACATCCTTCACCGCCAGAAGCGTCTCCTTCAGAGCAGTTGAGCAGTCCGCAATCTGACCGTTCGGAAGCACTTTTCCCGGCTCAATGGCATTTCTGTAGCGGATCTCCCATGGAGAGATTCCGACTTTTTCCGCCAGAAGATTAATCGTCGCTTCCAGCGCGAACTCACTTTGGCAGACCCCAAAGCCTCTGAACGCTCCGGCAGGCGGATTATTTGTATAATAACCATATCCTCTGATATCTGTGTTCTGATAACAGTACGGTCCCACAGAATGTGTGCACGCACGTTCAAGGACAGGCCCGCACAGGGAAGCATAGGCTCCCGTATCCATATAAATATCACAGTCAAGCGCCGTAAAAATACCATTTTCATCACAGCCAAGAGTAAATGTCCCGTCCATTGCGTGGCGCTTCGGATGGAAGTTGATAGATTCCTGGCGGGAGAAAGTCACTTTTACAGGTCTTTGCAGCTTCACAGCAGCCAGCGCCGCAATGTGCTGGGCAGACACATCTTCCTTTCCTCCGAATCCGCCGCCCACAAGCTTGTTCTCCACCACGATGCGTTCCGGCTCCCATCCAAACATAAGGGATATTTCATGGCGCGTATCATAAACGCCCTGATCACTCGAGAGCACCTTTACCCCGTTCTTGTATGGAAAGGCCACCGCGCATTCCGGCTCCAGGAAAGCGTGTTCCGTAAACGGAGTCTTAAATCGCTGTGTTACTACATATTTGGAATTGGCAAGCGCAGTTTTCGCGTCCCCCCTTGTCACATGACGGCTCTGGCAAAGGTTTCCTTTTGAATGTACTTTGGGGGCATCTTCCGCCATCGCTTCCCAGACGGAGGTCACGGGTTTGAGTTCTTCATAATCAATCTCGACCAGCTTCTTCGCTTCTTCCAGAACTTCTTTATTCTCCGCAACCACGAGGCAGATCGCGTCCCCGACACATCTTGTAATACTTCCTTTGGCAATCATTACATCCCAGTCAGGCTGAAGATGCCCTACCTTATTATGCGGCACATCATCAGCTGTGAAAACAGCGAGCACTCCCGGAAGCTCAAGCGCTTTTTCAAAACGGATATCCAGAATCCGGGCACGCGGATACTTTGAACGCACCGCGGATGCATATACCATTCCCTCCATCTCCACATCATCCGCATATTCACCGTAACCGAGCACCTTTTCCCGGACATCTACGCGGAAGGCTCTCTCACCCACACCATAATCGTCCCCCTTCTCCAGACTTTCTTCAATCTTGGCATCCCCGCGGAGGATCGCGGCCGTAAGCTGGATTCCTTCAATAATTTTTTTATAACCTGTACATCGGCATATATTTCCCTTTAAGGCTGTTTTAATCTCTTCCTCTGACGGATCAGGATTTTGATCGATCAGCGCTTTGCCTGCCATCACCATTCCCGGTGTACAAAAACCGCACTGTACAGATCCCATTGCTCCAAAGGCGTAGACAAACGCCTCTTTCTCAACGTCACTGAGTCCCTCGGTTGTGATAATATTTTTCCCGACCGCACGTTTCGTCGTCAGGACACAGGACTTGACCGCCTTTCCGTCCACGATGATCGTACAGGTGCCGCAGGCTCCCTCGCTGCATCCGTCCTTGACTGAATGGAGGTGCAGATCATCTCTTAAATAGCGGAGCAGCGGTTTATCCACGTCCGTGCTCCTCGTTACCCCATTGACTGTAAAAGTATAACTCTCGCTCATTTCCATTCATCTCCTCTCTATTCAGGAAGGTCAGCCGCCTCAAGAATATCTTCCTTTCTGTCGATATCCTTCAGCTCTTCCAGATCTGTCTGGACAACCCGCATCTTCTCCGGGTGACTGCGCATGACCTGGCGGCCGCCCTCATCGCCTGAGAGCCCCATAAGTTCCTGAAAATATTGTTTATCCCATAAAACCGGATTGCCTGTCCGCGTGCCGTTTCCCGCGCAGACAACGCTCCCCGGATGGCGTGCTGCCGTATTAAAAATCTTCTGCATCGTCGGAACACCGAGACTCGGCTGGTCGCACACAGAGAACATCACGCCTCTTAAATCCGGATGGTCTTCCGCCGCTCTTTTCAGCCCCAGTTTCAGAGACCGGGAAATTCCAAGCTCAGGCTTCCTGTTCCACACAGGTGTAATTCCCCGTCTCTGCGCCTCCTCCGCAATTTCCTCCGATCCGGTCACAATATATGCCGGAAATGAACCGAATGCCCCGACCCGGTCCAGTGTGTGCTGATAGAGCGGCCTGTCTTTTATAAAAGCGGCCAGCTTGTTTCCTCCGAAGCGGACCCCCGCCCCCGCCGCCAGCACAACGACCGCGAACGAGTCTTTCATTCTTTCAAATCCGGTCACCGCCTCGAGCACACCGCCGCCGATGGCTCTCGCTTTATCAGATATAGTATAACAGTGGGATATCTCTGCCCGCGCATCGATATCCCCTATCTTCAGATTTTTGCTGACTTCAACGCCGCCCTGCAGCATTCCTCGGACAATCCCGGTCATCAGCGCATAAACCGGAACCCCTCCGGTCACCGCCACGATCTGGCCTTTCTCAACATAATCTCCGATCTTTACTTTCGGTTCAAGCAGACCGTCTGAAGCGGCGCGGATCAGACGCTCAATTGTATATCCCGCAACATTTCCCGGGACGCCTGTGTTCGGAATCGGCTCCCCGCTCCAGATAATGTTCCCCAGCGTGTGGCCTCTTTTTGTCTCTACCACACAGTTGCAGTCTTTCCCGGCTGTAAACCCGGGTCCCACTCCGATGACAAACGGGGCGTCTGTGATCTTCGTCCCGATATTTTTCTTTGCAAGGATCGCATCGATGATCACATCCGGACAGAACCATTTCCTGCTGGAAGCTTCCGGATCGATCATAACCGCGATATCCCCCGCATCCATGATCTCCTGCGCGGACTGTTCATCCCTGGCCAGTATTCCTGTCATGTTTTCCACTTCCGCGCGGCCCTCGTACACCGCTCTTGAGAGCGCCACAGTCCGCCGCACTGTAAGCGGAACTTCGATCTCCGTCATAAGAAGCCGGTGTCCTGCACCGTATAGTCTTGAAGCAATTCCTGTCGCCAGGTCTCCGGCTCCCCGTATCAGTATTTTCATAAAATCATCATGCCTGCCTTTCGACCTTTTCAGGTTCACTCCTCTCCTGCACAGCTGACTTCACCGCACCGCCCGGTTACAACCACATGCTTGATGCCGGCCTTTTCCAGCAGCCTGCATATTTCAAGCGCGTCCTGACGCTGGCTCTCACGGTCCGCCTTATTTATGACAACCGTATACTTCGCACCGTCCGGACATCCTTTCTTTCCGGCCTGCTCCGAAGAAGCCAACTTAACGATATCCCCGTATGTGATCTGTTCCGATCTCGTCTTTCCCAGAAACTGTTCTGCCAGCTCCAGCCGGAAACATACTTCTTCCATCGTCTTACCGACCGTCTCGATCCCATATACATTGAGGAGATGGGTTGTCTGGGGAATGATAACCGGCTCATGTCCCGCCGGGATCTTCATCGGATGCCGCCTTGCCCCGTCCGCTTCAATAAGTACGGGAATCTTCCAGCTCAGGATCTGCGAAAAAAGCTGATCCTCCATCTGCCCCAGCCTTCCGCCGCGCACCGGCGTTCCGACCCAGGTCTGTCCGTAACGCTCAAGCGACTCCTTCACTTCCTCCGCAGAAGGATCTGCCAGAAACCACGGCTCATCTTCTTTCTGAATATGCGTCGTGGTGGCTGCGACGACCTTCTTTCCCACACGGACATACTCGTCCGCCAGTCGGTGCAGAGTCGTCGTCTTTCCGCCTCCGCCGACAACTGAAATCACCGCCGGCTCATCCTCATCCAGACCGAGCGCCTCAAAAAGCGATGATGCCCGGTGAAGCTTCTGCTCCCTGTATACCCAGCAGCATGCAGACATCCCGTTCACCTCCGCCCTACTCATTTCCATGCCGGACATATACTCCGGTATTCTCTGCCAGGACGCGGCCGTTCATAGCCGCGAGTGTTCCTCTTAAGTAGACCTGCTCCGCTCTGCCCCGGATCTTTGTCCCTTCCATCGGACAGTAGTCACACGCAGACTGCTGTTCGTCCGCTGACATTGTCCACTCTATCTCCGGATTCCAGACAACGATATCCGCATCGCTTCCCGGGATGAGCGCGCCCTTCCACGGGTAGAGATGATAAAGCTTTGCCGGATTTTCCGCAAGATAGGCGCACATCTGTTCCGCCGTAATCCTGCCTTCATTTACGCCGAACTGCCAGATCAGCGCCGGTCTCTCTTCCGCTCCGGGCATGCCGCACGGCGTCTTCGCAAAATCTTCCGCTCCGGCGTCTTTCTGCTTTGCGGTAAAGCTGCAGTGATCCGTGGCGATTGTCTGGATTCTGCCCTCGTGAAGCGCCTCCCAGAGAATATCCTGATTTTTCTTTTTTCTGAGCGGCGGGGCAATCATATAGTGCCTTGCCTCCTCGGAAGGCAGGGAATATTTGCTCTCGTCCATCAGAAGATACTGCGGACAGGTTTCCACGTAAACCGTCTGTCCGCTCTCCCTGGCTTTTAAGATCTCCCTGTATCCCGCCGCCGTGCTTAAATGAACGACAATCACCGGCGTATCCACGCATTTCGCGATCTTGAGCAGACGGCTTACCGCCTCTGCCTCCGCCTCCTTCGGACGGGTCCACGGATAGTCTGACACATCCGTCCTCTCCCCTTTTGTCCGGAGCAGTTCTTTTAACCGCGCCTGGATAATGCCGTTGTTCTCGCAGTGTACTCCTGCGATCCCTCCCAGCTCTTTGAGCCGGGAGAGGATCTCATACATCGTTTCGTCGTCCACCATTGTGTCATAAGTCATATATAATTTGAAAGAACAGGTTTCCTTCTTCACGATCTCTTCCAGCTCCCGGCTGATCTCTTCATTCCAGTCGGTGAGCGCAAGGTGAAACGCATAGTCGCAGGAGGATACGCCGTCCGCCTTTTTATGCCAGTTGTCGAGCGCCTGCCTTAAACTTTCCCCTTCATACTGGGTGGCATAGTCTACAATGCAGGTTGTCCCGCCGGCGATCTCAGCCTTTGTCCCGGTTTCAAACCCGTCCGCGGTGACTGTATTGCTCACTTCCAGAGCCATATGCGTATGCCCGTCTATGAACCCCGGGAAAAGAAGCTTTCCTCTCACATCCACGATCTCCGCATCCTGAAAGGACAGATCTTCTCCCACCGCGAGAATCTTCTCCCCCTTTACGAGAATATCAAGCTGTCTCATTCCGTCACCGCTGACAATTGTTCCGCCTTTAAATAACCGTTTCATCACTGACCCCTTCTTTCTGTAATCTGTGCTTCGCGTACCAGTCTTTTCAGTCTTTCAGCAGATAAGCATAATCGGTGCAGACTGCCTCGATCAGCTTCAGAATTCCTTCCGGAATCCTTGTCTCCTCTCCTTTGCTCCACACATATGTGTCGCCGAAGAATCTGATTCTGCATGTCATCTTCTCTCTGTCAAGCACTGTAAATCCCTGGTTTTTACTGTCTTCCATGTCTTTCTCGTTCGCGAAGAGCGTGAACTTGTCCAGATACGGTGCGCTGTCATACGGGCAGAAGCTTCTGCAGTTGCCGCACTCGTTGCACATATAATCCACATGGATAATCTGGTGCTTCTCCATGCCCGGCACACGAATGGAGATGTTTGCCCGGTTCGGACATACCTCCACGCAGTTCTCACAGATTCCCGGGCATCCGAGACACCGTCCGCTCTCTTCCGCGCCGTCTTTCGCATCCGCAATATTTCCTTTTCTGCTGTAGATCTCGTCCTCGTCCATGTCAGGATCGAGGTCTCTTACAAGCTTCTCTCCCGCCACAGCTTCCGCCGCTTTCAGTCCGTCGCGGATTCCTTCCACAACCGTCGCCGGTCCGCCGAGGCCGTCGCCCACGACATAGACGCCCGGAAGATTCGTCTCACAGGTCTCTTCGCTGACAATCGCACGTCCTCTCTCGTTTACATGAATGCCGAGAGACTCATAGAATGCCGTCGGTACTTTCTCTCCTACTGCAGCGATCACTGTATCTGCCGGAACTTCTCTCTCTTCGCCGGTCTCCACAACGCCTCTTCTTCCGGAAGCGTCATAGTCGCCAAGCTTCATCACTTTGCAGAGCAGTTTTCCATCTTCTGCCTTCATCGGGGCAAGCAGTTCCATAAACTCAACGCCGCCTTCCACTGCCATGACAAGCTCTTCCTCGTCCGCCGGCATATAGCGTTTTGTTCTTCTGTATACAAGATACACATGTTCCACGCCCTTTGTGCGCTTCGCAGCTCTTGCAGTGTCCATGGCTGTATTTCCGCCGCCGATCACGACTACATTCTTTCCGATATCAAGATCTCCGTCTTTTTCCTTGAACTCTGCCAGGAACTCAAGGGCATTGACTGCCGCTCCTTTTTCCAGGCTTAACACACCCGGCTCCGATGCTCCAACGGCGAGAATCACGTCCGTATATCCCGCATTCTTCAGCATATCAAGATCTCTGATCTCCGTATTGAGGCTGACAGTTACCCCCATCTTCTCAAGCAGAGCCGCGTCTTTGTCGATGGCCTCCGCCGGGATTCTGAATCCCGGAATCACATTGCGGACCACTCCGCCAAGCGCTCCTGTCTTTTCAAACAGAGTCACCTCCATACCGGATCTGCGCAGGAAATAGGCTGCCGCCATTCCCGCGGGGCCGCCGCCGATCACGGCCGCTCTGCCCTTTCTTGTTATGTGAGGAGCTGTAATCCCACCCATAAGTGCGTCATAGCCGTTCTCTGCAGCAACCAGCTTCATGCCGCGGATATGCACCGAATCTTCATAGAAATTGCGGGTACATTTTCCCATACACGGGTGGGCACAGATCGTTCCCGTAATAAACGGAAGCGGGTTCTTCTCCGTGATCACCTTCATGGCCTCTTCATATTTTCCCTCGTTTACAAGTTTCAGATACATTGGAATATCCTGGTGAATCGGACATCCCTCCCGGCACGGAGCCACAAAGCAGTCCAGAAGCGGCACCTGCTTCTTCATCTTCCTGGACGGAAGCGGCTTAACCGCCTTTACGTGATGCGGATTTGTGCGCACTTCTTCCACAAGCTTCGCGGTTTTTTCCGGGCTTACCCCTGTGAATACATCATTTTCCTTCTCAAGGAGTTCCGCCATCTGAATCATTCTTTCATATCCGCCCGGCTTTAAAAGTGTGGTCGCAACCGTCACCGGCCAGATACCCGCGTCAACGATATCCTTAATATTGTGATAATCCGCGCCGCCTGAATAGGAGATGCGCAGTTTTCCATCAAATTCTTTCGCCAGCTTTGCCGCGAGGGAGATTGAAAGCGGATACAGAGACTTCCCTGACATATACATTTCTTCGCTTGGCAGTTCGTTTTGTTTTACATCAACGGGGAAGGTGTTCGTGATCTTTACTCCGAACTCCAGATTCCGCTCCCCGCAGACCTTCATCAGCCGTGTAAGCATGGGAACCGCATCTTCATACTGAAGATCATCTCTGAAGTGGAAATCACCGAATGCAACATAGTCATATCCCATGTCGTCCATAATCTTTCTGGCGTACTCATATCCAAGCAGTGTTGGATTACATTTAATAAACGTATGAAAGCCTTTCTCGGTAATCAGATGCATGGCAATTCTCTCAATCTCCTGGGGCGGACAGCCGTGGAGCGTGGAGATTGTCACAGAATTACAGATATCTCCGGAAATACTCTCGATATCTTCTTTTGTTACATTCTCAAACAGTTCCGCATGGTCCAGAAGATATTTTCTGCATGACATAAATATATCCGAATCCTGCGCATGTTTCATAGTGTTGAGGAAATTATCGATCTTCTCGGATTTAATGCCTTCCAGATCATACCCCACACTGATATTGAACTGAAATCCGTCCATGCTGCCAAGTCCGAACTCTTTCGCCATCACTTTGCACAAAAACCACGCTTTGATATACTCCTCCATGGCCTGCGGCACATAAAGCTCCGTGGACCACTCACAGTTATAGCACTCGTCGTCCGCTTTGATACAGGGTTTATTCACGCAGGCAGACAGCTCTGCGCCGTCCATGATCTGCACAGTCTTAAGCTCAAAGAAACGGCTTCCCGTGTAATATGCAGCCGCGATGTTCTGCGCCAGCTGTGTGTGGGGGCCTGCAGCGGGCCCGACAGGAGTCTCAAGCTTCCTTCCGAAAATCGTTCTGTCATACCGGCTGTCCGCGCGGTATGAATGGTGCTCCCCGAACACCGTTCCATATTTCTTATGTTCAGTCAATGTCCAGTTTAAAAGCTGTCCAAAAGACATTGGTGTCATAATATCACTCATCGTTTGCTCCTCCTTACTTTGCCTCCGGCTTGTCCTTCGGCAGAATCAGATTCAGTATCACCGCAAAAATCGTAGCCAGCACAACCGGCGATGAAGCGAATGTATTATTAATGATTGACTGGAAACTCTCCAGGCTCATGCTCATGTTCAGAGCGCCGTGAATTGCCGCCGTCATATAGTCCAGACAGCCCTCGCTTAAGGAAACTCCCATACCGATGGCAATGGACAGCCCCGCGACGGTTGTGTTTCTGTAAGTCAGCTTCTCAGTCACAAGAAGCTTGATTCCCGTCATCGCAATGGATGCGAATACGGAAGCTACCGCTCCGCCCAGCACGCACTGCGGAATAGTTCTCAAAAGAGCGGAAAATTTCGGAATCAGGCCCGCAACAAGCAGGATCATCGCTGCTGCCGTAAATACCTTTCGCGCCACAACCCTGGTGGAGCCGACAATACCGACGTTCTGACTGTATGTCGCCGTGGGCGGGCAGCCAAACAGCGCCCCTATAATGTTGCTGATCCCGTAGCCGATAATACCGCCGTTCAGTTCATCATCTGTCGGAAGACGGTCCATGCCGCCGGTTGTCGTCGCGGAGAAGTCCCCCATAGCCTGAATCGAATTGACAAGGAACAGGATTCCAAGCGGCAGAATCGCTGATATATCAAATTCTATTCCAAAAGCCAGCGGCATTGGAACCTGAAACCATCCGGCGGAGGACAGAGCAGAAAAGTCTACCATACCAAAGAACAGGGCTACCACATACCCGCAGAGCAGGCCAATCAGGATGGATGCCAGCTTGAACAGCCCTTTTCCATAGTGGTTCAGCATTACGACAATTCCCAGCGTGATAAAGGCAACAAGCCAGTTCTGCCAGGAACCGAAAACAAGCGCCTCTGTCTTTCCCTGCTGCTCCACGATCACCTCATATGTATTGGATGAGTTTCCGGCCATGTAATTAATTGCCGTGCTGTAAAGCGAAAGTCCGATTGCCAGAATCACGGTGCCGATGACAAGAGGCGGGAACACTTTCCTGATCTGCCGGATAAATAAGCCTACAACGATCGCAACAACACCTCCGATGATCATGGCACCGAAGATTGTATTTACATCCTTCGCCTGTGCCGCGATCGCCGTCATCGTCGGGACGTACGCAAAGCTTACGCCGATAATTACGGGAAGCCCTGATCCCAGTTTAATCTTCTGGCCGTAGAGCTGAAGCAGTGTGGAGAGGGCCGCGAATACAAGGGATACCTGAATCAAAAGTCCCATGTCTACATTTCCGCCCGCATTATTTGCTGCGTTTGCCACGAGAATCGCCGGAGTCA
Organism: Ruminococcus turbiniformis; assembly: GCF_020687545.1. Taxonomy (GTDB): domain Bacteria; phylum Bacillota; class Clostridia; order Lachnospirales; family Lachnospiraceae; genus Mediterraneibacter; species Mediterraneibacter turbiniformis. Next base: position 8,646 of record NZ_JAJEQX010000039.1, on the reverse strand, counting down.
CGCATCCTACGACCGCAGCCAAAACATGCTGTGCGGCTAGGGGAAGAATCTGTCCTATGGACGGGTTTCCGTTCCATTTAAATAATTCGCTGCTGTCCCTCTTCATCTTTTCATCACTCATTTTTATATCCTCCGTTTTCAGTGGCTGTTGATTCTCTCAGCCAGAGCCTTTGCCGCCTGCCTGCAGTCGTCCATCACCTTTGCTTCATCAATATGTGTAAGTTTTCTGTCCTTCATCAGGACTTTTCCGTTTGCAACCGTTGTCACTACATCGTGTCCGGTCACTCCAAAGACAAGGTGACTGTTGATGTTGTTTTCATTTAACGGCGTAAGAGGATTATAAGCCACAATGATCACATCACCTGCTGCCCCTTCCCTGAGCACGCCCAGCTCCGGTTTGAAGTATCTGGCCGCAATCCTGGCGTTGTTCCCGAAAAGCATCTCCGGCACCTCTCCCCATGCCGCATTGGGATCGCAGAGATGATGCTTGTGAAGAACATTTGCCACCTTATAGGATTCCATCATATCATGGGTGTATCCGTCTGTTCCGAGGCCGGTGAGTATTCCGCGGTGTACAAGCTCCATCGTAGGCGGGCATCCGCAGGCGTTCCCCATGTTGGATTCCGGGTTATGAACAACCATCGTACCCGTTTCCTTAATCAAATCCATCTCATGGGGATTGATATAGATGCAGTGTCCCAGAAGCGTCTTTTCTCCGAGTATTCCGTGATCCATCAGCCTGTCCACAATCCGTTTTCCGTAGTGTTTCAGGCAGTGGTGAAGGTCCTCAATCCCCTCTGCCACATGAATATGGTATCCGACCTCATCGGGCTTGTTCGCCGCCGCCAGTTCCATCGTCTCGTCCGAGATTGTAAACTGCGCGTGCATTCCCATCATGCCGGCGATCATCCCCGAGTCATCTTTGAGCGCGTGCCGGATAAATTCCGCATTCTCCATCACGGACTCCTTTGCCTTGTCCATCCCGTCCCTGTCTGAAATCTCATAGCAAAGGCAGGAACGCACCCCGGTTTCTTTTGCCGCCTTCTCGATCTCAAAGAGCGAACCTCTGATTGCCCCGAAGCTTGCATGATGGTCAAAAATTGTCGTCACACCGTTTTTGATGCAGTCAATATAAGTAGCCATTGCACTTAAATATGTATCGTGCAGTGTGAGATTCCGGTCGATTGTCCACCACATTCCGTCGAGAATGTCAAGAAAGCCATGCGGATCATATCCGTCAATGGACATGCCTCTGGCAAACGAGCTGTAAATATGCTCATGGGCGTTGATGAAAGCCGGCATAATCAGTCCGCCTTTTGCGTCGATATACTCCGCATCCGGAAATTCTTTCTTTACATCCTCCGTCTTTCCGATCCGGCAGATCAGACTCCCGTCCATTGCCACTGCCCCGTCCTCGATCAGAGGCAGCGCCGCGTCTCTTGTGATCACCTTTCCGTTACCTAAAACCAGCATCTTGTTTTCTCCTTTTAGTTATATTTTTTATTTGTTTCCCGTGCATCATTCTTTTATTTATTTTCCACATAATTAAACCCGCGTATAAAATTTTTACCGGCAGGAAAATGTGCACTTCGCACATTTCTCCTGTCTTTCGCTTATAGAATACCATTAATATTATCCAAATGCAACATCATTCCTAAATATTTTTTAGATTGCCTAAAAATTTTTTAGAAAAAGTATTGACTCTGTATTTTTTTATGCTATGATGAGTTTAGAGACACGGATTAAACCCGCAGATTATTCAGGAAACGGCAGGTGAAACTATGAACCGGAAGCTTGATTTTTTAAAACAGGTCGCACACGGGCTTGCCGCTCAGTTCGGCAGTTCCTGTGAAGTCGTCATTCACGATCTCACAAAGAAAGACCTGGACAAATCCATCGTCTATATTGAAAACGGCCAGGTATCCAACCGCCATACCGGCGACGGCCCTTCCGGAATCGTGCTTGAAACGCTCAGTTCCGATCCTGAAAAGATCCACGACAAACTTGCCTATCTCACCCGCACGGATGACGGACGGATTTTAAAGTCCAGTACTCTTTATATCCGCGATGAAAACGGGAAGATTGTCTACATCTTTTCCATAAACTATGACATTACAGCGCTGCTTGCCGCCGAAACTTCCATTCGCGGTCTGATCAATACAGAATCAGAAAGCGAATCTGAAGAAAAGCCTTCCGATCAGCCTCAGAAGATCACGCACAATGTAAATGAACTTCTCGACATGCTGATTGACCAGGCAATCGCAAAAGTAGGAAAACCGGTTGCCCTGATGACCAAAGACGACAAGGTAACAGTTGTACAGTACCTGAATAACGCTGGGGCTTTCCTGATCACCAAGTCCGGCGACAAGGTCTCATCCCTTCTGGGAATATCCAAATTTACATTGTACAGCTACATGGACAAAGGATAACTGACTACATATTAAAAGGAGGTTCCATCATGGAAACAATCAAATGGGCAGTAAACCAGATGCCCAGGACAGAAGATGCCAATTTAAAAGTCATGGGGCTTGACGAAGTCAGAAAGGCACGTACCTTTCACCAGAGCTTCCCCCAGTACAGTGTCACACCGCTGGCAAAACTCGATCACATGGCCGGACGTCTCGGGCTGAAAGAAGTCTATGTAAAGGACGAGTCCTACCGTTTCGGGCTGAATGCCTTCAAAGTGCTTGGCGGTTCTTTTGCCATGGCGCGCTACATAGCAAAACAGACGGGAAGGGACGTGTCAGAACTCCCGTACAGCGTCCTTACATCCGACGCGCTCAGGGAAGAATTCGGACAGGCAACCTTCTTCACAGCGACTGACGGAAATCACGGCAGGGGCGTTGCGTGGGCAGCAAACAAACTGAAACAGAAAGCGGTTGTCCTCATGCCAAAGGGAAGTACACAGACAAGGCTCAACAACATCCTGGCAGAGGGCGCTGAGGCGACGATTGAAGAATACAACTACGACGAATGTGTCCGCATGGCAAATGCATTAGCAGAGAAAACCGAGAACGGAGTTATGGTTCAGGATACTGCCTGGGACGGATACGAAGAGATTCCTTCCTGGATTATGCAGGGATACGGAACAATGGCGATGGAAGCTGATGAGCAGCTTCATGAATACGGATGCGAACGTCCGACTCATGTATTTATTCAGGCAGGAGTCGGGTCCCTCGCGGGAGCTGTCCAGGGATATTTTGCAAACCGCTATCCCGAAAACCCGCCGAAAGTTGTTGTTGTAGAAGCCGAGGCCGCTGCCTGCCTTTACAAGGGAGCATGCGCGGGCGACGGAGACATCCGCATTGTAGACGGCGATATGGTAACGATCATGGCCGGACTTGCATGCGGCGAACCGAACACAATCTCATGGGATATCCTGAAAAACCACGTTGATACATTTGTCGCATCCCCTGACTGGGTAGCGGCAAAGGGAATGCGTATGCTGGCCGCTCCCGTTAAGGGAGACCAGCCGGTGACATCCGGAGAGTCCGGAGCAGCTCCGTTCGGAACACTTGCCTGCATTATGACAATGGATGAGTACAAACCGTTAAGAGACCACCTTGGACTGGATGAGACTTCAAAGGTTCTCCTCTTCTCCACCGAGGGAGACACAGATCCCGAACGGTATGAGTCCATCGTCTGGGATGGAAATGAAAAATAGAACCGGGCATTCCGCCAGCGGATATTAACGGACATTAATATAAGGAAGCAACAGGGAAGACAACATAAATGTAACAGGAAACGATGATTCATAAATTAAAAAGGAGAAAAGACAATGGACTACAACAAAATCAAAGAAGCCGCACAGGGATATCAGAAGGACATGACCGCTTTCCTTCGCGCTATCGTAAAAAATCCGGGCGAAAGCTGCGATGAAAAAGCACATATCGACACAATTGCCGCAGAGATGAAAAAACTTGACTTCGATGAAGTTGTCATCGATCCTCAGGGAAATGTCATCGGTTATATGGGAACCGGAGAAAAAATCATCGCTTACGATGCACATATCGACACAGTCGGAATCGGAAACATCGACAACTGGACATTTGATCCGTACGAGGGCTATGAAAATGAAACCGAGATCGGCGGACGCGGTGTGTCCGACCAGTGCGGCGGCCTTGTATCTGCCGTATACGGCGCAAGAATCATGAAAGACCTTGACCTGATCCCCGAAGGATGCAAGATCATGGTAGTCGGAACTGTTCAGGAAGAGGACTGCGACGGACTTTGCTGGCAGTACATTATCAACGAGGACAAGATCCGTCCGGAATTTGTCGTTTCCACAGAGCCGACAGACGGTGGAATCTACAGAGGACAGAGAGGGCGTATGGAGATCCGCATCGACGTAAAAGGTGTTTCCTGCCACGGTTCCGCTCCGGAGAGAGGCGACAACGCAATCTACAAGATGGCCGACATTCTTCAGGATGTACGTTCACTCAACGAGAATGACGACGCAGACGAGACAGAGATCAAAGGTCTCGTAAAGATGCTCAACCCGAAATACAATCCGGACTGGGAGGAGGCCCGCTTCCTCGGACGCGGAACTGTCACAGTCTCCCAGATCTTCTATACCTCCCCGAGCCGCTGCGCGGTAGCGGATTCCTGCGCGGTATCTCTTGACCGCCGCATGACATTCGGAGAGACATGGGAGAGCTGCCTGGATGAAATCCGCGCACTTCCAAGCGTAAAGAAATACGGCGACGATGTTGTCGTTTCCATGTACAACTATGACCGTCCGTCCTACACGGGATGCGTATATGAGATCGAGTGCTACTTCCCGACATGGGCGATTCCGAAGGATCATAAAGTGACAAAAGCTCTTGAGAAGGCATACACCTCTCTGTACGGAGACAAGAGAATCGGGGCAGAGGAGACACTTGAAATGCGCCAGGCGCGCCCGCTTACCGATAAGTGGACATTCTCCACAAACGGTGTGTCCATCATGGGAAGAAACGGTATTCCGTGCATCGGCTTCGGACCGGGAGCTGAAGCACAGGCACATGCCCCGAACGAAAAGACGTGGAAACAGGATCTCGTTACATGCGCGGCTGTGTACGCAGCGCTTCCGGGAATTTACTGCGAGTAAATACGCACCCTGCACTAATCAGGGCGTATTCGCCCGCCGCTTACGGAATAATTTAAAATTCTGACATTCAATTCAAGGAGGATAAACAAAAAATGAAAACTTTACAGGATTACATCGACAAGCTGAACAAACTGAACTTTAAGGATATGTACAACGGAGACTTCTTCCTCACATGGGAGAAGACAGACGACGAGCTGGAAGCCGTATTCACAGTAGCTGACGCTCTGCGTTTCATGAGAGAGAACAACATTTCCACAAAAGTATTCGAGAGCGGTCTCGGAATCTCTCTCTTCCGCGACAACTCCACACGTACCCGCTTCTCATTTGCTTCCGCCTGCAACCTGCTGGGTCTTGAGGTACAGGATCTGGACGAAGGCAAATCACAGGTAGCTCACGGCGAGACTGTCCGCGAGACAGCGAACATGATCTCCTTCATGGCAGATGTAATCGGTATCCGCGACGATATGTATATCGGCAAGGGAAATGCTTACATGCACGAAGTTGTAGACGCTGTGACACAGGGAAACAAGGACGGAATCCTTGAGCAGAAACCGACGCTTGTAAACCTGCAGTGCGATATCGACCATCCGACACAGGCAATGGCTGATATGCTTCACATCATCCACGAGTTCGGCGGCGTAGAAAACCTGAAAGGCAAGAAGATCGCCATGTCCTGGGCTTATTCTCCGTCCTACGGAAAACCGCTCTCCGTTCCGCAGGGAATCATCGGACTGATGACACGTTTCGGAATGGACGTTGTGCTTGCTCATCCGGAAGGATACGAGGTATTCCCGGAGGTAGAGGCTGTCGCAGCTGAAAACGCAAAGAAATCCGGCGGTTCCTTCACAAAGACAAACGATATGGCAGAGGCATTCAAAGACGCTGACATCGTATATCCGAAGAGCTGGGCTCCGTTCGCAGCTATGGAAAAGCGTACAGAACTGTACGGCAACGGCGACTTCGACGGAATCAAGGCACTGGAGAAAGAACTTCTTGCGCAGAACGCGCAGCACAAAGACTGGGCATGTACAGAAGAACTTATGAAAACGACAAAAGACGGCAAGGCGCTCTACATGCACTGCCTGCCGGCGGATATCACAGGTGTAAGCTGCGAGGAAGGCGAGGTTGACGCAAGCGTATTCGACCGCTACAGAGACCCGCTCTACAAAGAGGCCAGCTACAAACCGTACATCATCGCAGCTATGATCTTCCTCGCAAAATTCGCTGACCCGGCGGATATCCTCAAAAAGCTGGAAGAGAAAGGCACACCGAGAATCTTCAAATAATCGGGAGGCAGGTTTATGGAAAAGAAGAAACGTATCGTAATTGCCCTGGGCGGAAACGCCCTCGGCAATACCCTGCCGGAGCAGATGAAGGCAGTGAAAATCACCTCCCGCGCAATCGTTGACCTGATTCAGGAAGGATGTGAAGTCGTCGTAGCTCACGGGAACGGACCTCAGGTGGGAATGGTAAACAATGCCATGATTGCACTCACTCACGAAGATCCGCAGCAGCCGAACACACCTCTGTCCGTCTGCGTAGCCATGAGCCAGGCATATATCGGATACGATCTGCAGAACGCGCTGAGAGAGGAACTTCTGAACCGCGGAATCACTGATATTCCCGTAGCGACAATGATCACACAGGTAAGAGTTGACGCGGATGATCCGGCGTTTGAGCATCCGTCCAAACCAATCGGACGGTTCATGTCCAAAGAGCAGGCCGATATGATGGCGGAGAAATATGATTATATTATGAAGGAAGACGCAGGGAGAGGCTACCGGCGCGTGGTTGCTTCCCCGAAACCCCAGGAGATCATTGAAATCGGAACAATCCGTACCATGGTCGATTCAGGCGATCTTGTTATCGCCTGCGGCGGCGGCGGTATTCCTGTCATGCGTCAGGGCAACCATTTGAAAGGCGCCAGCGCTGTAATTGACAAAGATTTCGCAAGCTGCCTTTTGGCAAAGGAACTTGACGCGGACTTTCTGATCATTCTGACTGCTGTGGAAAAGGCTGCCATCAATTACGGTAAGCCAAACGAAAAATGGCTCGGCGACATTACCGTAGACGAAGCGAAGCAGTACATAGATGAAGGACATTTTGCTCCCGGCTCCATGCTTCCAAAGGTACAGGCAGCTGTAGATTTCGCCCAGTCCAAGCCCGGACGGCAGGCGCTTATCACACTGCTTGAGAAGGCAAAAGACGGGATTCTCGGGAAGACCGGAACAAGGATTCATCTGTAAGTCAATTGCCGAAAAGGTGTTAGAACTCCTAAAATACGAAAAGAGCTGCCGGCCGGCAGCTCTTTTCGTATTTTCTTTTTGTATTTATTACTCAGAAAAACTCATCCGCCAGATTTTCCACATCTTCCAGATTCGCCAGGAAATACTGAGCGCCGTTCACGCTGATCACAGCGGACTCATCGTCATACGGATAATAGCTGATTTCCACATCCGACACATCATCCGTGTTTCTGAAAAACCGGATATCAAGAAGAGGCTGTGTATCTTCAGACACGCTTTCTTCCTCCGGGAGCTCTTCCTTGATAAAAACATCAAGCAGTTTTACATATGTTTCATTGTATTCATCTTCTTCCACTTCATGTCCGTCCATCACATATCCCTGATCTCCGACAGACATGGTATAAAGTTTATCTCCCTGTGATATTTCAATACTGGATACAGTCTTCGTATCTACAAGGACCGGAATCTTCAAAATATATTCAAAGGGGTTAATTCCAAACAGCGCATCAACAGCAGATCCCGGAAAAATAAACACCTGATCCGAGCCAGCCAGAGATGCGTAATAATTCCCGCTGCCATCCTCCGATCCGACAGAAAGCCGCAGCATAGAATCCGGCGCATCACTTCCGTCGCTTGTAAGCGCCAGGCAGACTTTCCTCGCCGTATCAGTAAGTCCCGCTTCGTCAAACGTAATGCCGCTTGTATCCTCAGTGAGCCGTATCGCAGCAAGATTTTCAAAAAGATTGTAAAGTTCTTCTGTATTCGGAGTAACAGACGAATCATAGGGAACTGATACCTCCCAGTAATCATATGCCTCCTTGTAATCCTGCGGCTCATATGACACCGTAAAAACTTCCTGTCCGTTGTCTTCTATGCTGATTCCTCTTATATAATCTGCATTAATACTGTAATCCGTCTGGTCAGGCAGTTCTTCCTTCCAGGCGGTGATCTCATAAGTATCCTCTGTTATATTCAGCTCCTGCCTTGTGTACTCATCGCTCTGGCAGCCCGCAAGTCCCAGGCACGCAAATCCCATCAGAACTGCTGCGGAAATTATTCTTCTCTTCATCAGTCAGTATCCTCTCTTTTCTCTGGACTGTTCGCGGTATTTTGTCCGTCCGGCACCAGGTGCCGCGTCAAATCCCCCCGCTCTGACCAACACAAATATACCACATCTTTATATGATGATGTCGGGGTCAAAAGCCTTAGAAATAGAATCTTGAAAATTTAATATTTTACAGTAAATGCAAGCTTTTTTGCCTTTCACGAGTTATACTAAAAATAGTTTTTGAAAGGTGGTATGCTTCATGT
>NZ_JAJEQX010000038.1 GCF_020687545.1 Ruminococcus turbiniformis | reverse complement strand
CAGCTTTATCATCGTTTTTCCTCCATCGTGTGTGGGATATTTCCCCAGAATTATATCCTAAAAAGGGACAGGCGTAAAGACCTGCGCGGGTGCCATAGTTGCAAAAAAACGGGAATCAGTGTATAATAAACCGGTATCTGTAATATTTTTGACGTCAGATCAGACGTACTGTATTTTAAAAGGAGTGAAAATACTACAGTGGACTCTGGTGACACTTTTCAAATTATTATACTGATCATTCTGCTGATTCTTTCAGCATTTTTCTCATCTTCCGAGACTGCGCTTATATCGGTGAGCAAAATCAGGCTTCGGGCCCTTGCCGATGAAGGAAACGAAAAAGCGCGTCTTGCGGCGGATATTCTTGAAAACCGGTCATCGCGGATGCATAGCGCAATTCTGATCGGTAACAACCTTGTGAATATCACAGCGGCGGCGATTGTGGCATCGTATGCATACCGGTTCGGCGGGTATACGGCTGCTGCTGCGACTGCGGTGCTGGCATTTGTGATTCTTGTTTTTTCCGAGATAACCCCGAAAAACTATGCAGCGGTGAGGGCGGAAAAGGTGGTGCTGCGGTACGTCCGCGTTCTCAACATCTTTATGACTCTGATGACCCCGCTTATCTTTATTATCAATCTGCTCTCCAGGGGAATCCTTTTCCTGCTCCGGGTCGATCCGGCTGAGAAGGACAAGAGTCTGACCGAGGAGGAGCTGCGTACGATCGTGGACGTGAGCCACGAGAGAGGCGTGATCGAGACCGGCGAAAAAGAACTGATCAACAACGTGTTTGATTTAAGCGACGCCAATGCGAAGGACATTATGGTGCCGAGAGTTCATGTCACTTTCGCGGATGTTAACAACACGTATGAAGAGCTGATTTCGATATTCCGGGAAGACAAATATACGCGGCTTCCGGTGTATGAAGAGTCCTCGGATAATATTGTCGGTATTATTAATATGAAAGATCTGCTCCTGTACGACCGGGATGAGACGTTCCATGTGAGAGATATTATGCGGGAGCCGCATTTCACCTACGAATACAAGAGCATAGCAGAGCTTCTCGTGGAGATGAGACAATCGACCTTCAACATTGCAATTGTGCTTGACGAATACGGTGAGATGGCCGGGTTAATCACTCTGGAAGATGTTCTGGAGGAGATCGTCGGAGAGATTCATGATGAGTATGATGAGCAGGAGGATGACATGATCCGGCAGGTTGCGGAACGGGAGTATGTGATCGAAGGGTCTGTGAATCTGAGCGATGTCAACGACCGGATCGGAACGGGTTTCTCATCGGAGGACTATGATTCCCTCGGAGGCTATATGATTCAGTACCTGGACCGTCTGCCTGAGATGGGAGATGAGGTGACGACGGAGGACGGAATCCGCCTTGTCGCGGAGAAGCTGGACAAAAACCGGGTGGAAAGCATCCACGTGTATCTGCCGCCGGAGACAGCGGAGAAGAAAACGGACGGGGAGGAGAGCGGAGAACATGCGGAAGAACCGGTGAAAATGGAACATCATGCGGAGGCGGAAGCAGTCCGCCTGTAGAAAACGCAGAAGACATAAAGAAAATACAGTGAAGGCGGGAAACGGGATCTGTCCGGAATGTGTCCGGAAGAATGCACCGTTTCCCGCTTTTTGCATATTGTGTTATAGATTAACCGCAAAAAAGGAGCGCATATTATGCCCTATTCTATTATGATTGACGCCGGGCACGGGGGAAGAGATCCTGGTGCGGTCTATAACGGACGACAGGAAAAAGACGACACGCTTGCACTTGCCCTGGCAGTTGGGGAGATTCTCCAGGAACGGGGAGTGGATGTCCTCTACACACGCACCACTGACGTATATGAATCGCCGTATCAGAAAGCCATGGAGGCGAATGAGGCCGGGGTGGACTTCTTTGTCTCACTCCACCGCAATTCCAATCCCACTCCGAATTCCGCGTCAGGCGTGGAATCACTTGTATACGATAAATCCGGAATAAAACTGCAGATGGCGGAGAATATAAATGAGCAGCTTGAGACGCTGGGGTTTGTCAATCTCGGAGTCAAGGAACGTCCCGGTCTGGTTGTGCTGCGGCGTACGAACATGCTGGCCGTTCTTGTGGAAGCGGGATTTATCAATTCGGATACTGACAACCAGCTCTTTGATGACCATTTTGACTCTATCGCACTGGCGATTGCAGAGGGAATTCTGGATACTCTGCAGATGAACGGCGAACTGGAACCATCGCGCTCGTCCTATACGGTTCAGGCTGGCGCGTTCCGAAACGGCGCTTACGCAAGCCGGCTTCAGCAGGAACTTCTGGATCAGGATTTCCCTGCGGTGACAAGTCAGGACGGAGGACTCTACCGGGTCACAGTCGGGACATATCCCACAATCGATGAGGCTGCGGCGATGGAGAGACGGCTTAAAAGGGCCGGGTATCAGACTGTGATTGTACAGGGATAAAAATACCGGGATATACGGATTATCCGTATATCCCGGCTGTATAAGCAGAGGAATTATTCGGTAAGTCCCTGCGCTTTGATGACGTCGATGACACTGTCCACATATTTCTCGCAGATCTCATCAGAGACTGCCTCAACCATGACGCGAATAACAGGCTCGGTACCGCTTTCGCGGACGAGGATGCGTCCGTCGCTTCCGAGCGCGTCAGCCGCTTTCTGTACCGCCTCCTGTACGGCAGGATTTTCCTGCGCGGTCTTTTTGTCTTTTACCCGGATGTTTTTCAGGATCTGGGGATAGATCTTCACTTCGTCAGCAAGTTTTCCGAGTGTCTGTTTTTTCTCGAGAATCACTTCCATGATCATAAGGGAAGTCAGGATTCCGTCCCCTGTTCTCGCGTGTTTGCTGAAGATGATATGTCCCGACTGCTCGCCTCCGAGCACGAAACCGTTCTTCATCATATTCTCATACACATATTTGTCGCCTACCGCAGTCTGCTCGTACTTCATGCCGATCTTGTCGCACGCCTTGTAAAGTCCGAGATTTGACATAACAGTCGTGACGATCGTGTTGCCTTCGAGGCGTCCCTGCTCCATCAGATATTTTCCGCACACATAGAGGATGCGGTCGCCGTCTACCACGTTTCCGTTTTCATCTACCGCGATACAGCGGTCTGCATCTCCGTCGTAGGCAAAGCCGACGTCGAGTTTTTTCTCTTTTACAAAATCCTGAAGCACATGGATGTGCGTAGATCCGCAGTCGGTATTGATGTTCGTTCCGTTCGGCTCATTGTTGATGACATATGTCTTTGCTCCGAGCGCGTCAAACACGCTTTTGGCGATGGCAAAGGCACTTCCGTTTGAGCAGTCAAGCCCGATTCTCATATCTTTGAAAGAACGGGTGGCGAGTGAGATCAGATGTCCGATATAGCGGTTTCTTCCGGCTGCATAGTCGATTGTGCGTCCGATATTCTCCTTCGTCGCAAGCGGCAGTTCCTCTGTTTCACCGTCAATGTACGCTTCGATTTTATTTTCCACTTCTGCTTCCATCTTGTGGCCGGCGCTGTTGATGACCTTGATTCCGTTGTCATAGAACGGATTGTGGCTTGCGGAGATCATGATTCCGCAGTCAAAATCTTCTGTTCTGACCACATAGGAAACACTCGGGGTTGTCGTTACGTGGAGAAGATACGCGTCTGCCCCGGAGGCGGTGAGGCCTGCAGCAAGCGCATATTCAAACATGTAGCTGCTTCTTCTTGTATCTTTGCCGATTACGACTCTTGCCTTATGTTCCTGCCCGAAATACCAACCAAGGTAACGGCCTACTTTGAACGCATGTTCCACTGTCAGAACAACGTTTGCTTCCCCGCGGAAGCCGTCAGTACCAAAATATTTTCCCATTACTGTCGTCCTCTTGTTTACATTAATATTTATGCCGTGTCCGGAGGCACAAGCCTCTTTCACCACAGCACTATTATATTACCATTACGAAAAAGTTACAAGTGTTTCTTCTTTGTTACAGAAAAGCATATGGGAACGTGTACAGACGATGCGGCAGAACTGCGGCTTTACATCCCGCGGCACATGGATTATAATAGGGTGAAAATAATCTGAAATGGAGCGTATTTATGAACTTCTACGAAGAACTATGTTCTGCGGCATCAGAGCAGCATGTCCTGAAAGATGAACCCATGTCCGGCCATACGACGTTCCGGGTCGGCGGCCCGGCAGACTACTTTGTGACGCCGGCAGACACCGGGGAAATCCGCGAGGTAATCAGACTGTGCAGAGACAGAAACGTGCCCTACTATATTGTCGGAAACGGGAGCAATCTCCTCGTAGGTGACAGGGGATACCGGGGTGTGATCATACAGGTTTTCAGACATATGAATCAGATCAGCACAGAGGGAGAGATCATCCGGGCGCAGGCGGGGGCGCTCCTGTCGAAAGTGGCAGCGGCGGCCTGCGAGGCGGAGCTGACGGGAATGGAGTTTGCCTCGGGAATTCCCGGAACACTCGGCGGCGCGGTCCGCATGAACGCGGGCGCATACGGCGGCGAGATGAAGCAGGTGCTCAAGTGCGCGGAAGTTCTGACGCCGGATGGAGAAATCCTTGAGATCCCGGTTGAAGATATGAAGATGGGATACCGCACCAGCATCGTGTCAGCGAGAGATTACGTTGTGCTTCAGGCGGTCCTGTCTCTGAAGAAAGGGAACAGAGAAGAGATCCGTGCAAAGATGGAGGAACTCCGGAAAAAACGGGTAGAGAAGCAGCCGCTGGAATACGGAAGCGCAGGCAGTACGTTCAAACGCCCGGAAGGATACTTTGCCGGGAAGCTGATCGAGGATGCGGGACTGCGCGGATTCAGAGTGGGAAACGCCCAGGTCTCGGAAAAACACTGCGGGTTCGTAATCAACCGGGGCGGAGCAACCGCCGCAGAAGTGGATGAACTGATGAACGAAGTGATCCGCAGAGTGGAGGCGAATTCCGGAGTGCGCCTGGAACCGGAAGTAAAGAAGATAGGCGATTTTTAAAAGAAGATAGGAGAGTTTTGGCAGATGCGCTTTGTGATTGTAACCGGAATGTCCGGTGCGGGGAAAACAACGGCACTTAAAATGCTTGAGGATATGGGATATTTCTGCGTAGACAATCTTCCGATCCCGCTTCTGCCGCGTTTCGTGGAGATGTTCAGCGAACCGGAAGAGGAAGTGAAGAAGGTGGCGCTGGGGATTGACGTGCGCGGAGGGCAGGATTTTTCCGGCCTGAAAGATGTGCTGGAAGATATGGACGCAAAAAAGAACGAGTACGAGATCCTGTTCCTTGACGCCAGCGACGACGTGCTCATCAAGCGGTACAAGGAGACGAGACGGCAGCATCCCTTAAGCGGATCAGGCCGTGTCGACACGGGGATCGCAAAGGAGCGTGAGAAGATCATGTTCCTGAAGATGAAGGCCACATATATACTCGACACGAGCAAGATGCTCACAAGAGAGCTGAAGCTTGAGCTGGAGAAAATATTTGTAAAAGGACAGAGTTTCTGCAACCTGTATATCACAGTCATGTCCTTCGGGTTTAAATACGGAATTCCGCAGGACTCGGATCTTGTGTTTGACGTGAGGTTCCTACCGAATCCTTACTATATAGAATCGCTGCGGGAGAAGACGGGAAATGACGCAGAGGTGCAGGACTATGTGATGGAAAATGAGAAGACGCAGGTCTTTCTGGAAAAACTGAAGGATATGGTAGACTTCCTGATTCCGAACTACATTCTCGAGGGAAAGAACCAGCTTGTGATCTCTATCGGATGTACAGGGGGCAAGCACCGGTCTGTTACGCTTGCCAATGCCCTTTACCGTATACTGGAGCAGAAAGAAAACTACGGGGTACGGATTGAACACCGGGATATCGGGAAAGATGCGATAACAAAAAGGAAAGAGTGAGACGGGACAATGTCTTTTTCTGGAAAAGTCAGGGAAGAACTGGCAGGCAGCATGAGCTCCGCCAGACACTGCCGAATCGCTGAAACCGCTGCTTTTATCGGGCTTTGCGGTACAGTGGCAGTCAACAGCTTTGAGCAGTACAGCATCAAGATCCATTCAGAAAATCTTCTTGTTGCGAGAAAAGTCTTTACATTGATAGAAAAAACATTTAATATAAAAACTGATATTTCAATCAGACGGAATATCAGAAAAGGAAGTGTGTCTTATTCGGTCGTAGTCAAACGGCATGAAGACGCACTGAGGATTCTTCAGGCGATAAAAATGGTTGGAGAACATCAGGATGATCTGGAAAATCACAGGGCGTTCAGTCCGCTTGTATTCCAGCAGATGTGCTGCCGCCGGGCATTCCTGCGGGGCGCGTTCCAGGCTGCGGGTTCCATGAGTGACCCGAATAAATCATATCACTTTGAGATTGTCTGCTCCACGCCGGAGGCGGCGGAACAGATCAGGGCAGTGATATGCAGTTTTGACCTGGATGCAAAAATCGTACCGCGCAAGAAAAATTTTGTCGTGTACCTGAAAGAAGGATCGCAGATAGTAGATATCCTGAACGTAATGGAAGCGCATGTATCCCTTCTGGAACTTGAGAATGTGAGAGTGCTCAAGGAGATGCGCAATTCTGTGAACAGAAAGGTGAACTGCGAGACTGCCAATATTAATAAAACCGTGTCGGCGGCTGTGAAACAGGTTGAGGACATTACATACCTCAGAGATACAATAGGTTTTGAAAACATGCCGGAGAATCTGGTGGAGGCGGCTCTTGCCCGTCTTGAAAATCCGGATGCTACTCTGAAAGAACTGGGAGAGTATCTTACACCTCCTGTCGGTAAGTCCGGTATGAATCACAGACTGCGCAGGCTGGGGGAGATGGCAGATAAGGTGAGGCAGGAACAAGGAGGATTATTATGATTAAAACACCTGTTGTAGTAAAGACAGAAGAAGGATTTGACGGAAGACCGATTGCTCTGCTTGTGCAGGAGGCAAGCCAGTATGCCAGCAAGGTATATATCCAGATCGGCGAGAAAAACATCAATGCCAAGAGCATCATGGGAATGATGAGCCTGAGCCTTGTGGATGGCGAGCAGATTACTGTTGTAACCGAAGGCGAGGATGAAAAAAAGGCTGCCGAGGGAATCAGGATGTTTTTTGCAAACAACGTAAAATAATTGCGGAAGAGAAATTCGGCCGAAAGCCGGCCTGATTGAGATAGAGAAAATGGTAAGACGGGCTGTACTGATAGTGAGTACAGCCTTTCATTGTCAGATGCAGGAGGGAACAGATGTCACGTCAGGGAGGATGCGGATTATTATGAAGAGAATGCTGTTTATTTATAACCCGAATGCCGGGACAGGAGTTTTGAAACCAAAGATTTCTGATATTCTCGATATTTTTACCAAAGCCGGATATGAAGTGACAGCATATCCGACACAAAAAAAGCAGGATGCTGTTGAGAAGATCAAATCGCTGGATATGAGTTATGATCTGATTGTTTGCAGCGGTGGAGACGGAACGCTTGACGAAGTTGTGACCGGAATGCAGATGACGGATATGACGATTCCGCTGGGGTATATCCCAACGGGAACGACAAATGATTTTGCCGCAAGTCTGGGGATTCCGAAAGATATTTTGGAAGCCGCTGATGTGGCGGTGAATGGGACGGAATTTTGCTGTGATGTTGGGGTTTTTAACAGCGATTATTTTATCTATGTCGCTGCTTTTGGTATTTTTACCGATGTCTCCTACGAGACCGATCAGAGCCTGAAAAATATGCTGGGGCACCTTGCATATGTTCTGGAAGGCGCAAAGAGAGTGTTCAATATTCCGTCTTATAAAGTGAGAGTGACACATGACGGGCAGGAGATTGAAGACGAGTTTATATACGGTATGGTGACAAATTCAAGATCTGTCGGAGGATTCAAAGGTCTTGTCGGTCCGGATGTCATGTTTGATGACGGAGAGTTTGAGGTGATGCTTATAAAGACTCCGAAGAATCCGCTGGAGCTCAATGAACTGCTCGGGGCGATTGTGATGCGGCAGGTGAATCCGAAGCGGATGTACTGTTTCCGGACCGGATCTGTGAAGTTTGAGTCTATGGAGGAGATCCCGTGGACAAGAGACGGTGAATTTGGAGGAAATCATGATGAAGTTGTGGTCAGAAACAGCAGACGTGCGCTTAATCTCATGATAAAACAGGAGACTGCTGCGAAGCTGTCTGCAGAGGCGGCGGGAGAACTGTAATTGCTTTTGCGGGGAAAGCCGCCCGTGCGGCGGTATCCCTGAAAAAGAGACATAATCTGTTTCCGGAGCTGTCGAAAAACATGAAATGAAAAAAATGTAAAAAAAATTAAAAAAAGACTTGCATTCCGTAAAAGTATATGATATATTTATATTCGCTGTGAGGCACGGCCAAACAGCAGAAAAGAAATAAGGCTCCGTGGTCAAGCGGTCAAGACGCTAGCCTCTCACGCTGGAATCAGGGGTTCGATTCCCCTCGGAGTCACTTGAAAAGTCCCGAAATACGGGACTTTTTTTGTACTTGATGTCATGCGTTCTGCTTTTTTCTTTTGCACTATTTCGGGACGTGATTTCATAGTTCACACAAATTAACTCCTTTGTATGCCACAACTTATTTTTGAAGATGCAGCACTATATATAACATAAGGGATATTCTGTAATGAAATACGAACTTTCCCGTATTTACAAGACTTTCCGGGGTTTTTGTTATTTGCTTTTCGAAATGCGGCAAAAAAAGACGCTGCCGCTCCATAGACGATAATTCAGTCTATGGAGCGGCAGCGCCCTTTATGTTTTATGGTCAGCTCTGTGTCTCAGTCTCAGGCTTTACCGTCAGATCCGAGTACGTGTACGATCTTGTGAGCAACCATATCTTTTACGGCCTGACGAGCCGGTTTCAGATACTGTCTCGGGTCGAAGTGATCCGGATGCTCAGCAAAGTACTTTCTGATTGTGCCTGTCATAGCGATACGGATATCGGAGTCGATGTTGATCTTGCAGACAGCCAGCTGAGCTGCTTTTCTGAGCTGCTCTTCCGGGATACCTACGGCATCCGGCATGCTTCCGCCGAAATCGTTGATCATCTTTACGAAATCCTGCGGTACGGAGGAAGATCCGTGAAGAACGATCGGGAAGCCTGGCAGTCTCTTAATGCACTCTTCCAGTACGTCGAAACGCAGCGGAGGCGGAACAAGAATACCTTTCTCGTTGCGGGTGCACTGCTCAGCGGTAAATTTGTAAGCGCCGTGGGAAGTTCCGATGGCGATTGCAAGAGAATCGCATCCGGTTCTGCTTACGAACTCCTCAACCTCTTCCGGATGAGTGTAGCTCTCCTGCCCTGCTTCTACGACTACTTCATCCTCGATACCTGCCAGAGTGCCAAGTTCTGCTTCTACGACAACGCCGTGAGCGTGCGCATACTCAACAACCTTCTTGGTAATCTCGATATTCTCCTCGAACGGTTTGGAGGAAGCATCGATCATGACAGAAGTAAATCCGCCGTCGATACAGGATTTACATGTCTCGAAGCTGTCGCCGTGATCCAGGTGCAAAGCGATCGGGATATCCGGATTTTCGATTACTGCGGCTTCTACCAGCTTGACAAGATAGGTGTGGTTTGCGTAAGCTCTCGCTCCCTTGGAAACCTGAAGGATTACCGGGCTCTTCAGTTCGCCGGCAGCCTCTGTGATTCCCTGAACGATCTCCATGTTGTTCACGTTGAAAGCACCTACTGCATAACCGCCGTCATAGGCTTTTTTGAACATTTCTGTAGTTGTTACTAATGGCATTGTTTGTCTTCCTTTCTTCACCATATTTGGCATACATGCCTGTACATGTATCTTACTACATTTTGCCGAAATCAACAAGATTTTTTTATGTTGTCTTTTTATGTGCCATACGATATAATAGGAAAAGTCGAAACAGTTAAGAAAAGTCGAAAAATGCTTTGTGGCGTCAGCATAGAAGCGGGATGATTCAGACGGAAATACCTGAAAAATTTTGAGAAAAGTCAAAAAAATTTTTTGCAGGAATTTACTTGCCTTTTCAAAATGATTGAGGTATACTGTCACACGTAGACAAAGAACAAGGGCGTTCCAACATAGCTTGGAGTGCCCTTTTTTGTAGTCGCGATGAACCGGAGCCCGGGCTTGCCCGAGGTCTTGGCAAGCGTTTACAATCCCGGAAGGTGTCTTCTGACATTTCGGGCAAATCGGAGAAATTTCCGGGGTGAAGGTCTGCGGAGAAAAAAGAGAAAAAGGAAGGGATTGAATATGAGCACAGAATTATTCAACGTAGCCGATATTTTTGGGGAAAACGTGTTTAACGATACCGTAATGCAGGAGCGTCTTCCCAAGAAGGTTTATAAAAACCTGAAAAAGACGATTGAGGAAGGCAAGGAGCTGGATCTTGAGACTGCGGATGTCATCGCGCATGAGATGAAAGAATGGGCGATCGAGAAAGGCGCGACACACTACACGCACTGGTTCCTGCCTCTGACAGGCGTGACGGCAGAGAAGCATGACTCCTTTATTTCCGCTCCGCAGCCAAGCGGTAAGGTGCTGATGAGCTTTTCAGGAAAAGAGCTTATCAAGGGAGAGCCGGATGCCTCTTCATTCCCGTCAGGCGGGTTAAGAGCTACATTTGAAGCAAGGGGATATACGGCCTGGGACTGCACCTCTCCGGCCTTTGTAAGACAGGATGCGGCCGGAGCTACACTCTGCATCCCGACGGCGTTCTGCTCTTATACGGGAGAGGCGCTTGACCAGAAAACGCCGCTTCTCAGATCGATGGAAGCGATTAATAAGCAGGCGTTAAGGCTTTTAAGACTTTTCGGAAATACTACATCCAAAAAAGTTACGCCGTCTGTAGGACCGGAACAGGAATATTTCCTTGTAGATGCAGAAAAGTTTGAACAGAGAAAAGATCTGATTTATACGGGACGTACGCTGTTTGGCGCTATGCCTCCTAAAGGACAGGAGCTGGATGACCATTATTTCGGAACGATCCGTCAGAGAATCGCGGCATTTATGAGAGATGTTAATATTGAACTCTGGAAAGTAGGCGTTACCGCGAAGACACAGCACAATGAAGTGGCTCCTGCGCAGCACGAGCTTGCTCCCATTTATGCGGAGGCAAATATTGCGGTTGACCACAACCAGATTGTGATGCAGACTCTGAAAAGGGTTGCGTGCCAGCATGGATTGAAATGTCTGCTCCATGAGAAGCCGTTTGCGGGAGTTAACGGTTCCGGTAAACATAACAACTGGTCCATCACAACAGATGATGGAATTAATATGCTTGACCCCGGAAAGACGCCTCATGAAAATACTCAGTTCCTTCTCGTACTGACATGTATTCTTCGTGCGGTAAACATGCATGCGGATCTTTTAAGGGAGTCTGCAGCTGACCCGGGCAATGATCACAGGCTTGGAGCGAACGAGGCGCCGCCGGCTATTATTTCCGTATTCTTAGGAGAGCAGCTTGAGGATGTGCTGGAACAGCTGATCAGCACAGGAGAAGCTACACACAGCTTAAAAGGCGGTAAGCTTGAGACCGGAGTGCGTACTCTGCCGGAGCTGGCAAAAGATGCGACAGACAGAAACAGAACGTCGCCGTTCGCGTTTACAGGAAACAAGTTTGAGTTCCGTATGGTAGGATCCCGTGATTCTGTGGCATCGCCGAATATCGTTCTGAATACGATTGTCGCAGAGGCTTTCGCGGATGCGTGCGATGTGCTGGAGAAAGCGGACGACTTTGACAAGGCTGTACATGACTTGATTAAAGAGTATGCGACAGAAAACCAGAGGATCGTCTTCAATGGAGATGGATACTCTGAGGCATGGGTAGAGGAGGCAGAAAGAAGAGGCCTGCCGAATATCCGTTCCATGGTAGAGGCGATTCCGGCTATGGTTACTGATACGGCAGTAGAACTGTTTGAAAGGTTCGGAGTATTTACACGTGCCGAGCTTGAATCCCGTGCGGAGATTCAGTACGAGACATATGCGAAGGCAATCAATATTGAAGCGCGCACGATGATTGATATGGCGAGCAAGCAGTTCCTTCCGGCGTTTATTAAGTATACGAAGACGCTTGCGGATACGGTCAATGCTGTAACGGCGGCAGGCGCTGACGCATCTGTACAGAAAGCGTGCCTTGATGAGGTGACTGCGCTTATGGCGGAGACAAAGAAAGCACTGGATGCGCTGGTGAAAGTGACGAATGAAGCATCTGCGAAAGAAGAGGGAGCCGTACAGGCAAACTTCTATCATTCAGATGTAGTTCCTGCTATGGAAGCCCTTCGCGCTCCGGTCGACAAGCTGGAGATGATCGTGGACAAAGAGGCATGGCCGATGCCGTCCTACGGAGATCTGATTTTTGAAGTATAATAATTAAATAAATGAATATACGCAGGGAAACTGCCGACGGCGGTTTCCCTGTTTTTTGGAGGTTTTTATGTTAGGCGGACATTTTCTCCACGGCGGAGACTACAACCCGGAGCAATGGCTTGACTGCCCGGAGATACTTGAAGAAGATATCAGACTGATGAAGAAAGCGCGGGTCAACTGCGTCACACTGGGTGTATTTTCCTGGGCGGTGCTTGAGCCCGAGGAGGGCCGATATGACTTTGACTGGCTGGAAGAGATCATTGACCGGCTGGGGAAAGAAAAGATCCAGGTGATTCTGGCGACGCCTTCTGGCGCCATGCCGCACTGGCTGACTCAGAAATATCCGGAAACGATGCAGGTGGGAGCGGACGGAAAACGCAATCTGCCCGGGAAACGTCACAATTTCTGCTATACTTCTCCGGTCATGCGGGAGAAGATCCGGCTTCTTGACACGGCTCTGTCAGAGAGGTTCGGCAGAAAGGAAAATGTCATACTCTGGCATATTTCCAATGAGTTTGGCGGCAATTTCGGTGATTCTACCTGTCACTGCGAGCACTGTCAGAAGGCGTTCCGGGAGTGGTTGAAAGAGCGCTACGGAACACTCGGTGAACTGAACCGGGCGTGGTGGGGAAGGTTCTGGAGCCATGTGTATACCGACTGGGAGCAGATTCACAGCCCCGCACCCCACGGAGAGTGGACAATGACGGGACTCGAACTGGACTGGAGAAGATTTTCCACGGAACAGATCAGTGATTTCTGCGCCCATGAAATACATGCTGTGAGAACCCACTCGGATCTGCCGGTGACGACCAACTTTATGGACTTCTTTAAGGGGCTTGACTATAACCGTCTTCAGAAAGAACTTGACATAGTTTCCTGGGACAACTATCCGTTCTGGCACGAGAGAAAGGACGAAGTGCCTGTGGCTGTCCGCGCGGCGGCAAACCACAGCATGATGCGTTCCATGAAGAAAAAGCCGTTTCTTCTGATGGAAAGCGCGCCTTCCCAGATCAACTGGAGAAAGAATAATCCGCTGAAGCGTCCCGGGATGCATATGCTCTCCTCCATGCAGGCAGTGGCCCATGGGTCGGATTCTGTCCAGTATTTCCAGTGGAGAAAAGGGCGCGGCGCCTATGAGAAGTTCCACGGCGCGGTGCTGGATCACAAAAACGGCAGCGACACGAGGACATTCAGGGAAGTGACGGAAGTCGGGGCGCGTCTGGAGCATCTGGGAGAGCTTCTGGACGGCACGGTGAACCGCCCGAAGGCCGCGGTGATCTTTGACTGGGAGAACTGGTGGGCGGCAGAGCATATCACAGGCCCCAGGATGGATCTCGACTATGTGGACCGCGTCCTGGCCCACTGCCGGGCGTTCTGGGAGGCGGGAATCGAGGCGGATATCGTGAGCATGGATGCGGATCTTTCCGGATACCGTCTCGTGGCAGCGCCGATGAACTATATGTATAAATCCGGATACGCAGAGCGGGTGCGGGAGTTTGTATCCGCAGGGGGAGTCTATGTGACGACGTATTTCAGCGGTGTAGTAGATGAGCACGATCTGTGCTTTACCGGTCACCATCCGCTGGAGGATGTTCTGGGTGTTATCCAGGAGGAGATCGACGCGCCTTCGGAAGAGTTTGAAAACAGTTTCTGCTATGGAGACGGGACCTGGCCGGCCGGAAGGATGTGCGAGATTGTCCGCGCGAAAGATGGAACGGACGTGCTGTCTGTCTATGAGAAGGACTTTTACGCGGGATGCCCGGTTGTGACGAAAAACCGGTATGGAAACGGGGCTGCGTACTATGTGGCCGCGGAGACGGACCGGGGATTTCTGAATGCGTTCTACCGGAATGTGTTTGAACAGGCGGGGATAAAAAATGCCCTGGGAGTGTCTCTGCCGTACGGCGTGACTGTGACGGAGCGCTGCGCGGAGGACGGCAGACGGGTGATTTTCATCATGAACTTTAAAAACGAGCCGGTCCTTATCAGCGGAATCGGGCGGTATGAGGATGCGGAGAGCAAAGAGGTGTACGAAGGGGAGATTGAACTGGAAGCGTTCCAGTGTATACTGTTACGTTAATCGGGAAGGAGCAGCAGCGATGGAATGTATGAGCTGCTGCTCCTTTTCTGTGTTGAAAAAAGCAAGAAAAAAGGCATCGGATTCCGATGCCTTTTCTACGTGCGATAGAAGATTCGAACTCCCGACCTTCTGGTCCGTAGCCAGACGCTCTATCCAGCTGAGCTAATCGCACATTTCATATTAAATTGCTGTTTCACTCACAGCAGATATTATTATAGTGCATCTGTATTGATCTGTCAACAATTTTTGAAAAAATATTTGCCGAAAATATTGTCAGAAATAATTACAGAATTTTTTTGAGGAGGTCTTGACATAACTAAAAAACTAGTGTACTATCTAGCTATAGCACTGATACATGAAATGTATCATCTAAAATAAATTCATTATGAACAGGAGGGCTGGTATGGATTACAACACAGGAATGCCGATCTATCTTCAGGTGATCAATGATCTGAAAAAGAGGATCGTCAAGGGAGAACTGAAGCCCGGGATGAAGATGCCCTCGAGCAGAGATCTGGCCGTGATGTATAAAGTGAACCAGAACACGGCGGCAAGGATATACCGGGAGATGGAGATGGCAGGATACTGCTATACGAAACGTGGAATCGGGACTTTTGTATCAGAGGAGGACAATATGGTGGAAGATATCAAAAAAGAGATGGCGGACCAGCTTCTGAGCGGATTTCTGCACGAGATGGCAGATCTGGGATTTGACCGGGAGGAAATTATGACTCAGATCAGGAATTATAAGGAGGATGAGAGAGATGATGCTTGAATGTAAAGATCTGACGAAATGGTACGGGGGAAAGAAAGCGGTTGACGACCTTACGCTTTATCTTGAAAAGGGGAAAATATACGGCCTGCTCGGGGAGAACGGAAGCGGAAAGACGACGTGGATGAAGATGGTTGCAGGACTCACAAAGCCGAGCAGAGGCGAGATCCTTTACGAAGGCGAGAAGCTTAACTACCGGCACCGCGCAAAGATCGCGTATATGGCTACAGAGCCGTTCTTTTACAGCTTTATGAATATCGGTGATGTGGGAGAGTACTATGAGGACTTCTTCGAGGATTTTGACGGGAAACGGTATGCGGAGCTGATTGTGAAACTCGGGCTTTCCCGGGAAATGAAAGTAAAGGATCTCTCAAGCGGAATGGGAGCAAAGCTGAAACTTGCGGCAACGCTCTCGCGGAAGGCGGAGCTGGTCCTGCTCGACGAACCCCTCAACGGAATCGACTACAAGGCGAGAGAGGAGATTATCAATCTGGTTCTGGAAGAGGCGGATGAGAACAACACTTTTGTCATTTCGACTCACCTGCTGGAAGAAGTTGAGAGTTTTGTCGAGTACGGCATCTTTATCAGAGACGGAAAGCTTCTCGAAAAGGTGAATCTTGAGTCAGAGAGAATGAAGACAGGAAGGTCTCTGGCAGATATCTACCTGGATATTATGTAGTACGCGGGTTCCGGGAGCCGGACGGCGTGCGGATAGGAACGGACAAATGTGTGAGGAGGAAGAAAGATAATGGGTAAACTGATTAAATATGAACTGAAAAAGCAGAGGACAACCCGCATGGTGATCCTTGTCGGGCTGGCGGCCGGGCTGATCGCGTATACGGCGGGAATCCTCTTTGACCTTGAAAATGTGATGCTGATCAGCCTGGGGCTTATTGCCATAATGGCGTGGCCGGTGCTGTTTTATGTTGGGATCGAGAGCATTTTTATATTCAACCAGGATCTGCGCACAAAGCAGAGTTATATGCTCTGGATGGTTCCGAAATCGATCTGGGAGATTCTGGGAGCAAAATTCATCTCAGCGATTCTCCAAATCCTGATTGTATTTGTGATGTATGCGGCTGCGGCAACGGTGGCAGGTTTTGTTACAATCGTGAGATTCTCAGATTTTCAGACGGTACTGGAAAGTTTCGGGGAGCTGTCAGTTATGTTTAGAGAGAGCGGAATTTCCCTGCCGGATATGATCTGGTTCCTGGTATACGTATTCCTTCTGTGGACGATCGCTGTCATGATCGGTTTCCTGGCGGTTATCCTTTCAAGAACCGTGCTGCTTCGCTCCAGATTTGCGGGATTCTTTGCCGCAGTGCTTTTCGTGCTGATCAATATGGCAGTGGGCGGGCTCTATTCAATGATGATGTACATTCTCTCGGGAGTGGTGGATATGTCTGCCTCACCGCTGTGGAATATGCTGGATGTGGTGTTCTATCTTCTGGCCAGCGCGGCGCTTTTCGGAATCTCCGGCTGGATTGCGCAGAGAAAGCTGAGTGTCTGATATTGGAAATGAAGCATCGGCTGTCTGAACGGTATCGGACAGCCGGCAAAAACAGAGGAAGGAGCGACGTGTGATCTGTGATGCAGGAATTACGGCCGGAGAATATGAGCCATATCCTCCGGAAGCGGCGCGGTAAATTCCATTGGTTCCCCCGTGATGGGATGGCGGAAGGCCAGCCGGTGCGAGTGGAGAGCCTGGCGGCGTATGAACTCCATATCAGGATTGTACAGATAATCGCCGACAAGGGGGAAACCGAGATATTTCATATGGACACGGATCTGATGGGTGCGGCCCGTCTCCAGGATAAGGGAGAGGAGGCTGTGCCCGTTTTCTTCTTTTAACACTCTGTAATGGGTGACGGCCGGTTCGCCGTGCTCAAAATCAACTTTCCGCTCAATCAGAGAGTTTCCCGTGCGGCCGATGGGAGCGCAGATGGTCCCTTCTGACGGCACAACATTTCCTCTGACAACAGCGAGATATTCCCGCTCTATTTCGTGGCGTACGCCCATCTGGGAGAGGATGCATGAGCTTACCATATGTTTTGCGACTACAGTGAGCCCGGATGTGTCTCTGTCAAGCCGGTTTGTGCAGCGGAAGACAAAGGGGATCCCCTGCTGTTCGTAGTACCACATAAGAGCGTTTGCCAGGGAGTTGAGGTAATTGTTAAGAGAAGGGTGAACCGGCATTCCGGCGGGCTTGTTTACAACGAGCAGATCTCCGTCCTCGTATACAATGTCCAGAGGAAGCTTCACAGGCGGAATATTCGGGGAAGATTCTTCTTCTGTGATGCGCACGGTCAGGATATTTCCGGATTTTAACGGCGTGCGCATGTAGGACCATACGCCGTCGATGAGAAGGCTCTCCGGCATTTTTTTGAGCTGTGTGATATTCTGGTAAGAATATCCTTTCCGGCGGAGATACTGCTCCGCGCGAAGGCCGTCTTCGTTCTCTTTTATATGGTATGTGATCGTCCGTTTCATAATAGATATCATAGCAGAAGGGGGCGGTTTCCGGCAAGAAATTTCTGGTACAGCTCATCCGGCTGTGGTAAAATGAATAACAGTTCCCCGGCGGTTTCCGGCGGGGGATGCAGAAAAGGGAGGGCCCGTCCCGTCCGGCTGTGCGGCGGGAGGAAAAGATGCCCCTGAATTGACAGAGAGGATAACCAACATGGACATTAATCAGAGACTGACAGAAGAACTTGACGTAAAACGCTGGCAGATTGACGCTGCAGTGAAACTGATAGATGAGGGGAACACGATTCCGTTTATCTCACGTTACCGGAAAGAAGTGACGGGATCATTAAACGATGAACAGCTCAGGAAACTTCATGAGCGGCTGACCTATCTCCGTAGTCTTGAGGAGAAGAAAGAGCAGGTTATATCGAGCATCGAAGAGCAGGGGAAGATGACGGAAGAACTGAAGCGCCAGATTCTTGAGGCGGAGACCCTTGTGACCGTAGAGGATCTGTACCGTCCGTACCGTCCGAAACGCCGGACGCGGGCGACTATCGCGAAGGAGAAGGGGCTGGAGCCGCTGGCCGCGTACATCCTTCTGCAGAATGCGAAGGAACCGCTGGAAAAAACGGCGGAAGCGTATGTCTCTGAGGAAAAAGAAGTGAAAAGCCCGGCGGAAGCGATTGCCGGGGCAAAGGATATTATCGCGGAGACGATATCGGACAACGCGGCTTACCGGACGCGGATCCGAAATCTGACGGTGAAGAAGGGCAAAGTCATTTCTGCCGCGAAAGATCCGGACGCAGAATCCGTGTATGAAATGTACTATGAATTCGAGGAGCCGGTAACGAAACTGGCCGGACACCGGATTCTGGCCCTGAACCGCGGGGAGAAGGAGAAGTTCCTGACCGTGAAGGTGGAGGCTCCCGAGGAGGAGATTATACAATATCTGGAGAAACAGACGATCCGCAGGGAGAATCCGTACACATCTCCGGTGCTGAAAGAGGCTGTGGAGGACAGCTATCGTAGACTGATTGCGCCTGCCATCGAGAGAGAAGTAAGAAACGAGCTGACAGAGAAGGCGGAAGACGGAGCGATCGAGGTGTTCGGGAAAAACCTGCACCAGCTTCTCATGCAGCCACCGATCGCGGGAAAGGTCGTGCTTGGCTGGGACCCGGCGTTCCGTACCGGATGCAAGCTGGCGGTCGTCGATCCGACCGGAAAGGTGATCGGGACGACGGTGATCTACCCGACAGCACCGACTACGCCGCAGAAAATCAAGGCGAGCAAGGATCTGCTGAAAAAGATTATCCCGAAGTACAATATCTCTCTGATCTCGCTTGGAAACGGAACTGCATCCAGGGAGTCGGAGCAGTTTATCGTGGAGCTGTTAAAGGAGATCCCGGAGAAAGTGCAGTATGTGATTGTGAGCGAGGCCGGGGCTTCGGTCTACTCTGCGAGCAAGCTTGCCAGCGAGGAATTTCCGAAGTTTGACGTGGGTCAGAGAAGCGCGGCATCCATTGCGAGAAGACTTCAGGACCCGCTGGCCGAGCTCGTAAAGATCGATCCGAAATCCATCGGAGTGGGACAGTATCAGCATGATATGAACCAGAAGAAACTGGGCGAATCGTTAAGCGGTGTTGTGGAAGACTGCGTAAATAAAGTCGGCGTGGATCTGAACACTGCGTCCGCACCGCTTCTGTCCTATATCTCCGGAATCAGCAGTACGATCGCAAAGAACATTGTGGCATACCGGGAGGAGAACGGAAAATTTACGGACAGAAGAGAACTTCTGAAAGTGCCGAAACTGGGACCGAAAGCATATGAGCAGTGCGCAGGATTTATGCGGATACAGGACGGAAAGAATCCGCTCGATTCCACTGCGGTTCATCCGGAATCCTACGAGGCGGCGGAAAAGCTTCTGAAAAAGCAGGGATTTACCCCGGATGATGTGAAGAACTATAACCTGGCCGGACTTTCCCTCACAGTGAAGGATTACGCGAAGACGGCAGAAGAGCTTGGAGTCGGCGAGATTACGCTGCGCGATATCGTATCCGAGCTTGAAAAGCCGGCGAGAGACCCCAGGGATGAGATGCCGAAGCCGATTCTCAGGACAGATGTACTGGAGATGAAAGACCTCAAAGAAGGCATGATTTTAAAGGGAACTGTAAGAAACGTGATTGACTTCGGTGTATTTGTGGATATCGGAGTCCATCAGGACGGCCTTGTGCATATTTCCCAGATTACGGACCGGTATATCAGGCATCCGCTCGAGGCGGTGAGCGTAGGAGACATCGTGGATGTAAAAGTGATGAGTGTGGATCTGAAGCGGAAACGGATCCAGCTGACAATGCGGGGAATCAGCTGATAATAAGAGGAAACTTCTGATACCGGAAAATGGGGTTTTGGCTTGTGCCGGGACCGGGGAACAAACCGCGGCAGAATAGGGAGTGCCTTGACAATTCTGAAAATAATTGTTATATTACAACTAGAACATAAAACTGGATGATTCTGTCCACATGGTGGATGTTCTGAAATGATAGAGCAGCTTTTGTCAGGCTGCACAGCAGGAGGGTGATTGTCATGGCACAGAAAAGAGATTATTACGAAGTGCTCGGCGTCGGCAGAAATGCGGACGAGGCGCAGATAAAGAAGGCATACCGTAAGCTTGCAAAAAAATATCATCCGGATACGAATGCGGGCAATGCGGATGCGGAGCAGAAGTTTAAGGAAGTTACAGAGGCATATACGGTCTTAAGCGATAAGGAGAAACGAAAGCTGTACGACCAGTTCGGACACGCGGCGTTTGACCAGAGCGCAGGCGCGGGAGCCCAGGGCGGCCCGGGCGGAGCGTACCGTCAGTATTACGGCGGGCCTCAGGGAGGATACAGGGAGTATCACTTTGAGGGCGGAAACATGGACGACATGTTCCGGGATCTGTTCGGCGATATGTTCCATCACGGAAACGGTGCGGGAAGCGGAGGCGCGCGCAGAGCCGGAGCGGGAGGCGGAACATACGGTTCGGGCACATACAGCTCTTTCGGAGGGTTTGACGGCTTTGGCGATTTTGGCGGTTTCAGCGGAGGCGGCTACAGTATGAAAGGGAATGACCTTCATGCGGATGTGGCAGTCGGCTTTGACGAGGCGGCGTTTGGCTGTGACAAGGTGATCCGCCTTCAGAATCCGTCCGGTGCAAACGGCGGCGTTCAGTCTTTACAGGTCCATATTCCTGCCGGAATCGATACGGGCAAGACGATCCGTCTGAAAGGGAAGGGCATGCCCGGCACAAACGGCGGTGAAGCGGGCGATCTTCTTCTCAAAGTAACGGTTGGGGAAAAAGCCGGATATGAGAGAAAAGGCATGGATGTTTATACAACGATACGGATTCCTTATTCGACGGCTGTGCTCGGCGGCGAGGCTGTAGTCAGCACGCTTTATGGAAATGTTGTCTGCACGATCCGGGAGGGCACGCAGTCCGGCACCAAGATCCGTCTGAAGGGCAAGGGGATTGTTTCCATGAAGAATCCTTCAGTTCACGGAGATCAGTATGTGACGGTTCAGATCGATGTGCCGCAGCATCTGAGTGAAGCTGCGAAGCGGAAACTCAGAGAATTTGATGCGGTCGCAGCCGGTAAGGTAAGATCCGCATAAACCGTGTTTCATTCATTGCTTTCCTTTCCTGAATTTGTTATTATTGAGTCAGGGCGATACAGCCTGCGGACAGGGGAATACAGATACCGGCTGTGTCAGAAAAAGTACAGGAAAAGGAGACAAGGGTATGAAAATCGGAATTGGAAATGATCATTCGGCGTTGGAACTCAAGGCGGAGATTGTGGAGTTTCTAAAAGAAAAGGGACATGAAGTCGTCGACTATGGAACAAACTCCTCTGAGAGCTGTGACTATCCGATTTATGGAGAGAAGGTGGCGCGCGCAGTGGCTGCCGGTGAAGTGGAGCAGGGAATCCTGATCTGCGGTACCGGGCTTGGTATTTCCCTTGCGGCAAACAAGGTAAAAGGCATCCGTGCGGCCGTGTGCAGTGAGCCGTTTACGGCAAAGATGGCGAGAGCGCACAACAACTGTAATATTCTTGCGTTTGGTGCAAGAGTTGTCGGCGCGGAACTGGCGAAGATGATCGTGGAGACTTGGCTGGAGACGGAGTTCCAGGGAGGCCGCCACGAGAGAAGAGTAAACATGATTATGGCGATTGAAGAGAAGGAGCAGTAATGCATTCTTATGACCTGACGCAATGGATTCTGTTTTTCTTTATCTACAGTTTCGTCGGGTGGATATGGGAGAGCTGTTATGTTTCTGTGAAAAAGCGGCGCTGGGTAAACCGGGGATTTATGCATGGTCCTATGCTGCCGATCTACGGTTCCGGTGCGCTGGTGATTCTGATCAGCACGATCGGAGTGCGGGACAATGCAGCTCTCATTTTTCTGCTGGGAATGGCGGGAGCTACGGTTCTTGAATATGTGACCGGAGCGGTGATGGAGAGAATGTTCCATGTGAGATACTGGGATTACAGCTCGCAGAAGCTGAACTTAAACGGATATGTCTGTCTTTCCTCTTCACTGTGCTGGGGATTTTTCTCTATGCTCCTTGTCCGGATCATTCATCCGCCGATCGAGAGTGCGGTGCTTAAGATCCCGGAGGCGGTATGTGACATTGCGGCGGTTGTCTGCCTGGCGGCAGCATCAGTGGATTTTACACAGTCGTTCAACGAGGCGATGGATTTGAAGCGCGTACTTGTGCAGCTTGAGGAGAGCCGGGAACAGATAAGGAAAATGCAGGAAAAACTCAGGATCCTGCCGGAAGAGATGCTGGAGGATTACCGGAACCGGACGGCTGCCCTGCGGGACGATTACAGGGAGCGTGCAGAAGAACTGGCCAGGAAAACACTGTCAAAAAAAGAGGCCTGCCTTGCGCGTATCAATATAAAGCGGGAGGAAAAGCTTGCGCAGCTTGAAGAGCTTTCTGCAAAGGTGGAGAGTCTGCTGAAAGAAGAGATTCCGTCAGAAATTTCGGAGAGAGTGGGCAGTGTTATCGGGACAGAGCGACGCGACGCGCTTCTTGCGGTCAGAGAAACTCTGCGGAAAGAGCTGCGAAATACGGCTTCCCGGACAGACCGGAACTATCTGCGTATTGCGAGGCATCTCAGGAGAAACCCGACCGCAGTTTCCACGCGGTTTAAAGACACAATGGAAGAGATCAGAAAAGCGTTGGATACAGAGAAATGAAAGGAACTGGACAAATGACAAAAAAGCAGCGTGCGCTTGAAGTGATTGAGCGTTTAAAAAAGGAATATCCGGATGCGGGATGCACACTGGATTACGATCAGGCGTGGAAACTTCTGGTCAGCGTGCGTCTGGCTGCACAGTGTACAGACGCCAGGGTCAATGTAGTCGTGGAAGGCCTGTATGAGAAATATCCGGATGTAAACGCGCTTGCGGCAGCGGATGTGGATGATATCGAAGAGATTGTCCGTCCCTGCGGCCTGGGGCGAAGCAAGGCAAGGGACATCAGCGCCTGCATGAAAATATTGCGGGACGAGTATGACGGAAAAGTGCCGGATGATTTTGACGCTCTTTTAAAACTTCCGGGAGTGGGGAGAAAGAGCGCGAATCTGATCATGGGAGATGTGTTCGGTAAGCCTGCAATTGTTACGGATACACACTGTATCCGCCTTGTGAACCGCATCGGGCTTGTGGACGGCATAAAAGAGCCGAAGAAAGTCGAGATGGAATTATGGAAGATTATTCCGCCGGAAGAAGGAAGCGATCTGTGCCACAGGCTTGTCTACCACGGAAGAGACGTCTGCACGGCGAGAACAAAGCCGTACTGCGACAAGTGCTGCCTGGCTGATATCTGTAAGAAAAACGGAGTGTGAAGCCGGAACGTGTTTTCGCCGGAAGTGCTGTATGCCGAGCGGCACCCCGGGAAACAATAGATGG
This sequence comes from Ruminococcus turbiniformis, assembly GCF_020687545.1. Lineage (GTDB taxonomy): Bacteria > Bacillota > Clostridia > Lachnospirales > Lachnospiraceae > Mediterraneibacter > Mediterraneibacter turbiniformis. The sequence goes on along the minus strand of NZ_JAJEQX010000038.1, from coordinate 3,386 downwards.
GAATACAAAAAAGGAGGAGACCATGAAAAGCATCAAGCTGAGAGAAAATTTTTACTGGACGGGAATTATTGATGACAAGCTCAGAGTTTTCGACATTATTATGTATACGGAATTCGGAACGACGTATAATTCCTATGTGATGAAAGCCGGGAACAAAACCGTGCTGTTTGAAACAGCAAAGGCGAAATTCTTTGACGAGTACCTTGAGAAACTTCAGGAAGTTATCGATGTGCATAAAATTGACTATCTTATCGTGAGCCATACGGAGCCGGATCATGCCGGAAGCGTGGAGAAACTTCTTGATTACAGCCCGCAGATGAAGATTGTTGCGACGGGATGTGCGCTTGGTTTCCTCAAAGAGATCGTAAACCGTGACTTCGTTGGAATTCCTGCCAAAGACGGGGAGAAGATGACAATCGGGAACCGGACGCTCCGTTTCCTTTTCGTGCCGAATCTTCACTGGCCGGATACGATGTATACGTTTATTGAGGAAGAGCAGATTCTTGTGACATGCGACTCCTTTGGATCGCATTACTGCCTGCCTGAAGTTGTTTCCAGTGAGATTAAAAATGAGGACGATTACCAGAAAGCACTGAAATACTATTATGACTGCATCATCGGACCGTTCAAGCCGTTTATGCTCAAAGCGCTTGACCGGGTGGAAAACATGGACATTACGATGGTATGCACGGGACACGGCCCGGTGCTCGTAGGTGACCGGATCAGAGCGGTTATGAAACAGTATCGCGAGTGGTCGACCGTGGTGAATCCGAATCCGAAGAAAACGGTGATTATCCCGTATGTGAGCGCATACGGATACACAAAATCGCTGGCCGAGAAGATCGCGGAAGGCGTGCGGGACAGCGGAGATATCGATGTGCGTTCCTATGACATGGTGGAGGCTGACGCGGCAAAAGTGAATGAGGAGCTTCTCTTTGCGGACGGCATCCTTCTCGGTACGCCGACGATTGTGGGCGAGGCGTTAAAGCCGATCTGGGATCTGACACTCTCCATGTTCCCGGCGACCCACGGCGGAAAATACGCCGGAGCGTTCGGAAGCTACGGCTGGAGCGGCGAGGGCGTTCCGAATATCACGGAGAGGCTGAAGCAGCTGAAAATGAAAGTGTCGGAAGGATTCCGCGTAAGGTTTAAGCCGTCCGAAGCGGATCTTGTAAGCGCGTATGAGTACGGATATCAGTTCGGATGTGTTGTTCAGAACAAAGAGCCTGTAAAGCCGAAGAAAAAAGGCGCAAGAAGCCTCGTGAAATGTCTTGTATGCGGAGAGATTTTTGATTCTTCTCTGGAAATCTGTCCGGTGTGCGGCGTCGGAAAGGAGAATTTCGTTCCTGTTGACGTGGAGGAGACAGGATATACCAATGACACACAGAATTACTACGTTGTTCTCGGCGGCGGCGCGGCAGGATTCAATGCGGCAAAGGCGATAAGGGAGAGAGATAAGACAGGATCTGTTGTGCTTATTTCCAACGAGGACTATCCGGCTTACAACAGGCCCATGCTCACAAAGTCCATTGTGGCAGGCTTAAGCGCAGAGCAGATCGCCATTGAGGACCCGAAGTGGTACGAAGAGAACCGGGTATATCAGATGCTTGGAAGACAGGTGGAATCTGTGGATATGGACGCCAAAGAGGTAGTTCTCGACGGCGGAGACAGAATCCGTTTTACAAAACTTGTCTATGCGCTTGGGAGCGAATGCTTTATTCCTCCGATGGAGGGGAGCAGACTTCCGGAAGTCGTGGCAATCCGGCGGCTTTCCGATGTGGAGAAAGTGGAGTGCCTGATGGAAAAGAGCGAAAAGGCTGTTGTGATCGGCGGAGGCGTGCTCGGTCTTGAGGCGGCATGGGAGCTTAAGAAGGGCGGCCTTGACGTACAGGTGCTGGAAGTGGCTCCGGTGCTTATGGGAAGACAGCTGGACGCCGGATCAGCAGAGATATTGAAAGAGATCGCGGACAAGAACGGCGTGAAGATCCGCACAGGTGTTTCTGTGGCGGCGATCGAAGGCGAAGAGCATGTGACGGGAGTTCGTCTGTCAGACGGAGAGGTGATTCCTGCGGAACTGGTGATCGTGTCGGCCGGTGTGCGGGCAAATACGCAGCTCGCTCAGGAGATGGGCATGGACATCGGGAGAGCGGTGAAGGTAAACGCGCATATGGAGACATCGGCGGCAGATGTGTATGCCTGCGGTGACTGTGCGGAATACGAGGGCGCAAATTATGCGATCTGGCCGGAGGCGGTTGAGCAGGGCAGAATTGCCGGAGCGAATGCGGCAGGTGAAGAATTGGAGTATGAGCCGGTCGAAGCGGCTCTTACATTCCACGGGATGAATACCGCGCTTTTTGCGGCAGGTGATAACGGAAAGAATCCAAATCTTCTGTATAAGACTGTGGAGTACAGAGATATGGGAAAGGGACAGTATAAAAAATACTATTTCCTTAATAACCGTCTGTCCGGAGTGATTTTGATAGGGGATCTTTCGGAGATGGCGAAGATGACGGAAGCGCTGAAGAAACATGCGCTGTATAAAGATATTATTTAGTTTTTCAGGGCGCAGTAATGTGTATTATTACTGCGCCTTGTCTGTTCAGACGGAATCATTTCCGGAATCTTCATGAGTGTCGAACATGAGAGCCTTCATTTTTGGATTTACTTCTCTGAAACTTCCTGTTCTGTTTGTGAAGATAAATAAAATAATTCCGATTAAAAGCCAACCGATGACAATCACCGCTTCATACGGCCATACCAATGAAAAACTTGATACTCCCGGGAAACATATAATAATCAGCGTAAATGACATAATTACTGCCAGAAGGCCAATCAGCTTCCCGCATGGAACCCGGTAAGGACGCTCCATGTCAGGCTCTTTGAACCGGAGGACAAGAAACGACAGAGCTGCCATTCCCAGACCGAAATTGATAGCCCAGCCGCCTGCATTTGAGAGCCACTGCAGAGCCTGATATCCGAAGAAGGGAGCGATAAAGGTTGTTATACCGACTACATAAGTAGCGATATAGGGAGTTTTATATTTAGGATGAAGTTTGGCAAAAACCTTGGGGAGCATGCCGACCCGCGCCATGCTGTAAAGGAGACGGGTAGCGCCGATATATAATGCAACCCAGGATGTAAGAATCCCGAGAATTCCGGAGATTACAAGTATTTTTCCTGCGATCGGAGTCCCGAATATTTTATCCATGGCAGTGCCGGCGGCAAGAGTCGTATTGCCGATTTCTTCAGAACTTAATGACATGATGTCGGGGTCAAAACATAGTGTTTTCTATGTTTGAATCTCCGCATGAACCTTGAAAATTTAATATTTTACAGTATATATACCATAAGAGGCTTCATGAACTGAGAATCATTAGTGCACTTCT
>NZ_JAJEQX010000037.1 GCF_020687545.1 Ruminococcus turbiniformis | reverse complement strand
TTGCGGGTTCTCAGGGCAGCGCCCTGAGCCTTCGGAGAACTTTTCGATGTCAATATCTGCAATTTTCAAGGTTCTGCTGAGCCTGATTTTTTCGGCTCAGTTTTTCATAGATCACTTGACACTACCTAATGCCTTTCCCTTGCATTTCGCCAAGTTTTCTTTGCATAATCAGAATACCATCGCCAAGTTTTCTTGTCAATATATTTTGCAAAGTTTTCTTGTCAAAGCATCAAAATCAAAAATCAGTGAAGGAACATTGGTTGGATAAAGGGCCGCGTGCATTAGATCACGATATCCCTCACAGGCATCGCTTTCGCGTGGGAGAGGGGATCCCTCGGAGGCACGCTCGCGCTCGGGACGAACGCAGCGGTGCTAAGCGCGCAAAACACGCGCGCAAGTACCGGCGTTCTTTACGGCCTCCTACGAGATCCCCTCTCCCACGCTGGGTTTCATCAGAACAGAAGTGTGTCCGTCCGACAAGTCAAAGTCCGATGATTGGGCTATGGTTCAATCATACTCTATCTATATCGAGGCACCCGGCACCCGCTTTCCTGCTACATGATTTGTCCGAGTATATGGATGCGCCCAGCCGGAAGGAGGGTGTTGGTTGAGCCCCGTAAAGCAGCGCCGGTACTTGGTGTGCGTACTTTGCACACCTATGTACCGCTGCGCTGCGTCCCGAACGAAAGTGCGGGTGAAACCAACATCCTCCTTACGGCGGAAGCATACAAATCTCCTGACAAATCACAACTTGCCACTGGCAACTTTCGTCCGCATATGTTATGATACACACAAAGCATTAACCATTTCCAGCATGTTTTTATTCTAAGAATGCACGATGCCATTTCAGAAATTCTAATCACATTCAGGAAAATCTCAATGCTTTTATTCCCATTTAACACAGCAGAGAGATTTTTCGGAAGGATTAAACAGACGAAACAGTCTCTTCTGCACCATTTATTCAAAAAGGAGGCTGTCATATGGCAAAACGCAACCGCAAATCCGGACGGAAGAGATCCGGCACAGGCAACACGATCAACCGTACATTTAAATCCACACTTTTTATCATGCTTTTCGAGGATAAGAACAATCTGCTGGAGCTTTACAACGCAATGACGGGAAAACACTATTCGGATCCCGAGCTGCTGAAAATCAACACTCTGAAAAATGCGATTTACATGTCCATGAGAAACGATCTTTCCTTTCTCATTGACGGCAGGCTTTCTCTGTATGAGCATCAGTCCACCTATAACCCGAATCTGCCGCTCCGGTTCCTCTTTTACATCTCCCAGCTCTATTCGGGGATGACGAAGAATGAGAACCTGTACGGCACGGCGGCAGTAAAGCTTCCGCCGCCAGAGTTCATCATTTTCTATAACGGGGAAAAGGAGATGCCAGAGCGGATGGTCAGGAAACTGTCTGATCTGTACACTTTCAAAACAGAAGAGATCCGGCTGGAGCTGGAAACCGTCATGCTGAATATTTCAGGAGATAATAACGTTCCTCTAAAAAGAGCGTGCCGGACACTCCGGGACTATGCAGTGTATACGGACAAGATCCGGGAGTACACAAAGGTAATGGAACTGGAGGAAGCCGTGGAGCTCGCCATCAGGGAATGTCTCAGCGAAGGAATCCTGAAAGAATTTCTGGAGAAACACAGGGCGGAGGCGAAGGAAATGAGTATTTTTGAATATAATCAGGAACGTCATATGATGCAGGAGCGCGAAGCCGCATGGAACGAGGGCAGACAGGAGGGTATCCGGGAAAGCGTCAGAGAAATTGTCCTGAATATGATCCGGCAGGGCCTTACCGATGACCAGATCGAAAATTACTGCAATATTACCAGTGAGGAACTGAAAAAAATCAGAGAAGAGTAAAATTGTAATTTGACAGAAAAGAAGACGGTCCTTATTGACAAAAGCACTCACATCAAATGCCGTTATACATCAATAAAGTTCCGTCTTCCTTTTTATCTTTATTTTATCTACGCCTCGTCAATCGCTTTCCCGATATCGTGGCGCATATATTTATTCTCAAACTTCACCCACTCTGTAGCTGCGTAGGCGTTCTTTCTTGCTTCTTTCAAGTCTTTTCCTTTGGCTGTCACACCGAGGACACGCCCGCCGTTTGTCACGATCGCATCGCCGTCGAACTTTGTTCCTGCATGGAAGCAGTAGTATCCCTCGTGTTTCTTAAACTCGTCGAGACCTGTGATCGGATATCCTTTCTCATATTTCACCGGATAGCCGTCAGACGCCAGAACGACGCACACTGCCGCGTTATCCTCAAACTCCAGATCGATCTGATCCAGTGTCCCGTCAACGCACGCCTCCACCACATCGATAATATCGGTTTTCATGCGGGACAGCACAACCTGCGCTTCCGGATCTCCGAATCTTGCGTTGTACTCCAGAACCTTCGGTCCGTCGGAAGTAAGCATCAGCCCAAAGAAAATCACGCCTTTGAACGGGCGTCCCTCTGCCGCCATGGCGTCCACTGTAGGCTGATAAATATACTTCTCGCAGAACTCCTCCACCTCTTTTGTATAGAAAGGACTGGGGGAGAATGTTCCCATTCCGCCTGTATTAAGGCCTGTATCGCCGTCCCCTGCACGCTTGTGATCCTGCGCACTTGTCATGGTTCTGATCGTCTTTCCATCCACAAAGGAAAGCACGGACACCTCGCGTCCTGTCATGAACTCTTCAACGACCATCTCGTTTCCTGCCGTGCCGAACTTTTTGTCCAGCATGATCGTCTTCACGCCCTCTTTTGCCTCTTCCAGATTCTGGCAGATAAGAACGCCCTTTCCAAGTGCAAGCCCGTCCGCTTTCAGCACAATTGGAAACTTTGCCTCATTTTCCAGATACGCAATCGCCTTGTCCGGATCTGTAAAATTCTCATAGGCAGCTGTCGGGATATTGTATTTTTTCATAAGGTCTTTCGAAAATGCCTTTGATCCCTCGAGAATCGCCGCATTCTTTCTCGGACCAAACGTGCGGATGCCCGCCGCCTCAAGCACATCCACAAGGCCTCCCACCAGAGGATCGTCCATTCCGACGATGCAGAGGTCAATCTCTTTCTCCTTTGCAAAAGACGCAAGTTTATCAAACTCCATCGCACCGATATCGACACACTCCGCGTACTCCGCGATTCCCGCATTGCCCGGCGCACAGTAAATCTTGTCCGCCTTCGGACTCTTTGCCACGCTCGCCGCGATGGCGTGCTCTCTTCCGCCGCTTCCTACGATCAGTACTTTCATTTTTTACCTCCTCATTGTGCGCAATCCCGCCGCATTTCCGCCAGTCTAAGACAGGATCTCTGTCCTGTTGTCCGCCACTTTCACTTTTCCGTTTGCGATCAGGTCAATCGCCCGCGGAAGGATCTTCCACTCCGCCTGCTCCATCACTCTTCGCTGAAGCACTTCCGGAGTGTCTCCCTGCTCCACTTCCACTGCTTTCTGGAGAATAATCGGGCCTGTATCCGTCCCTTCGTCTACAAAATGCACTGTGGCTCCGACCACTTTCACCCCTCTTGCCAGAGCAGCTTCATGAACTTTCAGCCCGTAATACCCCTTTCCGCAGAAAGAAGGAATCAGGGACGGGTGAATATTGATCATCCTGTTTCGGTATTTTTCAATCATCTTCGGCGGAATCACCACGAGGAACCCTGCCAGCACGACAAGATCCGGCTCATAGCTGTCCACCGCGTCGAGAAGCTTTTCGTTGAATATTTCGCGGGTCTCATAATCTTTCGGAGATACGCACACGGCCGGGATCCCGTTTTCTTCCGCCCGAGTCAGCGCATACGCATTCCTGTTGTTGCTGATCACGCCGGCAATCTCTGTATTGGTGATTGTCCCGTTTTTCACGCTGTCAATAATCGCCTGCAGGTTTGTTCCCCCGCCGGACACCATTACGACAATGCGAAGCGCACTCTTTTTGTCCGCTTCATTTGCCGCAGCATTTTTGCTCAGCATAAATCCACTCCCTTTTCTCCGGCCTCAATTCTGCCGACAACATAGGGAGCTTCCCCGGCCTCACGGATCGCTCTCACCGCTGCATCGGCGTCTGTCTCGTCAACCGCAAGCACCATGCCGAGTCCCATATTAAATGTATTGTACATCATCTGCTCCTGGATATTTCCATCCACGGAGAGCATATTGAAGATCGGCGGAATGGGATAGCTGTCTTTTCTGATCACTGCGCGCAGACCGTCCTTTAACATACGCGGCACATTCTCATAAAAGCCGCCGCCTGTAATATGGCTGCACGCCTTGACCGTCACGCCCGCATCTTTTATGCTCTTTAACGCTTTCACATAAATCTTTGTAGGAACAAGCAGCGTCTCTCCGAGAGTCGAACCGAGACTTTCGTAGTATGTGTCGAGAGCCTCTCTCTTCATATTAAACACTTTTCTCACAAGAGAGTACCCGTTGCTGTGCACTCCGGAAGACGCCATGCCAATGAGCACATCACCGGCATTTAAGTTATCCCCGGTAATCATCTTCTTCCGCTCGCACACGCCTACCGCGAAGCCCGCCACATCATATTCATCTTCATCCATCATTCCCGGATGTTCCGCTGTCTCGCCTCCGATCAGTGCTGCACCAGACTGCATACAGCCTTCCGCAACACCGCTTACGATCGCGGCGATCTTCTCCGGTTCATTCTTTCCGCAGGCAATATAGTCAAGGAAAAACAGCGGCTCGCCGCCCGCGCATGCAATATCATTTACACACATTGCAACCGCGTCGATCCCGATCGTATCATGTTTGTCCAGAATCATCGCCAGCTTCACCTTTGTCCCGCATCCGTCTGTTCCGGAAAGCAGAACCGGATCTTCCATCTCTTTTATCCCGGCCAGTGAAAACGCTCCCGAGAAACCGCCCAGGCCGCCCAGAACCTCCGGCCGCATGGTCTTTTTCACATGTTCCTTCATAAGTTCTACCGATCTGTAACCTGCTTCAATATCAACGCCAGCCTTTTTATAATCCATTCTGCTATCTCCCTTTATTTGCCTGCCAGATATTCCTCGTATCCGACTTCTTTTAATCTGTCTGCTTTTGCCTGAACCGTATCCTTCATCTCAGCGGAGTATGCCTTCAGTCTCTCCAGTATATCGTCATCTGAAACCGCAAGAATCTTTGCCGCGAGAATCGCCGCATTCATCCCTCCGTCAATCGCAACTGTGGCAACCGGAATTCCCGGCGGCATCTGCACGATCGAGTACAGTGCGTCCATACCATCCAGATTTTTGCCGGACATGGGCACTCCGATCACCGGCATTGGGAACAGCGCGGCACACATGCCCGGAAGATGCGCAGCCATTCCGGCTCCCGCGATAATCACCTTGATTCCCTTTCCTTCTGCTGCCTTTGCCCACTCAAAGAACACATCCGGCATCCGGTGTGCGGAAATAATGGTCATCTCATAATCAATTCCCAGTTTTTCCAGCATGGAAGCAGCCTTGCTCATCACTTTCAGATCAGAGTCACTGCCCATAACAATTCCTACTTTTGGCATGTCTTATCCTCCTTCTTGCGATAGCCGGGCCCAGACCGCACAGACCGCATCATTTACAGCTTTTCCAGCGGCTCATTCAGAATTTCCGTCCCCGGCAATACGAATTTTCCGTCCTTAATAAGTATAATGTGTTTCCCATCTTTTGTCACTACACTTATTTCTTCTAACTCTTCATAAGGTACGGTTATATCTGTATGGCAGTTATAATAAGCCTGGGAAATATCTTCCTTCCTTTTCCGCGATACAGAGTTCTCTTTTGCAACAATTTCCTTGCCGTTCGGATTATACACGCGGATGTCCTCACTCCATGAATAACAGGTATCGCCAACCGCAAAATGAGGGCCTGTCTTCTCTGCAATCAGAATCGGCATCTTCTCCTCGATTCCATATTTTTTCGCCGTCACATAAGCTGTCGTGTTTGTCCCAATGGCAAATTCACCAAGCGCAAGCGTCTCATGGCCTTTGAACACATTTTCTCTGACGTATCTGCGTCCTTCCTCCAGCGCTTCAGATCCGCATCCGGCATCTGCTCCAGCATCCGCTTCGCGTCCGACGTCCGCTCCAGTCCCCGCTCCGGCACCTGCTCCGCCGCCCTCAAAGTTTGCGCATCGGTAGTCTTTCACCATGCCGTTCTCAAAGGTAATTTCCAGATCTCTGTACTGCAGTCCTTCCAGATACACGCGGCTTACATGGAGCACGCCTTCCGTCCCCTCAAGTACCGGAGAAGTAAACACTTCCCCCACCGGGATATTGACGTCAGCCACACAGTTTTCGAATATCGTCTCTTTCTCCGGATTATTCAGCGAGAACAGCTTCACTCTGATATCTGTCCTGTTTGCGCCTTTTCCCTTCACATGGACATACTCGCCCTGATCGAGAGCGTCAATAATCTTCTGCTGAACCTTTTCATACAGTTTTGCATCCAGCGTATTGATCCGGATCACATCTTCAAAGATCTCCGCATACTGTTCTCCGATTTCCGGCACCGGATAGGCAACAATCGTAAAGCTTCTCTCATCCCCTCTGATATACTCGTTCGTAATCTGCCCGGAACGGCTGTCATATTCCAGCGCAAGCTTTTTCTGTTCCTCACTGTACGCAGGCGCCTCCGGCACCGCCGCCGGCGCAAAGGGTTTCTCTCCGAATGTCTCCATCACAGCCGGCCCTGCAAATCCCGCTGCCAGTTCTTTATTCTTTTCATATACCGTGCGCATCACTTCCAGTCTGCGCTCGATATACCGCCTGTCCAGGAAAAGCGCCTGGTCCTGACGGTGGTCATACTCATACTGCCAGTTCGGCACTGCCCCGAAATATCCGATCTTATGATGCTCCCGCTTTGTAATCACACCGGAAGCAGCGCGGTAGATCACAGGCTTAAGCCCCATTTTTCTGAAATTGTCAATGGCAATGCGGATCACCCGTTCAAACCCGAGCGTGTACCGTATATTCACGACCGACTTCTTCGACAGATCTTTTCCGGTATTGATAAATCCGATCCGGTAGCCTTCCGTATAGACATCAGCCATCTTCCGTATCGTATCCTCTGTGAGAAGGCGAAGATGACGGGCTGTCCCGAGTTCATTTTCCGTAATATATTCGCCGAAACTGTAGAGGTAATCATCTTTTCCGAGATCCGCGTTTTCGATAATGTCCGCCGCAAAGGAATACTCCGGATCTATCTGCTCCATAATGCGGTCCGCCAGGAAGACATCTGTGTAGTCGCTGGCGTACCAGTAAAAAATATCTCTGACCGCCTCAGGCGCAGGCCCCTCTTTTTCTTCACTGCTTTCGAAACAGTTGTAGACTTCAATAAAAAGTTCATACAGAATCGTCAGATAATCCATACGGTTTTCAAAAGAATACGGAATACCCGAACGCATTTCCGCATACATCATAGCCAGCAGTCTTCCCGTTTCAAGTCCGAAATGCTGACACGCATATGCGGGATTCGCGTAACTTTTTTCGTAGTGATCTCCCACAATATCACTGTACAGGATCTGATTCAGACTCCGCTTCTGGTCCGTACTGTAGTGCTCCCAGGCGCCGCTCTCTACCTTACGCCGCACATTTTCAAGTTCCAGAAGAAAAAGAGCCGTGTCCTGAAAATAGCGCACATATCTCTCAGCAACCGTCTCTTCTGTCACAATCCCCCGCAGACGATTTACCGCAAGGTCATGTCTTTCTTCATACTCTCTGTTCTTTTCTCTCTGTATCTGTATTCTGTTCATCAGCTTAAGCCTCCTATAAATATCGCAAAAAACAGAATCAGCGCGGCTGCGCTGACCGGAAGTCCGATCTTACATGGAAGATAGCTGCGGTCCCGCTCTCCGAAACCGCGGATCGCCGCCAGTACGCCGTACACAGACAGGATCGGTGAGATGATCGCAATCCCGCCGACTATGCCGGCCGCCTCTCCCCGCACCGAAAATGAATAAAAGATGCACCCCAGAAGAATCACCAGAGCCGCACCTCCTCCAAAGCAGGAGAGAACACCCTGCCGGGACGGCTTCAGATTCGCCTGACCGTATTTTCTTGTCCCCCGCTTCTTTCTCTCCTTTTCTTTCTGACGCTGTTCAGCGCTTTTTCCGATTCCGAACATGATATCTTCTCCTCATCCAATTACATATGACAAATACAACATATCCCAGCACTCCCCCGATCGTATTCAGAAGGATGTCATCCACATCAAAGCTCCCCACTCTTGTAAACAGCTGCGCAATCTCCACACCCAGACTGAGGAACATACTGTAAAACAATGTCTTGAAAAATCCCCTTGACCTGCTGGCCATGGAAACAAAAAAGCCATACGGCACAAAAATCAGAATATTTCCGGCAAGATTCGCCACAACCGTAAACATGCCGAGTTCTTCCCTGTAAGTAATAAAACGCCTGATTTCTTTGAACAGTTCCAGATTGTATCTGTACTCTTCCGCTGTTCCGGTTCTTCCGTACCACTCCGCAAGAAACAGGAAATAGACGAGAAAGCAGACATACAACAAAAACAGGAGCTTTCCGAAAGCCCTGATAATTTTCGCTTTTTTGACGCTCAATATACTTCCCCTTTATATGTGCATCAGTCACCGAATAAGGGGACTGACCCCGAATAACAGGGTCTGCCCCCTTATGATTCCGGCAAATCTGCCGGATTCGCTGGCATGACTGCAAAACTTAAAATGTAATTTCTCTCTTATTTTTCAGCAGATTTGCGCCGCTTACAATGGATAGCACTCCAACCGTAATCCCCATCACAAGTACGATAATCCCGATTGCGATATTTCCCGCGCCGCTGTTTTTCATTGTAAGGTATGCCTTTTCCATATAACGCGCCTCCTTATTTTACTCCATACGTTTCATAGTATGTGTCAATCGCCGCCTTTAATGTATCATCAATCACAACATTTCCTTTATATGGCTTATTGTAAAGGCATTCCACGACTTCCTCCATTGTCACGATCGCAGCCGTGTCAAATCCGTACAGATCTTTCACCTCATCCAGCGCGCATTTTTCGCCGCCTTTTCCCACCTCCATACGGTTTAAGGACACCATAAGTCCCACAATCGTTACATCCGCCGCTCCTCTCACCTTCGGAACCGTCTCTTCCATGGACTTCCCGGATGTGGTGACATCCTCGATCATGATCACCCTGTCTCCGTCCTTTAATTTACTGCCGAGAAAACTTCCCTTGTCCGCGCCGTGGTCTTTCTCTTCCTTGCGGTCCGAACAGTAGCGCACTTCCTTTCCGTACAGCTCACTGTACGCAATCGCCGTTACGACACTCAGCGGAATTCCTTTATAAGCCGGTCCGAAGAGTACATCAAAGTCATCTCCGTATTTATCGTGGATCGCTTTTGCATAATACTCCCCCAGCCTCTTTAACTGTGAACCTGTCACATAAGCTCCCGCATTCATGAAAAACGGGGATTTCCTGCCGCTCTTGAGCGTAAACTCTCCGAACTTCAGCACATCGCTGTCCACCATAAATTCAATAAATTCCTGCTTGTATGCTTCCATATTTCTCAAAACCTCCGCATTTATGGGCTTTTCCGCCCTTACTTTTTATTAATTTTTATTCCCTTTTTCACCGCTATACCCCGTTCAGACGCCTCCGCGCCGCATCTGTACACGCGTTTATGCAAAATAAAATGGGGTATGTCTTTTTTCATTCTAACATACCCCATAAATATTTTCAATTCACGAATTTATCCGCGTCTTCTTCGCATGGATACAGCCGCTGCTGCTGCGAGAACTGCAGAAACACCGAGCACCGCCGCTGCCGCTGCCGGCCTTGTCTCATCTCCTGTCTGCACTGCACCACCGGATTTTCCGCCGTTCTTTCCTGCAGTCGATGCATTCTTATCCGTATTCCCGGTATCTGTATCGCTGTTGTCGTCTCCGCCGCCCGGAGCCGGTTTTTCTTCCTTTACAAGACCTTTTATCGCCGCTTCAAGTGCCGCAGTCTGAGCGTCCACTTCTTCCTGCGAAACCTCCTCACTGTCCGCAGCAGCTTGCGCTGCCGCGATCGCGTTCTGAAGCGCTTCGTAGCTCTCCTCTGTGTATCCTTCGCCGCTGATTGCCTTTGCCTCGGCGAGTTTTTCAAGAAGAGCCGTCTTATCCGCCGGGATTACAGCCGGTTTTTCTCCTGCTTTCAGAGTAACCGTATAATCTGCTGACGCCGCTTCACCCCGGTCTGCCCCTTCCAGTGTCAGTACCGCCGCCGTTCCGTTCAGAACATCAGCCGGAATCCGGTCCCCTTCTGCAAAAGTCTGGCCTCCGGCAGCAACAGACAGGGAAGACGCGCTCTCTTCCGCAAGCGTAAAGCTTACATAAGCGCTGTTCCACGGGATCTCAATCTCGCCGGACAGATCCGGGCTCTCCACTCTCGATATTTCTCTGCCGTCCGAATCGTAACAGATCAGAGTGAGAGTCTCATTTGACATGCTCAGGGTCGTATCCGTGTCCACTGTATATGCCTTGATCATCGCATTTCCGGCAACGGTATAATTCTCCTCTGCTCCCGTGTCGCCGATGGGAATTCGGAACATCTCCTGCGCCTCTTCTCCCGCCAGGTCAAGCCACTCGCCTTCTGAAGCCCCATTTTCCGTAATACGGATAAAGCTCTGTCCCTCGCTGCACACAACAGTCTGTCCGAGATAATAGGAAGACTCTGCGTCATACCCCTGCACATACAACGGCGATGTACTGCCAAATTCTATGGGAATCAGAAACGCATCCTCTGCGGGAGTTCTCATCGTCTGAACAACAGAAAAATACTCTCCTTCCTGAAGCTCCACCGGATTGTCCAGCTCAATAACCGCGTAATTCAGGTTATCCACAATATCTGTCTGGCTCGATACAAGTTCGCCACTCACCGGACTGGAAGGATCTTCAAGTTTATATACCTCCGTCTGCACTTCAACAGAAATCATTGAGGCCAGAGAATCCGTGGTTCCCACTGCCCTGAGCGTCTCCTGTCCCTGAGCCTGAAAAACATTTGCCGTTGAAACGTCGGAGACCTTCCCTGTCCAGCTGCCAAGCAGTTTGTATTCCATACTGTAATTTATCATGGAGCGGTTTCCCATAAAATCATACTGGTAATTGTGGTCATACATTCTGTATCCCGCACTGTTTCCGGCATCTGCAATAAACTGGGCAAATTCATACACTGTAGTATCGTAATAAGACAGATAAAAATACCCCTCATCTCCCCAGGCGTCGCTCCAGCTGTTTTTTATGATCCACGCACCGTCCCCCGGAGGTGTAATCAGAAAGTTCTCCGCGGAATATGTGTCATCCCATCCCACCACAGTAACACCGTGGTTAATCGCCATGACATCCGGATTATACTGCGCGTTCGTCTCCGGGTTAAAATAGCGGGTCGTCACACCGTTTTCCAGATCTTCCGGGCTGGCCGTATCGGCGCAATATGTAAGCATAGCCGCTCCGTTGTTCATAATCCAGCTTTTCACGGTGGGAATCACCGACGAAAACATCTCCGGCCACACTGTATCCGCCGGATATCCTGAGGCCAGATAGGAAGACGGTCCGGCGGCAGAATATGCTTCGGCCATGCGGTAGGCGTCATCATAAGCATGGGACGCGTCCACACTCCAGTCTCCGTCTGCAGAGTAATAAAAGACCTCATCTCCACCTTCTTCAAAAATGATTGATTCGGTAATCCCCTCCGCATTCCGGTAAGGCACCTGTTCTTCCGAAGAGGCTCCGATCCAGGATGCAAGCGACGAAGTAACATCCATGCTTCTTCCTCCCATATTATAGACCCCCTGGTTCAGATCGCCTTCCTCAATCGACGGGCCTTCCAGTTCAGCATCCGTGGCCTGCTCATCCTTCTGCTGCTGTTTCGCGAACCATGTGATTGATTTTTCTGAAAAATCTGTCGTCTCCGACGCTCCCTGCATAAGCGCGCTGCTCTCAAGCGAAGCCAACGCCGAAAAGGCCCAGCACGACCCCCACGGATTCTGGAACTTTACAGACGTAACCTTTCCCTCGTCTCTCAGATCATACTTCTCCGGAAGTACCGTCAAAGCATTAACTGCAGACGGAGCAGGCAGCATGCTGGCCGTCTGGTTCGCGTCATAAAGGATTCCTCCGTTCTGCCGGAGATCCACCTCAACTGTAATTCCATCTGTAGACGGCGCCGCAAAAACTGTCATGCCGCTCCCAAGCATACCGAGACTCAGCACGGCCGCCAGCACTTTTGCCCCTCTCTTTCTTACTTTACTCATCTTTCTTTTCCTCCTGGAAATTCTCCAATTTTATATATTGTAGCATTTCCTTCCCAGACATGTAAAGAAGCGGAAATGTCAATTTCCCGGGAGGGATATTCGTTGGATAAATGTCCGCGTACGATATGGGAGGGGATTCCTCGCGGGCATCGCTTTCGCTCGGAGCGCAGACGCAGCGGTGCATAAGGCCGCAGACGCAGCGGTGCATAAGGCCGCAAAGGACGCGGCCTAAACACCGGCGCTGCTTTACGGCCCGCTCCGGAATCCCCTCCCATACTGCACGCTGGATTTTTCAAATCGGTTATTTCCCCGGTAAATTGACAGAATGGAAAAAGACGGCACTTTATTGACATATAGCCACATTTGTCATAGCTGCTTCTGCCAACAAAGACCGTCTTCTTTTTGTATTTCATAAAATCAGATTAATTAAAAATCACCGATTATCTTCTTCTGCGTACTACATACACCCCGGCTCCGCCTGCCAGTACCGCAGCAGCGATCATCACCGCGATCAGCGGATACACCTGCCCCTGGTCGCCGGTCTGAGCTGCTTTCTGGGAACCGTTCCCGCTGCTTCCGCTTCCGTTCTGCGTACCGGAACCATTCTGGCCGTTCTGGCCCTGATCCTCTGACGGATTCTTGTCCGGATCTTCTCCCGGGTTCTGTCCCGGCTCTTCCGGATCGGTCTGTTCCTCCGCATAGATCGTGATTCTTCCGTCACCGGTCAGGCTGCCGTACTGCTCTGCGCTAACTACGCCTCCCAGGTTCTCAGTGAAGTACTGAATCAGCATCTCCGAATCAACCGGGAGCTCTGTCTCTGTCTGCACTTCCTGTGCGCCGCTGAACATGGTGAACCCGTCGCCGCCCTCAAGAAGGGTGTAACGGCTTCCTGTCACGGTATATGTCTTCTGCGGATCAACCGGCTCTCCGCCGATCATCACGTTCTGCACACGTCTCTCCTTTGTGCTGTCCACACCGGTGAACATTCCCATCTCGTCGACAGTTACCGGAGATTCGATATAGTTGTGGATCTCATAAGTGAGACCGGATACCTGGAGGAATCCGCCGCTCTCCTCCGGGTTCATGCGCGCGCCGTGCTCCAGCGCATCCAGTATCTGCTGTCCTGTTGCATAGATCACGCACATCTCATTGTTCCACGGATTTACATCCATCAGCTCTTTGCGGGTTACTGTTCCCTCATCGATGGAGGCACGGATACCGCCGCCGTTTACAAGGGCGATGTCTGCTCCGGTCACGGTTCTGTATGCGTCAGCAACAAAATCGCCCATGTTTGTCTCGCCGTTTCGGATTCTTCTCGTGCCGCTCTCATCATTGATTGTAAGCTCCACTTCTGAAGTTCCCATCTCTTCATTGAGGTAAGCGAGGTTTTCGTTGCACTCGTCAATAATTGCCTGTACGCTCTGGTAAGCCGCTGCCGCCTCACCAGAACTGTTGATATTGACCTCTGACGGTGCGAGAAGCTCTGTCGTGCATGTCCCGTCCTCATTGAACGTCATCACGCCGAAGTCTGCAAACTTCGTTCCTGTCGATGTCAGCGGAACCATCTCGCCGTCTGCGTTCGCATAGGCATCGCCCGCGATTGTCTCGTGGGAATGTGCGTCGATAAACGCGTCGATTCCTGTTGTGTTTGCAATCACATCTGTTGATTTCCATCCCTCTGTCGTGCCCTCAATTCCGAGGTGTCCGAGAGCGATTACTCTGTCCGCGCCCTCTGCAACCGCACTGTCTACCGCATTCTGGATCGTCTCATAGAAGGTATCCTCCGAAAAGCTGTAGATGAAATTGCCGTTCTCATCCTGGAAGTAAGTCGGCGTTGACTTTGTGTATGTCTCCGGAGTGGAAATGCCGACAAACGCCACATCCTCCCCGTTCATCTCTACGATTCTGTAAGGTGCGAATACATTCTCTTCTGTGCGCAGATCCACAAAGTTACTGCTCAGATATTCGTACTCTGCTTCCTCAGAAGCAATCGTAAGGAATCGCTCCATTCCATAATCAAACTCATGATTTCCCGGGATTCCGAAGTCATATCCGACAGCGTTCATCAGGCTGACGATATCCGCGCCCTCTGTCAGGGAACCTACTGCTTCTCCCTGGATCGCATCTCCGATATCAACCGTAATCACATCATAGCCGTCTTCAATAAGCTGCGCCCGGTATGCGGCCAGATAGGAATATCCGTCAATCGCACAGTGTACGTCATTCGTGTAAAGCACTACCGCTCCCGCGGACTCCTCCGGTGTGCCGGGTACAACCGCGCTGCCGCTCAGCGTATAGGCTGCCATTGTTCCGGACACTTCACATGCTGCCAGAAGGATCGGGCTTCCTGACGGGGAATCCTCCGCCGGAACAAACGCAAGTCCTTCCGGTGACACATCTCCGGCAATATCATCTGAAAAATCTCTTGTATTGATATAGTTTACAAAGGATGCAGCAGACGGATTCGTCACGTCATATACCATAACACCGCCGATTCTTTCAAGACCGATGAACGCATACATGCTGTTTCCGATCTGTTTTACAATCACGGATTCCGGCTCCGGTCCCTTCTTCGCACTTCTGTCATCCACAGAGCTGTCATCGTTGGAGCTGTTGAACCACCAGCTTAAGTAAGAGGCTGTCCTGCTCTCAAATTCATTCGCGCTGTCGTACACAAGTTCCATTGTGTCTGCATTGTAAATCGTAAAGGAACGGCTTCCGAAAAGATAATTGGACTCCGCATCCAGTCCCGCGGTCACGTTCTGATCGAGAACTCTGACGTCCGCCGCCTCGTTTCCGGCCGCATCGGTGAGCGTCACTTCTGCCTCATTGATAAAGTCGCCCCACTCTCTTGCATCGCCCTCGTTGGCTGTCGCAAGATATGTCGTTCCGTTTACCTCAAACGCGCTGATGCCGTCCGGCATACGCACGCCGTATGTATTCGGATACACGGAAGCGCCGTATCCGTCGTCCT
Organism: Ruminococcus turbiniformis; assembly: GCF_020687545.1. Classification (GTDB taxonomy): domain Bacteria; phylum Bacillota; class Clostridia; order Lachnospirales; family Lachnospiraceae; genus Mediterraneibacter; species Mediterraneibacter turbiniformis. Next base: position 13,168 of record NZ_JAJEQX010000037.1, on the reverse strand, counting down.
CCACAAGGTCAACACTGTTGGCCTCACTGCTTAAATCCTGGAATCCGAGACTTGCGATCGAGGTAAATGTGCCCGCTTCGATATCCAGTGTGGCAATGGCATTTGCCTCCTGCAGCGTCACATATGCCTTTGTTCCGTCCGCATTCAGCGCAATGTATTCCGGTTCCAGATCATTTGCCGCGCTTAAAATCTGTCCGTCTACCTTGTTGAACAGGATTCCCTGTGACGCAAGCGCTGCAGAGTCAAATCCGTCAAAACCGACCACTCTCGTCTCCCCGGTCTCTGTATTCACCACAGTGACAGAGCCCGCCGGGTCCACGGTTCCTGCTCCATAGCCCTCTCTCGGTTCGCCTTCATCCGCAGTGAGTATCCATTTTCCGTCGCTGCTCACCGTAACCATATCAGGCTGTACTCCGGTCTCATAGTCTGCCACAAGGTTTCCCTCATAGTCCAGTACGGCGATTCTTCCGGATGCGCTGTAGTCCGCTGCCTGGAGCGCAATCACAACGCGGTCGTTTACCGTATCAACGGCAACGCTTGTCATATCTCCGTACGAAAAGCCGCTGATCAGATTCTGCACCTGAATGGAGCTCTCCGTCGTCAGGCTGCCGTCCGCATTTACCGTGACGACATTTAACAGGCCCTGCTGCCCGTTCACGACATAAGCTTTTCCATTGTCGGAATTGTAGGATACGATCTCTGCCACACCGCCGTCCGCGTTCGGCGTTCCGAGGGAGACGTCCCCCGTTCTGTCAAGCTGAAGCGGCGCATCTGTCTGGAAACTTCCGTTCCAGTACGTCTGATCCGGCGTATCCGTTCCGCCGTCCCCGCCGTCGGTTCCGGGATCCGTCGGTCCGCCGTCTCCACCGCTGCTCTGCGGGCCGTGCGGTCCGAGTTCTTCCGATACTTCCTCCGAGTAATCCACCTCAGAGGAATCCGCCGCATTGCTGTCCGTGTCAGCGAAGCTGTCTCTGTGAACCGCTTTCTTCTTTGACTGTACCGCTTCGGTCTCTCCTTCATATACCGGAGGCATCTGCGCGTCCTCTGCGTCATTTCCCTGTACCGCAAGAAGATCCACATAGCCCGCCGGACGGTTCTCATCAGTGACCGCACCGGTGAAATCCTCGCCAAGCTCTGTTCCTGTCTCGTCGAGAAGCGCCACGGAAACACCCTTGTTGTGTATCATGATATCCCATTCCTGATCTCCTTCCGGAACGGCATAATCGCTGCCGCTTGTGGCCGCACAGCGGACAAGATAGTATCCGTTTGCCTCAATTGTCCCCGTAAGCTCCAGATATTTCCAGGAATCACTGTCGCTGCCGTCCGCGCTTGAACGGTATGCCAGCTTCCATTCGGTAAGATCCACACTCTCCCCGGACTGATTGTAAAGCTCGATAAAACTGTGGCTGGCGTTTCCGTCGTCCGATCCTCCGTAGATCTGATTTACAATCACATGAGGCACTGTCACATCATATGTGCCTTCCGCCGTATACGGAATCCCCGCGCCTTCTTCTGCCGCATGGACAGTCAGCCCGGACGGAATCAAAGCTGCCGTCATGGCAAATACGGACATTCCGGCAACCATTTTTCTCCATTGCTTTTTCATCTTTTTGTCCCCTTTCATAGAGATTGATGTTTTTACTCTGCTCTCTTCTCTGCCTGGAGAGCTCTTTTATTCTACAGGACAGTTAAAAACTTTTTGTAGAATAAAATGTAGAAGAAATAAAAACAGACAGGCCGGCTCGCACCGGCACTGTCTTTACTCTATCAGAAAAACGGGACTCGTTCTTCAACATCATGTTCAGTTTGTGTAAAAAATGCGTAACGGCTATTTTACAATTCCAACCATATCCGCAACAGAGGCAAATCCCTGCTGCTCCATATACTCCCGGATTCCGTCCACGATCTCCATCGTCACAGAGGGATTGTGGAAGTTGGCTGTCCCGACGGAAACAGCGCTCGCACCGGCAAGGATCATCTCGATGGCGTCCTCCGCCGTCATAATTCCGCCCATGCCGATCACCGGCACTTTCACAGCATTCGCCGCCTCATACACCATGCGCACTGCGACAGGATGTATGGCCGGTCCGGACACACCTCCCGTCCTGTTTGCGAGAACAAACGTTTTTCTGTTAATATCGATCTTCATGCCCGTGATCGTATTGATCAGAGAAACCGCGTCCGCTCCGCCTGCTTCCACCGCTTTCGCCATCTCCGCGATGCTTGTCACATTCGGACTCAGTTTCATGATAACCGGCTGTTTCGCGTACTTCTTTACCGCCTTTGTGATCTCCTCCGCAGCTTTCGGATTCTGGCCGAAGGCAATGCCGCCTTCCTTCACATTCGGACAGGAAATGTTGATTTCCAGCATATCCACATCCTCACCGGAAAGACGCTCCACCACCTCACAGTAGTCTTCCTCCGATCTGCCGCACACATTTACAATGATCTTCGTGTCATATTTTCTGAGAAACGGAATGTCCCTCTCACAGAACACATCAATACCGGGATTCTGCAGACCTACGGCATTCATCATGCCGCCGTACGTCTCCGCCACCCTGGGAGTAGGATTTCCTGTCCACGGCACGTTGGCAACACCCTTTGTCGTCACGGCCCCGAGCCGGTTCAGATCCACATAATCTGCAAATTCCGCGCCGGAACCGAATGTCCCCGACGCCACAGTAACCGGGTTTTTCCACTCTACTCCTGCGATATTTACCTTCATATTAATATCCATACTCATCAGATCTCCACCTCCGTAGAAAGGAATACGGGACCGTCCTTGCAGATCCGCTTGTTGTGCACATTGCTGTGGTGATCCTTCTCCTTTGACTGGCAGACACAGGCAAGACAGGCACCGATTCCGCATGCCATGCGCTCTTCCAGAGAGATGTAGCATTCGATTCCGTTTTCTTCCGCGTAAGCCTTGACCGCGCGGAGCATCGGCGTCGGGCCGCAGGCGAATATCACATCCGCGTCCAGAGCGTTTTCCCGGATTGCATCCATGACATTTCCCTTTGTGCCGACGCTTCCGTCTTCCGTGGAAATATAGACTTCTCCGTTCTGCTCAAACTCTTCTCTTAAAAACGTCTCCTCGTCCCTGTATCCGACGATGATCTGCTTCTTTTCGCACTCCATCTCCTTCGCCAGTTCCAGGATCGGCGGCACTCCGATTCCTCCGCCAATAAGGAACGCTTTTTTCCCTTCCGCCTTCTCATACGGGAACCCGTTTCCAAGCGGTCCGACTATCGGCAGGGTATCTCCCGCTTTCAGCCGGGAGAACTCCTCTGTCCCCGTATTCTTCCCGGTCACACGGTAAACAACCCGGAGCGCGCCGCCTTCCCTGTCGATCTCACAGATGCTGATCGGCCGCGGAAGGAGCTTGCTGCCGTCATTCGCATACATGGAAATAAACTGGCCCGGCTTCGCCTCCTTCGCGGATTCTGTCCGGATCCACATACTGTATATGCCGCGGGCTGCCTTCTCCTGGGAGATGACTTCCGCAAGTTCTCTCTTCTTCGTCATAGTTTCTCCTTATTTATATGCGGCTCTCTCTGATTTGTCCGCTCTTTGTCCGTTCTTTTTCCGTCCTCTACCGGCCTTCCAGCGCCTGACTGATATCCGCAGCCATCGCCTCAACCGCTGCTCTGGACGCATCGCCGAAGTTTTCCGGTCCAAACTGCGCGTACGCCTCCTGTTTGTAAGCTGCAATGATTCCGCGGGAAGAATTTACGATCGCGCCGAGTCCGTCCTCATTAAAGAAATGAACGAGATCTTTTCCCTGTCCTCCCTGCGCGCCGTATCCCGGCACGAGGATGTAGGATTTCGGCATGATCTTCCGGAGCACTTTTCCCATCTCCGGATATGTCGCTCCCACAACAGCGCCCACATAGCTGTAGTCGTCGCCCATGCAGTCCGCGCCCCACTCGGCAACCTTCTCGCCGACAAGTTCATAGAGCGGACGGCCGTCGATCAGCCTGTCCTGGAACTCGCCGCTGGACGGGTTGGATGTCTTCACAAGCACAAAGATTCCCTTTTTCTGTTCTTTGCACACATCGATAAACGGTTTTACTCCGTCGCTTCCCAGATACGGATTGACCGTCGCAAAATCCTCGTCAAAAGGAACATATTCTTTGCTCCCGACTTTCACCTTTCCAAGATGTCCCACTGCATACGCCGCAGAAGTAGAGCCGATATCCCCTCTCTTGATGTCTCCGATCACAACGAGATCCTTTGACTTGCAGTAGTCCACCGTCTTTTTAAACGCCTCGATTCCCGGAACACCGAACTGCTCATACATGGCAATCTGCGGTTTTACCGCCGGAATCAGGTCATATGTCTTGTCCACGATCTCTTTGTTGAACTGCCAGATTGCCTCCGCAGCGCCCTCGAGCGTCTCCCCGAATTCCGCAAACGCCTTATCCTGCACATGCTGCGGAATATAGTTGAGCATCGGGTCAAGGCCGACCACGATCGGCGCATTTGTCTTTTTAATTTTTTCCACTAATTTGTTGATCATATCTTTCTCCTTTTACCTCATCAGGATTCCTTCCACTGCCCGAAAATGCGTGGAAATGTTCCTGTTTAATCTGTTGTCCCTATCATAACATAAGTCCGCTGCCATCTCAAACCTGCCCCGCTGGTTTTGCTCTGCCTGCGGCTTTTTGTATCATCGGATAAATTCCGCCAGACCGCCGGGCGCCAGCAGAGTGAAAGGAAAGACCGGAATATTCCTGACCACTCCGTACACAAGAACAATCCCGAGAATCCAGGTCAGCATCCGGATGCTGATTTTCCGATCAATGTGGTTGCCTCCCGTCACAGCCCAGTCGATCAGTCTTGCCGCAATATACAGGCCGATCAGCGGAAGCATAACCGTCATCACCGGATTGTACGAGAAAGCGTCAAAAATCCGGCCGTGCAGGATGGAGTAGCAGGCGCGGCCCGCCCCGCATCCGGGACAGTAAAATCCCGTAAACGCATAAATCATGCAGGGGAGCGGGTAACTGTACGGGTTGTGATAATAAAGATACAGGGCCCCCGCCCCGGCCGCCAGAGCGATACAGAGCACACTCAGCACTCTTATGCTTCGTTTCCTTTTCACCGTCTCCCTGACAGCCGTTTCATATTCTTTCCATTTGATATTCATGCTTCTCATTTTTTAAAAATAATAGTATGCGCCCATTCCCATAATTCCGATATACACGAGGAAAAACAGTGTCCATTTGAGGATACCGGCGACAACGGATACAATAATCCAGATTCTTCCTGTCCGCGCCAGGCGCTGTGCTTCCGCGTAGTTTTCCAGATTCACCGCATTGTTGATTCTCGCCGCATACACAATCGCCACAATTCCGGTCGGAATACAGCAGCACACCGTTGTCAGAATGGACAGAACAAGGTACGGCACCCAGTTCAGCTCCTTCTCATCCTCTTCCGGCGCGTCAAACGCAGACTGATATTCCGGAGGCATCCGGTATTCCCGGCTGTCCGTTCCGAAACCTGCAGACTGCGAAGCACTCTCCCCGGCATGAGAGCCGCCTTCTGTCCCTGCTGCCGTCTGCTCAGTCTGAGCTGACTGCTGTTCTGCCTGAGCCGGCTGCTGTTCCGGCTGTGCCGCCTGTACCGGTCTTTCCGGTTGTTTTGCGCCGCAGAATGGACAGTATTCATAGTTGTCATTAATTTCTCTGTTGCAATTCACACAGTTCATAATTACTCCCTCTTTCAAAATAACAGCGCCAGTTTTCGCTGACGCTGTCACAATTATAGCGCTCTATTTATCATACCATCGAACCGCAGAAAAAGCACTATAAAATTGATTCTTCCTGCGGAATTATGACTGAGGCTCGGCCTGCACCTTCCGTTTCCTGCGTATCATTCCGGATTTCATGAGCACCGGCCGAAGGGCATTATAAAGTATTCCCGCGATCAAAACCGAAACAACCGCATTCACGAGCGTAACTCCCGCACTCCATTTTGCGAGAATATCCGCAATCTGCTGAGGCTGTCCCAGAATAAACTGGTTATAGAAATATCCGGCAACCGGATCTGCAATCACATTAAATCCAAGCCCTGCCACAGAAGCAATTACACTCCAGCGGAACACGTATTTTTTGTCCGAACTCTCGTTGATCCTGGCAATATGATGCGCCACAAGGCCTGTGACCAGACCGATACAGAGCTTCAGAAGAAATGTCTTCGGCGCTCCGGTAATATATACGGGATCAAGAATATCTGCAATACTAAGACCGATCGCCCCGGCCAGTCCGCCGTACCAGCCTCCGAGCACAAGCGCGCCGAGCACGCAGAACGCATTGCTGATATGAAGCGAAACCGCGTCACCTCCCGGAAGCGGAATATTGATCCTCAATACGGTAAACGACACAAAACAGAGTGCTGCAAAAAGCGCTGTCTGTGCAATTTTAAGAACTGTCTCATTTCTTTTTTCCATAAGTGCTGCCTCTTTTCCTGTCCTGTTTCAGCCAAATCCGCCGCCCCGGCTGCATCTTCCTTCTCAGCAGCCGCTTTCTTTTCTGTCTGATCTGCCGCTGCGGCTCTTTACGGCTGTATACCCCGATTTGACTACACGTATATTAGCACTCATCTGGTTATAGTGAAATGTCCAGTTATTGTTTTTTTATCCAGTCCAGTTTTGTCCTGCCGCTCATTTTCCCTTTTTGGAATCCGCAGAAGCCTTCTTCAGCCCGAGCCGAACCTGTTCCATCGTCCTTGCCGTATCTTTCTCCAGATAGTCAAACAGATAGTTTCTCAGATGGCCTTCCCTGTCCAGGTGTTCGCTCCTGATCTCTTTCAGCGCCAGCTCCACCTCATCCTTCAGCCCGGCAGCCGACATCCGCTTCGCGCCCTGCCCGAGAATAATCACCTGTTCCAGAGCGTCCGAAGTGGCCACGGTTACATCGTGGACACGCGAGATCTTTCTGACTGTTTTCTCGATATACTGGTCTGCGGTCTCCGCCTCTTTTGTGTACACAATATGTATATTATGATATTTTGCCACCTCTCCCGGGTTCCCCTCTACACGGTAAGCATCGAACACGAGAATCAGCGTGCACTTCCGGTATCCCTGATAGTTGCACAGAATATCAGCAAGCCTCCCCCTCGCCGCGGCAAGATCAATCTCCGAGAGTTCTTTTAACTCGTCCCACGCAAAGATGATATTATACCCGTCCACGAGAAGATATTCTTCTTTTTTACCGGCTTTTCTGCCGCCCGCACGGTCCGGACTGCCGGTATTATCCGAACGCGCCGCCCGTTTTCTCCCGGCTGTTCCGCCTGAACGGACTGTAACCGGTCCGGAAGATGCCTTTCTTCGCACCGGGTCCGGCGTACGCACGTAGATCGCATCCAGCTCTTCCTCTGTCAGTTCGATCGGCTTCCCGGAAGACCGCACCGGAGCGGGTATGGAGATCTCTCCCGGATCTTCCCCTTCTCTCAAACGGTTTTCCACATGCATATATTCCTCTACCTGATACCAGGGTACAATAAATCCCGCACCGTGCGCACAGAAAACAGAATCGGCCGTGTTTTCCACATCGCTTTCAGGATTGTAGCCGATTTCCGCCGTCACTTCCTCCGCATTATGACACAGGTCATATCCTTTCAGCGCGCAGAACATCCTTCCGAATCCTCCGGTATAGGCAGTAAATTCCTTCTGATACCCGCGCATCGCAGAGACAGGGGCGCTTCCCGTCAGCACCGCCAGCCCGTTCTCCGACATCGGCCCCTCAAAGCTGCCGTTCATCCTCTGTATATCTGTCATGGCGCGGCCCGCATTTTCCATCGGAAGCTCCATGCGGAACTCATAATACGGCTCCAGCAGCACACTCTGCGCTTTCATAAGCCCCTGACGCACCGCCCGGTAAGTGGCCTGTCTGAAATCTCCGCCTTCCGTATGCTTCTGATGGGCGCGGCCCGAAGTCAGCGTAATCTTCATATCCGTCACAGCGGAACCGGTCAAAACGCCTTTATGCTCCCGTTCTTCCAGATGAGTGATGACAAGCCTCTGCCAGTTCCTGTCCAGAATATCCTCGCTGCACTCTGACGCAAACTGCAGCCCGCTTCCCCTCTCTCCCGGCTCCAGCCGAAGATGAACTTCCGCATAATGTCTCAGCGGCTCAAAATGTCCGACCCCCTCCACCGTGTCCGCAATCGTTTCCTTATACACGATGTTGCCCTCGCCGAACTCAATGAGCACGCCGAACCGCTCCTTTACCATCCTCTGAAGCACTTCTGTCTGCACTTCGCCCATAAGCTGAATGTGGATCTCCTTTGTCTTCTCCTCCCAGACAACATGAAGTTCCGGTTCTTCCTCCTCAAGCTGCTTTAAATTGCGCAGCATCGTATGAACATCGCACCCGTCCGGCAGCTCGATCCGGTAAGTCAGCACAGGTTCAAGCACCGGAAGTTCCGAGTCTTTTTCCGCTCCGATTCCCTGCCCCGGAGAAGTCTCCTCCAGACCGGTCACCGCGCAGACTACGCCGGCCTCCGCACTCTGCGCAAGCTCGTATTTTGCCCCGGAGTATATGCGGATCTGATTGACTTTCCCCGGTACGCCGGGAAGCGTCTCTTTCACACTCATCATTCCGCCCGTTACTTTCAGATAAGTAAGACGGTTTCCCTGACTGTCCCGTGCAATCTTGTACACCTTGGCTCCGAACTCCTCCGGATAAACAGGCTTCGGACAGTATGTACACAGCCCGTCCATAAACTCACGGATTCCCTCCGCTTTCAGCGCTGACCCGAACCAGCAGGGAAACACTTTCCTGTCCTTAACCGCCCGCGCCAGCGTCTCCTCTTTGAGCGTGCCCGTCTCCAGATACTCCTCCAGCATCTCTTCCTCGCAGACAGCCAGATTCTCCATCGCATCGTCATCTTCCCAGATCTTCTCAAAATCCGCGCAGCCGGGATCCAGCCTCTCTTTCAGCTCTGCCAGAAGAGCCTCTCTGTCCGCCCCGTCTCTGTCCATCTTGTTGACAAACAGAAAAACCGGCACACGATACCGCTTCAGAAGCCTCCACAGCGTGATTGTATGTCCCTGCACACCGTCCGCAGCGCTGATTAAGAGAACCGCGCAGTCAAGAACCTGCATCACCCGCTCCATCTCCGCCGAAAAATCCACGTGTCCCGGAGTGTCAAGAAGGGTAATATCCAGATCGTTCCACTTAAGCACAGCCTGTTTGGAAAAGATCGTGATTCCCCGCTCCCGCTCCAGCTCATACGTGTCAAGAAATGCATTTCCGTGGTCCACCCGTCCCATGCCGCGGATGCTTCCGCTTAAGTAGAGCATCCCTTCCGACAGGGTGGTTTTCCCTGCGTCCACATGGGCGACAAGACCGATATTAATATGATTCGACGGCTTTCCCGCCGTATTTCTTCCTTTATTTACAGACGTATTTTCCATGAAAATACCCCTTTCCGTGATATTCAGTACAGTCACTATCATATCACAGAAAGGGGTATTCGTCGATAAATCATTATTGCAGCGCTCATTTAATGTATTTACTTCTTTATTTTCGCAACCGCCTCTGTCAGCCGGCCGCCGTACTGTTTCAGTATCACTTCTGTCAGCGCAAAACCAATCGCCATCGCAAAGATCGTCCGGAATGTCGCCTGAAAGTAACTGGCAAAAAGTTCCCTGTTTCCTTCCATCGCATAGTACATTGTATAATACAGGCTTCCCCCGGGAATCATCGGCACCGTGGCGGGCATCTGCATAACAACCGCCGGCACTTCTGTAAAACGCGCCGCAACCGCCGCGAACATACTGCAGAAAGCCGCTGTCAGCAGATTGCTCCAGAAATCATTCATCCACATGCAGCATATGAGATACAGAGTCCAGGACAGCCCCGCATTCAGCGCGATTACCCAGATATACCTGTGCCTGATTCCAAACACAATCGAAAACCCCACCGCGCCGATTGCCGCGGCAATTACCTGAATCATAAGAAACCTCCGATTATAAGAGATGAAAAAATATATCCTCCCGCAATGCTTGCCGCAATCAGAAGAGATTCCGCGAACCGGAGAAGACCTGTTATGATCTCCCCGACAAGCATATCCCTGACCGCATATGTAATCGCGATTCCCGGTATCGTCAGCATAATGCACCCAATCAGAATCTTGTCAAGATGCATCCCGAATCCCGCCATCACAAGCAGATTGCCGAGCATACCGGTCACAACAGAGCAGGCCAGATAATAGAGAAGCTGATTATCCTTTTTGTAAATGCCTTTCCTGTTCATGAAATTGATCACACAGGCAAGCACGGCGGTCGCAGCTGCATCGTACAGATTGCCGCCGAAAAACACCGTAAATCCGCTGGCGGCCATAATTGATCCCGCGTAGCTTATAAAAGGATGCTCCTCCTTCTCCGCCAGGATATCGTCCAGTCTGCTTCCGATGTTTCCCGGAGGCGGCGGATCAGCGCAGATTTCCCTTGAGAGCGTGTTAAGCTTATCCAGCTTTTCCAGATCCGTCGCATAGGCATTCACCCGGCGTGTCTGAGTGAGTGTTGCTCCTCCGCACGTAACTGCAGTCACCTCAATCATTGAAGTGACTGCAAATACATTCGTCTTTTTAAATTGATACACAGACAGTATCCGGGAAATTGTATCCTCCACCCGTGTAACTTCGCCGCCTGTCCGAAGCATCGCCTCCCCGATATCAAGGGCAATACTGATCAGTTTTTCATCCTGATTTTTCTCATTAGTACTCATTTCTCTTATTCCTCGTCAAATACAGAACCGCGTACGCTCCTGAAAAGCAGATCACAGTTCCGAAGCGGGATCCTTCGAAGCGCTTCCTTTACGCTAGAAACGCCACACAGTGTCAGGCTCCGTGCACGTTTCCCTTCGGATTTTCTGTCAGTTGAATATTTTGTGCTGCGACACAAAGCCCGCCCTGTCTATCGGCCGGAATTCATATCCGCTGTCTTTGTAGGACTGTATAATCTGCGGCAGCGCCTCCACAGTCTGAGGTTTTGTATCGTGGAACAGGATCATTATATTCTGATATCTGTCCGTCACAGAATTTGCAATAATCTCGTCTTTACTGCAGTTTGCGCCATCCCCGCTGTCCACATTCCAGTCATAATACTGATATCCCTCTTCCTGAACCTTTGCCGCCAGATCCGTCATAATCCCCTTGCTGTATTTTTCTGACACCCGGTTGGACGATCCGCCGGGGAACCGGATAAAGCACGGCACAAAACCAAGCTGTTCCTCCGCGACTCCCGCAATCTTCTCCAGATCCTCGAAATACGCATTTTCCGAGGAATACACCGACGAATAATCATGCGAGTACGTGTGAAGTCCGATCGTATGCCCGGCATCGTACGCCTCTTTTATGAGAGGTCTGTATTTTTCCTTCGCGCCTGTGATAAAAAACGTCCCTTTCACATCGTTTTCCCGGAGAATCTCAAGGATCTGCTCCGTATATTCCGAAGGCCCGTCGTCAAAGGTAAGATATACAATCTTTTTATCCGCGGCCGGCTCCAGCGTGCCGACCGGCACCCCCGGCTGTACGGACGAATCCTCTGCCCGTTTCTTCTCAGCCGCTGCTTTCGCCTGCTCTCTCTCCTTCTCTTTCTGAGCCTCAATCCGCTCTTCTCTGCGCTCCGCCTCATGACTGTCCACAACTTTGCAGAACGCCGTCGCACCGATAACAAAAATGGCAAGCCCGCACAAAATAATTCCGTTGATATTATACCGGTGTTTTCTCTTTCGCATTGCTTTTCTCCCCATTTCTCATACGGTATCCGCATACCATTATGATTATAACGGGTAGTTTTTAAAAAAATGCTATATTTTGCTTAAATATTATTAACTTTATACTAAGAAGCCAATCACTCCTGCAGTCTCACTCTCAATCATTCTTAAGCATTACTTTCTGACCATTGACATTGATGTTCTCCAGATTCTGGAATTCCCACTCTTGCTTCTGCGTCGAATATCGTACGATAACGGGGATCCAGCAGTCGCGGACAGAAAGATACAGATACTGTCCTGATCTGAGATTGATATTGCGGGCTCTCTTCTCATCCTTAACATAAATTCCTGCGTCATTACCGGTATTCAGCACTCCAGTGATCATGTAAAGCAACTCCTTTCATAAGAATTTTCTCTGCAAAACCAGTGTAAAAAGTATTTGTTAACAGTTTGTGCCATTAATGTAAATTTTTTTAAAAATTATCATTTCTGTTATGAATTTCCTAAAAATCATTTCCCAGAAAATGAATGTAAAGAAATTTAAAAAAGTGCTTGATTTTTCCGTAGAGTCTGATATAATAACGTTGTTGCTTGTGAGAGCAGAAAAAAGAAAACTAATGCGGAATGGTGTAATTGGCAGCACAGCAGACTCTGACTCTGTTAGTAGGGGTTCAAGTCCCTTTTCCGTAGCTTGGAATTTGTTGAATAGCAGATTCCTTCTTTTATCGGAGTGTGGCTCAGCTTGGTAGAGCGCTACGTTCGGGACGTAGAGGCCGCAGGTTCAAATCCTGTCACTCCGATTTTTTTATTGGGACGCCGCAAAGCCTTGAGTTTAAAGGGCACTGAAAAAGTCTGATTCTAAAAAAGAATTGGGCTTTTTTTAGTATTTCCATTATAATAGAAATTCATCTTTTGCGGAGAATAAAAGAAAATATAGATTTCAGCTTTGTAAATCCAATGCTTCGTAAGCAATATTGTGAAAATTTCGGTCGCCCGGCGAAGGAACCGGAGATGATGTTTAAACTGCTTTTTCTGAAAAAACTGTATGATCTTTCTGATGAAGCTCTGATTAGCAGCGCCCAGACGGACATGGCATTTAAATTTTTCCTTGATCTGGAACCGGAAGCAAAAATGATAGATCCCAGTCTTCTTACAAAATTCAGAAAAACTCGTATTACAGAAGATATCATGGAAGAAATGCTGAAAGAAACTAAGTCACAACCACCACTTCAAGTGGTGGTTTGAGTTGGCCCTCATAAGGGCCGGTTACATGCTCGCCCAAAAGGGCGGGTATCGCAAGCATTGTTACTGGTCCGCTTATAAAGCGGTACTACTTGAATCTTCTTTCCTCGATTCTTCCGCCTGCTCTCTTATATATTTCTTTATTGCATCTTCTGTGATATTACCAATTGTTGAAACATAATATCCTCTGGCCCAGAATG
>NZ_JAJEQX010000036.1 GCF_020687545.1 Ruminococcus turbiniformis | reverse complement strand
AAGCTGAAGTTCTTTTTCTATAAAAATTTCTTCATCTGTTAAGTGAAAGTAGGAAATATCAAAAATATCAGCAACTATGCAGCATTGACCGCAGTGAAGTGAATTATCATGAATAATTCAGGTTTATTGTTGCAACGGATGCTTGGAAATTTAATCCATAATAGCATTGTCCATAATCCAACAGGATGTATAATCGGATTTTCCGTAGGCAGCCATGAGAATAATTGCATTTTTATTGTCTCTGATAATGGTCATGGCATGAGTGAACCTCAACTGAACGCGCTGAACAGCAACGAAGATATTTTCAGCTCGCAAAAAAGTGAAGGCGATACAGAACATGGATTAGGTTTGAAGATTGTGCGTCAGATTGTAAAGGCGCATCAAGGAACAATACAATTTTCTGCGATAATTCCACATGGTTTGAATGTTATTATCACCTTACCAATAGAGTAAAATATTTTTCTGAAAACAGTATAGTGTTGCTTTTATATATCTATAAAAAAGAGTTATAAACATCCCAGGGGCTCATTCCCCTGGGACATCTACAAACTTGTATCCGACTCCCCACACAGTCTGGATATATTCTTTTGTTGTTACCTTTCGCAGCTTCTGGCGAATATTCCCGATGATACAGAACACCGCACTGCTTACATCCACAGGCTCCTCCTTCCAGACTGCCTGATAGATCTGTTCTTTCGTGAATACCTGCTCTGGGTGACTGGCAAGATAAACAAGTGTCTGAAATTCATAAGTCTCTGTAAGAGGAAGTACGTTCCCCTGATAAGAAATCTGGTGCTTGTCTGGATCTATGCGAAGACCGGAATACTGAAAAACCTTATCCCTCCTTATCACTGGTTTCTCTGTATTGAATTTTGCCAGAAGCTGCTCTGTAACTTTTCCAGTTGTATCCGTGGTGCGGAGGATGATTTCAATCTGTTCCATTGCTCACCACCTGTATAAAATTTGAAAGACATTATGCCGTTTCAGTGTTAATCAAAGATTTAATTTTCCCGATTAAGTCATCATCGGTCTTGGAGCAAAACGCTCCTCTGCAAAGTTTTGTTCTTTGTGCAAGCAAACAATCATCATCCCCAGAAATAAGCAGGAAAGGGATCGTGATTCCTCTTTGACGTATCTCTTCGAGCAAATCCAGTCCTGTACCGTCTTTTATATTGAAATCAGAGCATATTGCATCAATTTTGGTATTTTCCAGCACTTGCAAGGCTTCTTTTACTCCTGATGCCTCATAAACTTCAAAATGCTTTTTCATAATAGAAACTAAAAGCCTCAAATAATCTAAGTTATCATCAACAACAAGCAATTTCTTCATTCTTTCTTTTGTTCCTCCCTTTCCCGTTATCCCCTTACTGCGTTAGTTCTTTCCTCTCGCCCTTGCTTATGTATAGTTATCCTTTGGGTTAATGACTTCTCTTTGTTCATAAAAGCCCCTCTTTTTCTAACATAAATTTATTTTATATCAGTAACATACTGAAAGGCATGAGTAATTCGCGCAAACATGAATGCGTGAATTACTCATGCCTTTTCCTTCGCAGAAAACTATACTGAATTTGTACTACGAAAGGAGCGAATGTATATGAGTACGCTATTACAAGTTATGGATGTAACCAAAATTTATAAGAACCAGCCCAAGCCCGGCCTTGACCATGTTTCTTTTGAAGTTGAGAAGGGTGAGTTTTTGGGCATCATGGGGGCCTCCGGGTCTGGTAAAACGACCCTTCTGAATGTTCTTTCTACAATCGACATTCCGACCAGCGGGCATATTGTTATGGGGAAAACTCATATTGAAAAACTCGGTCAAGGACAGGCCGCTGATTTCCGTAAAAATAACTTAGGCTTCATTTTTCAGGAATATTTTCTTTTGGATAGCTTGACAGTGAGAGAAAACATTGCCGTCCCGCTGACTTTGCTGCACAAACCGGCAAAAGAGATTGACAAAAAGGTGGAAGAGCTGGCCGAGCTGTTTGGAATTGACTCCCAGCTAAAAAAATATCCCAGCGAATTGTCCGGCGGCCAGCGGCAGCGTGTGGCGGCGGCTCGCGCAATGGTAAAACGTCCTCCTCTGATCTTTGCGGACGAACCCACCGGCGCACTGGATTCCAGTTCTGCCACTGAACTGTTGACAGCATTAACAGAAGTCAACCATACTTTGGGAACCACAATTCTCATGGTAACCCACGATCCCTATGCTGCCAGCTATACGGATCGCATCCTTTACTTCAAAGATGGACATATCATCTCTGAACTACAACGTCACGATGCTGAACGGCGACGTTTCTATGAAGCTATCATGCAGGAATCGGCCCGCCAGGACGAGAAGCGGTAACTGGGGGTGATTATATGAATTTAGCAACAATAGCATTAAAAAATCTGAAACGGAACTTTTCTTTTTATTCTCTGTATCTTGTTTCCGTTTCTTTCGTTTTGATGATTTATTTCTGCTTTACCTCTTTTTCCATGAACAAGGTTATCATGGAAAAAATCTCGTCGGATGGCCGTGTAGAAATGATGTGTAGCGTAGTTGCGGTATTTATCATGGCGTTTGTTGTGTTCTATATGTTCTACTCAAACAACTTCTTCATGCGACGCCGGATGAAAGAATTGGGCATTTATGCTCTGCTTGGATACCGAAAGGGGGATATGCTTCGCCTGCTGACCATAGAAAATATCTTTGTTTGCCTTGGCGGAATGTTCATCGGCATTTTAGCTGGTAGCTTGTTGCACATTGGTATAACGGCAGGAATTGTTGCTTTACTTGGATTGACGATTGATATGGGGGCAATTCCGTTTATCAATCCACAGGCTGTCAGCTCAATCTTCCTGTTTATCCTTGCTGTACTGCTTACCCTTACACTTTCCAATGCAGGATTGCTTCTAAAATCAACCCTTTTGGACTTGGTTCGTCTGGAGAAAAAAGTGGAGAAGCCAGTTCGTCCCAATATCGTTTTATCCGTTATTGGAATTATTGCTCTCCTTGGTGGGTATGCCTTGGCACTGGATATGGTTCGGGGTGATCAGTCTGTTTGGACAACGATTGGTTTTTATCCTATTGCATTGCTAACGCTGGTACTGGTAGTAGTTGGCACAGTGTTGACCATCTATTCTTTCGTACCTTTCGTATGTCAGTGCATCAAAAATCGTCACAGCGTTCTGTACCGGGAAAACACGATTATTGTTGCTCCCAAATTTATGCACCGTATCCGCTCCAATGCAAAGTCACTGATTCTTTTGATTCTGCTGGTTGCAGGAACGCTTTCCGTTTTTGGCGCAACCACGCTTTCAGTTTGGTATCCTTACAGAGCCGTGGAACGAATTATTCCTTCCGCTATCGAATACCGGGTTGAGGACGAACAACTGAACAAGCAGGCACTGGAAGCACTGGCTGAAGGACTAAACGGGCAGGAATATCAGGTACAAGAAACCAACTTGCTAAAAATCACAGCCTCGTCAGATCGGCTTCCTGATGAATACAGCATTAGCAGTGAAGGAGTACGCACACCTGGATTTGAGTGTATGAGGCTGAGCGACTACAATACTTTACTGAATAGTCAGGGAAAAGAAAGTTCCATTTCTGAGCTTAGTGATACGGAATGTGTTTTGGTGAAATATCGACCAGACCCTGAAAACTCTGATGTTGGTGCTGTTTATCATCTGGATATTGGAAATGGTATTTCAACTGATGTAACCGTTGTTCAGACCACTTTGGATAACCCGATTGGATTCGCAAATAGTGTTGCCACGCTTCTTGTTTCCGACCAACTTTATCAGAATATCGAAAGCGGACAGCCGGAGAAAATCACTGTTGTGAGCATCAACGGCGGAATGACCCGTTCCGATGGAACTGCCTATACGATTTTGAAAAATACTATGCCGGACAACATCTATCTTGCAAGTGCCTGGCAACGACAGACAGAAATCATTCAGCTTAACAGCTCTACCTATCTGTTGATTGCATTTGCCACGATTATCTTTCTAATTGCAACTGGCAGTATCCTCTACTTTCAAAATCTGTCTGCTGTCACCTATGATCGGGATGATTACAATATCCTTCAACGCATGGGATATAATAAAAATATGATAAAACGATGTGTCCGCCGTCAGATTCAGATTTACTTTGTGATTCCTTATGTGATAGGTATGCTGCACAGTGTTTTTGCCATTATATGTTACAAATCAGCATTAATGGACGATGTACTGGGCCAGGCCGGTGAGGTTGTTCTGCCTATTGCCTTGGCCATTGGAATTTTTACCATCGTTTACTTTATCTACTATGAAGTGACGAAATACTCCTGCTATAAAGCGGCCATGAACTAAATTTACCGCAGGCGGCTGGTTTCCTTACAGAAGCCAGCCGTCTGCGGCTACCCATTTGCTTCACTTGCAGATTTAGTCCATGTCGAGTAGAATAAATGCAGATGGGAGGTGCCACCGTGAAACGAAAATATATGGTAAGACAAGGTCTGATGATACTTAATCAGCTATTTCTTATCGTGTTTCTTTGTGTAATGAATACTGTCGGAGCTAAAATACCAGCGGAAAATACCGTTCACATTGTACTTCTGACACTTTTATTTTTTGACGGATACTACATATCCGGTAAAAACCTAAAAGGAAATCCTGTCCTATCAAAATTTGCAATTCTCCTTGTAGTATTTGGATGGTATTTTGGACTATCTCTATTTTCTGCCTACCCCCTTGCCGATGTGGCATCCATTGTTATTCTACCAATTTGCCTGTATCAACTGGTGAACTTCGTACAGGCGTTTCTTTTTCAAGGGGCAAATTACAAGGGAAGAAAACTATTTCTGTCCGGGATAGCCGCAATCTGCTTTACAGCGACTATCGGCTTTTTCTTTGACAGAGGGTGGTTTTATGCCCTCTACAACATTCAGTTTATAGTTTCCTTTGGTTGGTGTATTGCTATATCTGCAATCCATCATAAACGAGTATGGTTTGTTTTAAGGAGTCAAAGAAAGCAGCTCCTATTTTCTGTGATTTTTGTTTTGCTTCCATTTATTTGCTACACGGCAGTTTTTTCCAAAAAGGAAAACTATGTTGAGCAAATGGGGCTATACTTAATTGTCATACTTACATTTGTCAGTATCCACAGTATCATTTTTCGGGCGAAGTCGCAGAAGCCTTTTTTTACATTAAGCTGGCCTATAACAGCCATTTTCCTTTTTATGTGCATTGCCAGCTTCGTACTGCTCGTATGGCTGTTTGGTTTGCCCATTTTAACGGCAGTTACGTTACTTTACTTGCTCATTTTCTGTGGACTGATCTATCGCCTGCTACTGTTTTGGAAAGCAAGCAAATCGGATAATTATGCCTCAGATGCAGTTCCTTCTTTTTACGAATATACCGTAGCACAGCTCAAACATGAAGAAGCGTTGAGAAAGGAATTTACCAATTATCTGCATGATGATATTTTGCAGGACATCCTCTCGATGAAAAACCTGTTGCACAAAGCCGGACAGCCTGAAGTTCAGCGACTGCTGGATGATACGCTGCGGAAACTGACATCTTCCATACGTTCTCAAATGCAGGCATATCATCCGAAATTGTTAAAGAATTTGACCTTCAAGGAAAATTTGCAAAGCGTCCTTGACTCCATCACTAACAACAGTAACACCACAGTTACCTTAGAATGTAAGGACGATATTTTTCTGGTAGAGCCATATACCATGTTGATCTGCCGATTTGCAAGGGAATTGACCGTAAACGCCCTCAAACACTCTCATGCAACAATGATTGAAGTAAAACTGCAACAAGAGCATGACATGATCGCCCTGCAAGTATCCGATAATGGTGATGGATTTTCCATAACGGCGGACAATCCATCACCTCATCATGGACTATCTTCTGTCAATGAGCAGGTGACTTTTCTGAATGGGCACATGACAATCAAAGCAAATCCAGAAGATGGGACAAATGTTGACATCCGCATACCCATGAAAGGAGA
Source organism: Ruminococcus turbiniformis (assembly GCF_020687545.1). GTDB lineage: Bacteria > Bacillota > Clostridia > Lachnospirales > Lachnospiraceae > Mediterraneibacter > Mediterraneibacter turbiniformis. The sequence goes on along the minus strand of NZ_JAJEQX010000036.1, from coordinate 30,431 downwards.
TGAATCCTATGCGAGTTTTGTTGGTCGATGACCATGCGCTTTTTGCTCAAAGTCTGGCGATTGTATTATCAGACTTTCCATCCATCGAACAATTTTCAAATATCAAATCTGTTGATGAAATAGAGGCAACGATTGAAAGGGACAAGCCGAATATTTTGCTGATGGACATCAATCTTGGAAAACTATCCGAAGAAGATGGTTTGCTCCTGGCACAGAACCTTTTGCAAAAGTATCCCCACCAGAAAATTGTTATCTTGTCGGGCTACGACCTTCCAGTTTATCGCAAAGAAGCTAAGAAGCTGGGAGCAAAAGGTTTTATCAACAAGGATATTGAACCAGAAGAACTTCTGCACATTCTGGAAGCAATAAATAATGGTTCCACCTACTTTGAAAAAGATGGAGTCTATGTAGAGGAGCTGACAGAAACCGAAAAGCAGGTTCTGCGTATGCTGGCGAATGGCATTAAGAGGAAGGAAATTGCCGAGCAGCTTTTTATGAGTGAGAGAACCGTTTCTAATCACTTGCAGCATATATTTGAAAAATTAGAAGTTTCCTCTGCAGTAGAGGCTGTCACAAAATCTATCCAGTTGGGATATATCCCTCCACTTTAATTAGCCTCAACATAAAACAGCCTGCATCTACAGGCCGTCCTTGTTGATGGTATTCTGTTCAGTCTTTTCGCCGGATCACGGGAACCTGTTTTACCTTTTTGCCTTCTGTCCGCTCTTCCAGAGCAAATACCTTATTGCTGGCAAGCTCAGAAACCCACCATAAATAGTTTTATTCCATTTGGTACCTACTATATCTTGTGCTACTATAATCTTGTATTTGAGTCTTGTGTTATCCCGAAACGGGAGTCCGGGCCATTCACCCAGGACACATGCTATTAAAATTAGAATATGAGCATACCTTCATACTGAAAACATCCCAGGAGATTACTCTCCTGGGACATCCACAAACTTGTATCCGACTCCCCACACGGTCTGGATATATTCTTTTGTTGTAACCTTCCGCAGCTTCTGTCGGATGTTCTTTATGATGCAAAAGACAGCACTGCTCACATCCACAGGCTCTTCCTTCCAGACTGTCTGATAGATCTGTTCTTTCGTATAGACTCTCCCTGGCTGACTGGCAAGATAAACAAGAGTCTGAAATTCATAAGTCTCTGTAAGAGGAAGTGTGTTCCCCTCGTAAGAAACCTGATGTTGGATCGGATCAATACAAAGACCGGAATACTGGAGAACCTTATCATTCTCTGTCACTGTTTTCTCCGTATCGAATCTTGCCAGAAGCTGCTCTGTTACCTTTCCAGATGAAGCGGTGGTCCGAAGAATGATTTCGATTTGCTCCATTGCTCACCACCTGTTCAATTATAAGTAGTGATTATTTTCTTTTTTTCTTAATAACATGGACGACAACAGCAATAATAATAACCACGGCTATAACGCCAATTAAAGGCAGCCATGTGTCAACAATACTCTGGAACACAGCATCCCATTTGACATTTTCAGGCAACATAGTTTACACCTCCATTTCTTTTTGCTCTGTAACCATCCGTTTACAGGATAGATAAGTTGCGATAAAGTAGCTCCCGTACACAATAAGAAAAAGGATAATAGTAAGCCCCACATTCGTTGCAATATGGATGTTCATAAATTCCTCAACGATTTCCATTCCCTTTCCGATCAGAAGAATGGAATAAAGCCCGGCCACTATTAAAGGAACAGCGAAAAACACACCTGTTTGAACTAAAAGGGTACGGTTGATTTGCTGCTGTTTCGCTCCCAATTTTTGCAACAGTCCGTAGCGGTAAATATTATCCGTTGTCTCTGTCAACTGTTTAAGCGCAAGCATAGCTGCACAAATTAGCAGGAAGATCAGTCCGACATAGCAGCAAATAAATGTTACCAGTGCATTGATGCCATAAAACATATCATACAGCATATTCTTTTCGGAATAACGGTATCCGTGGGTTTCATCTAAACCGATTGGGATCATTTTCTGTAATACTTCATCGGGATTGGTTTCTTCTTTATATTGCACCAACAGGGCATTTACATCTTTCGACAGCGTGGTTACAACGCTGTCCGGCACGATTAAGGTACCACGGTCATTGTTGCCAACAGAGGTCATAACATAAGTTTCTTGAAGGACTTCATCAGAAGCACGCTGCAAAGTAACTCCCCCAACCGACAATTCAGAATGAGTACGCAGGGCCTCACTCACATATTGATAAGTGCCTTCATAGTTACAGTTTAGCAAGTATTCCCCGTCATTTAGTGCAACTGGTTCTTTGCCCTGCATCGCTAAAGCCCGGTTAAAATCTGAGATAGAAATGACGGACACTCTGCTTTGTGGAACAGCTTCATCAATCGGCCACAAATTCAAATCCTGCCCCGCAAATAGGTCTGTGTAAGTCATATCAGCATCATATACACTGATCTGCTCCATATTTTTTGCATAGTCCGACATCTGCACATCACAAGTAGCCAGATAATCGGTAATATCGCTGTCACCGTCAATGGAGACATCGGAAAATACAGTCAGGTCATACGGTGTTGCGGCTTGGGATAACTTATTCATTGCCAATGCGGTACTTGCTCCAATGGAAACGGCACAGATTGTAATAGTCAACAGGCCGCAAACAACGGTCATTACAAAATAATTGGTGCGGATTTTGCTACCAATCTGTCGTACCAGAAAAGTATTTAAGCCTTTCAGGTAAAATCCCTTATTGGAACGTATAAACTGAATGAATACTGCTGCAAATGAGTAAAACAGCAAAATGGTTCCAAAAACTAATGCAAGTCCGGCAATCTGGAAAGACATATTTTCCCTCGATGGCAATATACCGTTTTTGTAAAAAAGAACTCCGGCAATACCAATGCAGAGAATTGACAGTAGAAACATCAAAGCAGGAAGTACACGATTTTGGCTTTTCAGTCGTTCATTCTTCCGGCTGGCCGTCAACAGGTCAATCAGTTGAACGCTGGAAACAGACCAGACATTAAAAAGCATAACGAGGAAGAAAATCAACGCAAAGCAGATCACCGTCTGTCGGAAAGCTCCCATCGAGAACACAAGCTGGTATTTGTCCAGTTCAATAGCAAATAATTTCAAGGCAATTAGTGAAACGCCTTGTGAAAGGATAAATCCCAAAATCAAGCCAACTGCGAGAGCAATCACTCCAACACAGAATGTTTCACCTGCAAAGATACGTGAAATCCGTCCCTTTTTCATGCCGAGCATCATATAGATACCCAGCTCTTTCTTTCGCCTCTTTAAGAGAAATTGATTTGCATAAATAATCAAAAATGCCAGCACAATAGCGATTAACACGGAAAGAGCAGAGAGCAAAATACCAAGCTGGTCGTACAACAAAGTCCGTGTCATCCCCATTTCCGAGAAAGCCGGTTGGTCGGAAATGGAATTAAACGCATAGAACAGACTAACCGAGATCATCAGGGTAAGAAAGTAAATCAGATAGTCCCGAAGGTTCTTATGCACGTTTTTGAAAATCAGCTTACAAGAGGTCATTTTGCTCACCTCCCAGCACAGACACCACTTCCAGTATCTTAGAAAAGAAATTCTTCCGGCTGTCAGAACCGCGGTTCAATTCATGGAAGATTTTCCCGTCCTCGATAAAAAGAATACGGCGGCAATAACTGGCAGAGAAAGCATCATGCGTAACCATAAGGATCGTTGCAGACAGCCGTTCATTCAATTCTGTCAGCATCGTCAGAAGCATCCGTGAAGAATTGGAGTCCAATGCGCCGGTCGGTTCATCTGCCAGTACGATTGCTGGATTTGTAACCATTGCGCGGGCTGCCGCGACACGCTGCTGCTGACCTCCCGACATCTGGTAAGGATATTTTGACAGCACTTCGGAAATGTTCAGCGCCTCGGCAATCTGTTTTACACGCTTCTGGATTTCCGCAGGTTTGCCCCCTGCAATAGACAGCGCCAACGAAACATTTTCATAAGCTGTCAATGTGTCCAGCAGGTTAAAATCCTGAAATATAAATCCTAACTTTCGGCCACGGAAATCAGAGAGCCGTCCGCCATGCAGCGTCGTAATATCTTGTCCTTCTACAAAGATATGGCCGCTGGTTACAGTATCAATCGTAGAAATGCAGTTGAGCAGGGTGGTCTTGCCAGAGCCGGACGGCCCCATGATCCCTAAAAACTCTCCTTTATCAACCGTAAACGAAATATGATCCACAGCTTTTGTCAGGCTGCCTTTGTTGCCGTAATATTTTTGGATGTCGTCTACCCGCAAGATTGCATCATTCATAGATTTCAGCTCCTTTCGCAAAGAATTTCTTCTCTTTGCATTTTTACAATATCATATCCAGTTAGGATGTGCCATTAAGTTAGATTACATTTAGATTACCAGAATGTAAGGTTGGAAAAAGGCGGGTCATACGCCCGCCCCTTTCACAAAACTTTCTGTTGGAAAATATAAAGTTACTGTTGTGCCATTTCCTTTCTCGCTGCTGATGGATATGTCTATATTCATCTTGCCGCACAACTTTTTGCAAAGATAAAGACCAATTCCGGTTGATTTCGGAAAGCGGCGGCCATTTTCACCTGTAAATCCTTTATCAAAAACACGGGATAAATCCGCTTCATCAATCCCAATCCCGTTATCATGTATTTTTAAGAGTACCCTGTTTTTCTCCACCTCAGATGCAAAGCCAAGGCAAAAATTATCACGCCGGTATTTAATCGCATTAGATACAATTTGACCGATTACAAATGCACAACTCTTACTATCCGCACAAACAGATATGTCCAGTCCTTTCATTTGGATGCGACCACTGGCCTGAATAATTGGCTTGGAATAGGTTTTCAGAGCGGCGCTGACAAGGGCTTTCAATGTGGTTTTCTCCACCTTAAAGTCTTTCTCTACGTCACTGCTTCGAGCATAATATAGTACCTGTTCCACAAAGGCATCAATTTTACGAAGTTCATCATCTATCTTGAGTGTTGTAGGGTTCTTTTCATTTTCTACAATCAACCGTGCCGATGTAATAGGGGTTTTGATTTCATGCACCCATGTATCTAAAAAATCCCGGTAATCCCGGCTCTGCCTCTGCATTTCGGCAATTTTATCATTTTGATATTTCGTGTTCTGGCGCAGAATATCAGAAATAATTTGAGCATCCAAAAAGGTGGGACGCTCCGCAACTTCCATTAGGAGTGTTTTTTCGTCTAATTGTTCCAGTATCCTAAGCAGCCTGTTATAATATCTGCTTCTTCGATGAAAGTCCCAAATAAATGAAGCCAAAAAGAAAAACAGAAAAATAACGTTCGCAAATGCAATTAACACCGATGGTACTTCAATCAACCACAACAGCCCAAACAGCAGACCTTCTGCAACAACAAAGCATACGATGGAAAAAATACGGTCTGAAATATAATCAGTCAATTTCATACGCTATACCCCATACCACGTTTGGTTTCAAGATAATCAGGCAGGCCAATCTCTGCCAGCTTCTTTCGTAATCGAACAACATTGACATTTAGCGTATTCTCGTCAATAAATTCCTCGCTCTGCCAAAGCTCATCAATAATGGCATCTCTGGGAATGATATTCCCTTTGTTCAGCATGAGCATACGCAAAATTCCAAATTCATTTTTTGTCAGTTCCAGTTCTTTTCCATTGTGGCTTATCGTGGCCCTCAAAAGATTAAGTGTCAATCCTTTATGAATAAGCAGCGTATTTGATTGTACTTCGTAAGTTCGGGCTAAAATTTTTTGAATACGTGCAAGAAGCACCTGTCCATTATATGGCTTGGAAATAAAATCATCGGCCCCAATGTTAAGCCCCATTAACTCGTCAAAGTCTGTATTTCTACTAGTTAAAATTATGATGGGAATATTTGATTTCTGGCGGATGTTCCTGCAAACTTGAAATCCATCCTGATAAGGAAGATTGATGTCCAACAAGACTAAATCCGCATTTGAAGACAGGGCTAATTCCCCGATATTCTGAAAATCATCCGAGGCTTCACATTCATACCCATATTTTTTAAGCAGCTGGAACAATTCTTCACGAATAGCAATTTCGTCTTCTATAATAAAAACTTTCATATAGTTTATCCCTCTTTCTAACATTGAAATCTGTCCAGTTTCAATTAAGTAACTTCCACAATATTCGTTTCTTAGTATCTTATGAGTTGATTATATCATATCCAAACGTATGTAAATAATTAAGTTTTATTATCTAATTCCATCAATACAACCGTTATATATTGTATACATACAACCGTTATATATTGTATCATTTGCATTTGACACCTACCATATCTTGTGCTACTATAATCTTGTATTTGAGTTTTTGTGTCATCCCGAAATGGGAGTCTGGGCCATTCACCCAGGACACATGCTGTTTAAGTTGGAAAATCGTGTCATTATAATGCCGTTTTTTACGGCACTGTAATGGCACTTTTTTTATTTTCACTATTTTTTATTTTAACGCCCAAAGAGGCAGAAAGGAGAATTTCTATGTCAGCAATCATCTTTTTACCAGGGAGGCCAACAACGGATCCTCAGATCATGCAGGCAAAGAACAGCAACACAACCTATACGACTCTGGATATCTCCTGCCCCCAGCGGGGAGCAGACGGAAACAAAGAGACCGTATTCTATTCCTGTTATTTCAATTCATTTCTGGCAGACCGCCTGATCAAAGCAGGTGTGAAAAAGTCAACCGGCCTGATTATCATTGGAGAGCTGGAGCTGCATCCCTTCATTCATCAGAAAGGGAAAAACCAGGGGAAACCGAACTCCGGCCCCAGCGTGGTTGTCAAAGACTGGCAGTTTGCGCCCTTGACTTATGCCGATGAAAACGGAACCAATCCCGGTGTACCCGGAGGCGCTCCTCAGAACGGCTATGGACAACCCGGAGGCGCTCCTGTTCCCAATCAGCAGGGCGGATACCAGACACCTACACAGGGAGGCTATCCACAGGCATCCGGTGCTCCTGCCGGCAATTATGCACCTGCAGGCGCCGCACCGCAGAACCAGAATGGATATGCACGGGGAGGACAGGGAAGAACAAATGCTCCACAGGGGAACGTACCGCAGAACGGTTACAGACAGCCCCAGAACGGCTACGCTCCGAATCCTGGAAGCGCACCGAATTACGCACAGGGCAATCCGAACCAGCAGCCTTCCGGCGGCTATGCTCCTGGAAACGGGGCAGCTCCTGGAACACAGGGCGGCTATCCGGGAGATGGATTTACCCAGGTTACAGAACAGCAGGCAGAGACACTTCCCTTTGTCGCTTGATGCTGACCACAAAAAATTACATAAGGAACGATCCATGTAGAGAATTGCACCCGGAGACTACTCCGAACAGGCAGTTCTTTTTTTTGTGTCCGCACGGGATCCAGGAGAGCGCCGATCATCGGCTCTCCTGGGTGCGGCACAGCAAGTTTAGGAAGAAAGGAAGAATTTACATGAAAGCAAAGAAAACCAGAACGATCAAAAAGACGTTACAGATCACCGTATTGTGCCTGTTTGCGGCGGCATTTCTGCTCCCAAAGGGAAGCCAGTCCTATCTGATGACTGGCATCGCTGCTGCAGGAGTCCTTGTTTCCCTGGCAATCCTTATCATCCCTCCGCTTGCTTCCGGACTCCGGAAATTGCGGATTCCGACTGGAAGGGCAACGGATACAGGAAACGGGAACTCAGATCTGGAAACCATCCTGATCCGGCAGATCAGCTACCAGATTACAGACACACTTCAGTCTGCTTTTCCGGAAGCCACCTGGGAATTTGCAGAACCCCTGCGTCTTTCCCACCTGCTGGATGGCGATGCGATCCGCTTATCTACCAGAAACACCGGTAATCATAACTTTGCAGAGGTGTCTATGGATGAATACGGCAGCCTGCATCTTCAGATGCTGACTGTCTCTGCGTTGAAACGGAAAGGCGACAAAGCCGCATCCCCGGATACGCCAAAGGTTGATCCTGCGTCCTGGTACTCCCTGATCGGGAAACCATTCCTTGTGGAAATGATCGGGAATTTACAGGCAAAAGGACACCAGAAGCTGTTCATTGGAGAACAGGGGGACGTTTATATCCTCAACGGGAAGGAGCCGGAGGTAAAGGGCAAGCTGGAGCATTTCCCGCCGAAAGCCTACTGGCCTGCACTCCTGCAGGTGTTTGCCGATGATGAACTGGATGCGGCAGAAACGGAAAACGCAGTGGAGATCACCTGGGCATAAGGAGGAAAAGCAACGATGGCAAGTGGAAAATTAGTGGAGAGCTGGACCTTCCAGCGCACGCTCCCAGAACCATTCAAAGACTATACGGATGACGCCGTGTTTAAGAATATCGCATCCAAATACTGTACCCAGCCGCAGAAGAGAAGCACCCTCCATGCGGCTACGCTGCAGGCCGTCCTGACCTATATGGAACTGGAGGAGCCCGCAGGTGGGAAGTCGGCAGAAGAACTGGGTGCAATCGGGAGCCAGACCAATACCTATACGGTGGCAGAATATCCCAGCCGTACCGGAGAACTTCATGTGGTGGTCTATAACCCTGCAAACGGGAAATTTATTGCCGGGAAGTACACGGTGCCGCCGGATACGGAAAATACACCGGAGAAATATGTATTCAAAGATTCCGAGAATACAGGAACTGCTTTGTTATTCGCTCTGATGCCTACGTTTCTTTCCGATGAGGAGTTCAATGAGAAATACCAGCAGTTAAAGGAATACCGTGCAGCCGGTTATCCGGACATGGACGAGGCGGCAGAAACGGCGGCTGTCCTTTGTGACAACGCTTATCGCCGGATCCGATACAGTGATACGCTCGCAACGGGAGGGATCCGCACGGATATCGCTCCCAATGGTGTCATCCCGCTTTTGAAGCCGCTGGCTCTTCAAACGGGAACCTATGCGCCTACAGAGATCATCCACGGGGCGTTCCAGGTACTGAAGCCCGGCAACACCTTTAAGAAGAAAGCGGAAGTCATAGCGAAAGCAGATTTCATGGGGCAGTATGTCTTATCACCTGCCCGTGTGCTGACTCCGGAGGAGGAACTGACCGTCCCGGTACTGCCGGACTGGTATATCATTCCGAAGGAAGTCAAACGGATCTGTGAACACGCAAAGATCACAACGGACACGGTACAGCCCATGCGGAACTTTCTTCTGCGTGGCCCTGCCGGCACGGGAAAAACCGAAGGAGCCAAAGCAATCGCTTCCGGGCTTCATCTTCCCTACCGTTGCCTGACCTGTTCCGCAAATACAGAGGTATTCGACCTGCTCGGACAGATCCTTCCGGATGTGGACGGGAAACGTACTGCCCTGGAGCGGCAGTATCCGTCTTTCCAGGACATCATGCTGGATCCTGCCAGTGCTTATGAAAAACTGACCGGGACCTATGATGAAAATGTTACAGAAGACCAGGTCTACAAGCAGCTCATTGATACCATTTTTGATGAAATGCACGAATACTACGACTCCAAAACCAGCCAGCAGAATTTCCGTTATGTGGATACGCCGCTGGTGGAAGCAATACGGAACGGATACCTGATTGAGATACAGGAGCCGACGGTCATTGCAAATCCCGGTGTGCTGGTGGGATTAAACTCCCTGATGGACCGATGCAACAGTGTGTTTCTCCCCAACGGAGAAACGGTTCAGCGGCATCCGGATATGGTGATCGTCGTAACAACCAACAATGACTATGCAGGCTGCAAGCCTTTAAACCAGTCCGTAATCTCCCGAATGAACCTGGTCGTTGACTTGGATGAACCGGATGAGGAGACACTGATGGAACGGGTGCTTGGCGTTACCGGCTGCAAAGAGAAAAAGACTGTTCAGACAATGGCACGGATCGTCCACTCCATCTCGGAATATTGTCGGGAAAACCTGATCACAGATGGATGCTGCGGTGTCCGGGAGCTGATTTCCTGGGTGCAGTCCTATATGGTCTGCGGCGATATCCGGGAGGCGGCCCATTACACCATCCTGCCTTCTGCTACGGCAGATGCCATCAGCCGCACGGAAGTCGAGGAAAGCTGTCTGGATCCTGTCCTGCCGTCTTGAAAAGAAAGAAGGTGGTCCAATGGATAAAACGCCTCTTACAGAACCAGAAATGTATGCACTTCTTGCAAAAAACCTGTCCTACTTACGCAAATCTCAGGGCGGGCTTTCCCAAAAAACGGTGGCACGCTTCTTATGCCTGCCGCCAAAAACCATTATGAATTACGAAAACTGCAGGACAACACCCCTGGCCTATGCCGTCCTGAAACTGGCTCATTATTACGGCTGTACGGTGGAAGACCTGCTGACTAAAAATCTCACAGAAAGGAAATGAATCTTGAACAGCAATCAGAAAAAATTAAAACAGATGATCCGGGAAGAGGAAACTTCCATTCCCGACCAGGAATTTTTTACATCCTCTGCCTTCCATCAGTATCTGACCTCCCTGGCACGTGCTGCTACCGGGCGCTACTGCTACGGACTGCAGGCACTGATCTCTTGGGATGAGTCCGATGGTGCGGCACTGGCATACACAGACTCTTATAAGATCTACCTGAACGCGGCAAACCCTGTCACCCAGAGCTTTCCTTCCCGCTTCCTGCGGGCATTGAGCCTGGTAGGGATGACCGGGCATGAAACGGCACATCTTTTGTTTACGGATTTTACCACCCGGAACCTCTACCTGACAAACCTGGGGAACGGCTCTTTTTACCCGGAAGATCCTTCCGTGGAACTGCCGGCTTATCAGAAAAACCAAACGGAGATTCTGGACGCCCTGCAGGAAAAGGACAAGGCCGTATCTCTGACCTTGCAGACCTGTGCGGCTTCTCTTCAGAACATCCTGGAAGACATCTATATTGAAGCGAAGATGTGTGCTGCCTTTCCCGGCAGCTTCCGAAAAGGCATCCAGCTCAATAACCTGCGGATGCTGGAGCAGATCCCGGATCTTCACGAACAGCTCAGCCGGGACTACCAGCCGTTTACGATTGCAACCAACCTGCTTCTGGCCTATTGCCGGTCCGGCACCATCAGTAACCGCTTCCACAGCGACAGCGAATACCTGGATGTGCTGGCCGATGGTATGGAGTATATCGACACGGCGCTGGAAGCACCATCGATCAAAGAACGGCTGACTGCGACAAACTGCCTGCTTGTCCTGTTCTGGGACTTTATCAAACCGCTGGTAGAAGAAATGCGGGAAAAGCTGGAACAAAAGAATGAAACAGAAGCAACAGAGGAGCTTCAGGATCTTCTGGATCAGCAGATTGCGGGCAGCACGCCCATTCCTCTGGGAAAAGGTGGTGGGGAGGTAAAAAATATCCCTGCCGCCAAAGGAGACGCAGGCACCGATCCGCAAGACGCAGATTTCTTTTCTTCCAAAGGCCGTCAGGAAAGCCTAAAGGAAGCGGAAAAAGTGATGGCGGAGGAAGGCGGGCGGATTGCCCTTGCCAAGACCAGCGCTATTTTAGACGGCAATGATCCGGGCGTAACCTACGCATCCCAGTATGCCGGCACCGGCTATGAGGATGCGGCATCAGATATTGCCCGTGTCTTAAATGAAGCCGCAACAGAAAAAGCACAGGCAGCCTATGAGCAGCAGCTGACAGAAGAATTACAGAAAGCAGCAAATGATATCCATTACGGAAATGCCCATGCCGGTATCCATGTGACCATTCATCGGGTACAGGACATCCCAGACCGGCTGATCCGGCAGTATGAGGAAGTTGCACCTCCTCTTCTCAGGGCTTCTAAGCGCCTGCAGAGTTCCATACTGCCCCTCTTAAAAGAGGAGGCGGAAGGCGGAAAGCAGAAGAACCTTCTGTATGGACGGCGGCTGGATATGCGCTCCTTCCATCACCAGGACGGTTCTTTCTTCATAAGGACCAGGCTCCCAGCCGATGAACAGCGGCTGGCAGTAGGGCTCCTGATTGACGAAAGCGGATCTATGGGCTGGGGTGACCGTATCACTCACGCCAGAAAGACAGCCATTGTCCTTTATGACTTCTGTGTCAGCCTGGGGATCCCGGTGACCATCTATGGCCATTCCACGGATTACCGGGGCGTAGCCCTCTATTCCTATGCGGAGTTTAACTCTGTGGACGAGAATGACCGCTACCGGCTGATGGATATGATAGACCGCAACGGCAACAGGGACGGCGCAGCGCTCCGCTTTGTTGCAGAGCATCTGGCGAAAAGACCGGAGAACCGGAAACTTCTGATCCTGATCTCCGACGGTCAGCCAGCCGATACCGGTTATCGCGGCACGGAGGCAGAGGCGGACCTGCGGGGAATCAAGAAGGAATACGCCAGACAGAATATTGTTCTGTTTGCGGCAGCCATTGGAGAGGACAAGGATGCCATCCAGCGCATCTATCAGGAAGGGTTTCTGGACATTACCCGTCTGGATGACCTGCCGAAAAACCTGACGCTCCTCGTTAAACAGTACCTCAAATAAATCATAGAAAGAAGGGATAACTTATGAGCCAGTCTTATCAGAATCTGGCATCGGACCAGATCTGTAAGGTCCAGAATGACAAAAAACTGATTTCTTTTCATGACCGGCTACGGGCCGCTTTGCCTGGCAGCTATGCACAGATACACGCCAAAGGAGAGTTCTCAGAGAACAATCATAAGGTTCACTCGCTCATCGGCGTGTCTATCCAGGATTATTCCAACGGCACCGGGGAACGCAACATCATCACCCGGTTCCATTTAAGCCCGGAGCAGGTGCAGTTTTTCCTCACCCGCCTTACCGCAGGCTTCCAGGAATATGAGTGGAGTATCAGCAAGATCTTTGGGGAACCCGATCAGTACGGGTACTCCACCGCACAGCAGTTTTCCATTTCCAGACACAGCCGGATGTCAAACGGTCAGGAGATGAATAACCCATGGCGGATCCAGATCGTCAACGGAAAGGGGATCAAAGTACAGAATCGAAACGGCGGCTCCTATATGCAGTCCGGCAGCTTCCAGATGGAAAAATCGGCCTTTATCCTGCTCACGGACATGGATCTCTACCTGCTCTTAAAGCGGGTGGATGCGTATGTGACCGAGTGGGAGCGCTGCATTGCCCCGCCGCTGATCTCAAACGGGAAAGAGATGCTCGCAAATCAGCAGGCCCAGCGCCAGCAGATGCAGCGGCAGCCTTACCCATACGCAGCATAGAAACATACGATACAACCATGCAGGAAAGGAAGCGGAAGCACCGCTTCTTTTTCTGTTCCGGCGTAAAAGAAAGGACGGTTTTTATGAGTATTGCCGTGATACGAAACATGGATACCCAAGGGCGCATCATCATCCCTGCGGATATCCGCAAAGAGACAGGCATCCGCAGCGGCAGCACCCTGGAGATTGCCACGGACGGGACAACCATCCGCATCCGGAAGTGTATGCCCCGGAATACCGGTTCCAAAGAACTCCGGGATTTCCTGGAGCCTTTATATAAAAACATCCGCTGCGGGCTTGCAATCAGCAACACCGACTGCATCCTGGCGTCCAAAGGATGTTATCTGCAGGAAGGCGCACAGATCACAGAGGAACTGCGCTCTCTTATCGAGGAGGGCAGAGAAATGTTTTCTCAATCGGGCATCTGCCCGCCGGTTCCCGACTGCTCCCGGAAGGTTGCCGCACTGTTTCCGATCACTTTAGCTTGGGCTTCTAAAAAAGCGGCGCTATTGCTGATCCCGGAGTCAGGGCGGAATTTATCGGACGCTGAATGTAACTGCACACGCCTGATAGCAAACATGATTACCCGGAAATACAAACAGAATGATTAGAAAGGACGAATGATTATGAAAGCATTGCACCCATTAACAGAAGAACAGAGAATTTTCGCAGAGAAGCACCATGATTTTATCTATCAGTATCTGAACGGACGCCACCTGAATATCGAGGATTACTACGATACCGCAGTCTTTGGCTATCTGAAAGCCGTACAGGATTATCTGGAGAAACCGGAACTTCAGCAGTACCGCTTCTCCACCATCGCCCGCATCGCCATGCGGGATGCACTGGCAACAGAATGGAAGAAACAGAACCGTCCCATGCGCCGGGCCTATCTGGAGGAGTATCAGGAAGATACCGCTGAACTGGACGCTTTTCTTCCCACCCGGCAGGAACGTCTGGCAGAGGCAATGGATGACCGGAACCGCCTGTTGGCGCTTCTGGCTTATCTGACGCCGAAGGAGCGCCAGGTGGTCCATCTGCAGGCGGACGGCTACACCTACCACGAAATTGCTGAGATCTGTAATATTACATCCCACGGCGTACACAGCCGGTTCTACCGCCTCCGCAGAAAAGTACGGAGTCTGGAGGGAATGGAGGGATCCTTATGAATGACTGGCAAATTGCCCGTGCCGCCCAGCTTCTGGAAGCGGAATTTGGCCCGGACTGGCGAACCGTTGCCGGGATGCTTGGCACGGAAGGCTTACGGAAACGGGTGGGCAAGGAACTGACTTCCTTTTTAGCGTTCCCGGACAGGGGAGACGGCGGTGACAACCGGTGGCGTGGAAACTGCTCCCCGGAAGTGGTTGCCTCTATCCTGAAATACGTCCTGGACTGCAAGCAGTATGAAGGCAAGGATACCAGCCGGTTCACCCTGCTGGATCCGATGAGCGGCTCCGGCACTTCCAAAGCTGCCGCTGACCGCTTCCAGGTACGTTCCCTGTTATACGATTTGAACCCTGCGCCCGCCTTTGGGCGCGGGAACTGGAACGCCCTGCGGGATGATGTGGAGGATTCAGCGGATCTGATCTTTTTTCATCCGCCCTACCACAGCATGATCGTCTACTCCGGGAATGTGTGGGGAAATGCCCCGCACCCGGATGACCTGTCCCGCTGTGCAAGCTATGAGGAATTTCTGGATAAGCTGAATTACTGTATCCGCAAATTCTTTCTGGCGCTCAGAAAAGACGGCAGGCTGGCGGTGCTGGTGGGCGATATCCGCATGAACGGAAGGTTTTACAGTATGCAGAATGACCTGATGCGGATGGGGGATTTCGAGTCCTTCCTGGTAAAAGGGCAGTTCAACTGCACCTCCGATACCAGAAGATACCGGAAACCCTTCATCCCCATTGTGACAGAATATCTGCTGCTTCTGAAAAAGGCAGATGCCCTGCTAGTGCCATTCAGTGTCCGGCAGACCGGAGCTTTCTCCGTATCGGACACGGATCTGAACATCCTGACCTGGCACCACCTGATCCGGATGACCATGGAAAGCGCCGGCGGCACCCTGTCATTAA
This sequence comes from Ruminococcus turbiniformis, assembly GCF_020687545.1. Lineage (GTDB taxonomy): Bacteria > Bacillota > Clostridia > Lachnospirales > Lachnospiraceae > Mediterraneibacter > Mediterraneibacter turbiniformis. The sequence goes on along the minus strand of NZ_JAJEQX010000036.1, from coordinate 15,187 downwards.
GTGAGCTGTATCTGCGTCTCGGAACCCATCCGAAGGCCCAGGCAAACCCACACTATGAGGCACGGATCCGGGCAACCATCTACGAACACCCGGAAGAATATGTCTTCGTTGCCAAGGGCTGTTACCAGCTCAGTTATCAGGTTACATAGAAAGAAGGAATAACATGACGAAAGGAAAAAGAACACGGCCATGGGTACAACTCTCGGCTGTCCTGTATCTGAAAATGCAGGAACGCCCTGCTGATCCGCCGGAAGGGCAAACGGATGTGTTCTCCATAGACGGCTTTCATTTTCTGGTCAACGGCAGATCCATACCCATTGATTTCAATGCGTATGCGGTCACAGTCATAGAAGAAAGCCGTGATGGATGCTTCCGCACCTTTTTGCTCCAGTGTGTATCCGGAGACGGCCCGTATTTCTCGGAATACCAGACATCGGAAGTTTATGATGATCTCTGGGCCGAGGACGGGCTTTCACCGGAGGATATCACAGCAGATTTTTTATCCCGTGCGGACTGTGTAGAGGAGGTTGCCCTCGCCTATGGCAAGGATAACTATGATATTTGCGAATTTGCAATCAGAGAAATCAAACTGTATGACAGACAGAAGGAATATGTACTTCCAGAGTCCGCCATCCAGCATACGAAACTGCGGATAAATCCAATGTGTTAAGGAGTGTGATGATTTATGAAGAATGAAAAAATCAAGGTTATGCCAGTAAAAAAGAAACATACCCATCTGACCGCCACCCTCAGCCTGCCCCTGCGTCTGCATGAGCGGGCCTGGATTATAACGGGCGTCCGGTCGCTGTCTACCTCCCTGGTCCAGCAGATCCTGGAAGTATCGCAGGACGGAGTCGTATTTGAAACTGAAAACACCGTTTACCATTTGACCTATGCACGCCGTCCGGCAGAGATTGAGGTGATGTGCGCTTGACTGACATTTATGAACGGGGGAGCAGCCTGCAAAAGCTGCTCTCCACCCTGAAGCTCAACCGGGAACGGGTTCCTCTGGAAACCTTAAAAAGCGTATATCGTGTTCCTTATGAGGAGCTGAAGGCACAAATCCGGGAAAGCGTCCAGGAATTTGTCCTCCTGGTCGCCTGCCGCCATCTTCTGATCAATCCGGATTTCTCTCTGGATGAGCAGACTGCCGTGGTGCAGGATGCCATTGACCATTCCCGGATTCCAAAGGAAATCGGGAGAAGTATCACCAGGGACTATGACGTACCGAAAATCCACCGAATGGCATTAAAGCTGCGAGAAGAGATTGAAGCGGCACTCTGGCCCTATATTGACCGGGAAACCTGCCTGGTCGCTGACCTTGCGGATATTGAAAAAACACCGGTCATCTATAATACTTTGACCAGACAGGTCTACCAGGACGGGGAATGGAAGGATCATCCCCTGGATTTACGAGGAACGTTACTGATTTACAGGAAACAGGAGGATGCTGTGCTGCCAGGCGCAGCCCTCCTTCAGAAAGGAGAACAAACGCTATGATAATAGACAGAAATGAAACACCGCAGGAGCTTACCTTTACACTGACCTTTCCACAAATACGGAAAGCCCATGAAATCTATAAAAAGCACTGCTTTTTCCAGGATTTCATTGAGTGCTGCGAAGAACGGCGCACGGAAGAAACCGGGCTTTGCAACCTTCCCTATCAGACGCTGGAACATGAGACAGATATTCTGTGCAAAGCCTATGAACTGTATGAGAAACAGGCAGACATCAATGTTTCCTACCGTGTTACGATGGAGAACGTGATTGATCAAATCGAGAAACAGATTCTAAACGGTAAACTGCGCCCGCATCCAGAACAGGCGCCCCGTGTGGTGCTGGTCATGGAGGACGGCATTGTTACCGCCTCGTATACAAACGCTCCCTTTATTCAGGCAGAAGTCATTAAACTGGACAAGGAATATGATTCCGCCAAAGAGCGGGAGGCCGTTTACGCATCCTTAGAGCACGATCCGGAGCTGACCGAATGTGAGTGCCATATTACCTGGCCTGGCTATGAGGGAGAGAATGCCGGAAAGGAGGCCGCCTAATGACAAATGTCTGCAAGAATACGCAAGGAAATACACTGATAAAGATTTATGTTTTACACGGGTATGCAGACGGTCTGACAGATCCCATCGTCAGCACCGACTACGAGGAAGTGTACGCAGCAATGAAAGCTGCTTATGAAAGCGCTCTGGATGGAGTGGAGCAAGAGGATGACGACCGGGAGTACAGCTTTCTGGAAGGCTGGTCTGCTACTGCTGTTGTACATGGTAACTGGATGGAATGGCAGATTGCGGAACTGGAGCTGCAAGTTCCAGATGAACAGAAAGAATATACTAAGGAAGTGGACTATTTCCTTGGCAAAGAGTAAATGATTTCGAGCCGCCCTCATGGACGGCTCTTTTTATGTTTTTACGTTTGCCGACAGGTATCCTTCAGTCAAGTCTTCCACCTCATTACAGGCGATGTAATGGAGACCGTTTACATTCCCATAGCACAGTGGGGCCTTACAAAGATTCTCCCTTCCCTCGGAAAGTTATCCAGAAATAGGGGACAATGCTTTTAATAAATCTTCTCCTGTAACACCTAATTGTGCTTCATCATTTGCAAAAGGAATACGAAGCAAATATTGTTGATCTACTTGGTAAACGTATATATAAATTCCAGAGCCAATATCTTGCGTATCACCCAAAAATGAAAGAACCTCTTCTCTTGTCATGGTTGGCGTCAATTCTCTTATCTGCTCAGATGTTACCTGCGTTGGCTCGTCAATCGCTTCTTTGTTATCTGGCAATAGGTTAAGGATTTCTTCAGTCAACTGGCTATTTTCTCCTGCATCAATCGTTTTTGCGGCTTCCTTTATTTCTTTCCGGGAATAATCACTTAAATCTTCAACAGAAATACCAATAGACTCAAGATAATCTACCGCTGCATTATACTGAATTGTTTCAATCGCAAATGCAGTTAATGGTAGTACAAAGAACAAACATAAACACGCTACCATAACTTTCCCCTTCATCTGCCTAGTTTTTTTGTTCTTACGTTCTATTCTGGCCTCTTTTACATAGTTCTCGTTGATGTCACCGAGAATTTCGCAAAATTCCTCTTTTCTCATATCTCGAATCCCCTCTCTAAAAGGTAATTGTGTAGTTTTAAACGAAGGCGGTTAAGTAATACTGATACATAATTATTTGTCATTCCAAACCGGGATGCAATATTGGAAATACTATCAAAATACCAATATCGACATATAAAAATACTTCTCTTATCAGCCGGAAGTTTTCCCAGAAAATCATCTATTGCTTTTACAAGTTCCCTTCGGTCAATTTCTTTCTCTACATCGTCTGTATCAGATACTAAATCTACGATTTCATCCAAAACAACTGGGACTTCTCCACCGCCCCGTTTATCTGCGGTATTGCGTTTGTACAGATTAAATGATAAATTTCTTGTAATTTTCCCTAGATATGTAGACAGAATATTAGGCCTATGTGGTGGCAAGGAGTTCCATGCTCTCATGTATGTATCATTAACACATTCTTCGGCATCTTCTTTATTCCCCAGTATGTTCTTAGCAATCGTGATACAATAATTTCCATACTTGTCCGATGTAGCGGTAAGGGCCTGCTCATTCCTATCCCAGTATAACTGGACTATCTTTGAGTCATCCATTAGTTCCCACCTCTCTTTCATATGCCCTCGTTCACTTATATACACAACTTTTAGGCTCAAATCTTACAACATTATTCAAACTTTTTCTATCCCATAATACCATACGATTTACTGCACATGGGAAATAATCGGCTTTCTTATATTTATTGAATAGAAAACCCCAATTTTCTTGGCGAAGAGTAAATGATTTCGAGCCGCCCTCACGGACGGCTCTTTTTTATGTTCTCGGATCGAATTTGTATCCTACTCCCCAGACAGTCTGGATGTATTGCCTGTCAGTATAAGCCCTGAGTATCTTCCGGATACTGTAAACCATACACTCGACTTTAGCATCCACACTCACAGGGATGTCATCCCAAACCGCTTCATATAGTTGCTCTCTGGTAAAAACCTGCCCTGGATGTCTGGCCAGAAACAGCATCATATCAAACTCATGATGCGTAAGATATATTTCGTTTCCTTCCACCAATATTCTGCGCTGATCTGGAAGAATAAAAAGCCCCGGAAAAATTGTCTCATTTGGCAAATCTAACTTGTATTCCTCCATTTTAGTGTATCCTCTAATAACAGACAGAATTTGATGCAAAATAGTGGTTTCAGTATCTTTAAATTCAACAATCAGAAAATAACCGATGCTTTCACCTCCAGTTTTTGTTAAGAAATCAAGGATCAATCGAATGTCGGAAGAGTACCCATGTACTAATAAAATAACAAACTAATAATAGTACCAGTACACCTACAGTCATACCAATCTGTACCATCAAAGCTCCAAATCCAATATATGCCGAAATTTCTGCTGTTATAGTTTGAATAAAGTAGGCAATTACAACTGTGGAGACGATGATTGCTACAATGATTGGAAGTCCAAACCAGACGCCTAATTGTTTTAGCACAAGTTTTCCTATCCGTTGTTCTTCAACGCCCAACTTTCGTAGTACAGAAAAACGGTATTTGTACTTACCGGCGTCTAATAGCTGCTGTAAAGACAGTATGGTAAGGCAGATCACCATCAACACGACAGCACCGTATAGCATGGCGGCCTGCATGACAAAATTACTTGCCTTTGTGCTGTTGATCTGCAAGGTGCTTAAACGGATTGAATAGCTGACACCGGTTTCTGTAATCTCAGGATACTCCTCCAAAAAAGCCTGCTCTAATTCACGGGCATTTTGATAGGAGATATTTTCTGATGTAGTGATATAGCGATTCCGCATAACCGGAAGCAGTTTTTCACAAATGCTGTCTGGAAATACAAAGAGTACATTTGTATAAGAATTATAAGCTGTTTCCCCGATTGCTTCCTCGTAATAAGGCTGAGCGGAAAGAGTCAATTCTCCGGCGTCTGTCATTACGCTGTTATGCTCTGCCAAAAAGTTATTCCGTTCTTCCTCAGTGGCGATGGTCTGCCACTGTGTGGTAAACTCGTTTTCCGATAGAGAAACTGGCTCATATCCCAGCATTTCCCGAATTGTGTTGTAATCACTCAACGAGATAGCCACAATAGGAAAGTCATACTTTATCCGATTATGAAAATCAGCTTTCTTCGGAAGATATAGGCTGAATATGCAGTCATAATCTGTTTCAATGCCATTCTCCACAAGATAGTCAGTTACGACTTCATAATTATCATGAGGAAGGTTTTCTTCGTCATATACATCGTTATAGCGGGAAGAAATCTGCACGTCATACATGGAACGTATATCCAGATAGCCGGAAGCCCAGCCGGTCAAAATTGGTGCTGCGATAAACAGGAAAATGGCAAGCACAAGAGTTACGCTGATAAGCGTCATGGTCTTACTGGTGGTATTCAGCTTTGATATAACCTGGCCGAAAAAGAACAGATTCTCACCTTTGTATCTATGCTCTGGTGATTTTTCTTTCCATGTAACGATGAAGCTGTTGGCAAGATAAATCAATGAGCAAATGAAAAAAATCAAATCAACCAGAATAAATAGCAGATATTGGTTGACCGTACCAGCCCCTAGCGGAAGATAATACCGATTGATTAAGGCCGGCACGCTGGCTGCTATGCAGACGTTCAGGGCAGCGCAAATCAGCAGTCCGAAAACAAATTTAGGAAATCCTGATTTTTTCTTCCTGAGTATCCACAATACAGACCAAAATAAAGTGGCTGCTGGTAGAATAATGTTGCCCCAGAACATAATCTGAACCGGCATAGCAAAACGGCTGTCATAATAGAACCAGACCTTTTGCACTCCCGTCACGCACATCCATACCGTGAACAGTTCAAATAAAATAGCTACAATTACAATCCAACGGCTTTTTTTCAGTGCAGGATCATTTTCCCGGTCTGCCGCAAGCATATCTATGATTTTTGTTTTCCGAATGGTACGGGTGTTAAACAGCCCTACCACAAGAAAACTAAAAACAAAGAAACCGATTGTCAACAAGACCGTATCTGGGAATAGCGTCCATGTTAGTTCATAGCTTTTCCCGTAAGAAGTCAGTAGCATTGCTGTAATAAACTGCGAACAAAACACTCCGAGGAAAATTCCTATGGCAATCGAAATCATCCCCATCACAAAGGTTTCCGCAAAAAACAGTCTGCCAACGGTTTTCTGTTCCATTCCCATGATAGATTGAACCGCAAATTCCTTTTGCTTACGCCGCAGCATATAGTTGTTGACAAACCGTATCAGAAACAGCAGGAAGAGGGTGATCACACAAATAGCCACTTTCATCCCGTCACTTAATACCGTAAAATTGTATTCACTCCCAATATCCGGCTGATAGTAGCTGCTGGAAATGGACAGGAATGAATAAAAAAGCGTGACGCAGATTGTCAAGGTTACGATATAAACCAGATAGTCTTTGACAGACCGCTTCGCATTTCTTAATACAAGTTTAGCATACATGGCTTTGTCCCCCTCCAATCATGGTAAGGACATTCAGGATTTTATCAAAAAAAGCACTCCGGCTGTCGCTTCCCTTATGCAATTCTGTAAAAATCTCTCCGTCCTGTAAAAAGAGAATACGGTTTGCATAGCTGGCCGTGAAAGCATCATGTGTTACCATGAGAATGGTTGCCCCCATCTGCTCATTGATACTTTGGATCGTGGACAGAAGCATTTGAGAGGAATGGCTATCTAATGCACCGGTTGGTTCATCGGCTAAAAGCAGCTTTGGATTGTTAATAATGGCTCTGGCGCAGGCACAACGCTGCTTCTGGCCGCCGGATACCTGATACGGATATTTGTTCAGAATATCACGGATGTTCAATTTCCCGGCGATATCCATAATGCAAGGCTCCACTTCTTTCGCCGGAGTCTTGTTGATTGCCAATGCCAACGCAATGTTTTCGGAGATTGTCAGTGTGTCCAGCAGATTGAAGTCCTGAAACACAAACCCTAAATTCTCCCGGCGAAAGCGGGCAAGAGATTTCGGCTTTAGTTCTGTAATGTCTGTCCCCTCCAAATAAATATGACCTGCGCTTACTGTATCAATGGTGGAAATACAGTTGAGCAGTGTTGTTTTCCCTGATCCTGACGCTCCCATAATCCCCAGAAATTCTCCTGTTTCTACAGAAAAGCTAATATCCTGAATGGCTTTTGTGATATTTCCTTCATTGCCATAATATTTCTGGATATGCTCTAATTTCAAAATAGGTTCCATGTGTTCTCCTGCCTTCCTAAATCTTTCATGCCTATATTTTAATCCGTATCCATGCCTTTTTGTATCAAGTTTTCTTACGCAGTTCTTACAAAAACGTAAGAAGTGCAGAGCATATCAGCCCTGCACTCCAGTAACAAAATCGTTGATACGGAAGGAAAGTGAAATAGTGGTTCCTTTCCCTTCGGAGCTTGCGGAAATTCCTATTCCCAGCTTATCGCAAAGGCGTTTACATAGATACAGGCCAATCCCGGTAGAACTGTGAATTATCCTTCCGTTCTGTCCTGTAAACCCTTTCTCAAAAATACGGGATAAATCGCTTTGTGGTATGCCTATGCCATCATCTTCAACAGATAGGATAACTCTATCATTCTCTTTTACAGCAGAAAAATGTAAAACCGGCTGGTCTATACGGTATTTTACTGCATTACTGATAAGCTGGTCCAAAATAAACCGTAACCACTTATCATCGGAATATATGCTGTATTCTACATTATCTACAGTAACTGTCACATTGTTTTGGCGCAAAAGATATTTGTTATCTGCGATTGCCCCATGTACCACATTGCTAAGTCTGATTTCACGGACAGAATAATCATTTTCCGTATGTTCACTGCGGGCGTAATACAAAGCCTGTTCCGTAAAGCGGTTGATGTTTTCCAACTCTGCCATCAGATCTCTGGTAAAAGAACAGCGGTTATTCTCACAAATCAGTTTTATAGCTGTAATCGGTGTTTTCACTTCATGTATCCATTGTTCGATATATTCTTTATATTCCTTCCGTTCCCTCTGTACCTCGCCAATCCGTTCCAGCATAGATTTTTCAGCCATCTTCATAATCTGGTAGAATACCTGTTCATCGGCTTTTTCCGGCTCCTGCATGATTTCCGGCAGCAAATACCGTTCTTCTAACTGCTCCGTCATATCCAATAGTTTATCCAGATATTTTTTTCGGGAGAAATAGAAAAACAGCAGACAGGAAAAAAGGACAATCAGCCAGACAACCAGAATGAATAGGACAGTTTGAATACTATTACCACTTGCAATTAAAAACAGGGCAAGGGCAAGCATACCCAGCAGATTGATTAAAATGACAGGTAGCTGATTTTTCAGATATTGTTTACCATTCATAATGTGTACCCCTGCCTGTGCTTTGTTTTAATAAAGTCAGTCAATCCAATGGACGCCAGCTTTTCACGGATACGGGTTATATTCACACTTAGGGCATTATCATCCACATAGAGCTGATTATCCCAAAGGAAATCCACAATATCACTGCGAGGACATATTTTTCCTGCGTTCTTAAAAAGATAGTAGAGTATTTTTAGCTCATTTTTTGTCAAATCGGCTTTCCGGCCGCTATATTCTATAAAGCCGCTTTCCAAATGTAAATCTGTGCCGTTCCATGAAAGTACCTCGGTCTGCCCAGAAGCATATGCCCGCCGCAACAGGGAAGCAATTTTCGCCAGCAAGATTGCCGTGTTATACGGCTTTGTAATAAAAGCGTCCCCGCCCAGCATAATGCTGTTCAATTCATCCATGTCTGTGTTGCTGCTTGTCACAAACACTATGGGAATATCGGAGAAGCTGCGGATTTGTGAACAGACTTCAAATCCGCTGTTTCCAGGAAGTTTTATATCCAGCAAAACCAGATGGGGTGCAAATGCCTTCAACTGCTCAATTATTCTTGAAAAGTCAGTTGCAGCGTCAACCTCATACCCATTGCCTGACAATAAGGTTTTCAACTGTGTCTGTATAGTAAGATCATCCTCAATGATGTATATTTTTTCCTTCACGATGGCACCTCCTCGTTTCAATTATACCGTTTGTTAAAGATATTGAGAAGATACCATTTTACTTGCTGGTAGACTTAGTATGAAAGTATCACTTGGATTTTCAGCATATCTCTAGTCCCAGACATACTAAAACAACCTCATCTGCTCATACTCTGCGTGTACCTCTAACAGAACCGGTGTCTTATGCAGCAAATACTCTGTTGCCTGATCATCCAGCACCCAGTCTTTCAGTTCCTCCGGCTCCAGGATCAGCGGCATCCGGTTATGGACCGGCGCCACGGAAGGGTTTGCTTCCGTTGTCAGAATGATAAACCTTTCCTGATCCTCATACCAGTTATAGCACCCTGCCATGAAAAGAACCGGTGCGTCCTTCCGCTCGTATGAAAATTTCTCCTTGCTTTTGTTCCACTCATAAAAGCCTTTAGCCGGAATGATGCAGCGCCTGTGCTGCACACTGTCCTGGAAGGTTCTGCGCTCCATGGCACTCTCTGCCCTTGCATTGATCAGCAGCTTTCCTTTCTCGAACCCTGGAAAGCCCCATTTCATCTGTTCTGCAGCCAGATGATTTCCCTCCCCCTTTAGGATCATAGCATTTTGCGAAGGGACTACATCTCCGGTGCGCTCTATCTGCAGTTTCCTATCCAGATCCCGCACCAGCTTCTCAATTTCTCTGGCAGTCTCATCATCCACATAATAACGTCCACACATCAGTTTTTTCTCCTTTCGCCTGCAGGCTTATATTCCTTCCCAGCTGATCTTCCAGCAATTTTCCTCAAGATAATAATACAGCCGGAATAGATACTCTTGATTTCCCAGAACTGTACTGCACCGGTATTCCTGGATGGGGATGCCGCAGTAGTATTTCTTTTCCTGTGTCAGTACATGGATCTGACTGATCGTATGAAGCAGACCTTCATCATCCTGGTACTTGACCAATTTGGGCATGACGGATCCGGTGCTTGTAAACCAGACACCGCAGGCAATCTTTTCTAAATCCCTTTTCAACTCCCCCTCATCGGGATTTTGTGTATTTGTACCTATTCCCATACTCATACTTCTTCACCTCTAGTTTACCCTGACTTTCTTATAATCAACAGTCCTTTTTTCCCTTGAGATGCCCCCGCTCATGTGGTCAATCGGACTTCCCACAAATGCCGCCCGCTTCACCGAGTCAATCCCATACCGTCCACGGATCCGGTCCACCGCAGCATCCATTTTCTCCAGCTTTTCATAATCTGTCGTGTCAAACATATCCAACTGGCGCATGTTGAACCCATCCTTTACCCGGCTGGTGTGGATCCCCAGATGCCGGATGGCTGTCCCGTCCCATAATTGGTCAAAAAGCTGGCAGGCACAGCGATGGATCTCAATGGTAATGTTCGTAGTGTTCCGCAGCGTCATCTGGTGGCTGGCATAACGCAGGTCATGAGATTTGATTCCCACAGCAATCACTTCCGCCCGCACCTTTGCTGCCCGCAGTCTGGTTCCCACCGTCTCCGCCAACGCCAACAACACCAGCTTCGCAGTGGACGCATCCGTTACATCAAAGGCAATGGTGGTGGAGTTTCCGTACCCTTTATTCGCCGGAGCTTCGGACTGAACAACAGATACATCCATTCCGCGGGAAAACGCCCAGATGACTTCCCCATGTTTCTTCAGATGGACTTTCAGCAGATGCGGCTCCGCATGGGCCAGTTCCCCTATGGTATGGATCCCCAGGTTAAACAGCTTTTTTGCAGTCGCCCTGCCTACAAAGAACAAATCACTCACCGGAAGCGGCCACATTTTATCTTCAATCTCATTATGCCACAGCGTATGCACCCGGTCTGGCTTCTGGAAATCTGATGCCATCTTGGCCAGCAGCTTGTTCTCCGAGATCCCGATATTGACGGTAAATCCCAGCGTATCCCGGATTTGATCTTTCATCCTGTATGCTGCCGTCACCGGATCGCCCCAGAGTCCTTCCGTACCTGTCATATCCACAAAGGCTTCGTCTATCGAGTATTGCTCTACGTCTGGAGAATACCGGCGCAGGATATCCATAAATGCCTTGGAGCACTTTTCATATAGCCCATAGTTAGGCGGAACCAGGATCAACTCCGGACATTTCTGTTTCGCCTCCAGAATAGTTTCTCCCGTTTTTATATGGAACTTTTTGGCCGGAATGGATTTCGCCAATATAATTCCGTGCCTCATTGCCATATCACCGCCAACCGCAGACACTTTTTCCCTCAAATCCTCTTTCCCACCCAAATGATGGAGGCGGTAAGTGGCTTCCCAGCTCAGAAATGCGGAATTTACATCAATATGAAAAATAACGTTTCTTCTTTCCAAACTCATGTTCGCCTCCCTTTTCTCTTATTATGGCGAACATATGTTCTTTCGTCAAGAGGATTTTTCTGTCAAAACCTGACGTACAAAGGGGTGCTGCTTATTTGTTATGCTATATATAGGTGTGTAAAGCTATTTTTTATTTGACCGCTACTATATCTAGTGTTATACTAAATTTGTACCATATATTTTGTGTCTATCCGGAAAGGATAATCACACGCTGTTTAGGTTTGTAATCAGTCAGAGGGATACTCTGCCATCATGGCAGTACCTTCTGGCTTTTTTATTTTGCAGAAACTGCACGCTGTTAGAGAATGAACATTTTGCGTCATTCTCTTTTTTTATGCCTGAACATAGGAAAGGAGGGTTGTTTTTCAGCGCTCCGGATGGACATGGTAACAGAAAGGAGAAGCAGAACCATGAATGAAGGAACCAAAATCAAAGAACTGGTCCAGACACTCAATCATCACCGGCACGCTTACTATAACCTGAACGTACCGGAAATTTCCGATGTCGAGTATGACCGGATGTATGACCAACTGACAAAGCTGGAGGCGGAAACGGGGATCATCTACTCCAATTCCCCTACCCAGACAGTCGGCTATCCGCCGGTCAGTGAGCTGAAAAAAGTGCCGCACCCGCATCCGCTTTTATCTCTGGACAAGACAAAGCAGGTAACGGATCTGTGCCGTTTCTGCGGCAGTCACGCAGCTTTGCTCATGCTGAAGCTGGACGGGCTGACCGTAAAACTCACTTATGAAAACGGCAGGCTCAAAGAGGCAGCCACCAGAGGAGACGGTGAGACCGGTGAAGAGATCACTCATAACATTCCCGCTTTTGAGAATGTGCCGCTCACGGTTGCTTACAAAGAGCGGCTGGTTGTCACCGGAGAAGCCTTCATACACAAGAAGGATTTTGAACGGCTGAACACCACACTCCGGGACAGAAACGGGGAACCTTATAAAAACGCCCGGAACCTGGCTGCCGGATCTGTGCGGAGTCTGGATCCGGAGAACTGCAAAGGCCGCTGTGTCACCTTCCTCCCATTCAACGTACTGGAAGGGCTGGATGAGGGAGAAAACAGCAACAGCCGGGAGGAACGCCTGTACCAGTTATCAAAGCTGGGCTTTGGTTCCTGCCCGTATATTCCCCTGAATCCGGATCAGATTTCGCCGGAATATCTGGATCTTCGTATCCAGGACCTGATGGAAAAGGCAGAAACACTGGATCTTCCCATTGATGGAATGGTACTGATCTTCGATGACCTGGCATATTCCGCAAGCTGCGGAAGGACCGGACACCACTACAAGGACGGGCTTGCCTACAAATTCGAGGATGAAACCTACGAGACTATCCTCCGGAGTATCGAATGGACGCCTTCCCGCTTCGGGGAACTGGCGCCTGTGGCAGTCTTTGACACAGTGGAGATTGACGGCTGCTCCGTATCCAGGGCCACGCTTCATAACCTCACCTTTATCCGGGAACTGGAGCTGGTGCCGGGATGCCGTATCCTGGTATCCAAACGGAACATGATCATTCCCCATGTAGAGGAGAACTTGGACCGTGGAGACTATCTGGATGCAGCACCTGCTACCTGCCCGTGCTGCGGCGCTTCTACAGAAGTTCATCGGAAGATTGCAGAAAAAGGACGGATTATTGAAACCGTACACTGCAGTAATCCGGCCTGTGAAAGCCAGCAGTTGAAAAAATTCGTCCATTTCGTATGCCGGAAAGCCATGAATATTGAAGGGTTAAAGGAAGCTACGCTGGAGAAGTTCCTGGCTCTGGGATATCTTCAGACTTTCCAGGATATCTACCATCTGGATACACATCGGGAGGAAATCATCCATCTGGATGGATTCGGGGAGAAGTCCTTTGACCGGCTCTGGAACTCCATAGAAGCCAGCCGGCACACCTCTTTTGTCCGTTATCTTGTCAGCATGGATATCCCCATGGTTGGCCGCACAAAAAGCCGGGTGCTGGATACCGTATTTTCCGGCAATCTGGACACTTTCAAAGCGGCTGCTGTGGATGGCTATGATTTCACGCAGTTAGAGGATTTTGGCGCCACACTGAACCGGAACATTCACGACTGGTTTGCGGATGAAGAAAATCTGGCGCTCTGGGACACGTTACAGAAAGAATTTACATTTGAAGAAAGAAAGGAAGAAACCACTATGACAAAAGACAATGTATTTGCAGGAAAAACAATCGTAGCAACCGGAAAGCTGGAAAACTTTACCCGCTCAGAGATCAACGACCAGATCCTGTCGCTTGGCGCAAAGCCGGGCAGCTCTGTAACAAGCAAAACGGATTATCTCATCTGCGGAGAAAAAGCCGGAAGCAAGCTGGCGAAAGCCAAGTCTTTAGGCATAACCATTCTGTCAGAAGCAGAGTTTCTGGCTAAGATCTCTTAAATACCGCTTACGGTTTTCGCTGAATAATGATTTTGGGGACAGGGGCTGTCCGACAGTCCCGTGTCCCATGGAGAAAGAAGGAGATTATTTATGAATATCAGAGATCGAATTGCAAAACTACTGGCATTATCAGAAAGCCCGAATGAGCATGAAGCAAAAGCAGCTCTTTTAAAAGCCCGTGAGCTCATGGCAACGCATAAGCTGCGTCCGGAAGATGTACTGGATGCAAAGGAACAGAAAGTGATCCGGAAAACAATCAGAGCCAGCTGCACAAAAATGACAAACAAATGGGCGGTGGAGCTTTCTGCCGTGATTGCCCCACATTATTGCTGCAAGGCATATTACAGTCGGATAAAGCGCACAAAAACGGCAACCATCGGCTTTATTGGCCTAGAAGATGATTATGAGGTGTGTTCCCGCATCTTTCTGTACGCTTATGATTACATCCTGGCACATTGCCAGGAGCTTCGCCAGAAGTACAAGAAGATTTATAGCGGGACGCAGCTGCGGGAACTCTGCAATGCCTATGGTGCAGGTTTTGCCGCCGGTCTTTATGAATCCTTCCAGAGTCAGAACAAACAACACGAAGAAGGCTGGGGGCTTGTCCTTACTGTTCCCCAGGAAGTAGAAAAGGCGGCAGCTTCCCTGCGTAATGGCGGGGTTTATGCAAATCTGAATCCTGGAAACTTCCGCAGTTTTTCCGCACAAGGCTATGAGGACGGCAAAAACTTCCATCCGGAGACTTCTTTGGAACAAACAGAAAATCCAACCTCTCTCTGTGGCTGATGCCAGCACAGAGACGCATGAAAAGTGAACAGGAGACAAAGAAATGGAAATAAGCCAGGAAAACCTTGCAAAGCTCAGGAATACTTTTCCGCCGGGAATCCGTGTGGAACTGATCCGCATGGATGATCCCTACACAAAAATTCCAAAGGGAACCCAAGGTACGGTAATAAACGTCGATGACATCGGAACTATACATATATCATGGGACGGATATCACTGCCTAGGTGTCGTATATGGGAAAGACTCCTGCAGGGTGATTGATCCAGATAACGCTACAAAAGAATAAAGGATTTCGGGAAAGGAACTGCCGGGCAGTTTCCTTCCCTTTAGAAGAAAGATCCAGCCCGCTCCTGTCATTACAGTCCCGGAAATGCTGCGGCCATTCCGCAGATAATTCCGTTGGAATACAAATTCATTTCTGGTATAATTCATTAGGAAAGTATCAGATTCAGAGCAGACACAAAAAGAGCAGTTCTAAGTAAAGTTGAACTGCTCTGAATGTGATTCTTTCCAATTGTACCAAGCTGCGGACGGGTCAGCCAGGATGTA
>NZ_JAJEQX010000035.1 GCF_020687545.1 Ruminococcus turbiniformis | reverse complement strand
GGTTGGTTTGGCGATTGACATTATACCAGAAAAGGGAGGTCAATGCTCTTTTTATTTGCAAACCTCCGAAAAATCAAGGTAAAACGTAACTTTTACAATAAAAAACGAAGGTAGTTTTGACACTACCGGATTTGGCAGAGAGATAGATTATATGAGGATATCTGTCACGGACAGGTGCAATCTGCGGTGCAGATACTGTATGCCTGACGGAGTGCCGCTGACCTCTATGGAAAAAATACTGACTTTTGAGGAAATTAAACTGGTCTGCCAGGCGGCCGTAAGCCTCGGAATTACGAGATTTAAGATCACGGGAGGGGAGCCTCTTGTGCGGCTGGGATGTCCGCAGCTTGCAGGCATGATCAAGGCGATTCCCGGTACAGAGCAGGTAACTCTCACTACGAACGGTATTCTGCTTGAGAGGTATCTCGGAGAACTTGCGGAGAACGGACTGGACGCGGTCAACATCAGCCTTGATACGATGAAGCGGTCTGTCTATGAGCAGATTACGGGATACGACGGCCTTGAGGCGGTGAAAAGCGGGATAGAAGCAGCGGTAGAGACAGGCATGAAGGTGAAAATCAACTGTGTTCCCCAAAGCGGCGTAAATGATGACGAGTGGGAGGACTTTGTCTGTCTTACGAAGGACAGCCGGGTGGACGTCCGCTTTATCGAGATGATGCCGATCGGTTACGGAAAGAAATGTGCGGGCATGTCAGGGGACGAGATTCTCAGGAGAATCCGGGAGAAGTATCCGGATATTGAGAAGGATGACAGCGTACACGGAAACGGCCCTGCAGTGTACTACCGCCTGCCGGGGGCGAAAGGAAGCGTTGGATTTATCAGTGCGATTCACGGGAAGTTCTGCGGTTCCTGCAACCGGATCAGGATGACTGCCGAAGGAGAACTAAAGCCGTGTCTGTGCTACAATGACAGCGTGGATATCAGAGAGGCGCTCCGGACTCCGGGGTGCAGCGAGGAGCAGATCCGGGAGCAGATCCGGAAGGCAGTTCTCGGGAAACCTCAGATGCACTGTTTCGAGAGAGCGGATCAGATGAGCGAGGAACGTAAGATGAGCCAGATCGGCGGATGATCTGGAAGAGAAGATGAAACGCGGCGAATCGCAGAGACGCAGGCAGACCGGAAGATAAGCTGCGTTATCGGATGAGTCAGAATGGAGGTCAGAGATAAGATGGATAAAACAGAGTCAGTCGGCAGACCGTTTACGGCTGCTGTTATCACACTGAGCGACAAAGGATATGCGGGAGAGCGTGAAGACAAGAGCGGGCCGCTCTTGAAAGAAATGCTGACAGAGGCAGGGTATGTCGTGGAAGAACTGATTCTTCTGCCGGACGGAGAGGAGATGCTCCAGAGAGAGTTGATCCGTCTTGCGGATGAGAGACAGGTCAATGTGGTTTTTACAACAGGAGGGACCGGTTTCTCAGAGAGAGACGTCACCCCTGAGGCGACGCTGGCCGTGTGCGACCGCATGGCAATGGGGATTGCGGATGCGATCCGCCAGTATTCGCTCTCCATTACAGGGCGCGCGATGCTAAGCCGCGCGGCTTCCGGCATTCGGAAAAAGACACTGATTGTCAATCTGCCGGGAAGTCCGAAAGCGGTGAAAGAGAGTCTGGAATATATCCTGCCGCACCTTGGACATGGTCTTGATGTCCTGAGAGGGACATCCGGGGACTGCGGCGGACAGAGCCCTCAGACGCATCAGGGCTGAGAATTAATCCCTGACACGCAGAAAAGAGACAATCCCGGAAAATTCGGACTTTTTAGGAACCGGATTCTCTGTCGGACTGTCTCTTTCTTTTTATCCCTCGTATTTCAGGGCGTAAAACCCCTCTCTCAGTCCGGAATGGCCGGAACCGCGTCTTCCGGTATCGGACACACATATCCTGCCGCCATGCGTTTCTCAAACTCTGCTCTCGCCTCATTTAAGAGTTCCGGCTTTTCAAAAAGATCAACGGCTGCAGCTGCCAGCACCTTTGCGGCGTGGACGGCAGCCTTGCGGCCGACGCTGCTTCCTGCGCAGGAGACGTTCTGCCAGCTGTGGCCCGGGCACCCGTTGGGCCATGCCGCGACATGAATCTGCGCGGTGGGGGTAAGCTGGCTCACATCGCCGACGTCTGTGGATCCGGGCTCAAAGGCATCTCCCTGGTACAGAGGTGCGAGAAAGTCGTTCATGGCGTGGCCGAAGTCTTTCTGCATCTGTGCGACCTGCTCGCGGAGAAGCGGATCATTTTCAGCGCCGGCCCCCGGAACATGGTCATTTCCGGAGTATGTCCGGGAGAGCTGATCTGTAAACTCAAGTTCTTCCGGTGTATGGGAGGGAACACCGAGTTCCCGGAAGTTTTCATAAAGTACTTTCTCCAGCACGGAATTGCTGACCAGGTCGGCCATCCCATCGATGAATTTGCGCTCCAGCACAGTGTCGGTCATAAGAGCCGCGCCGTCTGCGATCCGGTCCACTCTCGCCTGGAGTTCCACCGCCTCCGCGACATGGTTTGAACGCACCATATAGAGCACGCTCGCGCGCGGCTGAACCACGTTGGGGCTGATCCCGCCGGCGTCGGTGATCGCATAGTGGATCCTTGCGCGGTCACCCATGTGCTCACGGAGAAACTGCACGCCGATATTCATAAGCTCCACCGCGTCCAGGGCGCTTCGCCCTTTCTCCGGCGCTCCGGAGGCATGGGAGGCGATGCCTGTGAATTTGTACTGTGTCTGGATGCAGGAGTTGGTAGATCCGGTCCATACATCGTTTACATCCTCAGGGTGCCAGGTGAGCGCTGCGTCAAGCGTTTTCCACAGTCCGTCTCTTGCCATAAATGCTTTGGAAGCGCCGCCTTCTTCACCGGGGCATCCGTAGAGGATTACCGTTCCCTCATGTCCGCTTTCCTCGAGATAAGCCTTCACGCCGAGGACCGCGCCGAGGGCGCCTGCGCCGAGAAGATTATGTCCGCATCCGTGTCCGCATCCGCCGGGAGTGAGTTCTCTGCGCTCAAGACTTCCGGCTTCCTGTGAAAGCCCGGAGAGGGCGTCATATTCGGCAAGAATACCGATGCGCGGGCTGCCGGAACCGTAAGAAGCAGAGAAAGCGGTTTCGATTCCGCAGATACCCTTCTCCACCCGGAAGCCTTCTTTTTCCAGTACACTGCAGTAGTATGAAGCGGATTTTTCTTCCTGGAGAGAGAGCTCCGCATAGTTCCAGATCTGTTCCGCTGCAGCGCAGATGAGCTCCTTTTTTGTACCGACAGCAGATACAGCTGTCTGTTTTGAATGATTCATAGTCAGATCCTCCTTATAGCTTAGAATAAATGATCCCGGAAGAAAAAGCTCTCCGGGATCAGTGTATATACGTTTACAGGACTTTCGCGAGAAAATCTTTCAGACGCGGGTTCTGCGGATTGTCGAAGATGTCCGCCGGAGTCCCCTGTTCAAGAAGCATTCCGTCCGCCATGAAAAGAACACGGTTTCCGACTTCGCGGGCAAATCCCATCTCGTGGGTGACAACAACCATGGTCATTCCCTCCTGGGCCAGCTCTTTCATTACGTCAAGCACCTCGCCGACCATCTCCGGATCAAGGGCGGAAGTGGGCTCGTCAAAAAGCATGACTTCCGGCTCCATAGCCAGCGCGCGGACGATTGCGACACGCTGTTTCTGTCCGCCGGAGAGCTGAATCGGATAGGCGTCCGCGCGGTCTTTCAATCCCACGCGGTCTAAAAGCTCCAGCGCCTTTTTCTCCGCGTCCGCTTTCGCGATGCCTTTTACCTTCATCGGGGCCAGCGTCATATTATCAAGAATAGTCATATGGGGAAACAGGTTGAAATGCTGGAATACCATTCCCATTTTCTGACGCAGCTTGTCAATGTTAAGTTTTACTGTTTTTCCGTCTTCGTTTTTATACTTTTTCTTTGTGATGTCAATTCCTTCGAAAATGATGGAGCCCCCGGTCGGCTCTTCCAGAAGGTTCAGGCTGCGCAGAAAAGTGGATTTGCCCGAACCGGAAGGTCCGATCACAGCCATGACGTCTCCTTTGTTAATATCGACGGTAACTCCGTCAAGAGCCTTGATGGTTCCGCCCTTATAATGCTTTTTCAGATCAGTTACCTGAATGATGCTATCTCTTGTCGCCACGGCTCATCCTCCTTTCGAAGTAAGCGATAATCTTGGAGGTGGGGAAGCACAGACAGAAGTAAATCGCTGTCGCCACCAGTAACGGTTCAATAATGATAAACGAAGCGCCGCGCACCGCGTTTACCGCAGACATAATATCCTGTACGCCGATGGTATATGTGATTGCGGACTCTTTGATAATTACGACAAATTCGTTCGCAATTGCCGGGAGGATATTTTTGATTGCCTGAGGCAGAATGATGTATTTTAAATTCTGGCTCTGTGACAGACCGAGAGAACGCGCCGCTTCTGTCTGCCCGGAATCAATGGACTGGATACCGGAACGGATGATCTCGCACAGATACGCGCCTGAATTCATTCCAAGCGCAACGACACCCGGAAGAAATCTCTCAAAACGGATAAAACCGAAAAGCTGGAAGCTGGGCAGGTCAACCATGCTGAACACGCCGTAGTAAATGATGAAGATCTGAACAAGTACGGGCGTAGAACGCAGAATTTCGACATACGCTGTCGCGATAAAGTCCAGCGGGTTAAAGCGGCTTAAAAGCGCGAGAAAACCTTTCTCACGCGTATGGCCGTCGGAATCAATGCCAAGCGCGCGAAACGGCCTTAAATTGGACATGCGCATCAGGGCCAGTATCAGGGCCAGGCAAAATCCGATTACGACCGTGAACACAGCCAGCAGGATCGTTACAATCGTGCCCTGCACAAAGAGCTCTGTATACGGCGCGATACGCCCGAAATTTTCCAATTTTATAAACTGATCCATTCGTTACTCCTTTCACTCAGAAAAACGGGCCCCCGAAAAGGGAGCCCGCAAAACATTTACTGAACGTTGCCGTTCTCGTCAAGCAGACCCTCATAAGTCTGGCCTGAAGCCTGCTCGTTTGCCTCGGCGATGAATGTCTCCATACTTCCGTCAGAGAGAGCCTGGGCAATCGCTTCGTTGACCGCTGCAAGAAGCTCCGGATTATCTTTCACAACTCCGACAGAAGCGCCGTTCTGCTCATACGGAACTTCCAGGACGATTTCAAGATCCGGGTAATTCTGCTGGTAGCTCTTCGCAACATCCGTTTCGATGTAAGCAGCATCCATTGTGCCGGCCAGAAGCTCGGAGATGATATCCGTTACTTTCGGAAGGGAAATGATGTCGGCATCCGCGCTGTTCTCATTCGCCAGATCGAGCTGGATGGAACCGGTCTGGGCGCCGATTGTAACGTCCGGGTTATTTAAGGCTTCAAAAGAATTATATGTATCCGCATTGTCCTTTGTTGTTACAACAGACTGGGAGCCTGTGTAATAGGAATCAGAGAATTCCATAATCGCCTCTCTGTCCGGGTCAGGAGCAAATCCTGACATACCCAGATCAACAGATTTTGTCTGCAGCTCACTGAGCACACCGTCAAAGTCTACGGTAACGATCTGGAGTTCCAGCCCCATGTAGTCTGCAATATACTGTGCCAGAGCGATATCGAATCCTGCCAGGGTCGGATTGCCTTCCTCGTCGATCGCATAGAACTCATACGGAGCAAAATCCGGGCTTGTAGCCACAGTCAGGACACCCGGTGTAACAGTTTCAATCTCTGTGGAGGCATCGCTGTCTCCGCTTCCGGAATCTGTGCTCTCGGCACTGCCTGAATCAGATGAACCGGAACTGTCTTCCCCGCTGCTGCACGCTGCAAATGACATTGCAGTACATGCTGCAAGTAATAAAGCCAATACTCTCTTTTTCATAATTATCCTCCTTATGGGAATTGTATAAATATGTAGCAGAAACTCATATTTATTTACTATCCTAATTAGTATATCGGATTTTCAGAATTAATCAAGTCCTAATGTTAAAAATAATAGTTTTTGTGAAAAAGGCAGAATATGCTATAATTATCAGGTAAGTATGAATACTGAGCCGAAACAGCTGTTTTGATAAACAGGAAGGAAAAGAATGGGAACCAAAAGGACAAAATTTTTAAATTCAATGAGCATAAAGAGGACCGGCATCTGTGCGCTGCTCGCTTTGGCGGCGGCAGGCATGGCCGCATGCGGAACTGATAAGGTTGAAGCGGGCGTTCTGTCTGAGACCCCGGCCGGCGAGGAGGAAAAAGCTGATCTTTCTATTTTTTATTCGGGAGAGAATACGGTCTGGATCTCTGCGATGGAGGAGCTGTGCGAGGCATTTTCAAACAGGTATCCCCAGTATACTCTTCAGGTAGAGTATTCGACGGGGGAAAGCTACACGGAAGAGCTCAAGGCAAAGGAGGCCACCGATGAGTTCCCGGACGTATTTGAGATTGAAGACCCGTATATGTTTGAGACGGCCGGGAAGCTTGGGGAGATTGACCCGTCTATTGCCGAGCTGACGGAACAGCCGATTACGGTAAACGGGAAAATATGTGCCCTCCCGTTTTACGGAACATCATACGGAATTATATATAATAAGGTAATTTTCAAGCAGTATAATCTTTCAGTCCCCGAGACGTACGACGATTTTATTGCCCTGTGTGATGAGCTTTTGTCTCTCGGAATCACACCGCTGGCTCTTGGAGGGAGTGAAGAGTCTGCCAGTGAAGGGTGGATTAATTATTTCTTTCTGACAGATGTTGAGAAGAATAATCCCGAGTGGATTGACCGCCGACTGAACTCGGAAGTGTCTTTCCGGGACGCGGATATGCTTGGGGCGCTTGAACATTTCCAGGATCTGATGACAGGAAAGTATATTCTCGAAGATTCTGTCAATATGGGCGATACACAGATCATTTCCTATATGATAAACCAGGAGGTGGCCATGTATTACGGCACACCGGCCATGCTGGCAAAAATCTGGGAATCCTACCCGAGGGCGATGGACTCAGACAAAACCCCGCTCGGGGAGGAGCTGGAAGATGATACGGTCAGGATAAGGCCCGGCTGGTTTTACCTTCCGGATTCAGACGGAAACAGTGTTGTGATTGAAAATACAGGCTCTATATGGGCCGTCTCAGATGAGTGTATGGCGGACAGCAATAAAAAGAAAGCTGCCGAGGCATTTCTGAAATTTTGCTATGAAAAAGATAATTACAGAAAAGTACTGCAGGCAATGTACGGCATGCCGGTTACGAAAAGCGCGGTTCTCTATGCAGCCCCGGCTGTTCAGCAGGGGGTTCTGACGGACTACAGATATGCGGACAGAAGCGAAGAATTTCTGGGAAATCTGGAGACACCGGAGAATTTCCGGATAGAAATGACAGATATTATCAATTCACTTGCCTCCAATACGATCGAGGTGAATACAGCGGCCCGTCTTCTTGACGAGAGCTGGAATAAAGCGACAGAGGAACAGAAAGAATGAGAATGTTACATTTTGGAAAAAGCATTGCAAAAACGGTACGGGAACAGATAAGCCGGCATATGCCGGGCAGATCTATGAGCCTGTTTACAAAATCTGTAGTCGCCCTGATCCTGATCGGCCTTCTGCCGCTGGTAATTATGAGCATGATAATTTATAATGCTTCCCTCGGCTCCCTTCAGACGGTCATGCTGTCAAATATGTATCGTACAACACTCACAATCGGAAGAAATATAGAATCACTTCTGAGCGAAATGGAAGAGGACACAAAATATTTGTACAGTGCCAGAAGCACTGATTACGGATATATTTACCAGCTTTTGGAAAATGATTCTGTCAGCTCTGATAAAAAGGCAACGGAGATCAGCGACATGCTGAGGAATATTTTATATATGAATCAGTATATTGACCATGTGTTCCTTGTCCTCCCTGACGGAGAGGTGTGTTCGGCTATGCATGCGCCTGAAAGGATTATCAACGAATCTCTGATGCTGGAGTGGCATAAAGAGAACTACCAGGAGGACTCAAGGGAGATGCAGGTCCATCCCGTACATATCGTTGATTATTATATGGGAACAAGAAGCAGTGATTTTACGGTATCGAGAAATATTATGAACACGTCTACAATTGAGAACGCGTCCAGCGAAATACTGGGGACACTGTATATCGATATCAGCGAGGAATATCTGGACAGCATTATCAACGAGACAAGGCTGGAGGAGGGAAGCCAGATTTACATTGTGGATAAAAGCCTGAGACAGTTCGCCTACAACCCATACCCGGCGGATGACGACTATGATGAGAGCAGGCTGCTTTACTACGTGGACGATATGGACAGCAGATACCAGTACATAAACGCGGACGGTGACTATTTTATTTACAGCGAGGTGCCCGGCACAGATTGGCTGATTGTCGAGAGAATTTCATCATATCATCTGAGGGACAGCTATCAGGCAATCCGCAATATGACACTGCTCATTATCGGAATCAGCACGGCGGTTCTCGTGGTTATCTATTATTTTTATTCTAAAAAGTCCAGTCAGCCAATCCGGAACCTGGCGGATGCCATGGAGTCGATTGAGCAGGGAAACCTGACGACACGGGTGGATATTCAGTCAAACGACGAGATCGGTTATCTTGCGCAGGGGCTTAACAGCATGACTGAGAACCTGCAGAGCCATATCAGGAAGGTATATATTGCCGAAATCCGTCAGCGGGATGCAGAGATAGAAGCTTTGAAAACGCAGATACAGCCCCATTATCTTTATAATACTCTGGACGTAATCCGTATGATGGCCGTCACTCACGATGACCGGGAGACCGCGGAGATGATAGACGGACTGTCAGGCCAGCTTAAATATCTGATGGGGAGCGCCCGGGATATGGTAACTCTGAGGGATGAAATTGAAAGTGTGAGGAACTATTTTAAGATTATCCGAATCCGGTATGAGAACCGTTTTTCACTTGAGATCAATGTGGAGGATGACATGATGGATCTTAGGGTTCCCCAGCTTATTCTTCAGCCTGTTGTGGAGAATGCTGTCAAGCATGGGCTTAAGGAGAAGGAAGGGGAAGGTGTTGTAGCCATACAGGCGCAGATGTCCGGGGAAGGGCTTGAGATTACTGTGATGGACAACGGAGCCGGTATGACGAAGGAACGCCTTGAATATGTAAGAAATCTTCTGGAAAGCCATGAGACAGAGAACCACCCGAGGAGTAAAAGGGCAAGTATCGGAATTAAGAATGTTTATGACAGGATCAGGCTGATTTTCGGTGACAGATACCATATTGAGATCAGCAGCTTCGAAGGAATCGGAACTATAGTGAAGTACAGGCTGCCCGTTATCAAAGCGGACAGCGCAGGCGGTGAAAAGAGCGCGGAAGAAACAGAGCGGAATGCGCAGGGAGGGAAAAATGTTTAAAATTATTCTCGCGGACGACGAGCCGATCATAATCAAAGGACTTAGAAAACTGGTTGACTGGGACAAGCTGGACGCGGAGATTGTGGCGGAGGCGGCAAACGGGGAGGAGCTTTTTGCCAAAATTGAAGAGTTTTCACCGGATATTATTATCTCAGATGTATCTATGCCGAAAATGTCCGGGCTCGACGTTCTCAAAAAAGTAAGAGAAACAGACAGCAAAGTAAAGTTCATTTTTTTAAGCGGATATCAGGAGTTTGATTATGTGCGCACGGCGATTCGCTACGAGGCGCAGGAATACCTGTTAAAACCGGTTGGAAAGGAGGAACTGCGGCAGGCGGTTCTTAAAGCGGAACAGTCTCTACGGGAGAACAGTCCTCTCGAATACTGGGAAGAAGAACAGGATGATTTTCAGTCAGTGTTCCGAATGATCAATTCTGAGGCGGAATACCGTGAACTGTACGATCATTTCCGGGAAATCGGGATAGAGACAAAGGATATGGTCTTTACCGGAGTCTGCTTTTCCCTGCCGGCGAATTTCTACAGAAAAGTACAGGATCAGAATATGCAGGAACTTCTCCGGTTTTCTATTTTCAAAAAGATCCAGGAATACGTGAAGCGGGAAAAGAACGGTTTTATTATTAAAAGGGAGGCAAACAGCAGCAATCTGATCCTTTTGAGTCCGAAGGAAAATTACAGGGAAAAGACAGAACGGGAGATAGAGCAGATACGCGGAAGTATTTACAGTGAGTACAAGGTAGGTCTTGTCACAGGGATAGGAAAGTCGTCAGAGAATATAAAAGAGCTTAAATACGTGTATAAAACCGCGAAGTTCTGTTCGGAACTCTACTATTTTAACCAGGAAGAGTTTATCCGCTATGATGACGTGTCGAGGGAGTTTAAATGCTCTTTTGAGGACTATAATAATAAGTACAAAGAGCTGGTCAGCAGCTTTTTAAGCAATGACGATTCATGGCCGCAGCGTCTGGACGAGACTCTGGCGATCATAGAGAACCTGCACTACGGAAACCGGTACGCGGCAGAAAACAGATGTATTGTCATGGCAATGAATCTGTACAGAGATCTGGAGGAATATCATATACTTTCGCCGGATAAGAGGGCGGAATATGAGGAAGCCGTGGGGGCAATGCGCCATCAGATGAGCTATGAGGAACTTAAGAATTATGTGAAAAAGTTCCTTTCGGATTTCCTTGACAGAAATGCGTTCCAGGATACTCCGGCTGAAAAACAGACAATCCACCAGGTGAAGGAATACATACAGAAGCATTATGCGGAAAATCTGACTCTGGGTAAAATGGCGGAAGTAGCTTATATGAATCCGTATTATTTCAGCTCTTTCTTTAAAAAGGAGACAGGGCAGAATTTTAAGAGCTACCTGACAGATGTGAGAATGAAAGAGGCGGTCGGGCTTCTGATGAACAGCGAGATGAAAACGTACGAGCTTGCAAAGGCAGTAGGCTATAACGACGTCCGCAGCTTTACGGATAAATTCAGGGAATATTACGGGGACAGTCCGTCCGGATACAAAAAATCAAAGCGTTCCTGAAAAGAGAAGCCAATATAAAAAAAGGTGGGTTTTTCAACAAAATGCTGTGGTATTTTTAAGCTAAGCCCTCGGGTTTGTTGCAACTGCACAAATGCTGTGCTATGATTTTTCCAGTACGAAAGGTACGGGAAAATATTATGAAAGAGGGTATGAAAATGAAGAAAAAGGTAATTTCACTCATGCTGGCAGCTGCAATGGTTGCATCTCTGACAGCCTGCGGAAGCAGCTCCTCAGGAAGCGACAGCTCAGGCTCAGGTGACAGCTCAGGCTCAGGCGATGGCGAAAACGTTGTTGAACTCTGGACATGCTGGACAGAAGGAGCTGTAACAGAGGAAGAAAGCTTAAAGCAGATCGAAGCATTTGAAGAGGAGACAGGAATCACTGTTAACCAGACGAACTTCACATACGACATGCTTCATGAGAAGATCCTGACAGCAGCAGCGGGCGGAAACGTTCCGGATCTGATCTGGGGACTTCCGGAGTACGTCGGTGAGTTCTACAACATGGGTATCCTTGAAGATCTGACAGACCGCTTCAATGAGTGGGAAGACAAAGACGCCCTGTCAGAAGCAGTTGTGAACGCAATGACAATCGACGGAAAGGTTGTTGGTATTCCGTACGAGATGACAGTGCGTGCTTACCTGACACATGCGGATGACCTGACAGCAGCAGGCATCGAGGCTCCGGCTACATGGGAAGACCTGATGGCTCAGACAGATTACTATTCAAACAACGGTAAGTATCTGTCAGAGATCGCTGCTACAGGCGTTCGTTCCGCACAGGAGCTGATTGTATATCTTGCACAGTATGACCTTGAGATTGCAACAGCACAGGACGACGGAAAATATAAGAACACATGGAATGACAACGCAGACGAGCTTGAGAAAGCTACAAAAGTATTCCAGATGTACAAAGATCTGATCGACAACGGCATTATCGATCCGAACTGCGCAAACTACGGATGGGAAGAGACAGATGAGAACTTTGCAACAGGTATCGTTTCCAGTTATGTAACAGGAAACTGGCTGGCAGAGAGAGAAGAGTCCAACCCGGATACAATGGCAGATGTAGCTGTTAATCCGATCCCGTATCCGTCTGACGGACACCAGGCTACATACATGGAGTGTAAACCGCTCTTCATCCTTGCGGACAGCAAGAACAAAGACGGCGCGTTCCAGCTTGCTACTGCATTCTGCAGCTATGACTGGCAGTCAGCAGCATTCGCAGACAGATCTCCGCGTTCAGATGTGTCCACAGACAGCAAATGGAGCAAAGACTTCCAGGCACTGGCTGACACAGGTATCACATTCCCGCCTGTAACACTCGGCGGAATTACACAGGCTATGCAGGATGCTCTTGCAATGGTTCTTCAGGAAGGTGAAGATCCGGCAGCAGCAGCTGAGTGGCTTGGAAATGCAGTAAATGATGCACTGGCAGAGTCCGGAGAATTAAGTGAGTAGTAAAGTAATTCAATAAAAAGCAGACGGGGCTGCTGCACACATGCAGCGGCCCCTCTTTATGCGAAAAGGGGGCACACAGATGAAATCACTTCGCAGATTAACAAGAGATCAGAAGAAGTTCAGGACAGCCCTGATCATGCTGGCGCCGGCGCTTGTATTCCTCGCAGGGATGATCGCGTACCCACTGGCAACAGTTATTCACGACGCGTTTACATACAGGCATCTGATTAATTCCAGCATGACCGGATTTGCTGGACTGGAGAACTTTAAGACAGTCATCAGTGACGAACATTTCTTCGATGCCGTACAGCATACGATTATCTGGACAGTATTCTCCGTGCTCGGAGAATATATTATGGGTATGGTTACGGCAGTTCTTCTGAATCAGAAATTTAAAGGAAGAGCAATTTTCAGAACCTTCATTTTCATCCCGTGGCTTGTGCCGATTATTGTGGCAGGTATGACATGGGAGTGGATACTTAACCCTGAGTTTGGTATCTTCAACTATATGCTTACAAGTTTTGGCATTGTTGACGCGCCGATCAATTTCCTCGGTAATTCCGACTATGCGCTGGCAACCGTAATCTTCGTTAATATATGGAGAAGTTTCCCGTACTATACAATCTCCTTCCTGTCAGCAATGCAGTCCATACCGGGAGACCTGTCGGAAGCGGCTGCAATCGACGGAGCAGGCATGTTCAGAAGATTTTTCAGCGTGACACTGCCGCAGCTTCGTTCCGTATCCCTTGTTATTGTATTTATCCATGTGATCTGGACGGCTGTAAACTATGACTTTATCTGGGTAATGACAGAGGGCGGACCGAACTACGCGACAGAAACACTGCCGATTATGATTTACAGATACTCGATGAGAACGTTTAACGTAGGAGCGGCATCTGCGCTGTCTACAATGATGTTCGCGGTGATGGCGATCCTGTTCGTCTTCTACTACAGGAAGAGAACGAAGATCAGCGAAGACATGGCGTAATAGAAAGGGGGAAATGTTATGCTGAATAAAAGAAACAGAAGAATCGCAAAGGTTGTAACATATATCCTTCTGGTAGTTTTCTCAATCTACACCATGTTCCCGTTCGTGTGGATGCTGATCTGTTCTTTCAAACCGAAGACAGAGATCCGGACGGCGACACCGTCGTTCCTGATTGACGCGCCGACTCTGGAAAACTTCCAGCGAGTGCTTTTCGACGCGGGATTCGTAAACTACATTAAAAACAGTTTGATCGTATCCGTTGTTGCCTGTGCGTTGTCCATGATTATCGCGGTAATGGCAGGATACGCGCTGAGCCGTTTCTATAAACTGAAAGTTGTAAAGGTATCCAACCTTGCCATGATGCTTTCCCAGATGATCCCCGGCGTACTCCTGCTGGTACCGCTGTACATGATCATGAGACAGCTGGGCATCCTGGAGTCCTACGGTTCACTGAT
This sequence comes from Ruminococcus turbiniformis, assembly GCF_020687545.1. GTDB lineage: Bacteria > Bacillota > Clostridia > Lachnospirales > Lachnospiraceae > Mediterraneibacter > Mediterraneibacter turbiniformis. Next base: position 22,641 of record NZ_JAJEQX010000035.1, on the reverse strand, counting down.
CCTGGCGTACACCACATTCGTTATACCGCTGTGTACGTTTATGATGAGCAGTTTCTTCGACACAGTGCCCATGGCTCTTGAGGAAGCTGCGGAGATCGACGGGTGCAACAAAGCACAGACACTGTTCAAGGTTATCCTTCCGCTGTCTGTACCGAGCCTTGTGTCAACTGGACTGTACGCATTCATCAATGCGTGGAACGAGTTCATGTACGGATATATCTTTATCTCCACAGATGAGTACAGAACACTGACACCGGCAATCATGCTCTTCAAGGGCGCCAACACCATCGACTGGGGCGCGCTGATGGCAGGTTCCGTTGTGGCCGTTATCCCGATGACTGTGATCTTCCTCTTCCTGCAGAGATACTTCCTTGCAGGTCTGATGGCAGGTTCTGTCAAAGGTTAAGGACGATTGAATCAGGGTCAGAGAGTCCTGTGTCCCGTTCCTTTAAAGGGGAAGGGACGCGGGGCCCTGGGGCCCTGATTTTATTCACCCGTGCAGAGAGCCGGGAAAATATGCCTGCGTGTTCATTTGACTTCCGCAGGAACTTTGATGTTACTGCAGGCAATAACGCTTTGAATAATAAAATTCAGGAGGAATAACTAAGTTATGAAAAGATGGGAAATTACAGAAAATAATATCAATCTGGTGTGGGAGATCACTGATGAAAACGAGATCAAGCTCCTCCATTTTTCCGTACTCGATTTTGAAGAGGAGAATCTTGAATCAGATACGGGAGTACAGTCATTTTATCCTGTGGAAATCCTTGTGTCAGGCCAGGACCGCGTTGGTGAGCGCCATGGTTCAAAATATATCCAGACGTCTCCGGGATATCGGATGAAATATGTGGATTTTAAAGATTACCGCAATGAGAAGGGACGCAAGCTTGAAATTATCACAAACGATGATATCACAGGCATTGAGTGCGTCAGCCATATGCAGTTCTATGACGGAATATCTGTCGTAAGATCATGGACGGAAGTGGTAAACAAAGGGCAGGAAGCACAGGGACTGGAGTATGTTTCATCCTTTGTCCTCAACGGAATTGACAAAGAGGGAATGACAGACTTTGATGATAAAATGGAGCTTTGGATCCCGCATAACGGATGGCAGAAAGAACTCTGCTGGCAGAAATACTCTTTAAGAGAACTTGGGCTGTCCGTTACACAGCCGAAGATTATGCACAGATCATCAAAGGCGATAGAGATCTCCAACACCGGAAACTGGTCTGCAAAAGAGTATATTCCCATGGGCTATGTACACAACCGGGAGATGAATTCATCCCTGTTCTGGCAGATCGAGCACAACGGATCATGGTATTGGGAAATGAGTGATCAGGACGGACATGTATACCTGAAATTAAGCGGCCCGACAGAGCACCATAACCACTGGTGGAAGAACTTAAAGCCGGGAGAGACGTTCGTTACAGTCCCGGTGAGCGTTGGAAGCGCTGCCGGCGGATTTGACGAGGCGATGGACGAACTGACAAAATACAGACGCGCAATACGCCGTGTAAATGATGATAATGAAAAACTTGCGGTTATCTTTAACGATTATATGAACTGCCTGTTCGGAGACCCGACGACAGAGAAGGAGAAACCGCTGATTGACAAAGCGGCTGAGGCAGGATGCGAATATTACTGCATGGACTGCGGATGGTATTCGGAAGGATACTGGTGGGACGGAGTCGGAGAGTGGCTTCCGTGTGAGAAGAGATTCCCGGGCGGAATCAGGGAAGTAATGGACTATGTACGTTCCAAAGGAATGATTCCGGGTGTATGGCTGGAACTTGAGGTTATGGGAATCAAGTGCCCGAAGGCGGACCGGGTTCCGGACGACTGGTATTTCATGCGCCATGGAAAGAAAGTGTACGACAGAAGCAGATATCAGCTTGACTTCAGGAATCCGGCAGTAATCGAGCACGCGACAGAGGTGATTGACCGTCTTGTAAATGAGTACGGCGTCGGATACATTAAGATGGACTACAATATTGAGCCCGGTATCGGAACAGAGATTAACGCTGACAGCTTCGGAGACGGACTGCTCGGACATAACCGCGCGTATCTTGAGTGGCTGGACGGAATCTTTAAGAAATATCCGGATCTGATCATTGAGAACTGTTCTTCCGGAGGTCTCCGCATGGACTATGCAATGCTTTCCAGATACAGTATTCAGTCCACAAGCGACCAGGAAGATTATGTAAGATATGCGACGATTTCTGCAAATGCTCCTTCAGCCGTGACACCCGAGCAGGCAGCCATCTGGTCCTATCCGCTGACGGAAGGCGATAATGAGGAGGTCATCTATAATATGGTGAATGCGCTCCTTTTAAGAATCCACCAGAGCGGACATCTTGTAAACTTAAACCCGGAGAGAATGGGATATGTACAGGAGGCTCTTGACTATTACAAACAGATCAGGCAGGATATCAAGCATGCTCTGCCGTACTGGCCGCTGGGAATCTCCCAGTATACAGATCCGTGGGTAAGTCTTGGACTTAAGGCAGACGGACGCGATTATATTGCGGTGTGGAGAAGAGACAGCCAGGAGGATATTATATCTCTTCCGGTGAAACACCTGAAAGGCAAGGATGTGAAAGTGAAATGCGGATACCCGCAGAAATGTGAGGTCGGATTCCACTGGAACAAAGAAGCGGGAGAACTTTCCGTGAAACTTCCGGCGAGAGTGAGCGCAAGGCTGTTTGAGCTGAGCTACGAAAAGTAATCTTCACAGCCGGACAAGACAGGAAGTTACAATACAAAAACTGGTAATCTGAGAATCAGAAAAGAAAAAGAAGCCGGATCTCATCCCGGGGAGCGTATCAATGCAGCCCGGGATGAGATCCGGCTTTCTTTTATTTCCCAAAATGAATGGAAACACGCTTTCTGATCGTATATATAGTGAAACAGGAAATAAAACGACAGTCAGCAATGACAGTCAGACGGCAAAATGAACTGTAAAACGCACAATAATGGAGCGAAATGAAGGAGGAATCATCATGAAGAAATTGACGACAGGTTTTATCGCAGTTGTATGTATTCTTGTACTTGGGAGCATGACTGTGTTTGCGGCAGGGCAGGTGCAGCAGAGATCATCTCAGCAGGGAGGCGCTGCTGACAATTCCGCGGAAAGGGTGTACAATCATTATAACAAATACTGCAGCACAGAGTCCGGCTGCGGGTACTGCGGCGAAAACGGACACTGTTATGTGGATGAGGACGGCGACGGAGTCTGTGACTATGCGGGAGAGAACTGCGCAAACGGCGGAGCCTGCTACGTGGACGAAGATGGAGACGGCATCTGCGCGGCAGGCGGTTCCTGTGCGGCGGGATACGGATATGGATGCGGGGATGGTCACGGTCATGGTCATGCGTACAGGCGTTAAATGAACAGCCGGCATAAACGGGACAGCCGATATAAATGAACAGCCGAAAAGATAACAGCCGGCAAGATATGAGCAGTGCCCGCGGAAAAAAGGTGCACAGGCGATGACAAAACGGGAAATGAGACGGGGAAAAAGACAAATACCGTGTATACACTGCTCACGAGAGCACGCGGAATTCTGAAAAAAGAACTGGAAGGAGGGGCGGAGAATGAAGAAAGCAGATGAAACAACAGCGGAAATAAATGAAAAAATTCATGCCGCTTTTGACGAAATCCACGCGGAAGAGAATCTGAAAGCGCGTACAAAAGAATATCTTTCAATGGAAATGTCACGGCAGAAGAAAAAAAGCCGCCCTGTAGTTTTCCGGGCTGCCGCTGCCGCCGCGTGCCTTCTGCTTGTTTTTGTTATCGGTGGATCCTGGATGTTTCTCACTCCGACTGCCTATATCAGTATCGACATCAATCCGTCTCTGGAGCTTGGAATCAACCGCTTTGACCGGGTTGTTTCGGTAGAAGGTTTCAATGACGACGGGCGCGATCTGGCAGATCTTCTCCATATCCGTTTTCAGAATTACAATGACGCGGTCGAAACCATTCTGAACAGTCAGGATATCGCAGATTATCTGTTGCAGGATGCAGTTATGACAGTTACGGTAGCCGGAGAGACAGAGACTCAGCATGACGAAATTCTGGAAAATATGGAGTCCTGCGTCTCGGATCATGAGAATGTAAGCTGCCATTCCGGCAGTGTGGAGGAGATGCATGAGGCTCATGATTCCGGACTCTCATTCGGGAAATACCGGGCATTGCTGGAACTTCAGGAGCTGGATCCATCGATTACGGCAGATGATATCCGTGATTTGTCCATGAAAGAAATCTATGATATGATTGAGGAGTACAGTAATAATGCATCATCCCCCGACACTTCTTCCGGCAGTTCGGATGCGGAATCAGACACGACGGCCGGAAACGGTTCGGGCCTGAATTACGGCGAAGAGGACGATTATGGAGATGGAAGAGAACATGGAAAAGAGAGCGGAGAACATCACGGATATGGACACCATTATGAAGAATAACAGCGGGATTAAGGATCCATATTCATCTTATCCAAGTACTTTCTTCAGCACATCCGTGACTTTCTTCACAGGGATAATCTCCAGTTTTTCCTTCACCTCGTCAGCCACATCTTCGAGATCGTCAACGTTGTCCTCTGGAATAAATACGCGTTTGATCCCCGCGCGCTGCGCTGCCATAAGCTTCTCCGGCAGTCCGCCGATGGGCATAACTCCGCCGCGAAGAGAGACTTCCCCGGTCATGGCGATGTCCGTATCTGCAGCCTTGCCGGTCACAAGAGAGGCAAGTGCGGTTGTCAGCGTAATTCCGGCGGAAGGCCCGTCTTTCGGGACGGCTCCGGCGGGGACGTGAATGTGGAGGTCATGATCTTCAAACACGCGGCTTTCCTTTGGATAAAGTGATTTTACGAGGCTGAGCGCGATCTGGACAGACTCTTTCATGACGTCGCCGAGCTGGCCTGTGATGGTGAGTTTCCCTTTTCCTTTTGTCAGTTTTGTCTCGATGAAAAGGATTGCTCCGCCGGCCCGGGTCCATGCAAGTCCGGTTATGACGCCGGGCGTCTTCGCGGAAAGCTTCCGCTCCGCGCGGATCAGGCTCCGGCCGAGATAATCGGACAGATTGCTCTTTGTGACGGAGACTGCTGTCTCAGATCCGTTTTTGACAAGTTCTACAGCCGCAGTGCGGCACAGCGTTTCAATATTTTTCTTCAGGTCACGGACTCCGGACTCCATCGTATATTCGTCGATGATCTGGCGCAGGGCCCTGTCGTTGATCTTAAGCAGGCCCTTTCGAATTCCCATTGTATCCAGTGCTTTCGGAATCAGGTGCTTTTTCGCAATGTGATATTTTTCCACAGCGGTATAGCCGGGGAAGGAGATCACTTCCATACGGTTTAAAAGAGGCTCCGGAATAGTATCTGTTGTGTTGGCCGTACATACAAAAAGTACATTGGACAGATCGTACGGTACATTCATATAGTGATCTGTAAATGTGCTGTTCTGTTCCGGATCAAGCACTTCCAGAAGTGCGCTTGCCGGGTCTCCGCCGTAGTCTTTGGCCAGTTTGTCAACCTCGTCGAGCACTACGACCGGATTGGAGGTGCCGCTTCTCTTCATGGCCTCCATGATTCTTCCGGGCATTGCCCCGATGTATGTCCTTCTGTGGCCGCGGATCTCAGCCTCGTCACGGATGCCGCCCAGGCTGATGCGCGCATATTCTCTTCCGAGCGCCCGGGCAATACTCTGCCCGATACTCGTCTTTCCTGTGCCGGGAGCTCCGGCAAAAAGAAGGATAGAGCCGTACTGTTTCTGATTCAGCGCCATGACCGCAAGCTGCTGTATGATGCGTTCCTTTACTTTCTTCAGACCATAGTGATCTTCATCCAGTATCTTTTCCGCGCGTTCAAGGTCAATCGGTGTAAATTCCGGCTCTTTCCAGGACAGACTTGTGACAAAGTCCAGATAGTCATACAGCAGTCCGTACTCGTGGCTTTCCTTTCCTTCCTGACGTATACGGTTTAAGACCTTTTCGGCTTCCCTCCGCGCTTCCTTATTCATGCCGGACTCATTGATTTTCTTTTCAAACTTCCTGACATCCGAGATGTTTTCCGGATGCATGTCGTCCAACTCTTTCTGAAGATAGTCGATCTGCTTTTTGATAGCCGCCTCGCGGTAGAGCTGTTCCTGATCGCCCTTCTGGGCTTCCTGGGCTTCGGCGGAAACCTTCGCGATCTCCATAAATTCATTGACCGCGGTTTCAATCAGCGCGCATCTCGCCCTGATGGAATCGGCGGCCAGAATGCGGTATTTTTCATCTGCGGTGAGATTCAGGTATTCCGACAGTGCAGACGCCAGATCGAAGATATTTTTTCTCTGGAGAATAAACCCGCGGGCCCACAGCCCCCACTGGTATCCCTGAACGAAACGGAGGAGCGAAGAGCGGAGTGCGCTGAAAGATGCCTCCTCTTCGTCCGGAGACATATCTTCCACAGAGGGGCGGACCGCGAAAGATGCGCTGATCTCCCCGTCTTCGATGACCGGATTTATAATCTCAACCCGGTCCACAGTGCGGATCTGGACGACGTCCTCCTCGCTGATATTTTCAACCTTTGCAGACAGGCCGATGGGATAGAAATCGTCTTTGGCGAATTGTCCGTTTACGGCTTCTTTTTTCAGGATCATGAACAGGATGTCGTTATCTTCAGTCAGTCTGTCGTACCTGTCGGAAAAGAAATCTTTTTTAAAATAGTAGGTTACATCGGGCAAAAGCAGTATATTGTAGATCGGTTGTACGAACATTTAGAAACCTCCTGTCAACTTGTCAGCACTCAAACAAAACGAGTGCTAATCTACTTATTAGACAAAGTTAGCACAAAAGAGAGCGATTGTCAATAAATGCTTGACGATACCGGGAAAAATAATATAAAGAGGAGAGTTATTATGAAGAAGAGAAACTGCCGGAGTACAGGGAAGAATACATCCTTCCCGTACTCCGGCGAGTTTGTTTACAGGACATTTCAGGTGATTACAAAACAAACATTTTTAAAATTGCAGCGGCAACCGATACAGCGACAAGAACATATGCAGCGATACGCTGGGCTTTTGATCCTGATTTTATGTGGAGAATCAGGGCGATTACGCTTAAGAAGCCGAAGCCCCATGCGATGATTCTCTCCAGCGTATAGTTTGTCGGAAGACTGGTGGCGTTCATTGCCGAGAGTGCCATTCCCCATACGGCCAGGCAGTAGAAGAGGATTGCCTTCGTCCGCTCTGATTTCAGCAAAATGAGAAAGAGAAATCCCAGTATGCTGATTGCGCTTATCCCGATAAATTCAATTAAAAGTAGTCCTAATGCCATAATTTTTTCCCTCCTGTTGATTTACAGTATTTTTAATACACAGTAAATCTAACATGCGCTTCTGAAGAAAAAGCGGATGCATTTCTGAAAAATTCTGAAGACCTGTCCTGCGGAGATGCCGTGGCCGGCTAGGAACACGGCCGGATATTCAGAAGAATTTCGATCCGGAAGGAGCCGCTTTCGTCGGAAACATCTGCGCGCCCGTCGTAAATCCGGGCGATTCTCTGTATATTCCCGATACCGATCTTGCTGCTCGGAGGCGGTGGAAAGGATCCCGGGTCTGCCCGTTTCCCGTTGACCTGTACGATGCGGACTTCACGTCCTGAAGAACGGACGGAAAGCTGCACTGGTGCGTCCGGATCTGCGTATTTTTCCACATTGGATGCAAGGTTGTCTGTGATGCGCCGCAGGGCGTACACATCTGCCTGGCCTGAGAAACTCTCGCATCCGGTGAGATCGATGGTGCAGGAGTAACGGTCTTCGAGAATCTCTTCCCATTCCCCGGCGAGCTGCTCGAAGAGAAGCCGGATGTCATCAATATTTTCCCATGTGCCGTTCCCTCTTTGGGTAAGTTGGGAGGAAAGTTCCTGTATCTGCTGCGCTTTTGAGTAGACGAGGTCAATATAAGCGAGCATATCTTCCTGCGTCATGCCCTGATTTTCGCGGAGGAGTTTTTCCCTCATCAGCTCCGAGTAGGAGAGCATGGAAGTCAGGGGGGTTCTGATATCGTGGGAGAGGGAGCGGATCCACGCTTCCCGTTCTCTGGTGAGTTCCTGTTCCCGGCGGTTTAATTCTCTCTCTGAGGCGGCAAGATAATTGATGCTCCCGGCAAGCTGCGTGAGCTCATCGTTTCCGGTGAGCGGAATCGTATAGTCCATCCGGCTCTCCTGAAGGCTGCCGATTCCCTTTATAATTGTAATCAGGTAAGAAAGGCGCTGGCCCAGCATAAAGAGAAAGAGCACCGTGAAGATGAGGATGGATGCGATGGCGCAGATACTCCTGAGCCATACATGAAACACGAGCTCCTGAGTCTGCGTAATGGTGATGCCCCGCTGCTGGACATAAGTTACACCGATGGAAACAGAAGTTGTATACAGAAAGAGAAAGGTGAACAGAGATACCAGCACGGAGAGAACCAGGTATTCCAGAATGACCCGGGAGAGTTTCTGCTGGCGCGGGCGTTGTTTTTTCTTTTTAGTCAGCATAATACCCCTTTCCCCAGGCAGTTTTTATATACTGTGGATTTCTGGAATTATCTCCCAGTTTCTTCCGGAGATTTTTGATATGTACCATAATCGTGCTGTCGCCGACCGCGTCTTCATCCCAGACACTCTGGTAAATGTTTTCCAGAGAAAAGATCTTCCTTCTGTGGGTCAGGAGCAGTTCAAGGATGCGGTATTCTGTCCAGGTGAGCGCGATTGCTGTCCCGTCTTTCTGAACAGACTGGCTGTCCGGAACCAGCACAAGATCTTTGTAAACGATGGAATCCGGACTGTCTGTGTGCCCCTGATTCTCTGCCTTCGCAGCGTAGAGCGCCTTTGAATATTCCAGAGAGCGGCGCAGATGCGCCTTGACTCTCAGGAGCAGATCCGTGTTGGAAAAAGGCTTTGCAATATAATCGTCCGCACCGACGGAGAAACCCATCGTGCGGTCAGACTCGCCGGAATATGCAGTCAGAAAGAGGACGGGAGCGTAACAGGTCTTCCGGATCTCGGCGGCAGCGGCAAAGCCGGAGACATTCGGCATACTCACGTCCAGAATATAGAGATCGATCGTGTCATCTGCCTTCTCGACCGCCTCCTGGCCGTCGCAGGCTGCAATGACCTCATACCCTTCCGAGGAGAGCAGAAGAGTGAGGACACTCCTGATCTCCGCATCGTCGTCAGCGATGAGAATTCGTGTTTTCTTTTGTTCCATAGGTACCTCCGTTTTGAATATGCCGCCCTGATCCGTGCGGGCGGGGCGGGCAAATGAATTCGGGTTCAGTAAGTGGAATAGAAATTTTATTCAGTATAACACATGATGGAAAGGTTTGCACCCGCTTATCCGGCTTGCTGTTTATCCGGCCTGCCGTGTACTGTTCCCTTGCACAGCTCTGCTGACTTTCGTATAATTAAGAAAGAACGGAAGAAAGCTGCAGGAGAAGGAACATGAGCACAGTAACGATCAGAGATGCAGAGCTAAAAGACGCCGGATATCTCCTTGAGATTTATTCATATGCGGGCTCTTTTGTGGGGAGAGCGGCGTATAACCATTCGTGTGAAATGACGATCTATCTTGACCGTACGGCGAGAAAATGCGGTATGGGATATACGAAAGTTGGGGAATTTCACAAATGCGGATATAAGTTCGGACGGTGGTACGATATGATCTGGATGGAGAAAATGATCGGCGGACACCTGGATAGAGACGGCAGCTGAACGGAGAGAATGCCCGGATGGAGACAGCGGGGGCGGCCCGCTGATTGGAAGAAAAGATACGTTTCGTAAGGAACTGGGGGAACATAAAATGACAACAGATATGACAGAGGGAAAAATCATACCGCAGCTGACTGAGTTTACGATTCCGCTTGTGCTGGGAAATCTGTTTCAGCTGACATACAATGCGGCGGATTCGGTGATCGTAGGCAATTTTGTCGGAGACGAGGCGCTTGCGGCAGTGGGCACAGCGGGGCCGGTCATGAATATGGTGATTCTGTTTATCAGCGGCATGTGCATGGGTGCGGGAATTCTGATGAGCACTCAGTATGGAGGGAAAAGATACGGCCATCTCAAAAAACAGATCAGCACAACGCTGTTGGGAGGAATTGCTTTCTCTGTCGTGGTCGCGGCAGTACTGATCCTCCTGGCTCATCCGCTCCTTTCGCTGCTTCAGGTGCCGGACGATATTATCGGGGAGGCCGCTGTCTATCTGAGAATTGTGTTCTTCGGACTGATTTTTACATATATCTACAATTTCTTTTCCAATACAATGAGGGCCCTTGGCGACAGTACGGTTCCGCTCATCTTTCTGATTATAAGCTCGCTGATCCATATTGCGGCGGATCTGCTTTTTATCGTGGGATTCGGCTGGGGCGTGCCGGGCAGCGCGCTGGCGACTGTGCTCAGCGAGGCGCTGTGCTGCCTTTTCTGCGTCATATATATAAAGAAAAAGGTGCCGCTTCTCTGCCTCGGGAGAGAGTGGCTTGTCTTCGATGCGTCGATCCTTTTCCGGACGTTTTCCTACGGAATCACCAGCGCCCTGCAGCAGATGTGCGTACAGCTTGGGAAAATCTGTGTGCAGACGATCGTAAATGTCCAGGGAACAGTGTTTATCGCGGCTTTCACAGCAATTAACAGGGTGGATGATTTTGCCATGACGCCGCAGCAGAACATCGCGCATGCGGCGACAACGTTCATGGCGCAGAACCGGGGCGCCGGCAAGTATGAAAGAATGAAGAAGGGGTTTTTAAGCGCGGCGCTTCTGGAAGCGGGCTATACGGTTCTTGTATCTCTGGCTGTCTTCCTCTTCTCCGGTCAGATTATGCATCTGTTCGTCGGAAGTGAAGCGGAGGAAGTTGTGGTTCTCGGGATGTCATATTTAAAACTTATGGCATTACTGTATATGCTGCCCGCGGTTACGAATACAATTCAGGGATACTTCCGCGGGCTCGGTGATCTGAAAGTGACTCTGATCAGCACGATACTCAACATGGCAGTGCGCTTTTTGTCCGCGTGGATGCTCATTCATGTCATGCACGGAGGTTTTGAGTGCCTTGCCTGGTCGAACTGTCTCGGATGGGCGGCGATGCTGGCGCTGCAGGTTCCGCTGATCCTGACACGGTGGAGGAAAGAGGAGAAAATCAGCAGTAGGAGAGACATATGAAGCAGGAGAAGAAACATATGGAGGAGACAAGAGTGTGTACAGGCGTCATCGGTGCAGGCGCAATCAGTGACATTTATCTGAAAAATATGATTACCCGGTTTGACAATCTGCAGGTCAAATCAATATGTGCGGCGCACATGGAGAGCGCACAGAAAAAGGCGGAAAAGTATGGAATACAGGCGGTTACAATGGCAGAAATGCTGGACGATCCGGAAATCAGCCTCGTTGTCAACCTTACGCCTGCACACGTACATTACCGCGTGATCAGGGCGGCGCTGGAACACGGGAAGCATGTCTATACAGAAAAAATACTGACTGATGATCTGGAAAAATCCAGGGAACTCGTTCAGCTTGCCCGGGAGAGAGGGCTTTATCTCGGATCAGCCCCGGATACGTTTATGGGTGCGGCGCTTCAGACCGCGAGGGCTGCCATCGACAGCGGAATGCTGGGCGAGATCCATTCGTTCGCGGTGTCTGCAAACCGCTGCAACGAGATTCTCCTGAGTATGTTTGATTTTCTGAGACAGCCGGGAGGGGGAATCGTATGCGATTACGCAGTGTATTATGTGACTGCGCTTGTAAGTCTTCTGGGACCGGCGGCACGGGTGGGGAGCATCATCGGTTATCCGTATCCGACCCATGTGAACTGTATACCGGACAGCCCGATGTACGGCCAGGAGATGGATACGCCGAACGAGAGCCAGGTCAATGCTGTGCTGCAGTTTGAGAACGGCGTGACAGGGACACTTCACATAGATGCAGATTCCGTTCCGGAGGATCAGGCGTATTTTACGATTTACGGGACAAAAGGCATTCTGATGCTGACTAATCCGAATCAGTTCGGCGGGGAGGTGCGTTTCCTTGCGAATCCGGCGTCTCCGGCTGACTGGAAGAAAAGAAACAGGCAGCAGCCCTGTGTACTTCCTTCTGTAAATGAATATACAGACAACGCACGGGGAATCGGCCCTTCAGATCTGGCGGATACGATTCTGAACGGGACTGCCCTGCGGCCTTCCGCTGAGATGGCGTATCATGTGCATGAGATATTGAACGCCATGCTGCAGGGCGGGACCGACGGAGCATTTACAGAGATCCGGTCTTCCTGCAAGAGACCGGAAGTTTAAGAAACAGCGAAGCTTCATCACACCTTTTACGGTCGGAACGGCTACAATTAAGGGGAGGATTTTTAACTGATATAATGTGAGTATAGAAATTGAGGTAAAGATAAAAGTGGTTGAATTACATGGAAAAGCACCATATAAGACCGTTTTAATTCACGGCGGTCCCGGCGCAGCAGGTTCTTTAAATAATTGCGCAGAAGAATTAAATCGATTGACGGGAAGTGGGGTTGTGGAAGCATTGCAATCCAGGTATTCCATAGCTGAACTGATTGAAGAATTATACTTACAGATTATAAAATATTGCCAAGAAATACCGACTTTAATTGGCCACTCATGGGGCGCATGGCTGGCTGTATTATTTGCAGGAAAATACCCAAAGATGTGTAAAAATATTGTCCTGGTCGGCTGCCCTCCGCTTGCGGATAAATATGTCAAAGAAATATCTTTGCGAAGGCTGCGCAATCTTTCAGACGAAGAAAGAAAAATTATTCAGAGAGTAACAGATAATGTGGCTACAGGTGAAGATATGACAAAGATACCCGGTATTTTAGAAAAATGCGGTCATAATCCATTTATGGAAAAATATGCTAAAGAAGAATTTTATAATATTCTTCAAGATATCATACGGCTTCCGGTTTAACAATTACATACTTGAAACAGATTATAGACTGTTTGAACATGAAATTTACCGGAGATACGCTGAAGCTGGTTTTCTTGTATGACGATAATGGAAAATTTGCAGCTTTCGATTTGAAAAAAATTAGCACTCACCTCTTGACAGTGATAATAATGCTTGCTATATTACAAATAGAACAAAGGAAGAGGGACAAAAGGAACGAAGAGATGAGTTCCCAAAAGCGTTCCGAATCCAGAGTTCCCTTAGCTTACAACACTTGAGATGACTTCAAAGGTGCTGATGGCAGCTGCGAGAGCAGCTCATAAAAATTTGCGATGTTTCAATTTTGAAAGGAGTAATGACTTATGTTAATGCCGAGTATTTTTGGAGAGAATTTATTTGATGATGACTGGATGAATTTCCCGTTTGAAAGGGACTTCTGGGGAAGAAAGAACCCGCTGTATGGCAAGAACGCAAAGAACCTGATGAAGACGGATATCCGTGAGCATGACAGCGGATACGAACTGGATGTAGATTTGCCGGGATTTAAGAAAGATGAGATCAATGTGGAGCTTGAGAACGGCTACCTGACTATTTCCGCCGCAAAAGGCCTGGACAAAGATGAACAGGATAAGAAAGGAAAATACATCCGCAAAGAGCGTTATGCAGGCGCAATGCAGAGAAGCTTCTATGTAGGAGACGCAGTAACTCAGGAAGATATCAAGGCCAAATTTGAGGATGGTATCCTGAAACTGAGCATTCCGAAGAAGGATGCCAAGGCTGTTGAGACAAAGAAGACAATCGCAATTGAAGGATAAAACGATTCGATGAGGAAATGGCTGCAGATGGATGCAGCCCTGAACAAAACTGCAGGAGGGCACAAAGCCTGAAAGCTTGAAATAGATTTTAAAAGATCCGGTGCATATGAGATGTGGGAGCATATCAATGTGTATGAGCCGGATCTTTTTTTGTGGTGAGCCCGGCGGCGCACGTTTCTTAAGGATGTAAGTCGTGTGTTCTGCAGGCTGTTATCAGCTTGCCAGTGAAAGTCTGGTCAAGGTAATCGCCAGTAAAAAATGGCTCTCGTCTATCAGGAAACGAGAGCCGAAGCGTCACACATAATCAAAGTGATCAGGTCCTTTGAACCAGCTGTTTCGTCCCGTGTGAAGGATGAACGCCAGTACCGCCGCGATCAGGTAGGCGATTGCAAACGGGGAATCCGGATTGAATCCGAGCTGCGCGCTGTGGATAAATCCGAAGCACGCCAGCACCGCGCCCGCGAGACATACAACTCCCACTTTTAGAAGCTGCTTCTCGATAATAAATACGGTAATCGTTCCGAGGAGGATACCGATGATAACGGCTCCCGCCTTTACGCCCGGCACCCCGTTCCACATAACGCCGGCATCCAGGATCATCTGTGTCACTTCCGCGTTGTATCCGGCGGTTCCGTCAGCCAGAACTTCCGTGCTGTAGCCTGCCAGACCTGCTGCTCCGGTGATCTGTGTGTAGAGGTAGTCAGCTACCGGCGGGATCATGGCGATTCCGACTGCCGCATAGTGCTTCACCGGATTGTCTTTAAACGCCTGCGCTACCATAACAACCGCGCACCACAGGAATGTAACCGCACATACTGCGGCAGGCACCAGATTGTCCAGGAAAGAGAACAGGCCGAAGATTCCCGCTGCTCCCAGGACAAGTCCTGCGATCAGGGAGTATCCGATTCCGGCTCCGGATTTTTTCAGTCCCGCGTGTCCGAGCCATACCGTGTTCGGGATGACGCCGCCGAAAATGGCGGAAATCATTGTACAGCATCCGTCAGCGAACTGTGTTTCCCTTACATTGTAATTGTCACCGGCTGCGTTTGCGCCTTCAACGTTGTCCATTGTCTCGATAAAGTTGTAGATGCTGACCGGGATTACGACGGTCAGATACGGTGCGACAACCGCAAATCCGTTGATCAGCTGCTGGATTCCATTTACCGGGTTCGGCATATAGAAGCCGATTCCGCTGAAATCCACCGTCGTTCTTCCAAGGCAGAACGCGTAAACAATTCCGCCTACGATGGCGACGACAAGCGGCGGGATCTTCTTCGGGAACATATATCCTCCGAAGATTCCGACCATCGCGACGAGCAGGATCGGAACTCCGATCACCGGGTCGCCGAAGATGTCAAATACACCTTGAGTAGCCATCCAGATAAAACCGATTCCTGCTACCGTTCCGAGCAGGGCAGCGCGGGGCAGGTTGCTCTTCATCCACGGCCCGATAACTCCGCCGAGGAATTCCACAAATCCACCGATAAAACATGCCGCAACTGCCGCCGACCATGTGAGGGCAGGATCTTCAAGAGCGTAGTGGAGCGGCATAATCACTCCGTACAGCATGACAAACATGGCAGGTGTGGATACACCGGACGGGAGCGCCGTCACATCGGCTCTTCCCTCTTTCCGGGAAAGTCTTCTTCCCATCCAGGCATAATAGATTCCGCCGGCCATCAGTCCAATGGACATGCCGGGAATGACGTTGCCGTATACAATCTCGTCCGGCCATTTCAGCACGCCTGACAAAGTTGCGATGACAATCAGGTAGTTTACGATGTTGTTTGTGATGGCATACGTCAGTCCGCCGATATCTCCGCGGCGAAACCACGGCACAAGTGTCTTTTGTTCGTTCAAATCTCTCATCCTCCGTTTAAATACTGCTTTTCTCTATACTGCTTCTTTCCCCTCTTGTGATCCTGTACTGATTCTGCTCCGGCCGCATATTGATTCCCAGCATGCTTGCATCGGGGTATTTGACTCTGCGCCGGTTCTGCCGTGATTATGCCTGCTCCTGCGGACGCTTATGCTTCCGTCGGAATAAATGAAAAGGCAGTTACATCAAACAGTCCCATATCAGTCAGTTTCACTTCCGGTATCACTGCAAGAGACATAAAGCACAGCGTCATAACCGGCTCAACGTCTCCGCTGATCCCGAGCTCAGAGTAGGCTTTCTCATGGATATCTGTCAGTTTCTGCTCTACCCACTCGCCGTTCTGGTCGCTCATCAGGCCCGCGATCGGCATCGGCATGCTCTCGATCACACGGCCTTCCTTTACAAGTACAATTCCGCCTTCCTGTTTAATCAGGCTGTTGACCGCGAATTCCATTTCTTCATCGCTTACTCCCACTACGATGATGTTGTGGGAATCATGTGCGACAGAAAGCGCCACGGCGCCCTCGCGGATACCGTATCCTTTCAGGAAGCCGCAGGCAACATTTCCGGTGCCCTGGTGCCGCTCTACAACGGCTACCTTTACGATATCTGCTTCCGGATCACGGATAAATTCGCCGTTTTCATCCAGGCGGATGTCAGCGGTCTCTTTCTTTGTCACAACGCCGCCCGGCATGATGCCGATGACGTTGACATGTCCGGATTTCAGATGCATTTTAAATTTCTCTTTTGAGAAGTCCTTCACGACGACGCTTCCCTTTACGGAAGAAATGTCGTGGAAGTGGATTTCCGGGAGATATTTTCCGTCTTCGGCAGTCAGTTCTCCGGCAATCCATACACGGTTTACATGGAAGTCCTTCAAGTCATCCAGAAGGACGATATCAGCACGGTATCCCGGCGCGATTGCACCCCTGTCGCAGAGACGGAAGCACTCTGCCGCGTTTAAGGTGGCCATGCGGATCGCGGTGACAGGATCCAGTCCCTCCTCCACACAGATCTTCAGATGGTTGTCCAGATGTCCTTCGTGAAGGATCGTCTTCGGCTGGCGGTCATCGGAGCAGAGCAGGCACCTCCTGCTGTTCTCCGGTGTCACGCCTTTGATAAGCACCCTTAAATTGTGGCACGCGGACCCCTGTCTTAAGAGAATGTACATTCCTCTTTCCAGACGGTCTTTCATCTCCTCAACAGTGGAACATTCATGATCCGCAAGGATCCCTGCGGCCGCGTAGGCGTTTAACTCCTTCCCGGAGATCCCGGGGCCGTGACCGTCGATGATCTTTCCTTCTTCCTTTGCTGTCATCAGCTTGTCGAGGACAGCATCATCAGCCTGGATGACGCCCGGGTAGTTCATGAATTCCCCGAGACCGAGGATGCCATCCCGCTTGATGGGCTCTTTCATTTCCGGAGCATTGATAACCGCACCCGCATGCTCAAAAGGTGTTGCGGGAACGCAGGACGGGAGCATGTATTTGATGTCCAGTTTCGTCCCCCCGGCAGCCTCCATCATATAGTCCAGTCCCCGGATTCCGCACACATTGACGATCTCGTGGGGATCTGCGATGATTGTCGTCCCCCCGTGGGGAACAAGGAGACGGCCGATCTCCTCCGGGCTTACATAGGAAGACTCAATGTGGATATGGCTGTCAATGAAGCCGGGAGCGGCATAACGCCCGCCCGCATCAATGACTTCTTTCCCCTCATAGTCGCCGATTCCTGCGATCTGATCTCCGCAGAGGGCGATGTCACCCTCTGTAATCTCCCCGGAAAATACATTGACAATACGGCAGTTCTTGATAACCGTATCAGCCGGGACCCGTCCGGCTGCTGTGTCGATCAGTTTTTTCAATTCTTCTTTTTTCATAGTCGTTACCTTCTTTTCTTTTTCTATTACTATATAATTATTTTCGGTTTTATAATTATTTTTCGGTAACTTCAAGTACAGGATCATATGTTGTAAGCGCTGTGTAGTCTACCGGGCCCGCGTCTGTGATAGCGTAGTCCGGGATTGCCGTGATCGGCAGGAAGAACATGTACATCATCGGATCCGGAAGGTCGGATCCGAGGCTTCTTGCCGCCTGGTCGATCTTTTTTTCATGTGCGGCAATCTCCTCCGGCTCACGGTCGCTTACGATTCCTCCGACCGGAAGCGGCAGGAACTCAAGAATCTTTCCGTCTGCCACGACAGCCTGTCCGCCGCCCTGCTCGATGACATAGTTTGCGGCGATGGACATATCCTCCGCGCTGACGCCCATCACGACGAGGTTGTTGTCATCCGGCGCTGCGGATGAAGCCATGGCGCCTTTTTTCAGCTTCCAGCCTGAGCAGAATGCAAGGGATTTGTTTCCGTTTCTTCCGAATCTCTCAAGGACAGATACCATTGCCACATCCTGCTCCGGATCCGGGAGCACAATCCCGTTTTCAACTTTGAGCACAACATCTCTTCTCTTGCGGACGAAGGGGCCTTTCACATCCATGGCAAGCACCTTCGCCTCGCCGTGGCCGATGGTTGTCTTATACCGGAAATCGTCCGGCGTTGTCTTCGCACATTTCAGGACGCCCTTTAATACCGCGCTTCTCTCCGGAGCCTTCAGATCATATGTGAGTCTGTGATCCTTTGCAACCATCTTTCCGTTTGTCATGACTTCCTCTACATTGAAGTCGTGGAGATCGTCTACAAACAGGATGTCTGCGATCCTTCCCGGAGAGATGGAACCGATCAGGTGATCGATCCGGTAAGCCTCCGCGCTGTTGATCGTTGCCATCTGGATCGCTGTCATCGGTTCAACCCCGGCTTTGATTGCGAGGCGAACGACATTGTCCAGATGTCCTTTTGAGAGAATGTCGCTTGCGGTCACGTCGTCGGTGCAGAAGCTTACGCGGCGTGCGAATGCCGGATTGACTTCCGTCACAGCTTTGATGTTCTCTTCGAGGAAATGGGTCACGGAAGACTCGCGGATCAGCATGTGCATTCCCTTTCTCATCTTCTCCACAACTTCCTCGTGGGTGTAGCTTTCGTGATCCAGTCTGACTCCGCCGCACAGGTAGCCGTTCAGATCATTTCCCTGTGCCATCGGCGCGCATCCGAATACCGGAAGGCGGTTTTTAAACGCCTCTTCGATCGCTCCAAGTGTGTCTTCATCCTCCTCCTGAAGGAACTCACGCACCGTCTCCCAGACGCCGAAGCACTCCGGCCATTTCTGGACTTCTTTGTGAACTTCCTTTGTAAAGTTGAAGGCAACGGTGGACTGGGGGATTGTGTACGGTGTCTTGTACGGCGCTCCCCAGAATACTTTCAGCGGGCTCTGCTTTACTTCCGCCAGAATCTCTTTGAGTCCTTCCAGGCCGGAAACCGAGATGTACTCGTCCAGGCCGGAGATCATGCTCGTCGTTCCTCTCGGCACAACTGCCTTTGCGTAGCTTGTGATGCTCAGCTTGCTGCACTCGCTGTGAATGTGTCCGTCGATCATTCCCGGCACAAGGTATCTTCCTTTTGCGTCAATGATCTCCGTGTCCGGGCCGATGTAATCTTCCACATCACCGACCGCCGCGATCATGTCATTGTACACGGCGATGTCTGCCGGATAGATCTCGCTTGACATGACGTTTACAAGCTGTCCGCCGCGGATGACTTTGTGCGCTGGGATCTTTCCGCGTCCTGCCCGGATCATTTCTTTCAGGTTTTCGACTGTTCTTTCCATACTGAATTCCTCCTTGCGTATTCGCTGTCTGGGTTGAAAAGGGAAATAAAAAAGATACATCGGCCGCCGGTCATACCGGAGACTAAACAGGTTTCCCGTCCTGCGAATGTATCTTGAAGAATTTTCAACTATATTCAGTTGTGCCGGAAGCAGATGCTTCTCTGCTTTTAATCATAGCACGGGTGGAACAAGTTGAAAATATATTAGAATATTATATTTTTGTATTATTATTTATCAGCAGCGCTTATATAAATGAGTGTCCGTCCGCTGTTTTTAAGGTTCTGGTGCGTGACCGGCGTATTTTAATGTGCCGGCCGGGTGCGGCAGTGATATATATGGTCGAACTGTCTGGGATGGATTGTCATGCTGGCGTTTCAGGTTCCGACGATTACTATGAGGTGGAAGGAAAAATTAAAAATTAGCACTCACATCTTGACAGTGCTAACAATAAGTGCTATAGTACAGATATAACAAAGGAAAGGAGAAATGACCTATGTTAGTACCGAGCATTTTTGGAGAAAACTTATTTGATGATGACTGGATGGATTTCCCGTTTGAGAGAGAGTTTTGGGGAAGGAAGCCGGCTTATAAAAAGACAGCAAACAACCTGATGAAAACCGATATCCGTGAGCATGACGCCGGATATGAGCTGGATATAGACCTTCCGGGATTTAAGAAAGACGAGATCAGGGCAGAGCTTGAGAACGGTTATCTGACCATTTCTGCTACAAAAGGCGCAAGCAATGATGAGAAGAACAAAGAAGGAAAGTATATCCGAAGAGAGCGTTATACCGGGACAATGCAGAGAAGTTTCTATGTGGGAGACGATGTGACGCAGGAAGATATCAAAGCGAAATTTGAGGACGGCATCCTGAAACTGAGCATCCCGAAGAAAGACGCACATGCTGTAGAAACGAAGAAAACCATCTCCATCGAAGGATAAAATATAAAAAACAGAAAAGCGAACAAAAAAGGGTTCGGCGTTTGAGACGACGCCGGATCCTTTTTTGTTCGCTGTTTATCTGCATAAGTGATATAATACTTAGCTGGGGGAGTATTTGAGGAATATCAGAACAGAAAGGAATGACCAGAATTGAACAAGTTACCTGTCTATATTTTGAAGCGGTATCTGCTGCTTCTTGTCGGACTTACGATCATGGCTTTCGGCGTTGCATTTTCGATCAAGGCAAGTCTTGGCACGTCGCCTATATCCAGTGTACCATATGTGGTCAGTCTGCTGACTCCTCTGACGGTCGGAACAGCGACAATTATCATGCACTGTGTGTTTATTCTCATACAGATTCTCATTCTCAGGAAAAATTATCACCCGATCCAGCTCATGCAGCTCCCGGTGGCATTTGTGTTCGGATATCTGACGGACTTCGGCGTGTGGGCTGTGCAGAATATTTCGTACAGTACATACTGGGAGCAGTGGATCCTTTGTCTGATCGGCATTTTCCTTGTCGCGGTGGGAGTCAGTCTGGAAGTAAAAGCAGGCGTTGTCGTGCTTGCCGGCGAGGGTGTAGTGCTGGCGATCTGCAAAGTGCTGCCCGTAAAATTCGGATATATGAAAGTGGGATTTGACGTCACTCTCGTTGTGACCGCATGCGTACTGTCCATCGGATTTACCGGACAGCTGCAGGGAGTAAGAGAGGGAACGGTCGCGGCGGCGCTTATGGTAGGACTGATCGCAAAGCAGCTCGGAAAGATACTTTCAAAGTGGAAACTGGAAGAGTAGATGTATAATAGTGAATATCATGAGGACAAAAGGTAAGGAGCGAATGATGATATCTTTAAATGATTATTTATATTCCGGAGATACGGTGCTGAAAATTCTGAAAAAATATACCAGGGATCTGCAGATCTCAGCAGAAAAACACCAAAACGAAGTGGACCTGATACACAGCAGGTTTTTAAAACGTACCTCAGATCTGCTGGAACACAACGATTTCCTGACCGCGCAGTCTCAGAAAATCCGGGAATTTTATAAATATATGGCAAAGGAATACGCTCATCTTTCTTTTACTTTTAAAGGAAGGATCAAATCTCTGATCCGTGCGGAGACAAAATTTAATGGTTATATTGTGGAATTCATCTATGATTATTATATCGAACATGGAGTCTATCCGCCTTTGGAAGAACTGATAAAGAAGCTGGAAGGTTTCCGGGATCTGATCGCATACCGTATTGTCATATCTATGCCTAAATGTCATATCAGGGATGACGGGGAACGGGAGAAAGAGGAAATCCGCAATCTGTATGCCATTGCAAACGTTATGAAGGATTTCCTTGAAAAACAGGGATTCCGCGCAGAGCCGGCATTCGGGGTAAAGGAAAGCGCATCTCCGCTGCTGAACGATTCGGTGCGGCCATATTACAGAGATTATATCTGCCATGCAAAGCCGGACGGGTACAGGTCTTTGCATATTACTTTTTTTGATGACAGCGCGAAATTCTATATGGAAATGCAGCTCCGCACTAAGGAGATGGACGACATTGCGGAAATCGGATCGGCAAACCATCTCGGATATGAGAAAAGGCAGCAGATTGAGCGCAACAGAAGAGACGCTGTCCCGGAGGGGGAGAACATTTATTTTGACGAGGCGTATGAAAGAATCAGAAAACTGCAGGAGCTGGAACTGGCAAAAGTGGATGTGAATATGTTCTCGGCAGCAGATAACAGCCTGATTAATGATGGCTGCGGTCTGTATCGGGGAAGGCTGATCCTGCCGTATGAGCATCTGTCCAGATTTCAGAATGATCTGATTGATTAAAGATTTCCCTTTTTCGGGAAAATAGCACTCACCTCTTGGCTCGTTTGGGGTGGTTTTGTCCTGTGGCGTCAGAGCCCGTAAAGCCTTATTTTACAAGGTTTTTGCGGGTTCTTACTTTTTGTCTGGAAGCGTCAAAAATCATCATTTTTTGAAAAAATGGTGTAGTAAATGGTGTAGTAAAAAGACTATATGGTTATAAAAGACGAAAGGAACCATTTGTGATCTATAAAGGGAACTGTTACACTGGTAAAATAGAAAGATAGAAATATTTGGTGAATAAGATTCGGTTATATTCTCTACAAATAGAGTAAAAATTACATTATGAAAGAAGTGAATCATATATAAGCAATAACAAAAAGGGATAAAAGGTAAATCAATAATATATGTTATTCGCAACTGTACAAATATAAATGCAAATAGCGGCCTACTACGGCCGGTTTTGCGGAGCAAAACGGCCGCAATGCGGAGCTGAGCGGCCAGGGTTTCTTTTGATTTAAAGACTCCCCATCCCTCATAATGGAAGAATACCGCTGGTGCG
>NZ_JAJEQX010000034.1 GCF_020687545.1 Ruminococcus turbiniformis | reverse complement strand
AAAAAAGAATTAAGCTTTCCCTCGGAGGGTTGAGTCCAATTCAATACCGACAGAGCCAAGGACTTATAGCAGCATGATAAATGGGGATAACGGAGGATTAATGGTCCAAGAAAATGTCCGCATCCCCTAGATGGTTATTTTAACCCGACGCTAATAATGAAAAGGCAGGGAGGAGAAGTAATGGAGTACAGTGATGAGTTGATCCGCAGTCTGCAGGACAAAGCAAGATTATTAAGAAGAGATGTGATAGAAAGCATTGGGGTGGGGGTAGCCGGACATATCGGAGGTTCTAATTCATCGGCAGATATTGTGGCAGCGCTCTATTTTTATAAAATGCGCTATGACCCGGCAAACCCAGAACTAAGAGACAGAGATCGATTTCTGCTAAGCAAGGGGCATGTGGCTGTTCTTCAGTATGCGGCTCTTGCGGAGGCGGGCTTTTTCCCGGTTGAAGATTTAAAGACAACAAAGGAAATAGGTTCGTATCTTCAGGGGCACCCGGATGTCCTAAAGACGCCGGGAATTGAGGCAGGAACAGGATCGCTCGGCCAGGGGCTTTCTATCGGACTAGGGATGGCGCTTGGACTGAAGCTGGACAAAATTGACAGAAAAGTATACGTCCTGATCGGGGACGGTGAAGTTGAGGAGGGTCAGATATGGGAGGCTGCTATGGCGGCGGGCAACTATAAGGCGGATAATCTGACTGCCATTGTGGACAGAAACCGGCTCCAGGCAAACGGCGCGGTAAAAGACCGTATGGACTCCGCTCCCCTCCGGGAAAAATGGGAGAGTTTCCGATGGAATGTTATTGAAATTGACGGTCATAACATGAATGAAATACTCGGAGCCCTTGACGAAGCTGACGCTGTAAAAGAAAGACCGACAGTTATAATTGCAGACACGATTAAAGGAAAAGGCGTAAGCTTTGCAGAAAATGTAGTCGGATATCACAACGGAATACTGACGGAAGAAACATATAAAAAAGCGCTGGAAGAACTGTCATAGAGGAGGAGAGAATTATGGGATATACAAATCAGAGAATTGCCTATGGCAGTACTCTTGTAGAACTTGGAAAAGAAAATAAAGACATTGTAGTTCTGGATGCGGATCTTGGAGGTTCGACCATGGGAAAAATGTTCGAACAGGCATACCCGGACAGGCACTTTGAGATGGGGATTGCGGAGGCCAATATGACTTCTGTGGCAGCAGGCCTTGCACAGACTGGAAAAATTCCGTTTTCCAATTCATTCGCAGTCTTCGCAGGAGGAAGAGCTTACGACCAGATACGGCAGACTATTGCCATTGGGAAACTGAATGTGAAAATATGCGGCTCATCGGCCGGGCTTTCAGATTTTGGTGATGGAGCGACACATCAGTCTGTTGAGGATATAGCTATTATGCGTTCGATTCCCAATATGACAGTTCTTTGTCCGGCAGATGCTAATGAGACGGTGGAAGCGGTCAAGGCTATGGTGAGCATGAAGGGGCCCTGCTATATCAGACTGAACCGCAATGACTATGAGAACGTAACCCAGGAGGGAGAACCTTTTGTAATCGGACAGCCGAAGGTTCTAAGAGAGGGAAACGATGTGGCCGTTGTGTCCACAGGTTATATGACCGGACTTGCAATGAAGGCGGCTGATTGCCTGGAAGGGCGGATCAGCGTGAAAGTAATCAATGTAAGTACAATCAAACCATTGAACCGGGAGAAAATTATTGAGCTTACAAAAGGGGTTAAAGGAGTTGTCACCGTGGAAGAACACAGCATTGTCGGAGGGCTGGGAAGCGCGGTTACAGAAGCGCTGAGGAGAGAATGCATTCCTGTAGAATATGTGGGAATTGAAGATGTATTCGGGTGCAGCGCCCATAATTACCAGGATCTTTTAAAGTATTATGGGCTGACAGCGGAGCATATAGAAGAAGCAGTAGAAAATATCTGGCAAAGATAAAGGGAAGAAGGAAAAAGAAAATGATGAAAATTGCATTTATCGGGCTTGGAATTATGGGAAAGCCGATGGTAAGAAATCTTGTCAAGGCCGGGTATGAGCCGGTCGTATACGATATTGTTAAGGAAAATGTGGAGGCTATGAGCCGGGAAGGAATTCAAACTGTAAAATCATCAAAGGAGGCAGCTCAGAAGTGTAATGTAATTATTACAATGCTGCCAAATTCTCCGCATGTAAAGGCGGCGGTTCTCGGGGAAGAAGGAGTACTTGAGGGAGCGGAAAAAGGCAGCCTTCTCATCGATATGAGTTCCATTGCGCCTTTGGCATCTAAAGAGATCAGTGAAGCATGCGCAAAGAAAGGAGTCAGGATGCTGGATGCTCCTGTGTCCGGAGGAGAACCAAAGGCAATTGACGGAACACTTTCTATTATGGTCGGCGGGAAAAAGTCCGACTTTGACGAGGCATATGATCTTCTGATGGCAATGGGCGCCAGTGCGGTATACTGTGGAGATATCGGTGCGGGAAATACGACCAAGCTTGCGAATCAGGTGATTGTAGCGCTTAATATTGCCGCGGTTTCTGAGGCGTTTATGCTCAGTACAAAGGCGGGAGTGGATCCGGAGAAAGTGTTTGCTGCAATCAGAGGAGGACTGGCGGGCTCCACGGTAATGAACGCCAAAGTGCCGATGATGCTTTCGGGAAATTACAAGCCGGGATTTAAGATAGACCTTCATATCAAAGATTTGAACAATGCATTAGATACAGGACATGCGGTAGGGGTACCGCTGCCAATGACTGCAGGTGTGATGGAGATTCTGCAGAAGCTTCACGCGGACGGATATGGCCAGGAGGACCACAGCGCGATTGCCAGATATTATGAGAAGCTGGCGGGTGTGTCTGTCCGGAAAGAGCCGGAATAAAATGTATACTGACGCTAAGAAGAAGTATAAAGAGGAACAATGGGAATAACTATGGAGCGAAAAACGACAGGAAATGAAAAAATGAACGTACAGGACTATTTAAGCAGTGTGTTTTCTTTGGAAGGAAAGACAGCTGTTGTGACAGGAGCAGCCGGAGGGATCGGCAGTGTGATCGCCGAAGCTCTGGCGTGCGCAGGCGCTCATACTGCGCTGTGCGATATCAATACAGACAATCTGGAAAAGGCAGAACAGATGATTTGCGGAAAAGGAGCAGATGCACGTGGGTTCCGGCTGGATGTTACAGATGAAAAAAGTGTATCGTCCTGTATGGAAGAGATAGCAACAATATACGGTCATATTGATGTTCTCGTAAACTGTGCGGGAATTAACAAAAGGGAAGGGCTTATGGACGTAAATGAAGAGACATATGACCGGATTATGGACATCAATTTAAAAGGTGTATTCAGAGTATCCCGCGCCGCTGCGCCTTATATGAAAAAACAGAAAAAAGGCAGCATTATCAATATAGGATCGCATAACACAGGAAGTATTCTCGGGGGATGTTCTGTGTATGGGGCGACCAAGTGCGGGGTTGTCTCCCTGACCAGGTCGATGGCGGTGGAGTGGGCTAAATATAATATACGTGCCAACTGCGTAAGCCCCGGACATATACAGACGGAGCTTACTGTCCCCACCTGGCAGAACGAAGAAAAATCAAAATATCTGCTTGACCGGATAGCGCTTGCACGTCCGGGATATCCTGAGGATGTGGCGGGAATCTGTATTTTTCTGGCATCCGACGCGTCGGGCTATATTACCGGCGACGAGATCAGGGTGGACGGCGGATGTATCTGCGGGGGACAGCCATGGCCTTATGATACGAAATTTTAAATTTTGCGGAGGCAATGTCAAAGACGTTGTCTCCGCTTTTTAGCCAACAGTTCTGATGACAGCTTGTCCGGCTTAGGAGCTTTTTATTTTTTGTGCCTATATTCTCTGGCGCTGTAGCCGGTAATTTTATTAAAGTAAGAAGAGAAATATTTATAATTTTTATATCCTACCATTTCGGCGATCTCATAGTATTTATAATCCGTATTGACAATCAGTTCTTTTGCCTTTTCAATCCTCAGCCGGTGCAGGTATTCTTTGAATGAACTTCCCGTTACCTTTTTAAAAACGCGGCAGAAATAGCCGGGAGAGAGATAGACAACTTTCGCTACATCTTCCAGGTGGAGATCTTCCGTGAAGTTTTCCTTCATGTAATCGAGAGCAGCCTGAATTTGAGAGGTAGAGTCCTTTTCCTTCTCAGAAGGCGCAGGAAGAAAAAGACTGCTGACAAGTTCCAACACTTCACGAGGAGTCTCTGCTTCCTGTATCAGCCGGTCGAATTCATCGATATTTACGTCATCTTTTCGAACCGAGCTTGCAAAGATGATAAGGCGCAGCGCAGAATCAAGAAAGTCCTGTCTGAGGGCTTTATGAGTTTTCATAAAATCATAATAACGGTCAAACAGTGTCTGAAGTTCCTCTTTTTTCCCGGAGAGCATTGCTTTCATAATATCCTTCTCATAATCGTAAGGAGTAATTTTTTCCATGGATTCGAACTTTTCCATTGGAGTGGTTATGATATATGGAACTTCAGTGTTCCAGAAACAGTGAGAAAGCATCTGCTGAAGAAGCTGGAATGCAGGAGGAAGATCCTGCCATGACTGGATTGAAGTCATAACCGCAATAAAATTGCCAAATACAAGCGGCTGAATGGAGGGGAGGAGCTGCTCCATGGCGTAGCTGTCCAGTATCTTGCTGCTTGTATCAAGAATAAGAACAGCTACGTGGTTTTCAGTGAAAAAGCACAGTGGTGAATAATCACGAAAATATTGGAGAAGCTGTCCTGTAGCATACTTTTCATCCGTACAGCTGCACTGGATGAGCATAAGAGCAATTGGGACACGTTCCAAACTAACTACAAGGTCGGAGCATTTTTTCGCAAAATGTGAAAATGAAATCTCCTTTTTTAAAAATCTGTGGACAAGAGTCTGTTTGATCAACATTTGGTTTTCGTTGAAAATATCCTGAATCTGGTTCAGCTTTTCATTATGCAGATGTTCTCTTTCCAGTTCTTCTTTTAGTTTTAGAACTGTATTTAAAATTTCCTGACTGTTTGCACTTTTGACGAGAAAACCACTGACCTGTACGTCTATGGCTTCTTTCAGATTGTCCAGAGTATCGTAAGCAGTCAAAATAATAACGCGTGCATCGGGAACACTTTGATTCAGTTTTCGAGTCAGTTCGAAGCCATCCATTACCGGCATGGAAATATCGGTCAGTACGATATCCGGACGGATGCGAAGGGCAATATCCAGTGCTTCGGCGCCATTGGAAGCTTCTGAAACTTCAAAGCCGTAATCTTCCCAGGGAATGGTATAACACATCCCCTTTCTGATAAAATCTTCATCATCTACAAGTAATATTCTCATAGTCTGTTTTCTCCTTGTGTACTGTTTCCATGTGAGTGTCTGACAAGTGGCTGAGTTACTTTAAATACAGTGAATGTCCCGTTCAGGTAACAGGAAAGCCCGTATCTGTTCCCGTATTTTAAACGGATGCGCTCATTAATATTATAGATGGCCAGCCCGCGTGTCTGTGCCGGCTTTTCGGAAAGAAGACGTTCGATTTCTTTTATGTCTGCAGGAATTCCGTTGTTGGCTACTTCATAGACAAGGTCGGAATGCTGTGTGAAGATATTGATTTTTACAATTCCGTCAGCAGACTTTCCCAACCCGTGGACGATCGCATTTTCTACAAGGGGCTGAAGGAGGAAACTCAGGACAGACATATTCTTCAGGGAATCATCGCAGATACATGAAAAATGGATTTTTTCTCCGTATCTGATTTGCTGAATTGTAATATAGCATGTTAGATGTTCCAGTTCCCTGTCAAGTGTAACCATGTTATTGTTTCCGCCGGGTTCCAGGGTCATCCGCATCATTTTGGAGAGATTTGACACCATAATGCTTGTGTTCTCTGAATCTCCCATTTTTGACATCCAGTAAATTGTGTCAAGGGTATTGTACAGAAAATGCGGATTCAGCTGGGCCTGCAGCGCATCCAATCTGGACTGCTTAAGCTGTAATTTTCCCATATACACCTCATTGTATAAAAATTCAAGTCTTTCGGCCATATGATTGTAGGTTTCTGAGAGCACCTGAATTTCATAGCATCCATTAACAGGAATACGATCAGAAAATTTTTCTTCCGACAGCTCAGTCATGTGTTCTCCAAGCTTCCTTAAGGGTGCGGTAATCAGCCTGGAAAAATAGAAAGAGAGCAGTAGTGTGAAGAAAAATACAAGTATTTCTGCTGTCCCGATAGAAAAATAAAATGTCTGTTTGATGTTGGACAGTACTTCTGGCGTAGTGATGCTGTACAGTACCAGACCATTGTTAAGCGTGTATCCGGACATGATGATCTCTCCGTCTATCCAGCTGCTTTCGCCGGCAGACAATTTGCGCGCAAGTGTACTGTAGGAAGGCAGTTCAGTTTCGCTTTCTGTGTAATTCCCTGTGTCAAGTCCAACGATAGATCTATTCTGAGGCGTGACAATAAAGTAGGAAACATGATCATCTTTCTGAAATTCCTGTATGATTTCCCGCAAGCCGGAACTGGTCACGGCAAGTTTGATATAGCCTACATAGTGAGGCAGATTCATCGGATCTTTCAGATGGCGGAGAAGATATATATAACCTCCGGAAGAAGTACAGTGCGAAAAATCCCAGTATGGCATGGAGTCCATGTTTTCTAAATTTTCATAGTCTGCGTCCGTCATTTTTACATTGCTGTTGTCGATAATACTGTCTCCACTTTCCGTATATAATCCGATACCGTTGATGCAGTTTCTATAGCCGTACGGAAGAGAGTCCAGCGCATTTACGGCACTCTGCTTGATCAGCTTATATTCCGTAGATGTTTCAGAACCCTCTGCAGTGAGATAGGAAAGAATGGAATTTTCCATCAGCGGATATAGCGAGAGCTCCAGTGCATTTGCGAATACAGCGTCAATGTTGTTTCCGATCTCATTGATATTGGCAGTATAGATTGTCTGCAGATCCCGTTTGGTGTTTGCAGTAAAAATATTTGACGCTATTGTAAAGATGATAAAGAGGGGGAGTGTAACCAGACAGATAAACAGTATAATAATCTGCTGGTGCATGCTGATTTTTTTCATATAAAGTAACCTGCTCCTTTCAACATATTTTAACATTTGAAAAATTAAAGCTCAACGAAGGTTAAGAAAAAAGACAAATAAGGAACGCAAAAACAAATTTCAGGGATAAAAACAGATTTACAGAATTGACAAAGAAATCTACAGAGCGAAATTGAAGGATACGGAACGCAATTAAGCAGGTTTTTTGGATACAGCGAAAAATATATAATAAACCTATCAAAAACGAAAACAAAAATCAAAAGGAGGACAAATGTATGAAGAAGAGAATGGCGACGATTGCGCTGCTTATGACAGCGGTCATGGGACTTTCGGCATGCGGAAGTTCAGGCGGATCCGGAAGTGACTCTGGAGGAGAGGCTTCAGGAGGGGATTCCGGAGAAGGAATAGAACTTGTGGTGTCGCACTATTATTTGGAAGAAGAGCGGGACAGCAATGCTTCCGGTGACACATTCCTTACCATGGTGGAGCAGTATGAAGAAGAACACCCGGACGTTACGGTTACACAGCAGACGATGTCACAGGCTGACTTTACGACGAAGATTCAGGCGCAGGCAGCTGCAAATGAGCTGCCGGATGTATTTATGGTAAAGGGATCCTGGGTACAGAACTTTGTAGATAATGGAGTGTTGGCTCCGATGGATGATTATCTTGCGGAGTATGAGTACACAGATACATTTAGAAGTGATGCATTTGACGCTTCCACAGTAGACGGGAAGATCTACGGAATTCCAAACCAGCTTTCTATGACATCGGTTGTCTATTATAATGCGGAATTGTGGGCAGAGGCAGGTTATGATGAATTCCCGACGACATGGGATGATCTTTTTGCTGCAAACGAGAAGTTTAAGGAAATGGGAATTTCCACTTTCTCGCTGGGCAATAAAGATAAATGGCCGGCAGAGTCCTGTATTATTTCCACGATCGGCGACAGATATACTGGTTCGGACTGGACAAACAGTATTATCGCAAATGACGGAAATGCAAAATTTACGGATCAGGAATTTATTGACGCACTGAACCTGT
This sequence comes from Ruminococcus turbiniformis, assembly GCF_020687545.1. Classification (GTDB taxonomy): domain Bacteria; phylum Bacillota; class Clostridia; order Lachnospirales; family Lachnospiraceae; genus Mediterraneibacter; species Mediterraneibacter turbiniformis. Next base: position 29,586 of record NZ_JAJEQX010000034.1, on the reverse strand, counting down.
TTAAGGAAATGTCAGACAGCGGAATGTTCAATGCGGACTGCAATACAATTACCGATACGCAGGCAGCAGAGTACTATGCACAGGGACAGGCAGCAGCAACTGTTTCAGGACACTGGGAGATTGCAACATTACAGTCTCTGGCAGATGAGGAACTGCTTGCCAATACAAAGGTAGCACTGCTTCCGACGAATGATGGCTCTGAGCCGACGAGTTTCTCCGGTGGATGCGGATGGTATTTCGGAGTTAATGCGAATCTGACAGGCGAAAAACTTGATGCGGCAATGGAATTTGTACTTGCAACATCCGGATATGATGCGAGTGTTTATACGGCGGAAACATATGGTCTGCCTTCGGGCAATGTTGTAAGCGATGTGGATCTTTCAGGATTCTCACAGCTGACGCAGGATTTTGTTGAACTTGTAAATTCTGTATCACTTACACCGACCTATGATCTTCAGATGGACGGCGCTGTGATCGAAGTTATGAACACAGGGCTTCAGGATATTCTGAACGGAACAAAGGATGCAGAAACGGTTGCGGCCGAAATTCAGGCAGAACAGGATAAGCTTTAAGAAAAAACTATAAAAGCGGGCATCCCGGAAAAGGGATGCCCGTAACAGACAGGAGGTAACGGGATGGGATATCTGAAAATGAAAAAGGGCTCCATGCTGCTGTGCCTGCTGCCGGGAATTATATGGTACAGTTTTATTATTCTTGTTCCTGTCATTCTGGCCGGTTATTACGGCTTCTTTGACTGGAGCGGTGGAATAAACAAAACATTTATTGGCATACAGAACTATATTGATGTGCTGAAAGATTCCGTATTTATATTATCGCTCAAAAACAATCTTTTTCTGGTTGTAGTATGTCTGATTGGTCAGCTTGGACTTGCGTTTCTGTTTGCGTTTATGCTCAACAGCCGTCATGTCAGGCTGAAGGGCCTGCATCGGACAATGAGCTATTTCCCGGCAGTTTTATCCGCTGTTGTGGTGGGGTTCATATGGAGCTTTATTTACGATTATAACTATGGATTTATCAATGCATTCCTTAAACTGATCGGGCAGGGCGATAAAGCACAGGCATGGTTGAGCAATGAAAAAATCGTAATGGCCCTTGTTGCGATTCCGCTTGTTTGGCAGTACATAGGATACTACATGATTATTATTATGTCTGCGATGTCATCAGTGGATCCTCAGATCTTTGAAATGGCTGAAATCGATGGCGCAAGCGGATGGAAGAAAGCGGTATATATTACATTGCCGCTGATTAAGAATACGCTGATCGTATGTGTGACACTGTGTATTGCCGGAAATATGAAGATTTTCGATCTGATTTATTCCCTGACAGGAGGAGGACCCGGAAACTCGACCAGTGTTATGGCGATGTATGCATACAAGTCATCATTTTTATCTTACAAGATGGGATATGGCAGTGCGATGTCTATTGTAATTCTTGTAATAAGTTTGGTTGTGGTAGGTGGAAGTCAGCTCCTTATGAGGCACTTTACAAAGGAGGATGAGGGATGAAAAAGAAAAAGAAACTCCATGCTGTATATGCAATTCCGAATCTGATACTGCTTCTTTTTTCAATTACCTGTATCTTCCCGGCAATATGGCTTATTTATTCTTCACTGAAAGAAAAGGCGGAATTTTACCATAGCCCGATTGCATTGCCGGAGAATCCGAGTATTCAGCATTACATTTCGATACTGACAGACAGTGAGCTGCTAAAATGGCTTTTTAATAGTTTTAGAACAAGTTTACTTGCGTTGCTTTTTATTCTGCTGTTTGGATTTACTATTGGATATTTCCTTTCAAGATATCGTTTCCGGGGAAGGAATGCTCTCTATGCATATTTCCTGATTGGTATGCTCATACCGGTGCATGCGTTAATGGTGCCTATGTATGTAATGTTTTCAAGGCTGGGTCTCAATGATCAGTGGTTTACACTGATTCTTCCGTATACGGCGCTCAGTCTTCCGATTGCAGTATTTCTTGTGGAAAGTTATGTGAAATCAGTTCCACATGAAATTGAAGAGGCGGCAGCGATTGACGGAAGTTCCAGATTGCGGACAATTTACACGATCGTGATGCCTATGTGTCGCCCAATTTTGATTACGATCGGAATCATTCAGTTTTTCTACATATGGAATGAGTTTACATTCTCGCTGATTTTGATCGATTCACAGGAGCTGATGACAATACCGGTAGGGCTGACTTTGTTTAAAGGACAGTTTTCCACAGATTATCCGAGGATGATGACGGCGATGGTTCTGGCTATACTTCCGACTATGATCATTTATTTTATTTTCTCAAAACAGATTATCAAGGGTATGGTCGCAGGCGCGGTTAAAGGCTGAAAACAGCAGAAAATGAAATTTTTACGAAAACAAGGAGAAAAAACAGATGGATATCCTTAGCTTAAATAAAAACTGGAAGATGCATGAGGAACCGATGAAATGGGATAAAGAGTTTTTAAGTGTGGTAATGTATCAGAAAGATGGGTGGTATGACTGTGATCTGCCTGTGGATGTGAGGATGCCGCTTCTCGAGAAAGGCGTGATCAGAGAGCCATTAAAAGCAGATTACAGTTTTGAATCTGAATGGATTGAGAGACGGTCCTGGTGGTTTGTAAAACACTTTTCAGGAAAAGATATTTCTGCAGATAATGACATTGTAGAACTCGTTATGGAAGGCTTGGATACGAGATGCGATATCTTTATAAATGGACATTATATCGGCACCCACAGAAGCGTTCACTATCCTTTCGTGTTTGATGTGAAAGAATTTCTGCTACCGGAAGAAAATACAGTTGCGGTACGTTTGACAAGCGGTCTGGAAGAGGTAAGCGAGTCTGACGTGGCGGATATTGATTATGTGGTAAGCATGGAGGTTTATAACGGAAGGGATGGAAGAGGAGACAAGCGTCGAGCGTTTGTAAGGCGTCCGCAATATACATGCGGATGGGACTGGGGCCCCAAAGTGACAACAATTGGAATTACGGGGAATGTGTTTCTGCGTGGATATAAAAATATTGCCATCCGTGATGTGTCCGTTGAAACAAAGGAAATATGCTGTGGGGAAAATAAAAAGGATGCTCTGCTCAAAGTGGATGTAAATGTGGAAGATCTGAACCTGATTGCATCCAAAGTCTGTGATATAACAGTTGCTTTTGAGAAAGATGGAAAAGAAGCTGCATCTATAGAACTGAAAAACTGTCTTCTGACATCTGGTTCAAATTTTATTGGGACAGAAATTGTGATTCCCGATGCGCAGCTCTGGTGGCCGAACGGTGCTGGAAACCAGCCTCTGTACACAGTAAAGATATGCGCGGTATGTGAGGGTGAAGAGGCTGTCGAAAAATGGCCGGAATTTAAATATGGTATCCGCACAATAGAACTGGATACAAGTCCGCTAAGCGGAGATAACCGTAAATTCGAATTTATTGTAAACGGAGTGCGAATCTTCTGCAAAGGTGGTGACTGGATTCCGAATGACTTTATCTATGCAAGAGTGCCGGATAAAAAATACCACGTACTGCTTAGCGAGGCTGTAGAGGCAAACTTTAATATGATCCGGATCTGGGGAGGAGGACTTTATGAAAGAGAGATCTTTTATGATCTTTGTGACCAGAAGGGAATTCTTGTCTGGCAGGACTTTATGTTTGCGTGCGCAACACATCCTGATCACAGGGAATGGTTTAAAACACTGATGCGCTATGAGATGGATTATCAGACAAAACGGTTGAGAAATCATAGCTGTATAGCTCTGTTCTGCGGGACAAATGAAGTACACTGGATCTATAATCCCATCGATAATCCGGGCAAGTTTGATTTCGACTTCACTCATAATGAGCCTCATGGTCTGTATACCGCAAATACGCTTGCGAAGGAGATAATCCGCCTGAACTGTCCGTCAATTCCGTACTGGAACAGTTCGCCGTACGGAGGAAAGACAACGCCGAATGAAGACACGGTGGGGGATATCCACTGGTGGAGGAGTGCCTTTATGAGTTCAGACATGAAGGAGCGTATTGAGGCAAAAGATTATGATAAGATTCAGGCAAAATTTGTCTCGGAGTATGGCTATGTAGGTCCATGCTGTCTGAAGAGTACAGAAGAGTATATGGACGGGAGAGTTATGGACAGAAGAGGAAATATATGGCATCATCATTCTAATGTATTCGAAAAAGGCACGGTAGAAACCGCCATTGCCAAAAACTATGTGGACAGCCCGTGGGAACTCTCCACAGAAGATTACATTTTATACGGTGGCATGGTTCACTCTCTGATGTACGGATATTCCCTTGAGGCACTCCGGTTTAAGCAGCAGTGTTACGGAGGCATTTTCTGGATGTATAATGACGCCTGGGGAGAGGTCGGCTGGACGATTATTGACTACTATCTGAGAAGAAAGATCCCATTCTACGGTGTGAAGAGAGCCCTTGCCCACAGGAAATTTGCGATGCGGCTTGTGGATGGCAGAGTTGTGCTTCAGGGACTCAACGATACGCCGGAAGCTGTGAATGTGACAGGAAAATTCGGATATGTATCCTTTGACGGAAAGACAGATCAGACGAGAAAGGTCTCTTTTGAGCTTAAGCCCCATTCGAGAGAATATGTGCTCACCGAAGATCCGGGAGACTGCGATTTCCTGACCGGTACATATATGTTTTATGTGGATTCTGAGGAGATCGATAATATATGGCTGCGAACGGAAGACAACAGAAAAATGAATTATGAAAGAAGCGAAGTGAAGGTACTTTCATCAGAGGATGATGGGGAAGATAAAAAAATCACAGTTACAGCAGAAGGCTATGTTCATGGCGTGTATGTAAAAGGCGATATGGATTGCGATGATAATTATTTCGACCTTCTGCCAGGGGAGACGAAGACTGTAACAGTGAAAAAAGCAGCAGGAAAAATGCTTGAGATCGGCAGTGTACGGTAGAGGAGAACGCGATATGAAAAAAGAAGTGTATGAAGAAATCAGAAAGCGTGCGCTTGCTTATTACGATAAAGCGGACATTGTCCTTACGCCTTCTGAGCGGGAAAACGTGGAGGTGGCTGATTTTGGCCTCGATGATATTGAAAAAATCGGTTTGATACTTGTTACATACGTTAATACAGAACGGTGCTGTGCCAAAGAAATGGTGCTTTTTCCGGGAATGATATGCCCGGAGCATACACATGCGCCGATTCCGGAGAAAGGATATCCGGGTAAGGAAGAGACATTCCGGTGCCGGTACGGTTCTGTGTATCTGTATGTTGAGGGGGAGGAGACAAAGGACAAAAAAGGCAGCGTGCCGGAAGGATATGAGGGGACTTACACAGTATTCCATGAGATTGTACTCCATGCAGGAGAACAGTACACGATGCAGCCGGATACCAAGCACTGGTTCCAGGCGGGGCCGGAGGGAGCTGTGATATCCGAATTCAGTACGCCAAGTTTTGACGAGTATGATATTTTTACAGATACGAACATCAGCCGGCTTCCGGTGATCGAATAAGACTCCGGATTCCATTCCTGAGTGCGGTATGAGCAGCCGCGATAAGTACGAAGTGCGGTTTCACGAATGGCAATGTCCGAATGGGTAGAAAAAAGGTAGAAAAAATCATAAAAAATTTCAAAAACATCTTGCAATTATCTCTGACCTGTGATATTATATCACTCGTGTCAGAGATGATGCGGGTGTAGTTCAATGGTAGAACACCAGCCTTCCAAGCTGGATACGTGAGTTCGATTCTCATCACCCGCTCTATTTTTTTGCCCTTTTTCGGAGAGGGCAGCTTTCAGGAAAGTTTGGACCTGCGTTTGTCTCAATTGCAATAAAAGCCCCCGGCGGGATAACAGGATGACATTTGTCATTTGGCTGTCCCGCCGGGGGTTCTGTATTTATCTCTGCAGTTAAATTTATCTCTACAGTCTGGTTCCTGCTCTTAAGATGCGGAACATTCTTCTGGCTGCGCCCAGATACAGTTCTTCCGCGCGTCCCAGCGCGTCGCTTAACGGCATGATTCCGTTTACTGTTGTCAGAATGGATTCAATTCCGTACTCGAAGATATCCTCTGCGCCTTTTCCCATGCTTCCGACGATGGCTACTGCCGGAACATTGTGGTTTTTGCAGTGCACGCCTACGCCCTGCATTACCTTACCGAATACGGACTGCCAGTCTGTAGCGCCCTCACCGGTTACAACAAGGGATACGCCCTCCAGTTTCTTGTCAAACTCCACGAGATCGAGCACGGTTTCGATTCCGGATTTGAGCTTTCCGTCTAAGAATACCATCAGGGCAGCGCCAAGTCCGCCTGCAGCGCCGGAACCCGGAATTTCGTCCACGTTGACGCCGAACTGGGCTTTCAGGATGTCGCGGTAGTTTTTCATGCCCTCCTCAAGCTCGTCGAGAATTTCAGGTGTACCGCCTTTCTGCTTTCCGAATGTGTATGTAGCTCCGTCTTTTCCGCAGAGCGGATTTGTAACATCGCACATAACCGTAAATGTAGTCTCTTTTACTCTCGGGTCAAGGCCGGATACATCGATACTGCGGATCCTGGCAAGATCTTCGCCGCAGCCTTTCAGCTCGTTTCCTGCTTCGTCAAGAAAACGGACACCAAGTGCGCGGATACATCCGATACCGCCGTCGTTTGTAGCGGAACCGCCGATTGCAATGGAAATGTCGCGGAAGCCTCTCTCGAGAGCGTCAAGAATCATTTCGCCTGTCCCGTAGGATGTGGTCTTTCTCGGATCGCGTTTCTCGTCCGGAACAAAGGGGAGTCCGGATGCAGCTGCCATTTCCATAACAGCGCGTTTCTCGTCAAGAGCACCGTAGAACCCTTCTCTTTCTTCCCAGAGCGGGCCGTGAACCGGAAGTGTGATGCGTTTTCCGTCAACTGCCGAGAGAACTGCGTCCGTTGTTCCTTCCCCTCCGTCAGCAACCTCGATGCTGGAGCACTCACAGCCGGGGAAAATCTCCTGTGCGGCCTGGGTCAGAAGCTCGGCTGTTTTCTTTGAGGAAAGTGTCCCCTTGAAAGAATCCGATGCAAATAAAAATTTCATACTGTCACCTCATTCGTTTTCTTTTATTGTAGCAGGAGACTGCGGTATATTCAAAGGATAAATGGACAAAATAATCTTCTTTCCTTGTACGGATAACACAAAACGTGCGTTCGATACATGGGGCAAAAGCACTCGCTGCACTGGCAGTGCTTCCTGGCGGTCTGAGCAGCATTTTACCCCTGGCGGGTCAGATAGAGATAAAGACAGATCATCAGCCACTTATCTTCCGGGCTGTTCTGCGGATTGAATCCGAGGCTGTCCCGGATTTTGTTGTATTTATAGACGAATGTATTTTTGTGCATGAAGGACAGTTTCGCGGCAGCCGCGATGTTGAAATCTGTGCGGATCAGGCTTCCTGTCAGTTCGATGAAGCTTTTTTTCAGATCATCGGACAGAGTGGCGTCAAAAGCACTGAAAATCTGATCCAGCTCTTTTGCGGGGAGGCACTGGGACAGATACTGTGCGGCATGATCATAAAACCAGATGACTCCGGTGCCGTCTGTATGTTCCCGAAGCCAGTGACAGTGCCGGTATGCAGTGTGATACCGTGAGGCGCTGCGCTGAAGCGTACCAACAAAAATACGGCATTCCACGCCGCAGTGAGAGCAGAATCCGAGTACCTGTTCCGCGTATTCTTCTATCTCCCGGCGGCAGACGGAAAAGAGTTTATCCGGATTGTCCGGTCTGTCCGATTCCGGGTACTTGAAGATCAGAACGGAGTCGTTTTCATACAGAAGAGAGATATCCTGACTGTTCCGTCCGGGAGAGCGCCGGAGAAAGTCGAACACATTCTGGCGGTGCGGCTCCGGCACACAGATCAGAAGCGGGATGCGCGGAACATTTTCCGGATAATTGAGCTCCCGCAGAAGATCTCTTAAAACGGACGGATCCGGCGCGTCCTTTCCGGTGAGCAGATCAGTCAGGCGTTCTTTTTTTGTCTGGCGGCGCAGAGAGCGCATTTTCTGGCTTTCGTACCGAATCATTGTCTCGATGGACATTTTGATGATAAGCGCCACAGGGCGTATCTCTTCCGGCTCGCCGGTCACACCGACTACGCCCTCGCGTTTTCCGTCAATATCAATGACCATATTGATGCCGCGGCTGACTCCCGGATAGTCGTTGTCGTCGGAGACGGTTATGATGTCTTTCCCGCCGTGGATGACCTGCCATGCGGGCTCGTGGAACGTGCCGATTCTTTCAGGATTGCGGCTGGCAATGATGATGCCTTCTTCATTCATGATATTTACATTGTAGCTCGTATAACGGGTAATCTGTTCAATCAGCTTTTCTGCAAGTGATACTTCCAGCATGCCTGTTCCCCCTTCTGCATGGCAGTGTGTTTTGATGTAACAATCTTAGCAGTATTTCGGAAACGGGTCAATCTTTTCGGGTGCAGGCCAATCTTCAGATTGTATCATTTTCACCCCTGTGCTATACTGTAGTTATTATTCACAGCAGTATGCTGTGGGAAACACATTCAGAAAGATCAGGAGATGGATATGAGATTTAACATTACAGATAACGTCGTCATCCGGGCGCTGTCAAAAATTTGCGATATGGTATGCCTGAACATTATGTGGCTTATCTGCTGCATTCCGATCGTTACAATCGGCGCATCTACGACAGCTCTGTATTCTGTCATGCTGAAGATGGTGAAAAACGAGGAAGGCTACATATTCCGCGGATTTTTTAAAGCGTTCAAGATGAATTTCAAGCAGAGTACGATCAGCTGGATCATTATTCTTGCTTTCGGAATTCTCTGCTGGATGGATTCCAGAATCGCAACGATGATGCCGGGAACGGCAGGAATGGTTTTAAGCGGAGTTTTCCTCCTGGCGGGTTTTCTGCTTCTTGGGGTGATGATCTACGTCTTTGCGCTTACGGCGAGATATGAGAACACAGTCAGCGTCACCTTTAAAAACGCGCTGCTTCTCACGGTGGGAAGACTGCCGTACACGTTTCTTATGGTAGCGGTTATGGTGGCAGCAGTGGTTGCTTCCCTTTGGAACACAGCGACACTGATGTTTGCGCTTCCGCTCTGGCTGCTTATCGGCGGCGCGCTGATTGCATGGGTGAATTCTTTCCTGCTCAGGAGAGTTTTTACAATATTTGAAGAAAATGATACAGCAGAAAATGAAAATACGACAGAAGAGGGGTAAAAAATGAACTTTTTAGAAGAACGTATTATGAAAGACGGCGTTGTAAAGGAAGGAAATGTGCTGAAAGTGGACAGTTTTCTGAACCATCAGATGGACATCAAACTTCTGAATGAGATGGGCGAGGAGTTTAAGAGAAGATTTGCGGATAAGCCTATCAACAAGATTCTCACGATTGAAGCGTCCGGAATCGGAATCGCCTGTATTACGGCACAGCACTTTGACGTGCCGGTTGTGTTCGCGAAAAAATCCCGGAGCATCAATCTGGACGGCGAAATGTATGTTGCCGAGGTTGAGTCCTTTACTCACAAGTGCATCAATCACGTCATTGTTGCGCAGAAGTTCCTCACGCCGGCTGATCATGTGCTGATTATCGATGATTTCCTTGCTAACGGATGCGCGCTTCAGGGGCTGATTCAGATTGTACAGTCTTCGGGAGCAACGGTTGAGGGAATCGGTATTGCGATTGAAAAGGGCTTCCAGTCCGGCGGAAGAATCATCCGGAATCTCGGATACCAGCTGGAATCCCTTGCGATTGTGGATGGCATGAATGCGGAGACAGGAGAGATCCGGTTCAGGGAACAGTAAAAAAGAACCTCCGGGGAAATACATCAGTACTTTCACATCAGTATTTCCCCGGAGGTTTTTTGTAATGCAACTGTCTTAATTCCAGAAGTCGGTAGGATCTTTCAGGTTGATATCCTTCGCATGGAATACCGGATTTTTCCCGGCCTTTTTCTGTTTCATATAATCCTTCATACACTGGATGGCAGGTCCGCCAAGCATGATGATTACCGGCAGGTTGATCAGTGCCAGGAATCCCATGATGACGTCCGCTGTGCTCCAGGCTACGCTGAACTCCAGCAGGGAGCCGGCGAATACGACGACGGTCGCTGCGGCGCGCAGGCCGATGAGCAGTTTTTTGTTGGGGGTTTTGTCACACAGATAGCCAAGCCCCATCTCCGCATAGAAGAAGTTGCCGATCAGAGTAGTGAACGCGAAGAGGAAGAGGGCGATTGTTATAAACGTTGTTCCGACGCTGCCCAGTGTACCTGCGGCGGCTGCCTGTACCCATGGCATTCCCTTGAGAGAGTCGCTCGGAGCGATGCCGGAGCAGAGCAGCATGAAGGAGGTCGCGGAGCAGATCAGAATTGTGTCGATAAAGACGGAAAGCATCTGCACCAGTCCCTGTTTGACCGGGTGGGAGACAGCGGCGCTTGCGGCTGCGTTCGGCGCGGAACCCACACCGGCTTCGTTGGAGAAAAGTCCCCGCTTGATACCGTGCATGATGCAGGAACCGGTAAAGCCGCCGAAGATGGCCTGCAGGTCGAATGCGCTGGTGAAGATATCCGCAAACATTTTCGGCACAAGGTTCAGATGTGTCACGACAATAAACAGGCAGAGCGCCAGGTAAAATACGCCCATTACCGGGACGAGCACGCCGGTGATTTTGGAGATCTGTCTGCTTCCGCCGCAGATACAGATACAGAAAATGACCGCAAGGATCACACCGATCAGTGCCGGAGTCCATGACTCGTCGAAAAAGCTGTACGCGCGGAACGCATCTACGATATTAAAAGATGCTACCATATTGAATCCGACCATATAGGTGAGAATCAGAAATACGGCAAAGAGAACGCCGATCCAGCGGCGCTTTAAAACCGCCTGAATATAGTAGGCCGGACCGCCATAGCATGTCCCGTCTTCGGCACGGCGTTTATAGATCTGCGCCAGCGTGCTCTCGATGAATGCGGACGCGCTTCCGAGCAGCGCGGTCACCCACATCCAGAATACGGCTCCCGGTCCGCCGAGGCAGATCGCAGTGGAAATTCCCGCGATATTTCCGGTTCCCACCCGGGAAGCGGTGGACACCATAAGTGCCTGGAATGAAGACAGGCCGCTCTCATCATTTTTCGGCTCCATGACAACGCGGATTGACTCACGGAGCATACGGAACTGGACGAACCGTGTGCGTATCGTGAAATAGATTCCCGTGCCAAGGAGAAGGATAATCAGAATGTAGGTATACAAAAGGTCGCTTAGTGTGTTGATAATCTGTGCAAACATTTTATTCCTCTCTTTCTCATGCCCTGCACAGGGCGTTTTCTTTTGTGATTCCGGTGATCGTCCGGTATAAACCGGGCGCAGTCGATTCAACATTATATAGTATGTGGAGCAGTTTGTCCAGAAATACAGGCATTTTTTCGCTGTGTTTTCGCCGCTGCGGCGGTATTGCGGACGAACAGGCTGCGGCGCTGCGGATGAACTGTTGCCCTCGACAACCCGGCCTGTCTTGTGTTATCCTATATAAAGTATCGGCAGATTTTCTGCCATCGGAATTGAAAAAGTGATCAGGAGGAGTCATTGTGAGGTTAAATAAATTACTGGAGCGTCTGGAATATGAAGTCATACAGGGCGATGACCAAATTGAGGTTACGACGCTTGTCAACGATTCAAGAAAGGCGGAGCAGGGCTCTGTTTTTGTCTGCATCAGCGGCGCTGTGTCCGACGGACATAAGTATATTCCCGATGTGGCTGCGAAAGGCGTGGCAGCGGTTGTTGTGGAGAGAGAGGCGGAAGCGCCGGAGAATGTGACAGTGATCCGGGTGCAGGATACACGCTATGCACTGGCGCTTATGTCCGCTGCGTATTTCGGCTACCCCGCAGAGAAACTGAAAGTCATCGGCATCACGGGAACGAAGGGAAAGACGACGACCACGTATATGATCAAATCGATTCTTGACAGTGTGGGACACAAAGTCGGACTCATCGGAACGATCGAGGCCATCATCGGGGAGAAAAAGATTCCTGCGGCAAACACGACGCCGGAGTCGTTCACAATCCAGCAGTATTTCGCGCAGATGGTCGAGGAAGGGTGCGACTGCGTTGTGATGGAAGTATCCTCCCAGGGACTGATGCTCCACAGGACTGCGGGCATTCCGTTTGAGATCGGCATTTTCACGAATCTCGGAAGAGACCATATCGGGCCGAACGAACATAAGGATTTTGACGACTACAAACGGTGCAAGGGACTTCTGTTCAAACAGTGCCGGCTCGGAATCGCCAATGTGGACGACAAATATTTCAGGGATGTGTTCCGGGGTGCCACATGCAAAGTGGAGACGTTCGGATTTTCCAAAGAGGCGGATTTAAGGGCAGAGAATGTTGAACTTGTATCACGGCCGGGGTACCTGGGTGTGGCATATCACGTGTCCGGACTTATGGATTTTGACGTGGAAATTGACATACCGGGGACATTCAGCGTTTACAATTCTCTGACTGCCATCTCGGTATGCCGTCATTTCGGCGTGCCGGTGGAGAAGATACAGGCAGCGCTGAAGCAGGCGAAGGTAAAAGGGCGCATTGAGATGATCAAGGTGTCGGATGAATTTACTCTGATGATTGATTACGCCCACAATGCGATGAGCCTTGAGAGCCTTCTGACTACATTGAAGGAATATCACCCGAAGCGTCTCGTGTGTCTTTTCGGGTGCGGAGGAAACCGCTCGAAAGACCGGCGCTACGAGATGGGAGAGGTGTCGGGACGGCTTGCGGATCTTACGATTATCACATCGGATAATCCGCGGTTTGAGGAACCCCAGGCGATCATTGACGATATCAAAGAGGGAATCGGCAGGACGGACGGCAGTTATGTGGAGATCTGCGACCGGAAAGAGGCAATCCGCTATGCCATTGAGCACGGGCAGCCCGGCGACGTCATCGTCCTGGCGGGAAAAGGCCATGAGGATTATCAGGAGATCCGGGGTGTGAAGCACCCGATGGACGAAAGAGTGCTGATCGCGGAAGTGCTTGAGGAGATAAAAGAAGGAAGATAATTCGTGTGTTTGCAGACGTTATCATAGATATCAGACAGGAAAAACTGGATAAGATCTTTCAGTACCGGATTCCGGAGGAGCTGGAGGCAAAGCTTCAGCCCGGGATGGAAGTGATCGTCCCGTTTGGCAAGGGCAACCGGGAGATCAAAGGGTACGTGACCGGGATTTGTGAGACGTGTGACTATGATCTGTCAAAGGTGAAAAATATTACGGCTATCTCGGAGTCGGGCGTGGAGATTGAGGCAAAACTCATCGCTCTGGCGGCGTGGATGCGGGAAAACTACGGCGGCACGATGATTCAGGCGTTAAAAACCGTGCTGCCGATCAAGCAGAAGGAAAATGCGCGGGTGAAGAAAAGGCTCCGGCTTCTGCTCGACAAAGAGACGGGGACGCGGCAGCTTCACTATTATCTGGAGAAAAACCAGAAGGCAAGGGCGCGGCTGATGGCAGCCCTTCTGGATGATCCTCTGCTTGAGTATGAACTTGTGACGAAAAAGCTTAACATTACGATGCAGGTGATCCGGGCTCTTGAGGAGCAGGGCGTCCTTGCTGTCGAATCAGAGCAGGTGTTCCGTAACCCGGTGAAAGGGGAAAAACAGGAAGAACAGCGGATTGTTTACACAGCAGAACAGCAGGCGGCGGTGGATCGGTTCCAGAGTGATTATATGAACGGAATCCGGCAGACGTATCTGATCCACGGAGTGACCGGGAGCGGCAAGACCGAAGTCTACATGGAGATGATCCGGACGATTGTGGAGCAGGGAAAGCAGGCGATTGTCCTGATTCCGGAGATTGCGCTCACATATCAGACGGTTATGCGGTTTTACCGGAAGTTCGGCGACCGGGTGTCCATTATGAACTCCCGGCTCTCAGCCGGGGAGCGGTATGATCAGATGATGCGCGCAAGAGCCGGGAAAGTGGATGTGATGATCGGCCCGAGATCAGCGCTTTTTACGCCTTTTCCGGCGCTCGGGCTGATTGTTATTGATGAAGAACACGAGCCTACTTACAAAAGCGAACAGACGCCCCGGTATCATGCAAGGGAGACGGCCATAAAGCGGGCGCAGATGGAGGGGGCGAGCGTGGTTTTGGGAAGCGCCACCCCGTCGATGGAGGCCATGTACCGGGCGGAAAAGGGCGAGTATGTGCTCTTTGAGATGAAGAACCGTTCCCGGATGCAGCAGATGGCGCAGGTATATACCGTGGATATGAGGGAAGAATTAAGAAATGGAAACCGGTCGATCTTAAGCGGGACGCTTACGGAACTGATGGAGGACCGGCTTGAAAAGCACGAACAGATCATACTCTTCCTGAACAGGCGGGGGTACTCCGGGTTCATTTCCTGCCGGGAATGCGGATATGTGGTCCGCTGCCCGCACTGCAGTGTGTCGCTCTCTGTCCACAGAGACGGGATGATGCGGTGCCATTACTGCGGATATGAGCAGCCGAAAGTGACGGTGTGTCCGGAGTGCGGCTCCAGGTTTATCGGGGAATTCCGGGCGGGAACACAGCAGATCGAAGATATCGTGAAAGCCAGGTTTCCGGGAGCGCGGGTGCTCAGGATGGATATGGACACGACGCGGAAGAAGGACGCCCACGAGAAGATCCTTGCTGCTTTTGCAAATGAGGAGGCAGATATCCTTGTAGGAACCCAGATGATCGTCAAGGGACATGATTTTCCGAATGTGACCCTTGTCGGAATCCTGGCGGCGGATATGTCTCTGTACACGGATGACTACCGTTCCGGAGAGCGGACGTTTCAGCTTCTGACCCAGGCGGCAGGCCGGGCGGGACGGGGCAGCAGGCCGGGGGCGGCAGTGATTCAGACATACAGTCCGGATCACTATGCGGTCAGGGCAGCAGCGGCGCAGGATTACGCAGCGTTTTACGGGGAGGAGATTCGTTACCGGGAACTGATGGGATATCCTCCGGCAGAGGAGCTTCTGGCAGTGCTCGCCTCATGTGAGGATGAGGAGCTTCTGGAGAAAGGATGCCATTATCTGAAAGAATACATTCTTCGGGTGAAGGGAAATGCCCCGGCAGAGGTGATCGGTCCTGCAAGCCCGGGGATCGACAGGATCAAAGATGTATACCGCAGGGTGATCTATATCAAGTCGGCGGAGTACAAAATGCTGACAGGGATAAAGGACAGGCTGGAGCAGTATATTGAGATTAATTCAGGTTTTAATACAATACGGGTTCAGTTTGACTTTAACCCCATGTGACAGCGCCTTAAATAAAAAATACAGTCGGAAAAGACACGTATCAGGGACAGGTGGTTCCGGGATGCAGTGGGACAGCGAGAAGGAGGAAATTATGGCAATCAGACAGGTAAGAGAGATCGGTGACGAGATACTGACAAAGCAGTGCAAGGATGTGCCGAAGATGACGATCCGAACGAAGATTCTCATCGGGGATATGCTGGAGACAATGTACGAATATCACGGGGTCGGGCTTGCGGCGCCCCAGGTCGGTGTTCTGAAAAGGATTGTAGTGATTGACGTGGGAGAAGGCCCTATCGTGCTGATTAATCCTGAGATACTGGAGACATCCGGCGAACAGACCGGCGAGGAAGGCTGCTTGAGTGTTCCCGGCAAGTGGGGATATGTTACCCGGCCGGAGCGCGTGAAAGTGCGCGCGTACAACCAGAACATGGAACTGTTCGAGATGGAGGGCGAGGGACTTCTGGCAAGAGCGTTCTGTCATGAGATCGATCATCTTTCCGGAGAACTGTACGTGGATAAGACGGAGGACGGCCTTCACGATGTGACATATGACGGTGAAGACGAAAATGAGGCAGAAACGGAGGAGTAAGCCATGCGTGTGATATTTATGGGAACGCCGGACTTTTCGGTAGGAACGCTGGAGGCTCTTGTGAATGCGGGATATGACGTGTGCCTTGCAGTGACGCAGCCGGACAAACCGAAAGGAAGAGGCAAAGAGATGCAGTACACTCCGGTAAAGGAGGCTGCTCTCTCTCATGGAATACCGGTCTATCAGCCGCGGAGAGTGCGTGATCCGGAGTGTGTGAAAGAACTTGAAAAATACGGTGCGGACGTGATCGTTGTCATTGCTTTCGGCCAGATTCTCCCGAAATCGATACTCGATATGACGCCCTGCGGATGTATCAACGTCCACGCGTCCCTTCTTCCGAAATACCGCGGCTCCGCTCCGATTCAGTGGTCGATCATTGAAGGTGAGAAGATGACCGGAGTGACGACGATGCAGATGGACGAGGGCATTGACACAGGCGACATGCTTCTGAAAAGAGAAGTGCCGATTACGGAAGAAGAAACCGGAGAAAGTCTGCATGACAAGCTGGCTGCGGCTGGTGCAGAGCTCTGTGTGGAGACATTAAAAGCACTTGAGGAGGGAACCCTCAGGCCTCAGAAACAGGGGGAGAGCCCTACCGGGTACGCAAAGATGCTTACAAAAGAGCTGGGAAATATAGACTGGAGCTGTCCGGCAGCATACATTGAAAGGCTGATCCGTGGACTCACTTCCTGGCCCGGAGCCTACACGCACTGGAACGGGAAAGTGCTGAAAGTGTGGAAGGCGAAAGTCGGGACGGAAGAAAATGCGGCAGGAAAAAATACTGACGGAGAGGGCGGCGCAGGCAGCCCGGTTCCGGGAACTGTGATCCGCGTGGAGAAAGACAGCATTGAAGTACAGACAGGAGACGGAGTGCTGCGCATTCTGGAAGTGCAGCTTCCGGGAAAGAAGAGAATGGAGACAGGTGCGTTCCTGAGGGGGAATAAACTGGAGACCGGAACCGTCTTTACTGCAGAATAACCGGCCGGTCCCCGTTATATCAGGAGGTTGATGCCATGTTCTACTATTACTATGACTGGACTTATCTGCTCGTTGTCATCGGAGCCCTCATCTGTATCGCGGCTTCCGGGCGGGTGAACCGTGTGTTTTCACAGTATTCCAGAGTCCGCAGCAGGACCGGGCTTACCGGGCGGGAGGCGGCGGAACAGATTCTCCGCCGCAACGGGATTTATGACGTCCAGGTGATCCACATCCCCGGGAATCTGACGGATCACTATAACCCGTCGAAGAAGACACTGGGACTTTCGGACACGGTGTATAATTCCGCTTCGGTGGCAGCAGTGGGAGTGGCGGCCCACGAGTGCGGGCATGCGGTTCAGCACGCTACAGGCTATGCGCCGCTTCAGATCAGAGGAGCCCTTGTGCCGGCGGCGAATATCGGATCGATGGCTGCCTGGCCGCTTATTATCATCGGACTGTTTTTAAACGGGGAGACGGCGGTGTTTCTCATTAACCTGGGGATCCTGCTCTTCTCCGCAGCCGTACTTTTTCAGATCGTCACCCTGCCGGTGGAGTTCAATGCATCAAACCGGGCGGTGAAAGTCCTTGAGTCGTCCGGGATGCTCTACCCGGATGAGGTGGACTCAGTGAAAAGGGTGCTCGGCGCCGCGGCGCTTACCTATGTGGCGAGTGCGGCTTCGATGATTCTGCAGCTTTTAAGGCTTATTATAATCGGAGGAAGAAAAAGGAATGACTAAACCTGTGAATGAACGGGAGATTGTGCTGGCAGTTCTCATGGAAGTGACGGAGAACGGCCGGCACAGTCACATTGTGCTCAAAGAAGTGCTGGACAAATATCAGTACATGGAGAAAAGAGAGCGCTCTTTTATCACAAGAGTGACGGAAGGGACGCTGGAGCATTTGATTGAGATTGATTATATCCTCGATCAGTTCTCAAAAGTGAAAGTAAAGAAGATGAAGCCGGTCATCCGCAACCTGTTAAGGAGCGCAGTGTACCAGCTTAAATATATGGACCGGATACCGGACCGGGCCGTGTGCAGCGAATCGGTCAGGCTGGCGGTAAAAAAGGGATTCTCCGGGCTTAAGGGCTATGTAAACGGAGTGCTTCGTAATATTGCAAGAGAGCTGGATCAGGTAGAGTATCCAAAAGAGCCGACAGCGGCCCTTTCCGTGCGTTATTCCTGCCCGGAGTGGATTGTACGGATGTGGCGTGACCAGTACGGTGATGAGGTGACGGAGACGATGCTGCGGGATTTCCAGGAGGAAAAGCCGACGGCGGTACGCTGCTGTTTAAACCGCATATCACCGGAAGAGCTGAAGATAAGACTGGAGAACGAGGGCGTACATGTACAGAGACATCCCTACCTTCCATATGCTTTTGAGATCTCGGGATATGATTACCTCGAGCGCCTGGAATCTTTCCGGGAAGGGCTTTTCACCGTGCAGGACGTAAGCTCCATGCTTGTGGGGGAAGCGGCGGATCCGAAAGCCGGGGATCTGGTGATTGACGTCTGCGCTGCGCCGGGAGGCAAGGCGCTCCATGCGGCGGAGAAGATCTTTATGAAAGAAAAAGGAGCTGCGGCCGCGGCGCCGGGAGACTCCGCAGCGAAAGAAAGCGGTTCTGCGACGGAAGAGGACGGAGTTGTGCCGGAAGAGGTCGGCTCTGCGCCGGGACATGTGGAGGCAAGAGACCTGACAGAATACAAAGTAGATCTGATCCGGGAGAATATCAGCCGCTCCGGCCTTACAAATATTTCCGCGGCCTGCATGGACGCGTCTGTCCCGGACAGGGAGTCTTTCGGGAAGGCAGATATTGTGATTGCGGATCTTCCCTGCTCCGGGCTGGGTGTTATGGGCCGGAAGCCGGAGCTCCGCTACCGGGCGTCAAAGGAAAGCGTTGAAAGCCTCTCAAAGCTGCAAAGAGAGATTCTCTCGTGCGTACAGAATTATGTGAAGCCGGGAGGAACGCTGATCTACAGTACATGTACTGTTACCCGGGAGGAAAACATGGACAACGTTCAATGGTTTCTTAGAGAGTACCCGGAGTTCACTTTCGATGATATCGGGGAGAAGCTCTGCCCGGAGCTGAAAAAAAGTATGACGGAAAAGGGCTGTATCCAGCTTCTGCCCGGTGTACATAAGGCGGACGGATTTTTTATCGCGCGCTTCCGGCGGAGTGTGCGGCCGTGAAAACTTTCGGTCCGTCCGAAGGCAGCATAGAAAAGGAATGATAAAAAGATGAAAAAGGACATCCGTTCATATGGATATGACGAACTGATACAGGAGATGGAACGCCTGGGAGAGAAACCTTTCCGCGCCAGGCAGATCTACGAGTGGCTTCACGTGAAGCTGGCGGACAGCTTTGAAGAGATGTCGAATCTCTCCCTGAAGCTGAGAGCAAGACTGGACGAAGAGTATGAAATACTGCCTGTTGAGATGGAGGAGAGACAGATATCAAAACTCGACGGGACGAACAAGTTTCTCTTCCGCCTGCATGACGGCAATATGATAGAAAGCGTGCTCATGAAATATAAACACGGCAATTCCGTCTGTATTTCCTCCCAGGCAGGCTGCAGGATGGGGTGCGTGTTCTGCGCCTCCACGATCGGCGGGCTGAAGCGGAACCTGATGCCCTCCGAGATGCTCGGACAGATCTATCAGATTCAGAAGATCACAGGGGAGAGAGTGTCGAATGTCGTGATTATGGGAACAGGAGAGCCGCTTGACAATTATGAAAATTTTCTGAAATTCATTCATATGCTGACCGACAAACATGGACTTAACATCAGCCAGAGAAACGTAACGGTATCGACCTGCGGCATTGTTCCCCGGATGAGAGCGCTGGCGGAAGAAAAGCTCCAGATCACACTGGCACTTTCCCTGCACGGTTCCACCCAGGAAAAGCGAAGAAAGCTCATGCCGGTTGCAAACAGATACGATCTGCAGGAAGTGCTTTCTGCCTGCGATACATATTTTGAAAAGACGGGCAGGCGGGTGACGTTTGAGTACAGTCTTGTCCATGGAG
Organism: Ruminococcus turbiniformis; assembly: GCF_020687545.1. Lineage (GTDB taxonomy): Bacteria > Bacillota > Clostridia > Lachnospirales > Lachnospiraceae > Mediterraneibacter > Mediterraneibacter turbiniformis. The sequence continues at coordinate 9,722 of NZ_JAJEQX010000034.1, read as the reverse complement.
TCAACGACCGGGACGAGGACGCGGCGGAACTGGCGGCGATTTTAAAGCCGAGAAACTGCCATCTGAACCTGATTCCGGTCAATCCGGTAAAAGAAAGGACTTTTGTGCGCCCAAGCAGGAAAAATGCCCTGAATTTCAAAAATAAACTTGAAAAAAGCGGAATAAATGTTACTATAAGAAGGGAAATGGGCTCTGATATAGACGGGGCCTGCGGTCAGCTCAGACGCCGCTATGTGGAAGAAGAAACAAAATCGGACGAATCATAAGGAGACAGATATGAGGACATTTTCAATTACAGACGTGGGAATGGTACGGCAGGTGAATCAGGATTATGTCTATACGACGGACCGGCCTTTGGGAATTCTTCAGAATCTCTTTGTCGTCGCGGACGGAATGGGCGGACACCAGGCAGGAGACTATGCTTCCAAATACACGGTGGAAGTTCTTCAGAGAGAACTGAAGGAGAGTGAGGGCGAGGACATTGAAAAGTGCCTTGTGAACGCCATCAAGACTGCAAACCGTGAAATTATAAAAGAAGCGGCCCGTGACGAACATTTGAAGGGGATGGGAACAACTGTAGTCGCTGCGACGATCATGAATCAGATGATGTACTTCGCGAATGTGGGGGACAGCCGTCTGTATCTGATCAATCAGGGGATTCAGCAGCTCACGAAAGATCATTCCCTTGTAGAGGAGATGGTGAGACTCGGCGGCATCAAGCCGGAGGAGGCAAAGCACCATCCGGATAAAAATATTATCACAAGAGCCATCGGTGCGAAAGCCGATGTGGATGTGGATTTCTACGAGCACCGTCTGAAACGGGGAGACATCATTCTGATGTGTACAGACGGTCTGAGCAACATGGTTGAGGATGAGGAGCTCTTCCATATCGTTCAGGGTGGCAGAGATATCGTAGAAGCCGGGCAGGCTCTTGTCGATGCTGCAAAGGAAAATGGCGGTACGGACAATATAGGGGTTGTCCTTGTAGAACCGTTCGCAGATGAGGTGAGTGTATTATGATTAAAGAAGGAGTTTACTTAGGGAAAAGATATGAAATTTTAGGACGTATCGGTTCCGGCGGCATGGCAGATGTCTATAAGGGGAAGGATCACAAGCTGAACCGGTACGTGGCAATAAAAGTGCTGAAAAGTGATTACCGCCAGGACGAGGTGTTTATCAAAAAATTCTTAAGCGAGGCTCAGGCAGCGGCCGGACTGATGCATCCGAACGTGGTAAATGTCTATGACGTGGGCCAGGACCGCGGCCTTTACTACATGGTCATGGAACTGGTGGAAGGAATCACGCTGAAAGACTATATCGAAAAAAAGGGCAGAATTTCAGCGAAGGAGACGATCAGCATCTCGATCCAGATGGTGACCGGACTTCAGGCAGCTCACAACCATCATATCATTCACAGAGATATTAAGCCGCAGAATATTATCATATCAAAAGACGGCAAGGTAAAAGTGACAGACTTCGGGATCGCACGGGCGACGACATCTACCCAGACGATCAGCACAAGCGTCATGGGTTCTGTCCACTATACGTCTCCGGAGCAGGCGAGAGGCGGAGTCGTCGACGAGAAGAGTGATATCTATTCGATCGGTATCACGATGTATGAGATGATTACAGGCCATGTGCCTTTTGACGGGGATTCGACAGTGTCTGTGGCGCTGAAGCATCTTCAGGAACAGATCACATCGCCTTCCGAGGAGGTGCCGGATCTTCCGTACAGCCTGGAATGCATCATCATGAAATGTACGCAGAAAAACCCGGCTCTCAGGTACCACGACTGCGCGTCTCTTCTCACAGATCTGAAGCGCTCGCTCGTGGATCCGGACGGAGACTTTGTTCTGGCCGGAGGTGCTGCCGTCGGCACGGATACCGACCGGACAGTTGTTATGTCAACAGAAGAGCTGGAGCAGGTGCAGAGACGGAATTATAACCGGGATGACGAGGAAGACGATTACGACAGCGACGACGATGAGGATGAAGAGGATGACGACGATGATTACAGCAGACGCCGTCAGCAGCATGACCGCAGGCGCCGGAAGAACAATGTAAATTCCGATACAAAGCGGATCATGAAGATTCTCATGATCGTTGCGGGTGTTGTGATCGCGCTGCTGGTCCTTTTCCTTGTCGCCAACGCGGCAGGATTTTTCAGCGGCGGCCCGGGACTTGCACAGGAAGAGGAAGAGACCGTGGAAGTGCCGGATCTTCGCGGAATGACCGAAGACGAAGCGCGCGCGGAATTAAAGGATATGGAACTTGGCATGAAAGTGCAGAATGAGCGCCAGCCGTCCAGCAAGTACGCGGAAGGCGAGATTATGAGCCAGGATCCCCAGCCCGGAGAGAATGCCGAGAAGCATACAACGATCACTGTTGTTATAAGCAGCGGCGAGGAACCGGAGATGACCACCGTCCCGAATGTAGTGAACAGTTCGGAGGCGGACGCGGAAGAAGCAATCCGCAATGCAAATCTTGTTGTATCTCACGGAGAGGCACAGTACAGCGATGAAATTGCGGAAGGCAATGTAATCTCCTCCGATCCGACTGCAGGTACAGAAGTGGAAGAAGGAACGACTGTAACGATCGTTGTAAGTTTAGGAGAGGAACCTGCGACAGTTCCTGACCTGAGAAATAAATCAGCCAGCCAGGCAGAGTCTGACCTTGCCGCGGCCGGACTTGTGGGAAGCGCCAGCGAGGAATACAGTGATACCGTTGAGGCGGGAATTGTAATTTCACAGGGTACAGAAGCCGGCAGCAAGGTGGCAAAAGGTTCAACTGTGAATTATGTAGTAAGCCTCGGACCGGAAACCGAGTATGTGTCCGTTCCGTCATTGAGCAATTGTACAGAAGAAGAAGCACGTCAGAAACTTGAAGATGCCGGACTTACTGTGGGAACAGTGGACTCCCAGTACAGTACGGTTCAGCGGGGGTATGTGATAACTCAGACGGCATCACCGGGAAGCTCTGTGGAAAAGGGCACTGCGATCGGATTTACGATCAGTCTCGGACCGGATCCGGCATCGTCGTCCGGCGGCCAGGGCGGTTCGGAGGATAATTCATCCGGCGGATCACAGTGACAGGACAGGAAAGTCAGTATATGCAAGGTAAGATTATAAAAGGAATCGCCGGATTTTACTACGTTCACGTGGTAGAATCCGGTGTTTATGAATGTAAGGCAAAAGGGATATTCAGAAAGGACGGAATTAAGCCGCTTGTCGGGGACAACGTTGAAATGGAAGTCACCGACGAAAAGGACATGGAAGGAAACATAACAAAAATCCTTCCGAGGAAGAATGAGCTGATCCGTCCGGCGGTGGCCAATATTGATCAGGCGCTGGTCGTGTTTGCAGTGACAAAGCCGAAGCCGCATTTTAATCTGCTGGACCGGTTTCTCGTTATGATGGAGAGCAAGGAGATCCCCGTGATTCTCTGTTTCAACAAGACGGATATCGCGAAAGAGCCGCAGATTGCGGAACTGAAGGAGATTTATGAACAGTGCGGCTATCCGCTTCTGTTTACGAGCGCGAGAGAAGAGATAAGGATCGGAGAACTCAAAAGCTGCCTTAGCGGGAAGACGACGGCGATCGCCGGCCCGTCCGGGGTGGGAAAGTCATCTCTGATCAACCGTCTTCAGACGGAAGTGAAAATGGAAACAGGAAGCATCAGCAGGAAGATTGAGCGTGGGAAACACACGACAAGACATTCTGAGCTGATTGTTCTGGAAGAAGGTTCTTATATTATGGACACTCCGGGTTTCAGTTCCCTCTATGTAGGAGACATGGAAAAAGAAGGACTGAAATACTGCTTTCCGGAGTTTGGCCCGTATGAGGGCAAGTGCCGGTTTAACGGGTGTGACCACATCCACGAGCCTGACTGTGCGGTGAAAGAGGCTGTGGATGAGGGGAAAATACACAAAAACAGGTACGATGACTATGTCGCGATGTACCGGGAAATTCAGGAAAGGAAGAGGTATTAGCTATGAAAAACATTTTGGCGCCATCCATACTTTCAGCAGATTTTAAGATTCTCGGAGAACAGCTTAAAGAGACGGAGGAGGCAGGGGCACAGTACATTCATTTTGATGTGATGGACGGGATTTTTGTCCCGAGCATTTCTTTCGGTATGCCGGTGCTCTCCTCTCTGAAGGGCTTTACAGAACAGGTGCTTGACGTTCACCTTATGGTGACGGAGCCGGTCCGCTATGTGAAAGAGTTTGCAAAATGCGGAGCTGACATTATCACGGTTCATCTGGAGGCATGCGAAGATGTTCAGGGGACGCTTGACGCCATCCATGAGTGCGGCGTGAAGGCGGGGCTTTCCATCAAGCCTAAGACGCCTGTGGATGCGCTTCTTCCCTATCTGGATCAGGCGGAAATGTTTCTTGTCATGAGCGTGGAGCCGGGGTTTGGAGGCCAGGCGTTTATTCCGGAGTCTCTTGAGCGGATCCGGAGTTTAAGAGAACTGCTTGAAAAGCAGGGACTCAAGACAGATATCGAAGTAGACGGGGGCGTTTACCAGACCAATGTCGCGGAAGTGCTTACAGCGGGCGCCAATGTCATTGTCTCGGGCTCCGGTGTATATAAAGGCGACATCAGAAAGAATACAGCAGGATTTATGGAGATATTGAGAAAATATGAGTAAGAGAACTGTAATTGTAAGCGGGGGTATGCTGGAAGAGGATTTTGTGCTCCCGATTTTGAAAAGTGAAGATACGGAGTTTATTATCGGAGTGGACAGAGGACTTGAATTTCTGTACAGCCATCAGATCAAGCCGGATTATATTGTGGGAGATTTCGACAGCGTGGCCCCCGGGCTTGTAAGTTATTACAGGGAGGAGATTAATGTCCCGATCCGTGAGTTCAACCCGGTGAAGGATGCCTCTGACACAGAGATTGCGCTGAGGCTCTGTCTGGGACTGAACCGCAAGCATATATGGATACTCGGAGGCACCGGAAACAGAATCGATCATCTCTGGGCGAACGTACAGTGCCTTCAGATTGCCGTTGAGGCAGGGGCGGATGCAAGAATTCTGGACAGCCACAACCAGATCCGTCTGCTTGACCATGAGATCACTCTGAAAAAAGAGGAGGCTTTTGGCCCGTATTTTTCCCTGTTTCCACTGGAACTTCCGGTAGATGATTTCAATATCAGCGGGGCAAAGTATCCGCTTAAAAACCATTTTTTAAAGCCGAGCGACAGCCTTTGTGTCAGCAATGAGTTTCAGGAGGACGAGGTGACGATCTCATTTGCCTACGGAAAGGTGATCCTGATGGAGACAAGAGACTGAAAAAATTGCTGTGCCGGGCTGTGGAAAGAGAGTGCCGGCGAAAGAGAAAAAAACGTCTGAAGCAGTACAGCCGTCAGCAATAGCGGAAATGTTTAAACTGGAGATTAGCGGGAGATGTTTTATGAGAGTGAGTAATTAAGAGAAAATTACTCACTCTTTTTGTACAGACGGCGAGCCGGAGCCAGGCTTGCCTGCGATATTGCCGGCAGTTTGCAATCCCGGAATGTGCCGTCGGGTGCTTCAGGCAACTGTATTTTCTGTGTTTCCGGCTATTTCGATTTTAATTGAAAAAACGGCGCTTTTATGCTATACTCTATAGTTGCTTTAGACTCTATTAATATTGATAAATGAGGAGATGTGAAGATATATGAAATTAGGAATCGTAGGTTTGCCAAATGTGGGAAAGAGCACATTGTTTAATTCACTGACAAAGGCCGGGGCCGAGTCGGCAAACTATCCGTTCTGTACGATCGATCCGAACATAGGTGTGGTTACTGTGCCGGATAAAAGACTGGATGTGCTGGGAGAGATGTATCACACAAAGAAGATCATCCCGGCGGTTATTGAGTTTGTGGATATTGCCGGACTTGTAAAGGGGGCGTCCAAAGGAGAAGGACTGGGAAACCAGTTCCTTGCGAATATCCGTGAGGTGGACGCGATTGTACATGTGGTGCGCTGCTTTGAGAACAGCAATATTGTACATGTGGATGGAAGCATTGACCCGATGCGGGATATTGAGACGATCAACCTGGAGCTGATTTTCTCGGATCTTGAAATTTTGGAGAGAAGGATCGCCAAGACGGTCAAGCTGTCGCGCAACGACAAGACAGCGGCGAAAGAACTCGATCTTCTTAATCGCTTAAAGGCGCATCTGGAGGACAATAAGCTGGCGAAGACGTTTACAACTGACGATGAGGACGAGCAGGAGTGGCTCGCGGGTTACAACCTGCTGACTGCAAAGCCGGTGATCTTTGCGGCTAATGTATCAGAGGATGATCTGGCAGACGACGGAGCATCCAACGCAGGTGTGCAGGCGGTTCGTGAATACGCTGCACAGGAAGACTGCGAAGTGTTTGTCGTCTGCGCGGAGATTGAGGAAGAGATCTCTCAGCTGGATGACGATGAGAAGAAGATGTTCCTTGATGATCTGGGACTGGAAGAGTCCGGCCTTGAAAAACTGATCAAGGCAAGCTATCACCTGCTCGGGCTGATCAGTTATCTGACTGCGGGAGAGCCGGAAGTGCGCGCATGGACGATTAAGAAAGGAACAAAAGCGCCTCAGGCAGCAGGCAAGATTCATTCAGATTTTGAACGCGGATTTATCCGCGCGGAGGTAGTCAGCTATGACGACCTGATGGCATGCGGATCTCATAATGCCGCAAGCGAGAAAGGGCTGGTCCGTCTTGAAGGAAAGGATTATGTTGTACAGGACGGAGACATCATGCTGTTCCGGTTCAATGTATAGCAACAGTTCACCCATACGTCCGAATACGGGCAAAGAAGCACAGACATATCAGAAGGGGGAATGAAGGGGCATGCATTATGACATTGCTTTCCCGAATCTGGGAATTTACCTGGAACATGTAGGGAAAAATATCAGTATACACGGATTTACAATTGCTTATTACGGGATCATTATCGGCTGCGCGATTCTGATCGGTTTTCTGATTGCCACGGCAGAGGCGAAACGCACAAGGCAGAATCCGGAAGATTATCTCGATATGGGGATTATAGGAGTTGTGGCCGGCATTGTCGGAGCCAGGCTCTACTATGTGATATTTTCCTGGGATATGTACAGGGATAATCTGCTGGAGATCTTTAACTTGCGGCATGGCGGACTGGCCATATACGGCGGTGTAATCGGAGCTGTTATTGCGGTGTTCATTATGGCGAGAGTCAAACGTCTGTCGCCGTTTCAGATTCTTGACACGGTGGCAATGGCGATTTTGAACGGACAGATGCTTGGGCGCTGGGGCAATTTTTTCAACCGCGAAGCATTCGGTGAATACACAGACAGCCTGTTTGCCATGAGACTGCCGCTTGACGCAGTGAGATCAGGCGATGTGACAGAACTTATGCGTGAACATATGGAGGTCATTGACGGAGTCAGCTATATTCAGGTGCATCCTACTTTTCTCTATGAATCTCTCTGGTGTGCGGTGCTTCTTATTATTCTTATGATATACCGCAAACATAAAAAGTATGAAGGTGAACTTTTCCTTCTGTATATTTTCGGATATGCGCTGGGACGCGTCTGGATCGAAGGCCTGAGGACAGACCAGCTTCTCCTGCCCGGAGTCGGGCTGCCGGTATCCCAGCTTCTTGCGGGAAGCGTTGTGATATTTGCTGGAGCGGCGCTTCTGTGGCTGCGGAATCACCACAAGAGAATTCCCATGCTGAAGGCAAAGAAAGTATATGAGCCCATGCCGGATAAGATTGAAGGGAAAAAGCCGCCGAAGAAAAAAGATAAAATATTTAAGTTCAAAGACTGAAAGCAGGGGCTGACAATGTGATCCGGAAGAGAAACGGATTCCTGAGTAATGCAGAACCGGGGCAGTCGGAATAAAAATGGCCGGGCGGAGACGATCCCCGGTCATTTTCTGTACAGAAATCAAAAAAGAAATGGAGGAAGAAGCAGTGAGCGGAGAAAAAATAAGCGCGGATATTCTGAAAACCTACCCATGTATTGACGAAAAGGAGACCGACCGGCTTCTGAACCGGGAGATTGAGAAAAACGCGTCGAAGATTGTTGTTCTGGATGATGACCCGACAGGGGTACAGACTGTTCATGATATTTCGGTTTATACAGACTGGAGCGCAGGCAGTGTGCTCAGCGGTTTTAAGGAAAGCGGAAAGCTTTTCTACATTCTGACAAATTCCCGCGGATTTACTTCGGAGCAGACGAAAAAGGCTCACAGAGAGATTGCGGAGAATATCGCGGCGGCTGCGAAAGCGACAGGGAAAGATTATATAATCGTAAGCAGAAGTGACTCGACTCTGCGCGGACACTATCCGCTTGAAACGGAAGTGCTGAGGGAAACGCTTGAGGCTGCCGGGGAACCTGTCCCGGACGGCGAGGTGCTCTGCCCGTTTTTCAAAGAGGGCGGGAGATATACGATTAGAAATATCCATTATGTGAAGTACGGAGAAGAACTTGTGCCGGCGGCGGACACAGAGTTTGCAAAAGACGTGACTTTCGGGTATCATTCCTCGGATCTGCGTCAGTATATTGAAGAAAAGACAGCGGGAAAATATTCCGCCGATTCGGTCACATGCATTTCGCTTGACTCTCTGCGGAATATGCAGATCGACAACATTGCGGAACAGCTTCTGTCTGTGGAGGATTTCGGCAAGATCATCGTCAATGCCATCGACTACTGCGATGTAAAAGTATTCTGCACTGCGCTGTACAGAGCGATGACGGCGGGGAAGCGCTTCATGTTCCGTTCAGCCGCAGGAATCGTAAAGGCGTTGGGCGGAGTTTCAGACAAGCCGCTTCTGACGCGCGGGGAGATGATCGTAAATGAGACAGAGAACGGCGGCATCGTCGTTGTCGGCAGTCACACAGACAAAACGACAAGGCAGCTCAAAAGACTGCTTTCGCTGGAGTGCGTGGAGGGGATTCCGTTTCACTCCGATCTTGTGATGAAAGGCGACGAGGCGTTCTATGCAGAGGTGGACCGCGTTGTCGCTGAAAGCGAGAGGGTCATCCTCTCGGGAAAGACCGCTGTCTGCTATACAGACCGTAAGGTTCTCACAGTGGAAAATGAGAGCAAAGAAGAGGCGCTTGTTCGTTCGGTCAAAATCTCAGACGGTGTGCAGTCTCTTGTGGGAAGACTGAAAACTGCCCCGGCGTTTGTTGTGGCAAAGGGAGGAATCACCTCCAGTGATGTGGGGACGAAGGCGCTTAAGGTAAAGCGTGCCGTTGTGATGGGCCAGATCAGACCAGGAATCCCTGTGTGGCAGACTGGAGAGGAGAGCACATTTCCCGGTACTCCGTATGTGATCTTCCCCGGAAATGTAGGCGAGGAAGAAACGCTTAAGGAAGCTGTGGAGATACTTGCCGGGGAAACATGTTGAGAAAATCCTGAAAATCGGTTATACTCTTGAGGAGGATTAATCACTTGCAATTCCGGAATGTGCCGCCTGGCCCTTCCGGTAATTTGTAAAAAACGGAAGATATTCACAGAGACAGCGGCGTTGGCTGAGGGATGAAAGAAGCGGAGGATAAGAGAATGGGAATTGCGTCACTGGTACTTGGAATCATTTCAATCGTGTCGGCAGTGTTCGCCACGGGTAAGTAGGTAATCATCCGTACCTTGACAAATGAGTATTCCGTGGCTTCAGAGCCACTCAATCCGTTACAGAGAGCCATCCATTCCGAACGATAGAGCCACCTGAATTATAAGGGCAATCCGCTGTT
>NZ_JAJEQX010000033.1 GCF_020687545.1 Ruminococcus turbiniformis | reverse complement strand
ACAAAGCTGAAGTTCTTTTTCTATAAAAATTTCTTCATCTGTTAAGTGAAAGTAGGAAATATCAAAAATATCAGCAACTATGCAGCATTGACCGCAGTGAAGTGAATTATCATGAATAATTCAGGCTTAGGTATGCTGATTGGAATACCGTTCATTTATATACGAAATATGTTTCGATTACCTAATGTAGATACTTATATGCCGGAGGTTCATTATAGTCTTCCCTTTTTAGAATGTTGGACTGTCGCTAATGGCGGGAATAATAAAGAAACCTCACATTCATGGAGTATTTGCAATCAGAGGTATGCTTATGACTTCTATATCCAAAAGAATGGTTCAACCTTTTCAGGCAATGGGAAAAATGTGACAGATTATTTTTGTTACGGGAAAACTGTCTTAGCAGCTGCGGATGGCATTGTCATAGAAATAAAAAATCTTTTTGAAGATACACCAATTCCTGAGAAAGAGGAGGTTGACTGCCATGCTTCTGATGTGCGGGGGAATTATATAATCATTCAACATTCAGAGCATGAATACAGCACCATAGCTCATATAAAAAAGGACAGCTTTTGTGTGAAAGTAGGAGATAAAGTTTATCGAGGACAGCAGATAGCTCGTTGCGGTAATAGCGGAAATACAAGTGAACCACATATACATTTCCAAGTACAGCAAGGGAAAAGTTTTCTTTTATCAGCCAGTCTACCGATATGGTTTGAGAAAATTAGAAATCACAGCATATCTCATAATAGTCCTCATATTAGCAGAGGAGATATTGTGGAAAATCAAAATAAATAGAATGTCAGTTTTTCAGTTGTTATGATAGTTTGGTTACAACAAACCGACGGTTTACATCTGGATGTGTTGGGTGCTTTAATGGGTTTACAAATCAGATAAAAACCTTATGGTAAGCGCAGTTGACAAATTGCCAACAGTTATTGCTTGCCCTTATACAGCTTCTCAATATATAATTTGGACACCAAACACAAGGAGGATTTCTGAAGAAATGAAATTCAATGAAAAGCTTTTATGTATCAGAAAGAAAAAAGGGCTGTCTCAAGAGGAGTTGGGTATGGAGCTTCAGGTCTCGAGGCAGACCATTTCCAAATGGGAAGCGGGTCAATCTTATCCGGATTTCCAACGGCTCGTTATGCTGAGTGATTATTTCGATATGACATTAGATGAATTAGTGAAAGATATAGATGTTCAGGATGTCAGAGAAAAAAGTTTGACCGATGAGAAAGTGAATTCTATTTATTTAGATGTAGAGAACGGAAAAGCAAAAGTCAAGAAATTAGTAAAAATATTATGTTATATCATTCTCCTTATAGGAGTCTTTGTTGTTGCAGGCTCCATTCTGCATTTGGTATTTCCTGATATAGAATGGCTTTGGCAAAGAATGTAGGTATGATTCTGGAATAGGCAGTTTATAAATTGACAAGCGAGAAAATTACATATAGTTATTTTTTGCAATGGTTGACACTATGTAGTTTTATCGCTATAATAGATTAAACTACATAGTGTCAATCAAAGGAGGTGCCTTATGGAGCAGCATCTTTCTATTTCAGAGTCAGAGTGGAGAGTAATGAAGATTGTTTGGAGTAATTCTCCACAAACACTTCCCGAAATATTAGACAGGCTAAAAGAAACAGGTTGGAGCAAGACGACTATTCAGACATACCTTGCCCGTTTGGTAAAAAAAGGAGCATTGACTACAAAACGTCAAGGGAAGGGATATTTGTATTATCCAGCAGTATCCGAAAGTGATTGCCAGCTTGCGGAAAGCCGAAGTTTTCTAAGCCGTGTATATGATGGTTCCCTGTCCAAGATGGTAATGGGATTTGTCAAAAGCGGCAATCTTTCGTCTGAGGAATTGAATGAGCTAAAGAGTTTAATCGACCAACAGGAGAAAACAGATGCAGATACTCGGTAATATTTTCAATGCGATTATTTTTGTGTCTGCCATTGGCGGTATGTTTTGTGTTTTATCGCTTTTTATCAATCATATCCTGCGTTGTACGCCGCCCCTGTGGTTTCCGCTTTGCGGTATGATCCTTTTTTGCGTGCCATTCCTTTCACCGGATGTGTTTCTCATATCACCGGAAACACAGGAATGGTTAAATGGATTTTATATCGTCTGTTGGATATGGGTGTGTGGGTGTGGTATTCTTTTCGTCTATGATACGATACGCTCTATAATGGCAAAGCGAGCATTGAAGGGATACCAGACATGTAGCAATGAGCGTCTAAATGCTCTTTGCTTACAATGTGCGGAAATTGTCGGCTTAAAAAAAGTGCCTGCATTATATTGGGGGAGTTTGGATAACCCCATTTGCGTTACCGGCGTATTCCGCCCAACAATCATTATGAGCAAAACAGTTATAGAGAAACTGACCGATATCGAATTATCCGCTGTTTTTTTCCACGAGTTGACCCATATTAAGCGGAAACATATTCTTTTGGAGCGTATCTATGATTATGTTTGCATATTAAACTGGCTTAACCCTTTTGCGTGGATTGCTAAAGGAGATTTTTCACTACATTGTGAAACGGATTGCGATTGCAATGCCTTAAAATTTTCACAAGGGAAAGTCACGGAAACAGAATATGCTGCGGCTATTATCCGGCTGCTGGAACTGTCTACGGTTCAAGCTACAAAACCCGGTAAAGGGATTGGCGCACTCAGTTTTGTGTTGACAAAACGCAGAATTAAACGGATCACCACAAGAACATCAAAGATCAGGGACAGGATGATAACGGTTATATTGGCTGTTGCTCTGATACTTACGGTTGCTTTTTCCGTACAATTCAGCAGAGAACATTTCTATCCTTATCCGGCCTATAATACTGGTACAGAATATGGTGCGGGTTACAATGAGTAACCCGTATCATTAAAATCTATAAATCTACGAATGTAGTTGAATGGAGGAGCGTATGAATACAAACATTGAGATCAATCACGTTACCAAAAAATACAAGAACGGTGTTACCGCTCTTGATGATGTCAGCTTTCATGTTGGCAGCGGTGTTTTTGGCCTGTTGGGGCACAATGGTGCCGGAAAAACTACGCTGATGAAGGCATTGGTTACGGTATTAACCCCATCAGCAGGTACAATCCGAATTTGCGGTTTTGATACCGTGAAACAGGGAAATGAGGTCAGAGCAAGGATTGGGTATTTACCCCAGGAACTTGCCATGTACCCCTCTCTTTCTGTATTTGACTTTGTAAATTACATGGCAGAACTTAAAGGCATTCATAACAAAAAGGCTGTCAGCAGCGTGTTGGAGCAGGTTGAAATGCTGGAATTTTCCAAACGCAAAATAGGTCAGCTTTCAGGCGGCATGAAACGGAGGGTTGGCATTGCGCAGGCGCTAATTGGCAATCCTCAAATTCTTGTTGTTGACGAACCGACAGCCGGTCTTGATCCAGAAGAACGGGTGAGGTTCCGTGGCCTATTGTCAAGATATGCAAGAGAGGGCCGCACCGTTTTGCTTTCTACACATATTGTCGAAGATATTCACCAGCTATGCGAAGAACTTGCTGTTCTGCGGAAAGGGCATCTATTTTATGCTGGTACATCTGCCGCCCTATTGGAACGGGTAAAAGATAAGGTAAAAATCCTACATTTAGAAAATGAAAACCAGCTTATCGAGCTTCAAAAGAAATCGGTAGTATTATCGACGACATACGAGAGCCACGGATTGACTGTGCGAATAATGGACGAAAGCGGGCTTTTCTTACAGGCCACACCTGTCACGGCGACTTTGGAAGATGCTTATGTGTATTGTATGGGAGGGAAAGCCCATGCGTAAAATGTTTTCTGTTCTCCATTATGAATATAAAATGCAGTTCAAGCGTCTGGTTACATGGGGTGTACTTCTTGTAGCGATGGCACTTTCTTTACTTGACAATTTCCCCTCTGCCGGGAATTTAGCTCGGTTGGAGTTTTTGAATGAGCCAGCATATTTTGTCTATCGGATCGTGAGCCTTGACAGCCTTGTTTTATTGTTTGGTCTGATGTTCTTATTGGCAGGACGTATTCCCATAGATACTAAGACAGGAATGAAATCTTTGCTGATGTCATCGGCCTTACGAAAATGGCAATATGTGTTGGGAAAGCTGTTGGGCGGATTTCTATATGTTTTCTCCATGCAGTGTATTTTTCTTGTACTTAACACGACAATTTATTTTATTGCTGCGCCATTTGAAATTTCCCTGATTGAATGTATTGTCCCGTTGGTAAAAGCAATCTTTGTTTCTTTAGTTCCAGTGAGCTTATTTGTCAGCTTTTGCTCGATTGCCTTACCGGGGATGATTGACATTCGCTTATTCTATATTCTGGCTGCAATATTGTTTGGGTTTAATGCCACCTATGTAGGCTCGGCAGAGGCAATGCCGTTTTACTTGATTACTTCCGGTGATTTAGTCCGTTTGATATGGGTGCATCCGAGATGGCCGTTTGTTGATATGGGAAGCGTTATTGCAAATGGATTTTTCCTTGTAGGAAGCGGTCTTGTGTTTGGCAGCCTGCTGTTTTTGAAACACAAGTTTTGGAGGTCAGAATGAAAGCGCGAATTGAAAGCGAAGTAAAAATTTTCGGGATAAATTTCTTTATCGTATCAGTGGCTTTTACGGTTACTATGATTGTTCTTTCTATCATAGCCGGAGATCTGCTCGATTTTTACCCGGTCAGCTTTGAAGTGATATTTCCGTTTTTTGTGGCAATCGTTGTTGGTGAATGGGGAAAGACAAGAGCAGACAGTAATTTTGATATTATTGCCGCACAAAGCAAATCTCTTTTCAAATGGGTATTGTTACGTTACATAATCGCTTTTGCAATATCCAGTTTATTTGCGGTTTTTAGCATGGCTGGTGCGTCAGTTATGCGATACGAAATGCCAATATGGGAATTGATTGTGCTGTATTTCCCACCAACATTCTTTTTATCGTCGCTGTGTGCCTTGTTAGGGATTATATGTAGGCAAGATCATATTGCAACATTAGTTTGTGGAGTTATATGGCTAATAATCTTATTGACACGAAGCCTGTTAAGATTTCCGGGGTTAGAATATGTCTACTTATTTATCCGTTTTGCAGGGGATCAAAATAATATTTGGCTATGGAACAAAGGAATTATTACTTTGGCAGGTCTATTTTTATGGTGTGTTATTTACTGGAAATGCAAAAGGGTTGATTGAGGTGTAAGAAATTAAATATCGTTTTAATCTGACCTGCCAGACGGGAAAAGAAAAAAACTGTTGTTTAGCAGCTTTTCTCCATGCCTGATTAGATTGCGGCGACTTTGAACAAATCAAGGTCGCCGATTTTTACACCGTATCGCCAACTACATCAAAAGAACATCTCAACTCCACCTGAACTCCACCTTCCTTATGTATCCTTAGAATGTTCACTTACACATGGACAACAGAACAACATAAGAAATGAGGTGAAAGAAAAATGAATTTGTGTAAACGGGCTTTTCTCTATTCCATACGGAAGAAAGGAAAGACTTTTACGCTGCTTGCGTTCCTTCTGGTCATGGCAACGCTGATGCTGACCTGCTTTTCCATCCAGTCTGCCACAGAAACGGCTAATGCCAACATCAAAAAGGCTCTTCTGGGATACTTCACAATCAATGGAAAACAGCTGGAGGGCGGAATCACAGAGGAGGTACGGGAGCAGATCCTGGGGATTGACGGACTGAGCGGCAGATACACGCTCCGTTCTTACTCCTACGCTGAATATTGTGATGCACAGGGGAATCCTCTTGAAATCAACACGGAAGAGGCCGCCCAGATACCGGAAGGCTATGAACACGCCGGAAAGATTGTGGCAAATTCAAACTCCCAGGATGACAGCTACTTTACGGAAGGCGGGTTTGAACTGACACAGGGCGAACCGATTACTACGGAAGGCGGAAACCAGGTGCTGATCCATGAGAAATTTGCACAGAGAAACGGGCTGAGTATAGGGGATACGATGCTGCTGAAGGATGTGGAGGGGAAGAATCGTACCATTCCGGTAACGGTGGCCGGGATCTTTACCAATACCAAAGAACAGGACTCTATCGGCATTGCACCGTCCTATGATCTCTACGACAATATTGTATTTACAGACCTGTCCACAGCCGCCAGCCTGCTCTATGGAACAGAAGACGGAGCAAGTGTACAGTATGGGGATTTTTATGTGGATAATCCGGATGAGCTTGAACGAATCATGGATGAGGTAAAGGATATTCCGGGTGTAGCATGGGAGGACTGTACGCTCACACGCTATGACAACGACTACCAGAACGCAAAGGAGTCCCTGGAAGGCCTGCAGAATATCGTGTTTATCGCCATTGCGGTGGTATCTGTGATCTGCTTCCTGGTGCTGGCACTGTTCCTGACGCTGCGGCTGAGGGGACGCATCCATGAAACCGGTATCTATCTGGCGATGGGAATCTCAAAAGGCTCGGTTTTGTTGCAGTATCTGCTGGAGGTGGTTCTTGTGGCGGTTATCGCCCTTGTAATCTCTTTTGGCACCAGCACCGTCATTTCCCACCAGATCGGGAGCAGCCTGCTCTCACAGGTAACAAGCGAAACCTATGAAACGGTGGATCTGACAGGGGAACATGAAACTGCGGAAGAACCCGCCGAGGATTTGAACCTTGCCGAGATTGAGGTGGCTGTTTCAGGAGAAGATTACGCTATGGTGTGGGCTTTTGGCATGGCGCTTTGTGTGGCCTCTACTGCACTGGCGGCCTACCCCATTATGAAGATGAAACCCAAGAGTATCTTGTCGCAGATGAGTTAAGGAGGTGCAGGCGATATGAATTTAGGACTACGGGCAATTTTATATACCGTGCGGAAATGGAAAAAGACCTTGCTGGTGTTCTTCCTGCTTCTGGCCATTACTACTCTGGTGCTGTCCGGGCTGGCGATTGCCGACGCTCAGGAGGAACAGGCCGAGGAAGTCCGGGGAACCACCGGAGCCAGCTTTACCGTGGAGCGTGACATCTCTACGGGCGGCTGGAACGGCAATTACAGTACACAGGAATTTATGTCCGAGGACATGATCCAGCAGATTGCCGCAGTGGATGGCATTGAAGGGTATGACGCTACCCTGATTACCTTGCCTGATATTTTCAATGATAAGGGCGAGGAACTGGCCCATGAGAATTACAGCTTCTACAACTACGGCTCCTACAATTCCCAATACCATGAACTGTTCCTGTCAGGCCGGTTTGAACTGGTGGAAGGCACCCACATCATCGATGATATGACCAATAGCATTATTATCAGCCGGGAAGTGGCTGAGTGGAACGATCTAAAGCTGGGAGATACCGTGACCGGGATTTACTACCCGGAGAATAACACCCCGGCAGTGGATATGGAGATCGTAGGTATCTTCGATGTGGTGGCAGATAAGGGCGACCAAGTGAATATGTATGATGATTCGTCCTATTACGCCTATTCCAGCTATGTTTTTTGCAGCATGGACGCAGCCGAGGGCTTGATTAAGGGCTGGGGCGAAGATGGCGAGGGCATTTCCGAAGCCTACTACTATGTCACGGACGCCGCCCAATTAGAGAATGTGATTCGGGAAGTGCAGAGCATTTCCTCTATCAACTGGAACAATTACAAAATTACCGCCAATGATGAGGTGTATCAGAATATTTCCAGCGCCCTTTCCGACACCGGGACTCTGATCACCACTCTCATTATTGTCATTACCGCTGTGAGCATGGTTCTGATTATCCTGATTCTCTCCATGTCCATCCGCAGCCGAAAACGGGAAACCGGGATTTTGCTGGCAGTGGGTATTGCCAAGCCTGCGGTGATTCTCCAATATGTGCTGGAAACCCTGCTGATTGCGGTGGTGGCCTTCCCGCTGGCGTATCTATCGAGCAAGCAAGTGGCTGGCACCCTGGGGACGCTGTTCGGCAAGGCGGCTGAGAATGTCATCGTCACGCCGGAGCATTTCATGCTGGTGGCTATCGTGGGCGGCGTCCTGCTGGTGGCGGCGGTGTTGGTGTCCAGTATCTCCACCATGCGGTTGAAGCCCAAGCAGATTTTGTCACAGATGGAGTAAAGGAGGCGCAGGCGATATGAATTTAGGAATACGGGCGGTTTTACATACCGTACGAAAATGGAAAAAGACGCTGCTGCTTTTCTGCCTGCTTCTCTTTATTACGACTCTAGTGTTGTCGGGGCTGGCGATTGCAGATGCACAAGAGGAGCAGTCGGAGGAGCTGCGAGGCGTGACAGGTGCCAGTTTTACTGTCAATGCCAACAACGGCTATACCCTGCAGCCTGTCACAGATGGGATGATTGAGGAGATCGCCGCTATTGATGGCGTAGAATCCTATAACACTTCTCAATATACGATTGCGAATATCTATCATCAGGATACTTTGATGAAAGGGACGGATGAACGAGAAGGTGTAGCAGACCTTTTTTATGCAACAGGTTGTTTCGATTCGGAGTATTCTCCACTGTTTCTTAGTGGAGCCTTGCGTTTAACAGAAGGCCGACATGTAACGGAGGGGAATAGTGGAATTATTTTGTACGAAGGCTTGGCTGAGAAATATGGACTGTCTATTGGTGATACCCTGGAAGTGAAAAATGGAAATCCGGATGATCCGCTGGTTGAGTGCCAGATTGCGGGCTTGTTTGAGGTCATTGCGGATGATAATGACGAACAGGCAACGATGGCAAGGCCCTCGACCTTTTATGATTATGAGGAATATGTCTTTGTAGATATGGATACCATGTCCGCTATCTCTGCGCCCTATACGGCAAGCGAAGGGAATGGGATTACTTCCGTAGATTTCTTCGTTTCTGACGCGGCGAAGCTGGAGAGCATTGTTCAGGAAGTCCAGAACAACACCTCCATCGACTGGAACTCCTACTACATCACGGTAAACAACGAAGTATATGAGCGTATTTCCAGCTCTCTCTCGGATACCAGCACTTTGGTTACAACACTGATTGTAATGATTACCGTGGTAAGCATGGTACTGATCATCCTAATCCTTTCCATGTCTATCCGAAGCCGAAAACGGGAAATCGGGATCCTGCTGGCAGTGGGGATTGAAAAGTACGCAGTCCTATTGCAGCAAATGCTGGAGATTTGCCTGGTTGCTATAGCAGCATTTCCACTGGCATATCTGGCAAGCCGGGAAATGGCGGGGACTCTAGGCACACTGTTTGGAAAGGCGGCTGAGAACGTCATTGTTACGCCCCATCATTTTGTTCTGGTCACAGCTTCCGGAGCGGGCTTGCTTATCATAGCGGTACTGGTGTCGTGTATCCCGGTCATGCGGATGAAACCGAAGGCTATTTTGTCACAGATGGAGTAAAGAAATAGAAATGAAACGAGGTAAACAGTATGAGCATCATGGAAGTAAAAAACGTAGGTTATACCTATGACAACCGAAGAAAAGTATTGCGTGGTATAAATGTCCAGATGGAGCAGGGAAAGCTCTATGCAATCCTTGGTCCGTCCGGCTGTGGGAAGACTACGCTTTTGTCCCTGATCGGCGGCCTGGATAGCCCGACCAGCGGGCAGATCTTATTCGAGGACCAGGATATTGCGAAGACAGGGCTTTCCGACCACCGGAAGAATCATGTGTCTTTCATTTTTCAGGCATACAACCTGATCGACTATCTGAATCCAAAGGAAAATGTAGCCCTCACCTCCAAGCTGCCGCCGCTTCCCATCCTGGAGCGGCTGGGGCTGACAAAAGAAGAGGCAAAGCGCAACGTATTGAAACTCTCCGGTGGACAGCAGCAGCGTGTGGCTATCGCACGGGCTCTGGCCAGTGAGGCGCCGGTCATTCTTGCCGATGAGCCTACCGGAAATCTGGATGAGGATACGGCACGGGATATTACGGAGATCCTCAAAGAAAGCGCCCACAAGATGAATAAGTGTGTGGTCGTAGTTACACACTCGAATGAGCTGGCGAAGCAGGCAGATGTGATATGCAGGCTGAAACGGGGAGAACTCCAGGTTCTGGACCGGATATCGGACACACCGAAGGCACGGAATGGAAGGAGGGGAAGGTAATGAGACGGATTTCATCCCCTGGATCCATCCATAAGGGAAAAATGCTTTCTGCAGTGTTTTACATCCTCGCACTGATCCTGCTAGTTACAGCGGTAACGGCATTGGCTGCCTGCCACAAGAATATTTCTCTGCAGTTGGAGCAGGGCGTTCCCGTAGCCGGAAATGAACTGGCAATCGTGAATCTTTATTTATCCAGTTGTGTGCAGTATTTTGCGCTTTCAGCAATCCTGATCTTTTGCGGATATATGCTTCCGAGAGTTGCTGCGCAAAAGCTGGATTTACAGCTGGAAGCATCGTCTCCCATGCTTAACGGGCCAATAGAGGCTGTGTCTGAAGAAGTAGACGGCTCCAGGCAGGAAACGGAAGATACTGATTTTGAGGAATGGGGATTTAAAGAAAGGGAGCCGGAATGATCCATGCAGGCAGGAGGAGGGGATAAACAATGAAGACTGAGAAAGATGACAGGAAAGTAGAGAAAAGTTATCTGATCGAAAACTGGCTTACATTAAATAAGACACCTTTTTCCCAGTGGAAAACAGAGACGCAGCATAAGAATCTCCTGTTGATGTGCCTAGAGATCTTTGAGGAAATGGAAACGGAGCTTCGCAAAGAAAAGATTCCCGTAAAAATGGATTTTCGGGAAATCGCAGAGGATAAAGAGATTTTGTGTACCTGCCAGGTACAGGCAGCCGTCTGTGCGCTTTTCTATGTATTGGTATGCGAGATACATCCGGTACAGGTCCTTTTCTCAGGAAAAGACCAAACACTGTCCTTCACAGCAACAGGCGGTACAGGAGAAACGGAAAGAAAGGCAGACAGTGAAAGGCTGGGAACAAGCAGGTGGCTGGCGCTTCAGTATCTGCAATCTGTGGGATATGACGTGAAGATTTCCAGAAGCGGGAAAAAGGAGCTGATATCCGTAACATTTCAGACGGCGGGGAAGGCGGTACGAAACAGGTATGATTGAGCTGGTACTTCGCACGACAGAAAGTTCCGGTCTGGTGAAGGAACAGATCCTGGCAAGACTGGATGGAGGTCAGGCATTGCCGGAGGCAGATCCAGTTCTTGAGTATTCCGGACTCTGTATTGACTCATTCCGCCACCAGGCATCTTATCAGGGGCAAGGAATTTCTCTGACAGAGAATTACGAATTTCACACCCTGGCGTACCTTGCCAGTCAGCCAGGAAGAGTTTTCACGAAAGAGCAGATCTATCGGGCAGTCTGGAAGGAGGAGCCGGTGGATGTAAACAGTGCGGTATTCTGTATCATCAGGAATATCCGCCAGAAACTGCGAAAGGTAACAACAAAAGAATATATCCAGACCGTGTGGGGAGTTGGATACAAGTTTGTGGATATCCCAGGGGAGTGAGTCCCTGAAAAAGGAGACTGTAAAGCCAAGTACCCCGGTCTGTCTCATGGAATGAGAAGATCGGGGTACTGATCTTAAAGTTGTTCTTTCCAATTCCGGCGGTTATACAAGATCCGTCGTACTTCCATAATGTTTCCAATCACCACATAGAAAACGGTGAAGTTCCGCACCTGGATACGATAATATGGATATTGACGTTCTCGTGCCGAGTGAAAAGGCTCGAAGGATTCTGCACAGGGAAGCCTTTCTAAAATGGCTGTTTCCACATCGTCCACCAGTCGTTCTGCTGCAGCGGGATTTCTCAGCCGATAGGTAATGTAGTCTACGATTTCATTGAGGTCATCTTCAAATAGAGGGAGAAACCGCAGGTCATAATGCTTTTCGTTCACGGATGCGCCTCCTCACCCGACCAAAAACCTCGTCGGCAGAATAGCGTGTGTCAGAGAGGTCAGCGGCGCGGTCCGCTTCATCCAGCGCCAGCTCCACATCATTTGTCAGTTCTTCGTATTGCTCCAGACTGAGCAGAACCATAGAACCGTAACCGTTTTTGGTAAGAAAAACCGGTTCACCTTTGGATAAGACATCCTCTTCAACTTCAGAAAAGCGATTGCGCAGATCTGAAACAGGACGAATATTCAGCATAGTATCGCCTCCTTTATGGCGTTATTTTATCATAATTTTATCGCAAAAGCAAGAAACTTATTCGTTGACTGCGATTCCTTTATATTAAAGTGTAGCAGGAAGAATACTTATTTGGTATATTTGAGGTATCAATAGATTAACATTTGTAGTAATAATGGAAATGTTAATTTGTGTTGCTTGTGGCAACGGTGCTTTTGATATTTAATAGTTGTATCAAAACAAAGGAGGCACAGGTTATGCTGAATGAAAATATTAAAAATCTCCGAAAGGCAAAAGGATTATCGCAAGAAGAACTTGCCGTAAAACTGAATGTAGTAAGGCAGACGGTATCGAAATGGGAAAAAGGTCTATCGGTTCCTGACTCAAATATGCTCATTTCGTTAGCAGACGAACTGGATACTTCAGTAAGTATACTGTTAGGAGAAACCGTACAGGAGCCATGTGTGAATGAGTTGGATCTCAAAAGTATTTCTGAAAAACTGGAAAAAATTAACCTCCAATTTGCTAAAAGAAGTAAGATGAGGATTCAGACAATCCGCTATCTGCTTTTTGCGTTGTGTGCGGTTATTATAGTCGTATTTGTTGCTTTTGCAGCTATGCAGAGCGAATATTTGAATTGGGATTACAATGATCCGGAGCTTGCAGTTGCAGGGACCATCCTGCATGGCGTTGAATTTTTGTTTGTAAGACTGGCGCCATTCGCTCTTATTGGCTCTATCATTGGGATTATCTTCACCTATAAAAACAGATAACTTTCATCGCTAAAAAGTGTCCTGTACACCTGATTGATTCCAGTTGTACAGGACATTTTTTATTCTTCTGCTGATACTTCCGTCAGTTCTTCGTAACCGATCAGCGCCGGAGTATGCAGCAGATCCCCAGCTTTTTCTTCCAAACGGTTTTCTTTTTTAAAATAGAGCCGGTAGCTGTGGCCAGCCAGAAGCCGGGTGTGTTTTTCCAGGCTGAAACGGTATTCTTTTCCGTCCGAGGTACGGAACAGCACCTGCTGATTCCGAGTGAGGGGCGATTTTTCCCGCTTAACGCAGATACCCTCCAGAACCCGATAGTTCTCTGCTTTTACAGCCTGGTATAAAAGGAGGAAGCGTATGATGCAGCACACGCCAAGAAGCAGGCTCATGACCAGCAGGATGGTATCCTTCTGAGACAGGGCATAAACGCACCCAAACAGGACACAGAAAAGGCCGACTGCACAGATGGCAGCCAGCCGGGTAAATAATGGTTTCGGCATAGGTTTCTCCTTTCGGATTAAATCTTCTGGAATAGGATTTTCTGGTTCAGGTACAGGTTGCTGACCGCTTGCAGGACTGGATACTGGGCGTGAGTGATCTGCACGGTATCCGTAAGTGTGCTGCAGGTGTCTTCCGGCGAGGTGTAGAGCTTCTCCAGGATATCCTCTTCCTTGCGGATCAGGATGCCCCGCTCCATGCTGAGCAGCAGCTCTGCTGTGGACAGGGACGCTTTCCCGGCAAGAGCCAGGACTTCCCGCTCCGTGGGCGTGCATTTTGTTTTGCGCAGGAGCCGGGGAATGTCCTTTAGCTGCACCTGCCCTTTGGTGTAGAGCAGGAATACACTGGCAAGCCGGGGAAGAAAACGGTCCTCAACGGGTGTGATGATCAGCGTCCCCAAAAGCCGGTACAGGGCATCCACGGCGCTTACCCCCATCCCTTTTACCAGAAGCCCCCGCAGGAGCAGACGGTTCAGGTAATGGGACAGCGGCAGGGAGATGGACTGGCCGGAGTCTGCACAGTTTTTTTCAAACAGACGCTCCAGTTCCGGATAGGTCAGGATCTGGAAGGCCAGGCAGCTCCACACAAGAAGCTCCTCTTTGGACATCCCGTATTCCTTCTGATTATTGATCACATGGGGGACCGGTTTCCCGTTCACATTTACAAACTGAAGACTGCCGACAGCGGTATAGAGCGTAAGCATAAAAGTTCCTCCTTTATCGTTCAGGATAACAGAGCGCACAGCGCAGCATCCTGCTGTAAAAATCTGCGGGCTTTGCTCTGCCAGGCCCGGATATGGTTGGAAGGCACCTGGTAGTGAGCGGACAGTTCCTTGGCCGAGTAGCCCTCAAGCTGGAAGCAGAGGGCCTCGATGCCTTTTTGGATGGTGCTGCACTGGGAGGCTTTGAGCGTCTCCAGATAAGCACCTGCCGCCGTATCTTTCAGTGCCAGGGGCGCTGCATCCGGCATTGCTTCCGGTTCCTGGCCAATCTGCAGGGCCGGCATAGCATCCAGCAGATCTTCCTGCAGCGGGCAGAAAAGATCTTTTCCCCGGATTTCGTGACGCCAGGAGTCATAAATGGCATTGCGGATAGCAGCTGCAGCGTATGGAGTGAAGGGGAACCCTTCCCCGCAGGAGACGGCTGCCCGGCACAGGGCCAGGTATCCGATCTGGCAAAGTTCCTGCCGCTGCTCGCTGGTTAAAGGGCTTCCGTTTGTCATTGAGCGGATGATCTTTGGGACCAGATCCATATGATCTTCCGCCAACTGCTTCTGGGCGGGTGTCATGGGCTTTACCATTATGGTTCCCTCCTTTCAGCCTGCCGCCTGGAGGCGGGGGCGCTGGTTCGCCAGAAGTTTTTTGGACTCCCGGATTACCTGGTCGCACATATAGTTTCCGAACATCCCGATGTGAGCCTGCTCATCGGAGAGGCAGAACTTGTCTGCCAGCCAGTGATAGGCGTCGGGACGGCTTAAGATTCCCCTCAGCCAGATCTGGTCAAAGATCTGGTGTGCCAGCATCCGTTTCTTCCGAAGTTCCTGGTCTGCCAGCGTGCCTTTGGGGATCCGGGTTCCGGGATGGACTCCTACATAGGCATCGCACCTGGGGTAGTTGCTGCATACATAAACCTTGCCGCCATAGGACTTCTCCCCATAGACGAAGGAAGCGTCCCGAAGGATGGCAGTGCCGCCGCAGTATGGGCAGCGGATGGATTTCTTCTGTTTCATAGTCTGTTCACCTCAATTTCATACGTATGGCATAAGTACGGCATACGTTTATCATTCTCTACGTATTGCTTACTTATAGTGTAAGGATAAAGGTGACAGATGCCCATAGGATGAGCGCCGAAACTGGTCCCAGATCCGGACCAAATGGCACGTTTCACCATTTTTACGGCCAGTCAGAGTAAAAGATGGCCTTGATCAGCGGAAACAGGCCGCTGTCCGTGAAGCGCTCATAGTTGACTGGTGTGAAGAGGAATCCGGCGCAGAAGATACGCACCAGAAACAGGATCACCAGAACCTTGCAGACCAGGTACAGCCGCATGGCGCGGGGCGTCCAGGGCTTTGTGGGGCGGAACTTCCGGTACAGGATATACAGCATGGGGAGAAAGATCAGGGTGGTAAATGCCCTGTCGATCCAGCAGATAATCAGAATCAGATAACTCATGTGATGCTCCTCCTTTCGTTTTCTTACTTATCCCATACGTAGAAGCTCCGCAAAACGCAACTTTACCAGTCATAGCAGGCTGCCTCCTGGAGACGCAGCAGTGCCTCCGGAAGACAGGGGGCTTCAAGCAGCCCTTCTTTTTCCAGATAGGGCCGGTACAGGGAGATAAACTGCTCCATGGTCAATGCGCCGGCGCACTCGGTGGGCTCTGGAAGCCGGGCGAAAAGAAGCCTGGCATCCCTCATGGGAAGGACACAGGGCTTCCCCTCCGGATCCGGATGGTATAAAAAGTCCGGCTGTCTGCAATATCCCGGAGCTTTGCAGGAAACGCAGCGCACATATACGCACTGGTGCCAGTTCCCCTCACAGCAGTCCAGAAAATGGCGGATATGCTTGGCGTCCGCCGTACAGTGGGTTCGTTCCATATCTGTCACCTTCCATAGAAACAGGCGGCCCAGTAATAGGAACCGCCTGTTAGAGTCAATGTGTGGGTTATTGGTTATCCTTCTGTTTCCGTCTGTGCAGATACAGGACGGTCAGTGCTCCGGCAAGGACAAGAGCGCCTGCCCCGATGCCAAGGTAAAGAAGGATGGGTGCATCATCCCCAGTCTTGACCGGATTAGAAACGGAAGGTGTTTCCGTCGGTTCTTCCGGTACTTCCGGAGGATTTTCGGAGAGATGCACGGTCTGTCCCGCATCGTCAATATCCTTGTGAGAGCAGATCTCCCGCTGTGTCCCGTCTGCATCTACATAGTAGAGGGTTTCAAAGACAACCAGGGATTTTCCTGCAAGGGAGCTGCCGTCTAAGGTAAATACAACCTCTACGGAGCCGCTGCGCTCTTCCGGTGTAAATGCGGTTTCAGCCGTGACCGGATTGCCGTCAAGAAGCAGTTCTTCCCCGGTTTCCTGATCCATCAGCACGCCCTTTAAGAGATAGGATGCCCCGGGAATCAGGTTTTCATAGGAAACCGTATCCTTGATGGTTACCTCGCTGTCGGCCAGGATCTCCTGATCCCCGTCCTCCCCGTCTGTGGCAGAGGTGCCGATCTGCGGGAAATAAATGGACTGGGATGGGGCATCAATCTCTTTGTGAGAGGCAACTACCTGGTCTTTATAAAGGATCTCCTCAAAAACGACCAGTGTTTTCCCAGCCAGTGTCTCTGCATTAAATGCAAAGGTCAGCTCGGTAGTTCCAGCAGCCTCCTCCGGGGTAAATTCTGCTTCAGCAGTTACTGGTTTCTCATCAATCAGCAGCTCTTTGCCGGTTTCCTGATCCATCAGCGTGCCGCGGATCGTGAAGGTTTCCCCGGCAATGAGGTTCGTATATTCGGCTGTATCCGTAATGGATGCTTCCGCCTTTGCAAGTCCGGTCTGGTTTCCAAGCTCCGGATTTGCTGCAGTGGTGCTGACAGAAGGCAGAACCAGTGTCTGCGCCTGTGAAGCGAGATCTCTGTGTGAAGCGATTTCTTCCTCCCCATAATACAGGGATTCAAAGACAACCAGTGTCTTGCCTGCCGCTTCCGTGGCGTTGAAAGTGAACTCCACATCCACGGTCCCTTCCGTGCTTTCCGGTGTAAAGGTCAACTCAGAAGTCACGGTTTCCCCGTCAATCTCCAATGCTTCCCCGGTTTCTTTATCCATCAGGATTCCCTGCAGGGTAAGCTCTTCTCCGGCGGGTACGTTGGAATAGGATACGGTATCAATGAGTGTTACCTCTTCATCTGCGTGAGCCATCTGAAGGCCGGTTTCGGAATCTTTCACCTGAGTACCGATCTCCGGGAAGAAGATGGACTGGTCCTGATCCTCGATATCGGCGTGAACAGCCATTTTCAGGTCATCCTGCCAGAGTTCCTCGAAGCAGACCACGGTGGTTCCGCCAAGGCCCGTAGCGTCAAAGGTAAATTCTACTTCCACGCTGCCGGTAGATTTTTTCGCCGTAAAGGTCGTCTCTGCTGTGATCGGTTTTCCATCAATCTCAAAAGGTTCCCCGGTTTCTTTGTTCATGAGCGTGCCGACCACCCGGTATTCCACGCCTTTTTTCAGCCCTTCATACTCAACCGTATCGACAATCGTTACCTTGTCATCGGGCTTTGCCATATGGGAGCCGCTTTCTTTATCCAGTGCAGTGGTGGCAATCTCCACTTTGTCATTGGTCAGCGTTCCCAGGTCGATGGTAACAGAGTCCCGGTACACTTCCACATCAAAGGTAAGAAGATTTCGGCCTTCATTGGCTTCACAGCGCTGTTCTTCGATGGTGTAAGTATCATAGATCAGGGCGCCTTTGGAGTCATCCGGCTCGGAGGTGCCAAACCAGATGCCGTCTTCCGCAGTCTCACCCCGGTTGGTATTGGAGGTATGTTTGTTCCACTCTGCGGATGTGCTGGCATAACCGTTTTTATCTGTTACGATGGTATGGCTCTCGCCGGTTGTTTTGGACGTAATGGTAAACGGTACGCCTGCGAGACGGGACAGATCCCCGTCACTGACTTTAACAAGCTCAAGATCCCCACGGATGACTTGGTTTTCAATGGATGAGCCGGTTTCGGTCAGTTCCACGATCTTGCCGTCTTCCGTGATGTCAAATTCCAGAGAGATACGGCCCTCGTTCAGATACCCTTCCGGCGCTTTTGTCTCATCCACCCGGTAATGGCCGTAAGGCAGGGCATCTTTCGCAGTGGAAGCCAGCCCTTTCTCATCGGTCACAAGCGTCAGGACGACTTCCCCGCTTTCGTAGGTTTCCCCGTCCACGATCACCGGATTGGCATTTAAGCTAGTGATGGTAAACTCCGCACCCTCTAAAGTAGCACCACCCTGAGCGGCAGCTTCCCCGGTTTCGATGTCACGTTTCTGCACTTTGACACCGCCCCGGATGATCTGGTTTGAGATGGAACTGTCTTCTCCAGTCAGGTCCACCATTTCCCCGTTCTTAGAGATGGTAAACTCAGCGGAGAGGGTGCCTTCCCCTAAATAACCGGTGGGAGGCGTCACCTCGTCTACACGGTAACTGCCGTAAGGCAGAGCGTCCGCAGCACTGGAAGCCAGTCCGGAGGCATCAGTCTTGATGGTCAGGACGACTTCATCCTTCTGATAGGTCTTCCCATCGACCACTACCGGGTTCTCATTTAAAGAGGTGATGGCGAACTCTGCGCCTTCCAGTATAGCACCGCCCTGGGGAGTGGTGCCGCCGGTTTCCAGATCCCGTTTCTGTACTTTGACACCGCCCCGGATGACAGCATCCGGTACATCCGGCGCCTGGTAAGCAGAGACTGTTTCTTCTGTACCGCTGCTGGAAATCGGCAGAACGAACACCGTTTCATTGAGCTGGTAGCCTGCTGGCGCTTTGGTTTCCTGGATGGTCACGGTACCAAGAGGCACGCACAGTGTTTTGCCGTCGCTTGCATAGTAGAACTCATCCCCGCTGACCTTGTATTCTTCCGTAAAAGAAATTCTTCCATCGTCTCCTGTACGGAATACCCAGGTGCGGGCAGGCTCACTGCCGCCTGCAGCCGGATCCGTATCGGAGATGGCGGTGTAGAACTTCACGGTAAACTCCGCATCCTTCAGGCTGGCAGCGCCCTGGGGAATGGCATCCTTTAAGTCTGCATCCAGCTTCTGAAGCACCAGGGAGAGGGGATTATTCTGGGGGATTTCCTTGACCTCTGCTTTTGCTGTTTCATTGGAAGAAACCGTCACATTATAGGCATTGGTATCCAGGGCGTATCCCGGAGATGGAGAAAGCTCTTTGATCGTGTAGCTGCCGACCTCAAGATCTCCGGATTTGGCATAGCCATTCTCATCGGTGGTCAGTGTCTCTACCAGGTTGCTGCCCTGATAAATGCCGTACTGGGCGCCTTTTAAGCTGTAATTGCCGTTCCCGTCAGAAACGGAGCTGTTTGCCGTGGATTTCTGGATTTCGATCCAGCCGTAGGGCTTTTCGTACCAGCATCCCGCTACGGTCTGGTTGCTGTCAGATGGGATGATAAAGGCACGGAAGGAGTCCGGTGGCGCAGGCAGGCCCTGGATCGCATTGGCGATCTCCACCGCCTTATCAATGTAGCTTTGGGGCGCACCATAAAAGGCTCCGCTTCCAGCATCATATCCGCTATAAACATAGGAAGCCACCAGATGACCGATTACGTAGCGGTCATTTTCAGACCAGCCGCTTAAATAGGTGCCGGCGATGTTCTGCTCTTCATAGCCGTAACCGCCGGGCAGGTAGTAGAGCGCCTTGCGAAGCGCAGAGTCTTTTCCCAGCAGTTCGTACTGATAGCTGCCCGCCGCCGGCGTTTTCTTCATGGGCTGGACACAGTAGGCCGTGCCGTTGTTATCCACAGACATCTTTGTGGTGTAGTAATCGCCATAAGAGATTAATTCACCTGTCTGGAAATTAAGGGTTCCATCCGCCGCATGGGCTGTCATGGGGCTTGTGATGGCTGTCCCCGCAAGGACGATGGCTGCCATCAGGAAAGCGAAACAGCGGCGGAGGATGTGGGTTTTGATTCGTTTCATAAGTCTCCTCCTTTTCAAAAGGTACAGGGGAATGAAAAAAGGAAGTGCCTGCCCTGCATCAGACACTCCCCATGGGTTGCTTTGGCATCGTTACCCGGCTGCTTTTTGTCTGTGCCGTTCCAGGATCTCCAGAAGTTCCTGCCGGTCCGTAGTGATCAGCTCTTTTTCCAGGGCGGATGCCTTAAATTCCACAGTAATGTTATTGTTATTCGTGGATATCAGACCATTGCCCCGCTGGAAGTGTGTAATGTTCATCACCTCCGTTTCCGAGAGATGCAGGATCTGTTTCACCCGCTGCGCCTCTTCGTCTTCCAGGTTCAGGACAAGTTTAGTCTTGCAGTTGTTTATGATTCCCTTTCCGTACTTGCCGTCGTCCAGGGCAAAAAAGTCGTTTAAGTCCTGCGTTGCAAAGACGGCAGAACCGCCGTATCCCCGGATGATCTTGGCGATCTCCAGGACAAATTCCGCAGCCAGGCGGTTGCTGGACGCACCGATGAGCTGCCAGACCTCATCCACGAAGATGGCTTTTTCCTCCGTTCGGTTCTCCTTTGCGATATCCCAGACATAATCCAAGACGGTAAACATGCCCACTGTCAATAGATCCCCGGTCAGCTCGGAAATATCGAGCACCGTATACTTATTGGTCAGATCCACGTTGGTTTCCTGGTTAAAAGAGGAAGCAGAGCCGTGGACCAGCCGGTTTAAGATGTGGGCCATGCGTTTCGTGTCATCGCTTTCCATCAGGATATCGTAGACATCCTCCAGGATCGGCATGGGTTTATACCGGTCCGGATGAGCCGGATCGATCAGGGACTCGTTTTTGTGGGTGATCCCCTTTTTGGCATAGGTCTTGATCAGCGCCTCATCGAGAAGCTGCCGCTCCTCATGAGTCATGTCCGGGATGAGCAGGCTGAAGAAGATATGCAGCTTCTGGATCTTCCCGGCCAGTGCCGAGTTGTCCATGGAAGGACCGTCCAGCAGCTCATTGACGGAGTTATCCGTTTTCCGGATCTCCATGATGTTGATGCAGTTCCGGCTGGCGGGGGAAATCTGGATGAACTCCCCGCCGATATTCTTGCAGGCCCGGTAGAACTCATGCCCTTTCAGCGGCGCTATGATGAAGACTTTGATGTTCTTGCGCCGCATCCGGGTGGCAAAAAGCTGCATGGTAAAGGTTTTCCCTGCACCGGAGCAGCCCAGGATCGCCACGTTGGCATTTTTGTACTGCCTGGAATCAAAGATATCCGCAATGACAAGGCTGTTGTTGTGCTTGTTGACACCAAATAGAATCCCGTTGTCATCACAGATGGAGTAGCTGACAAAAGGATAGCAGCTTGCCGCCCCGCTGGTTAAAACGTTCCGCCTGGAAAGCTGATACAGCTTCTTATCCAGAGATGCCAGGGGCAGCGTGGATAAAAAGCCCTGCTCCTGCAGAAAGTAGCAGGTTCTCAGGTCCATGTCCTGGGAGATCAGGAGCTTTTTCATCTCCTGTACCCGCCACTGCAGTTCCTCTAAAGTAGAGGCTGTGACGGTAATGAGAAGGCTCATGTAATAGAAGTCCTCATTATTCGCCAGCCCCTGTTTTAAGAAATAACCGGAGCGGATGGCGGAATCCAGGTCGTCATAGTCGGTATTGGTATCCGAGGCGTCCTTGATCTTGGAACGGTTGATCCGGATCTGTTGTCCCAGCCGCTGCTGGATCTTATCCTTTGGCTGCCGGTGGAGGTAAAAATCCACGTCAATGCCTTCCCCGGCGTTTACCAAAAGAGACAGCCACCCCGGCACCACCCGGCTTTTGTAGCCGGATGACGGTACGTACAGGTAGGAGTGGTAGACCCCGTTGATCAGCACATAGCTGGAGTGCCGGAAATCCAGGGTTTCCGGGGAGAGAAATTCACTGATGCGGATGTCCTCATCGGGCCGGTTCTCCTTGGCGTACCGTGCTAGTACGGAAGCAATGCGCTCCTGTAAGGGATGGGTGGCGCAAAGGGAGCGGTTTAAGAGGGTGTACAAAACATCCGTGGTAAACTCATCCGGATTTTCATGCTCTGTCACCTCATTGCCACACTGGTACAGGAAGGTCTTGGCTGTCTGCGCCATCGTTTCAAGAGACTCTAAGATCTCCCGTTCCGTCACCTTCCGGTTGACGTTAAAAGGTTCATATTCCATAACAAGGAAGAACCGCCGGGAAACGGCCTCCCTGGAACTTAGGTTCCGGACAAACTTCAGGTAATCCTCCTGCAGCTCCCGGCACCGGGGATCCGTTTCATTTTCCAGCTCCTGTCTGGATTTCTCCAGATGCTGGTTGATGTCCGCCCGTTTGGAGATCATCTTGATCTGCAGCTTTACCGGGCTGATCTTCAGGTAGCTGATAAAGCTGTAGATGATCCCCATCTGCTCCCTGGCACTTCGTAAGAGGAAGTTGATGGGCTCGACTTCCAGGATTTTTACATACCGGCCATCCGTTGTGTAAATGACACCGTGGGCAATCTTTTCAATCGGAAGGTAGTCCTCTATGGTCTGAAACTTCCGTTTCTTTTTCCTGCCGGAAGACTGGGATGCTGTCTGACGGGATTTTGAAGCACTTTTTTGTACAGCTTTATCATCCTGCGTCTCCCTTGCCTTTCGGTCCTCTGCCTTGCGGGCCGCTTTCGCCTGCCGTGCAGCAAGGCGGGCGTCCTGCGCAGCCTGTTTCTTTTTGGCACGGAGCTTTTCCTTCTCCGCCCGCTCTTCCCGGCGCTTTGCTATCTTTGCGCATTTCTGCTCGTAGGCTAACTGCCGGATATCTTCCCGGGCCTGCCTGCGAATGCCCCGCCGGGTGGAGGTATCGAAGGATTTATGCTCACGAACCTTTGGCTCCCGTTTCTTTTTCCGTTTCGTTTTCCCAGAAGGAGTGGAGGAAGGGGAGCCGGACAGATCCTGCTGGGGCGCCTCTTTTGTGGGAGGTGCATCATCCTGCTGGCCGGCCCCCGCAAAAGGGGGCGAATCTTCAGAAGAACCCTGGTTCGCCTTTTTCTTCCGCCGTTCTCGTTTGGCAGGCTTTTTGGCTTCTTTTGAGCCGGGCTGCTTCTGCCGTTTCCTCTTTGGCTCCGGCATTGCGTCAGAGCGGTAAACCACCCGCCGGTTCTTCAAAAAGCGAAGGGCGTTCATAAGGAAAGCAGTGATGCTCTCTCCGCCGATCCCGATGAGGGATACCATGGCCGCCGGAAGGGCAGTCATGCACAGGATGATGATGCGGGTAGTCAGGGAAAACGGCAGGTGGACCACCGGCACCCCGATCAGCAGGGCGAAAATAATGGCTTCAATGGCATTGCGGATGTCAAAGGTGCCGTTTAAGATCTTGCCCTTTTCGATGAAGTTTGGCGGGATAAAGGAGGTCCGCTGCTCATCCGGATTGCTCATGGCAGCACCTCCTCTCCGTCCTGGGTGTTCTGTGCGGGATCCGCAGCATTTGCGGAAGTTCCGCTTTGCGTAGTTCCCGTTTCTTCTGTCCCGGTATCCGGTGCAGGTGATTCCGGTGCGGTCACATCCGCATAGCCGCCTTCCTGGCGCTGCTCCACTTCACTGCTGGAGACAGAAGGGAGGGTATCCACTACCGGTTTTTCATAGGTTTTTCCAGATGTCCCCAGCACCGTCCGCTCCTCTCCAAAAGAAAAAGCACCCGTCATGGTGTCATAGAACACTGGAAGGGTGCTGTCATCGGACAGGAGAAAATGCAGTTCAACTGTGGTGGTATCCGGATACCCGGTTTCATCCGGCAGATATTCTGCCGATGTAATGTCTGTCCGCCCGATAAGAGTAAGATATAGCGGAAACTGCTCCTTTAGGGATGCAGTCTGGGCGGAGGAGAAGAACTGGCTCAGTTCTTCAAAGGATAAAAAGTCCATCTCGGTCAGCTCCTCTGGCTGTGTTGTCTCTTCCTGGGTGGCGGCCTCTTCCTGTGCCTCTGGATCCGGTGTTTCCTTTTGTTCCCGGAGCTTGGAGGGAAGAAAGATGGCGACCAATAGGAGAAAGAGCATCAGGAGGATGGACAAGATCAGTTTTAATCTGCTCATAAGTGCTCCTCTATTTCTTCTCGAAAATCCAATACTGCGAGGAAGTCGCATGGATTTCCGTCATCATGTCAAATGCACGGTTCACATAGTTCTTGGAGTCGTTATCATTGGGATCGTTTACCAGCACCTTCCCGTCCGCAGTCAGCCCCCGCAGGACAATAAAATGCCCCCCGGACGTGAATAATCCGGGACTCTGGGAGGAGATGACCGGACGGCCTTCTGATAACGCCTGCAGCACCGCATTGGCATCCGTGGTCTGGGTGACGCTTCCGCATCCGAAATGAGAAGCCGCCGCCTGGAAATAGGACCAGTAGGTGCCTTCCCCCGCCTTATAATAGGAATTGCCGCACCAGGCGACTGCATCCACCGGAGTAATGGTGCTGCCAGTCAGGTAGCTTGCTACCATGGCAAAGGCGGTAGGCCCGCAGCCGCAGTCCGCAATGGAGCCGGTGCCGTAAGGGATGTTTCCGTATTCCGTCTGGATGTAGAGGGGGATCTGCATCCCGTTCGCCGGGTAAGTGCCGCCGGTATTCAGTACCTGGTAATAGCGCAGGACATGATCCACGTACTCCTTGTCCCCGTAGATGGAATAGTTCCAGCCGGGCCGGGCGCACATCATGTCGGAGTAGGCAATGGCGTTTTCCTTTGTGTAGCCGCCGTCCCGTTCCATGGCCCAGTCGATGTAAGCGGAACCGTAATTATAGCCCTGGAGGGCCAGCTTGATCCGGTCCAGGTCCGTCGGCCCGGTGCATCCGGCTTTCTGCAGGACGTCCCGCAGCGCCTGGATCCCGCACTCAATGGAGTATACCGGATCCGTGATCGTGCCGGGGCCTCTGGGGAACCGGGTATTGTATCCGCTTTCCGATGCCTGCATGGGATCGCTTCCCCGTCCGCCGGATTCCTGCATCATGACGGCAAGGATCAGCTCCACATAATCGCTCATCCCATACCGGGCGGCAATCTCGGATACCAGTGGACGGTAGGCAAGCACCTCATCACTTAAGTTGATCGCCATAGCCGTGCCGGAGGCTGCGCCAAAGAAGAGGGTCAGGTTGCTGGCGTAGTTTTCCGCCAGTTCCTTTTGTTCCTCGCTCAAGTGAAATACATGGTCAGCAAAATAGGCGTCACCGGCAAAGGAAACGGTATAGGTATAGCGGGTAAATGTAACGGTTTCCGTCTGAGGAGTTTCCCCTTCTGCGGTTTCCGTCTCCACTTCCACAGAAACGGTTTCTTCCGCTACATCATAAGAAAAAAGCCCGTCCTTGTTTTCCCGGATCAGGCTTTGGAGTTTGTCAATATTGATATTTTCATAATCATCCTGGCTCGCACAGAACTGGGAGATTAAAAGATGGGCATTGACCGCTATGGTCGTCTCATAGGGATCTACGATCTGTACGGTGGACCCCTCCGGAAGAGCGGCAATGGCACTGTTGATCTCTACTAAAAGATCCGCATGGCTTTCTTCCAGGACTTCCACAATCGCCTGCCTGGCGTTCTGGATATTTTCATTGATCAGGGCATTGCTGTTTAAAGCCCCGGTGTTTTCTGTCAGGGATCCGAAGATCAGCCCCGGCAGCATCAGGATGAAAAGGACAGGAAGCAGTAAAAACCCCAGGATAACGGCTCCGGCTTTCAAAAGAGTATGCCGGTTTGCGATGGCAGCACTGATGGCTGCCGTAAAGGGACCGGCTGCCGCACCCGCCACGGTCTTGGACAGATGGGCGGCGGTCTTCATGGCCTGTAAGTGGGAGGCTGCACTGGTGCCTACATCGACAGCTTCCCCAAGGCCGGAGCTTTGCTCCGCCATTTACATCCGGTCCTTTCGCTGGGGTGCCGGCGGCAGCTTCTGGACAATGGATTCGTTGTAGGCGACTTTTCCATTGCCAGCGTCATACGGTGTTTTCTCCACCGTATCCTGCGCATACTGCTTATACCAGGCAGCGCCGTCCACAGATTGGACCGTCTCAAAGCTGCCATGGGTAGGCGCCGCATATTGGTCAGCACTGTAAAGGGCAAATTCCCGGCTGCCGGCATCCGTTTTTTCCACGCCGGTCATCCGTCCACCGCCAATCTCCATGTTCGAGTAGGTGGCAGCATCCGGAGCAGAGGTGTCGATTCCCATGTAGGAGGCATAGGCTTTTGCCGCATCCTCCCCTTTGATAGAGCCGACCTGCCCGTAATTGCCCTGGGCGATATTGCTGATCACGTGATTGGCAAAGTCTCCGCCTTTCTTGAGCGAGGACTGATAGAGCATATTCCCGACGCTGGGCCCTTCCGAATAGTGGGTAGCAGCATTGACGGCTTCCCGCTGTACCTGGCGTCCCACTGCACCGGCAAGCCCTCCGGAGAGAAAGCTGCCGCCAACGGCTGCGCTTCCGGGAGAGGATGCCCTGCGGTATCCGCCGCCACCACCATGCCCATGGAAGGCTCCGGCAAGGCCCCGGCCTGCAATGAGCAGCTCCGCCATCATGTTCCCGCCGGTGTTTCCTACATTAATCCCCAGGGATGCCATAAAGCTGTCGATCTTCTGGGAAACCTTGAGGAAAGCAATGGCACAGAGGAACC
Source organism: Ruminococcus turbiniformis (assembly GCF_020687545.1). Taxonomy (GTDB): domain Bacteria; phylum Bacillota; class Clostridia; order Lachnospirales; family Lachnospiraceae; genus Mediterraneibacter; species Mediterraneibacter turbiniformis. The sequence continues at coordinate 11,335 of NZ_JAJEQX010000033.1, read as the reverse complement.
AGATGAACACATTTCCGGTCACGGCTTCCTTTCCCTGTTCTGCTACGGCTTCCTCCACCTGGGCTTCTGTCAGCTCTGCCGCAAAGACCGGCATGGAGCAGAACAAAACCAGGCAGGAAACCAGTACCAGGGCAGCGAGGATTGGTTTTTTGTATTTCATGGACTCCTCCTTTCATCAGAGTGATAACGGGTTTGCGAGGAAAGTGCCGACCATGCTGGTAAACAGCCGCAGGCACCAGGCGTTCATCAATAATAGGAAGAACTGCCCGCCCAGCATCCGGCACCAGGAATGGAAGATGTTCCCGGTGGACTGGGAGGCACCTGTGGCAAAGGCAACCGGCGCCGTATAGACCAGCACTCCCAAAAGGATGTAGCGTTCCGCTGCCTCAAAGAGCAGCTTGATGTAATTCCACGCCAAAATCAAAACTAAAATCAGGGCGATAATCGCCACGGCTCCATTGGCGCATACACCCAGGATGACGGTGATGACTGAATTGAAGCTGGCAAAATCCAGGGAGGGAAGCTCCTCCGTTAAGATCCAGTCATAAGGCGTCCCGGCGATGCCAAGGAGCAGGTTCACGATGTCTTCCGCATAAAAGGCCAGGAAGATAAAAATAAAAGAACGGATGGAAAGTTTCAGGGGATCCTCCGCTTCGATTCCGGCACCCATGAAGTAGTTCTTGAAAAGCTGCCACACCCAGTTTAAGAGGATGAGGCCAAGAGCCAGTGCCAGAAACACATCGTACATGGTTTCAGCTGCAGGAAAATAGCGCAGGAACGTGTCCATGGAGCAGCCGAGGGCGCCCAGGACTGAAGTGGTGATCAGATCCAGGATGTTCATGACCTGTTCTGCGATCCATTCCACGATTCCGTCCAGTATTCCCATGTGGTTTCCTCCTTTCCGGGCTTATCCGCTGTATGTGCCTCCGGCAAAGAACGGGGTAATGTATGCCATAATAAAACCAAGGCCGTTCAGAATCGCCCAGGTAATGATGATCCGCTTCAGCCAGGCACGGCTCTCATCCACGGTCTTGCCGGATTTCGAGAAATTCATCAAAAGCAGCGCCACGGATGCGGTCACTACGGCGGCAATGGTGGATATGAGGACGATCTGGTTATAAACATCCTTCATGATCTCATTGGCCTTGTCCCACATATTGGAAGCAAGCACCGGCTGGACATTCGCTGCAACAAGCGTAAAGAGCAGGAAGGCTGCGTAGAGGTATTTCCCGTAGCAGACCGTCCGCTTTTTCTCCGGTGAAGAGTTTGCAGGTAACTGTTTCATGTATGACCTCCTTCATTGATCTTGAAAAAACGGACGGGATTGCTTTTCCCGCCCGTGCTTATAATTTCCTGCCTCAAAAAGCAGAAGCAGCCCGGTCAATGCGGACTGCTTCTGTAAAGCCATATGAAGTTGTTGAAGGGAAACCTCCTTTCCCTGCACGAAAAAACGCAGCCAATCCGGGCGGGAGGCTGCCGCCTTTGGATGCGCTGCGTTTTCGCTGCATATAATTTTGACAGTACCTATTGTAACACGGGGAAATTTACGGCACAATCGCAAAACCGTGCCAGTTTCGTGCGAAACCGGGAAGAATGTGTGCCACGGTCAGAACGAAGGGAAAGTGAAAATGTTTGGGAGAAGAATTATTCCGAAGCTGGGAGATGGACGTCCCGAAAGAAGGTGTTATAGTCCACCTGAAAGATCCGGGACAGACCAGAAAGGACCGAGATGCGGATGCTGTAGGTACCGCCTTCGATTTGAGAGTAGATGCTCCGGGTGATGTCCAGATCCATAAGCTGCAGTTTGGAAACCACCTGGTCCTGCGTCAGTTTCCGCTCCATGCGCAGGGAGCGGATGGTTTCGCCAATCTGAATATCCTGTTTCAGTTTTTGTTCCATGAAAGAAGCCTCCTTTTTCGTGTTTCCGGGAGTATGCCGAAACCGATCTCGTGAATTTGCAATGTATTCATTGCAGTTTCCTTGATTCTACTGGATATTCCGAGTATAATTGCAATGTATTCATTGCAAAACCGCAGGGGCTTAGGCCCTGCGGTCAGTTCTGTTTCTCTACCAGGGAGGCTTTTGAGAGCAGCTCCTGGATCGTTTCGATGGTTTTGTTATCCAGGGAGCTGACATATTGGATGAGGTTTAAGGCAGCCGGTGACATCCTATAATCATGCGCCTGGCTTAAAAGCCAGCGATCCATAGACAGGCTGAAGGTTTTGGAAAGTACCATGGCAACTTCCAGAGATGGAAGTTGTTGTCCACGTTCAATCTTGGTATAGTATGAATAGGAAATGCCTGCTTTTTCTGCAGCATATTCCTGGGTGTATCCGAGCTGGAGCCGCCGTTCCTTCAGGATCCTGCCGATCCGACTGATTTCAGATTGTTCCATGTCCTTTACACCCCCTTTCCATGTTTGCCTTTATGGTAAGACATAAATAGTGCCTGAACCACACACTATTTATGCTCATAACAGACACAAATAATGCTTGTTACAGACATAAATAAAGCGGGAGGAAGGACGATGCAGAAGGGAAAGTATTACCGGATGAGGAAAGAACTGGTATGGGGAGCGGGCATCCTGGCAGCCATGCTTCTTTTTTTCACAGCTTTTGGGAAAATGAAAGATACGGCAGATATGCCGCAACAGGAGAGATTCACTTCTATGGAGTATAAAGAACTGCCGCCAGCCCAGTCGGAGCTGTCGGATCCGGAGGGCTGTTATCTGTGCGGTACAGCAAAGGAAAGCCTGATGGGATATTTTCGGAAATTTGATGATTTAGGAATTATCTGTGTGAATCAATGGTATGTACTGGATATGGGGATACTGCCTCATGAGGAGGACGGAGCAGATACCAGTGGCACCAGGACCGCCATGACTGGTACTGGAGAAGGAGGAGATTTCTTTTCCAGCACACAGACGCCTTCCCGTGGAATTTCCACGGTGGAAGTCAGTTATGGGAAAGATAGTATCCTAGATGTGGAGAAGGTGAATAATGTTCTCTGTCAGAATTGTCTGGATAAGCTGCTCGATGTCATGGAAACCTACGGACCGGAAGGGGAGGAACCAAAGCCCAGGGATCTCTGCCTGGTGGATTTTCAGACGCTGGAGCTGTATTCCCTGCAGGAGCAGTATGCCAGCTACTACATCCGGGATTATTATGTACGGCTGGATCAGACGGAAGACGGGATGAAGATTGAGGCGGTTTATGCGCCAGATTGCCAGCAGTAAACGGCTGACAAGACATTTGATGGTGTGGTATGATAAGCATGACTAGATTGAAAGGTGCGGAGAATGAGAATATTATTGATTGAAGACGATATCCAAATGAATGAAGCCTTAAGTATATTCTTTTGCAAAGAGGGATACACGGTACTGCAGGCGTATAACGCAAAAGAAGCGGAGCAGTGCCTAAATAAAGAACCAGATGTAATTATTGCAGATATTGGTCTGCCGGGAGCTTCAGGAATATATTTCTGTAAGAAACTTTTGAAATATAAATCAATACCTGTAATCTTTTTGACGGCTAAGGATGATGAGGAGGATATACTGGAAGGATATGAAGCCGGATGCCAGGAATATGTAACCAAGCCTGTTTCACCGAAAGTTTTATTAAAGAAGATAGAAGTGATCTTAAAACGCAGTGGATCAGGTAATATCTTGGAGTATAAAAATCTGCGGATTGATTTTGATAAGCGAAAAGTATCGAACTGCGACAGGGAAATTAAACTTACGATAAAGGAATGGAAAGTTTTGTCTATTTTAGCAGCAAATCGTGGAAATATTGTAACGAAAGAAATGCTGCTGGAGAAAATATGGGATGCTGACAATAATTTTGTAGATGACCATGCCCTGACGGTAGTTGTCAATAGATTAAGAAAGAAAATAGAACCTGATCCATCCAGTCCGGGTTACATTAAAAATGTTTTTGGGGTTGGATATACATTCGGAGAATAAGAGGCAGGTTATGATGAAAAGAAGTATAGTGGGAATTAATGCAGTTATAGTTGTATGTTTTACGATAATTTTGGTCTATCAGGAGAACTGGATACTATTGTTTTTATTGGCATTACTATTGGCAGGATTCTACTTTTTATGGGCTGACCGGCAGAAAGAATATCTGCGTGAGTTGGGAGAAATATCGGTTTGTCTGGATAATCTACTGCAGAAAAAAGAGATTTCTTATTATTCTGTCCAGAATGATACTCTTACATCCAAGATCTTTTCGCAGATTCAGAGAGTGCAGAAAATGTATGGGGGAATCACTGCGCTTGTAGAGAGTGAACGCGATGGCATTAAGAAATTGCTGGCGGAAATTGCTCATCAGTTACGAACGCCGTTATCCAATATGGAAACATATCTGACATTGCTTGAAGATAACAGAATTGGAGATAAAGAAAGAGAGACCTACATTAAAGCCGTGGAAAAATCAGAGAATAAACTACATTTTCTGATTGAAAAATTTATTGTAGCGGCACGATTGGAGAACCAGATCATCCAAATTCATAAGTGTGACAGCAATCTGAAAGAAACGGTGGCACAGGCTGTATTTCAGGTGAGGAAAAAGGCAGAAGAGAAAAATATTAACATCATTGTACAAGGGGAGGATGCGGATAAAAGAGTATTACATGACAGGAACTGGCTTTGTGAAGCAATATGCAATCTGCTGGACAACAGTATAAAATACTCCCCCGTATCCACTGATATTGTAGTGACGCTGATCTCCAATGAGATGTTTTCGGAAATTTGTATTGAAGATAGCGGAACAGGGATTGAAAAGGGAGAGGAAAATAAAATATTTCAGCTTTACTATCGGGGAAAGAATATTTCTAATGAAGAAGGTTATGGCATGGGTCTGTTTATAACAAGAGAAATTGTGCAGAAACATGATGGATTTATGAAAGTAAAACGAAAGGAATCTGGCTTAATTATGTCGATCATATTGCCAAAAGCGGGAACTTGAATTTAGTTCCCGCTTTGTTACTAATTTGAGAGATTTGCCTGGTATCCTGTATGTAAAGGAGGATTTACGTGATGAATATTATTATAACGAAGAACTTACGAAAGATATACCGGATGGGGGAAAATAATGTTTATGCCTTGAATGGAGTAGATTTCACTGTAAAAGAAGGTGAGTTTGTAGCCATTGCAGGGGCGTCAGGCAGCGGAAAATCAACATTACTTAATTTACTTGGAGCAATGGATTCCCCCACAGAAGGAGAAATCTTTGTGCGCAGAATACCACTGGCGCAGTTGTCGCAGAATGAACAGACAATATTCAGACGTCGTAATATCGGATTTATCTTTCAGGATTTTAAATTACTTCCAGTTTTGAATGTTTATGACAACATGGTTCTGCCGCTGAAATTAGACGGGCGTAAAATAGATCAGGAATTTGCCGAGATGCTCCTAAAGTCACTGGGACTGCAGGATAAAAGAGAACAGACGCCATATACTCTGTCCGGGGGCGAACAACAGCGGGTGGCCATAGCAAGAGCTCTGATTACGCGTCCTGCTGTCGTATTGGCTGACGAACCAACAGGAAATCTTGATTCACGTACCGGCATGGAAGTAATTGGGTTAATGAAATTACTTGCGCAGAAATTTTACCAGACATTAGTGGTTGTCACACATGATGAAGAAGTCGCACAGATGGCCGATCGTATCGTCCGTATAGAAGACGGAAAAATCTGTCAAGAGGGAGAATGTATATGAGTACGCGTAACAATAATCAGTTGGTTATTAAAGAACTGGCACAGGCTTATTATAAAGATAATAAAAGGCAGAACAAAGTTTTGATCATTGCAATCGCTATGTCGGTGTTTCTACTCTATTCTGCTTTTTCCATTGCATATGGTAAAGTACGTTCTGACTATCTGATTGATATACGGGGAATGGGAACAGTTGCTACGGTATCATTGGAAAATGGAAGCAAGGCACAATATGAGCAGATGAAAAGTCTTCCATATATTATAGATACCGGGATTAAAAAAACTGTAGGATCAGCCACATTCCAAGAGCATTGGGAAGGCAAACTTATTTATCTCGATAATAGCGCTTATGAAAAAATGGAGATGCCGGCGTATACAGATATAATTGGAAGTTATCCTTTAAAAGCCGATGAGATCATGTTATCTGCTTCAAGTCTGCAACAAATGAATATCGATCATCCGGAAGTTGGCATGGAGATTGAGCTTAGAACAATACTGTCAGAAGGAGCAGAGGAAACGGCCATATTTACATTAAGCGGATATTACACAGATTATATTGACTTCTCGGTAATGGAGCCGGAAGCATATGTTTCAAAAGCCTTTCTGGATCAACATGAGATCCCGGTTTTTCCGGCAGATAAGATCATGGCAGTAACAGGTTCCTTACAGGATGAAAGAGGCATTGAAACAAAACTGTATTCAGATCTGACAATGGAATATGACGCACAGCAGGTATTCGCTGAAAATCCAATGGTAAAACAAAGTGTGGAAGGCGTATTCGGGAGTGTCTCGATTGCAGTTGGATGCGGGATCGTTGTAATCCTCTGTGCCTTCATGCTAATCTTTAATGTAGTGTCTATTACAATGGGGAAAGAAATCCGTCAATATGGAATGTTGAAAGTGCTTGGCACAACAGAGCAGCAGTTAAAAAGGATTGTATATTATCAAAACATATGGAATATTCTGAAAGGGATTGTAATAGGGACAATAGCAGGTATTCTTATTGTAAGATTATTCCTCCCGGCTGTTTTGGAGAAATTGTTCATGCAGGGCCTGGGGGAAAGCGATGTAACAGGTTTCTATCCAGTGTTCGCGGTAGGAGCCGGAGTCCTTATGTTTGTAACGTCATTCTTCGCAACCAGCCTTGCACTTCGACAGGTCATAAAATGGAATGCGATTGATTCCATCCGTTATATCGAAACAGGGAATAGAACAAAAAAGAAACAGAATTTAACAACAAGATTCCTGATAATGGAAATGGCTTGGCGGAATATTACAAGATCCAAAAAAAGATTGCTTATTAGTGTGGGATCTCTGTTGATTGGATGTATTACTGCTTTAGGTGCAGAAGTCATTATGACAGGAACAGACATTACAAATCAGATCGAACAAAATCCTGACTTCAGGGTTGGGATACTAACCGGGATTTTCCGGTTCCCTGAAATGGTGCCGGATCAGATAAACGATGATACACCGGTACTTTCAGCGGAAATGCTGGATACGATTTACAAGATGGAAGGTGTAAATCAGACTACGATAAAAACTGCTAAAGGCAGTTACGCAGTTATTGACTTCCTTACTGATAGAGCCCTGCAGCCCCGCAGACAGTCGCTGGATGCTCCGGATAAAGCATTGGCGTTTGCAACACTTCAGATTGTGGACGAGTCATATGTTACTGAACTTGAACGTTACGTTGCGGACAGTGATTTGGCCGTTGATATGGAGCGGTTTGCATCAGGGGAAGGGTGTATTTTACTGCATCATAATGAACTGTCTCAGGAGTTGGAATTGCAGACGGAAAAGACATTGGGCGAACCCATAACATTCTACTCACTTGATGCATACGGGGATCAGGAGGACAATGCAGTGAATTATGAAAAAGGAAGTCTTGCTTGCGCAGGATACATGGATATGACTGAGAAATACTTTCCTGAACTGCAGACTACTTCGTTTGGAAATAACATCAATTATTTCATTATGACGAAAAAAGCGTTTGAAAAACTGGGGTTCCCGGAAAAGACATTTGACATTTCTTTTGATATTAAGGAGGGAGAAGACGATGCAGTTGTTAATCAAAAATTAGCACAACTCATACAAAAAGAAAATCAAAAAATCGGAGTAATGGATACATTCTATCTGGAGGCAAATTATACATTACTGGAATCGGAACAGAACAGGATTGATACAGCAAACATTATTTTAGGCGGACTATCCCTGGTTATTCTAGTTATTGGAATCATGAATTACGGAAATATGCTGTCTGCAATGCTATCGGTCAGAAGGAAAGAGATTGCTGTAATGCAGAGCCTTGGGTTAACCAAAAGTCAATTGTGGAGAATGATTTTCTATGAGGGAATAGGATACTGGGTAATTCTCATATTGGCGACACTATTAGCAGGTAGTACAGTTTTATGGTTTTTAGGGAAAGCAATAAAGAGTAAATTATTGTATTTTAAGTTTATATATCCCTGGCAGTCAGTTTTTATACTATCGGTGGCTATGCTTATAATATGCTGTATATTTTCATGTACAACCTATCTAAAAAATAAAAATATTACAGATGACTTAAGAAGGAAGGATGACTAAATTAACGAGAGAGGAAGTTAGTGTTGCTTGAAAGAAGGGGAGGAACCAAAGCCCAGGGATCTGTGCCTGGTGGATTTTCAGACGCAAGAGCTGTATTCCCTGCAGGAGCAGTATGCCAGCTACTACATCCGGGATTATTATGTACGGCTGGATCAGACGGATGACGGGATGGAGGTGGAAGCGGTCTATGCGCCAGTGCGGGATTGACGGGAAATTCCATGGGAAATCAGGCAGGCTGCCACTATGCTATCCGGACCGCATATGGTATGATGAAAGTATTCTAAGGGAAGGGAGCGGGATGTGATGCAGGAGCAGGAATGTACGCTGGATGTAAAGACGATTGAGGCTGCAGTCGCCGGGGAGAAATGGGCGCTGGAGAAGGTGCTGGCGTATTATGCGGATTATATTGAAGAACTGGCGACAGTAGAAATCGAACAGCCGGATGGAAGCGTGAAGAAGATTGTGGATGAGGATTTGAAACAGCAGATCGGGCTGAAGCTGCTGGAAGAGATACCGAATTTCCCGCTGGAGGAAGCAAAGAAGGAAGCGGCGAAGGAATGAAGAGACAAATTGAAATTTTTGATGGAATTATTACTGGGAGGGGAAGATGGCAGGACAACATAATAAAATAATAAATGCAGCAGCCAAGAGAATACTCGCCCCTGAAGGACTTTTTAGAGTGGGATCTTCACGAACATGGATTGATGATAACGGGTATTTTGTAATACAGGTAGAATTTCAGCCCAGTTCATATGACAGGGGTTCATATCTGAATGTCGGAATCAGTTTCTTATGGGAAACCAGTGAAGGCTTAAACGAAACGCTGGCGTTTAATATCGGCTATCGTGTAAATAAAGTGGGATATGTTTCGTATAGAGGAAATGATGCTGCCTATGAGAAAAAGATGGAAGATTTTGCAGAAGCTGCCATGGAAAAAGTAAGGGAGTATCGTCAGTTTCGTGATATGGACTATGCAAAAAGACAGATGAAAAGTCAGCTTAATAACATACCGAAAGGAAGAGGATTCTGGGAGGTATACGAATTGGCGATGCTTTGCTTTCTAAAAAGAGATTTTGAAGAGGGAAAAGAATACTTTAATCGTTTTCTCCAGATACTCAAGGACTCCTTTTATGTAGGAGATCTGTATATTGAATGGCATGAAGAATTATATAATCATTGTATTGAACAGCTTTGTCCTGAATTGGAATCCGAAGAAACAGCATATAAAATGGTATGCGATATGATTGAACGCAGAAGGAATTTTTTCTCCAGTAAACCTTCATATAAGAAATTAAAGAAAGAATTTACCTTGTGAGATCATATCTTAAAAACATTACAAAGCCTAAGCGATAAGTCCTAAGTTGTAGAGCAGAAAATTGGAAGTTGTGGGGGAGTTAGTTATGAAAAATGTAATATATATATTAATTCAATGCACTTGGGGATTGCCACAAACATTGTTAGGATTTATAGTACTTTTAATTAATATAAAAAATAAACATTATTTTTATCACGGTGCAATTATTACTGAAAGAAATGTTCCTTCAAGTGTATCTTTGGGAATGTTCGTCTTTACAACAACTAATCCGATGAAAGATAAAAGAACAAAAAATAAAATACCAGATGAAGAATTAAGTAAAAGGCTTTTAGTTCACGAATATGGTCATACAATTCAATCCCTTATTTTTGGACCATTATATTTAATAGTAATGGGGATTCCATCAACACTATGGGGATTTTTGCCATATTTTCAAAATAAAAGAAACAACGGAGTATCTTACTTTAGCTTTTTTACAGAAAAGCTTGCTAATTATTTAGGTGAAAAAGTTACAAAAGAAAAATCAATGGAAAATGCTATTATATAAATTACAATTTGTGTAAGCAAAGCGGGGGACTTAAAATGCGTATTTTGGAATATGGCGATACAAATAATCCAACAATAATGCTTGTTCATGGTTTTGAAAGTCCATATCAAATATGGATTGATTATATAGAGCATTATAAAGAGAACTATCATATTCTTGTGCCAATTTTGCCTGGACATGATGTGCAGGAGAAGTCCGAGTTCAATTCCTTTGATGATACTGCAAAAGAGATAGAAAATTATTGTATATCAAAATCTATTAACCATATATACGCAATTTATGGAATGAGCATGGGTGGAGTTTTAACATCGTATTTATGGAAAAATAAGAGGCTTACTTTTGAAAAAATCATTTTAGAAAGCTCACCACTTTTACCATTTGGAAAATATATGACTCAAATGCTTACAAAGCAGTACTTGTCCATAACCCAAAAAGCAAGAAAACGAAATCAAAAAGTGGTACGAAACGCAATAAATTCAATGGTAACAGGAGATATGCTAGATGTGTTTTTAGAACTGTTGGATAATATATCAGATGAAACCATAAAAAATTATTTATATGCAGTTGGACAATTTAAACTTCCCTCAAATATTGACACACCTAATACACAGATTATTTATTTTTATGGTGGAAAGATAAATGAATTTGTTTTTAGAAATGTAGCAAAATATATCAAGAAAAATTATAAAAATTCTACAACTATTTGTTTAAAAGGAAAGGGACATTGTGAGGACGCATTACTGCACTCAAATGAGTGGATTGAACGACTGGATAAATATATTATCTAGTACTACAAATCCTAAGTTGTAGTGCAGAAAATTGGAATTGCCAGGTTCACCAGGGGCGTGGATAAATATAAAACTGGGGGACTTGATTTCTCGCATCCCCCAGTGTATAATGAACTCAGAAAGGTAATCAGATGCAAGATCTGATGCCCTCAGTTAATTCAGTATTTCATAGAAATAGCATCCTTGACTTTGGACGGTACAGGATGCTATTTCTTATTATGTCGATTATCTATGTAAGTCAAAGCCGCAAAAATAACGTACACGCACAATAGCGAGTACCTCCCAAAATTAAGAGCCGCCTCACGGCAGCCCTGGTTATCAATTCTTTCGAATCCCGTCCGGTAGATTTGGTGACCACGGTAACAGCTCATCCAGAAAGGACCG
>NZ_JAJEQX010000032.1 GCF_020687545.1 Ruminococcus turbiniformis | reverse complement strand
TAACAAAGCTGAAGTTCTTTTTCTATAAAAATTTCTTCATCTGTTAAGTGAAAGTAGGAAATATCAAAAATATCAGCAACTATGCAGCATTGACCGCAGTGAAGTGAATTATCATGAATAATTCAGGCTAATTATAGGTAAAGATATCAGAGAATTTTCGTTCCCATGTTCGACCAAAGCCACGTATTACTGTATCCGGAAGTGCCCCATTGTCCTTGAACATTTCGATCGTATCGAAGGCTCTCTCCATAAGAGATGCGTTTTGGGGGACTACATTTGGTGCGAAATGGATGACTCCTGCAGGATATTCTTTTCCTGTGCCAACCCAGCCTCGGACATAAGAGTCGTAATTATTAGTGATGCCGGCATCTGCCAGTTCTTCAGCATGGCTGGATATAAGCGGAGCATCATTCGGATATTGCACCCCAAGTATAAGGGCTTTTTCCTTCGGACTGTACATAAACCGCCGGTTCTCAATCTCCTGGATATTGATGTACTCTTTTTGGGTGTCAAGCTTCATAAGATCTGGAATTATTCTTCTTTCGAATATCATCAGTCTTCCTCCTCTTCTTCCAGGTAAGGAGGCATTCCAAAAAAGAGCATATCCTCATCGTTAAAGCCCATAGCCTGAAGATTCTGCCATCCCAGACCGTCCGGTTCTTCTGCCTCATAATCCACAACTCCAGAAATCAGAGCCTCCAAATCCGCTCGTGAATAGGGATATTTGCCCGTAGCGGAGTTCCCAGGAGCAAAAATTGCTGCAATTTCATCCAAAGTTTCCGGGAGGCGTTCCGTCAGGTTGTTAAAGCCGTTTATTTCCCCGTAAGTCCCAGGCGCATAGCGTTGTTCCTTCTCTCCTGTATCATAACGCAGGAATTTCTTACCTTCTGAAATTTCTGGAGTCACCACGCTGCGATGTGTGCCACAACTGATAATGACTTCAGAACGCATCCCATATGGTCCACTCACCCTTACTTCTTCCCCGGTATACTCTGCCAAGTCGGCGGCCAGGGACATGATCGCCGTATCCACCCAGGAAACAGTTGTATTCCTTTCGCATGCCATCTGATAGATTCTCTCGTACTTGTTTAATGTAGTCCTTTCTTTTTTGCTTTCCTTGTGATCACTCATTTTATTGTTTCCTCCTTTTTTTGAATTCGAACTTAATATGGGAATATCGGAAGCATAAAATTCCAAAAAGAAATGGACTGCCTGTGACAGTCCAAAATTTCTTAGATGAGAATATCCAAGTTAAAATTTTTCATAAAAAGTTTCAAAGTCGGTTCCGTTTCGTTGTACATAGTCGTCAAACGACTTGTACGTTTTTAAGTCATGATTGAAAGCATAGTTTTCCCCATAGGAAACACAGCGATAGAAGTCATTCTTCGATAAATTTACCGTTCCGGAATTACCGGCAAATTCAGAAACCCCTGTTCCATGACCTTTCTGAGGCGGATAATCATAGGTCAACGTGAATGTGTGCATCAGTTCGTGGTTTATACTGACTATACTGTCGCCATCTGTGACCAAGCCATAACAAGAATCTTCTGATTTGTTTATAAAAACCCGAAGTCCCTGCTCTTTCAGCCTCTCCAACTCTTTTTTCAGAAAATCTTTTCCTCTTTTATAATATTCACTCATCTTGTTGCTCCTCCTTTTTTGTATTCGAGTGAAATATGACAAAAACTGAAGAAAAAAATCACAGAATATCATACAAGGCCTGTGTTTGTAGGCAAAGAAAAAAGGCCCCATAGGGGACCTTCTCATAAAAATTATTTTGAACCAGTTTTATAAAACTACCAGCCGTAAAACCACATGCCTTTAGGCGTGTGGATACGCGGCGTCCAATGGTATTAGCCTTGGCTTTGGATAGTCCGTTGTTTCATAAGCCAACTGAATAGTGAAAGGTTCACGCTTCCTGACTTTTGCTTTGCCCTGCTTCAGCAGTAATCTTGCAATTACATTTGTACAGGGCATCAGAGGTTTTCTGTTATGTGAGAGTACATATACCATCAATAAGTTTCCCCTTATAAATACTCTGCCGGATGGCAGGTTGTGCGTACTTTGCTGTACTGTTACCATACAGATGTTCCGTCTTCAACTCGACAATGATAAACGGGCTTGTCATGGATATGTCACAGGGCTTTGGTTACTCTGACCCAACTTAAACATATCCGACAGGGCAGCGGTCTGTTGCGTCAACCGAAGGTGTCATGACCCGTCTATCGTAGTCCTCATTTCTGAGTTCTTAGTCTGGTGAACCATTTAACAGAAGCCACTGACCTTTACGGTCTGTGGTAGTTCACTCCGCTTGACTGTCCGGCAATCAATTCCGACCACAATGCCATTTTCTTTTAATCTTGCAACCAGTTTTTGTGCTTTGGCTGAAGAAATTTTGAAAACACGCATTGCTGTTCCGACTCGCATGGAGCCATTTTTAACAGCATACTCAGCAGCTGAGTTATACAAGGAATTCAGTTCATCCGAAAAAGTAAGTTCCTTTTTTGCCGGTTCCAAAGCATCCATTTGCAATGAGAGCTGTCCTTCTATTTGTCTTTTCATATGGTTTCTCCTGAGATCATCTCACCCAATCGGGTTTCTCCTTCAGCATGTGCAGTTTAACTTCCCCACGATGTGGATAGTGCTTAGTATGGTCTACATCAACAATCTCCCTGTGATGATACTTTGTCAGGGTAGTTTTGATAGACTTATCATAATACGCATTACAATGTGTAATATATGTCACTTTCCCATCGCAGAAAGCATGTGCAAGTTCTGCTGTCTCAAACCAATCCACATGGATTTCAATCCGGTCTCCGAATTTTTTCTCGCATGAATTATATGGCTCTTCGTTCCAACTGGCGTTACAGTGCCCTACTGGGGTTGTATCATCATCCTTAAAGCAGCAGTGCGATCCCAGAAGTTTTCCATCGACAAAAGCTGTTTCTACCGCGTACCACATATCTTCTTTCCCCTCCTTTTAAAATATATGCAGTTTTTCAGTCGCCTTTTTCACCAGGTCAGCTTTCCCGTAAGGGATATTCTGGATACGCTTAATTATTACAGACTCAATAATTGTCTGAAATTCCTGATAGGTGAGGCCAATCAGTGCGCTTTCGAACCGATAGGAAGCGTCATCTACACAATCATAGGGATAACCACTCTTGCTATAGGCATACCCAGTATCTACACCGCCTACATATATCTCCATTGTCAGATACGCTTCGTCGTCTTCCGTAATCGGGCCATCCTGTTGTGGGGAATACACATGCAGGTCAATGGCAAGGTTTCCAATCCGCACACTGCCGACATAATCTCCAGAATACACTATTCCATTTTCCATTTTTGCTTCGTAATCTGTGTAATCCGTTTCTGTCATACTAGCCCAGTAAAATGATAAGGAAACCATATGATAGTTCCCATTTATTTTCAGCATGGCCAGTTTTTCATGTAAATTTTTCTCTTCTTCCATCGCTGTCTTACGATGCATCAGCACCATGTTCACATGCTTTCTGGTCAGTTCATTCTGGCAATCAATACAGGGATTGTTGCATGGCTCACCCGTCTGTGTATCTACATTTTCAGTTATGTCTGCCGCTATTTCGTCCGCCACCTCCTGCGGATTATAAGCTGTAGGCGCGTCTTCAATTAGCTTTTCAGCTTCGATCCATGTATTGACACTATCTATACTGTCCAGTCTGATCTCCTGCATGGCCCGCATTAATGCACTCCGGCTGATCAAATCCTTCTGGCTGTCTTCTGTCTTAACCTGGAAGCTTTTTAATAGAGTCAGGATACTTTCCGGGACTTCATAATATATCTTCCCGCACGGACGTAATGTCTCCACCTTACTTTCCAGCCATTCAATCTGCTTTTTCAGCTCTTTCTGATTCATATGTTTTATCCTCCTTTTCTCTTTTCGAAAGAGAATATGAAAGATTTCATAAGAAGAAAAACTTCATTTTTCGCAATAGAAAAGGCCCCGGAAGGGACCTGTTTCTAAATTAATTGATCGTTTCCAGGATCTGTGCCTTGCTGCATCGGATCTGTCCATCGGTATTATACGGGACCACAATTCCCGGGAGCCATTCCCAACGAATCAGGAGTTTTCCGCATATTAGCCACCCGTATGTCAAGCACACGACAAAAAAATATAATTCTGAAAAGCAGAAAACCCAAGCTACCAAGATGGATTTGATAGCCTGGGTTTTCCGTTTTTATACCTTCAATTATTCAAAGAGGTCATGGACTTTGTAAACAATCTCAATGCGGTTGTCGGGGAATACATACACCTTTTCAATCAGCAGATCGGTCAGTTCGAAGGTCAGCACATCCGCTTCTGCAATCGAGTGAACGATTTCTTGTCGGCTGCTTTGGCGGGCCTGTTCTTCTCGCTTCAGCCTTGCCTGGGCGGTGACAGCAGCATAGGCATTTTTGACTTTCAGTATTTCTGCGTCATAAACTGCTTTCTCCGATTTATATGTGTCCAGCTCGATCTGCCCCAAGAGATACCGTTCAAAGAGAGCTTGCTTCTGGTCCTTCAGAACTTCCAGCTGCTTCTCATACTCAGAGCATTTGACAGCGGTGGCCTCCAGGTGAATGGTGCCGTCCTCATGTACGGGCAGCAGGATTTCCAGCTGCTTTTTCAAAGTGAGGAGGACGGCTTCTTCCAGCCCAGCAACATCTGCCCGGACATCGCGGCAGCGACTGTTCACATCAGCGGTAGAATGGCGGCACATATAAAACGGTCTCTTTTGGGCGATGCGGGAGAGTGCATGATCGCAGCAGCCACAATAGACCTTGCCTTTCAGTGGGTACTCTCTGGTTTTCCTGGTCGGCAAGGAGAATCGGCGCTGCACAGCCTGCACCTTTTCAAATAGTTCTTTATCAACGATTGCCGGATGATGGTCTGGGATAATGAACCACTTGTCCCGATCCTTCCTGCGACTCCGTGTGCCGCCTACTTCAATGACTGCACGACGCCCGATGACATAGGAGCCGATATAGCGTTCATCCTCCAGGATACGGAGAACCGTAGAACTGCTCCAGCGTCCACGGGAGCGTGAGACATCGTGGTACTGCTGCCCATGAGTTGCTTTGTATTCTCCGGGGGTCGGTATGCCTCGCTTAAAGAGTTCCCTGGTAACGGCTGCCGCTCCAATTCCGGTTGCGGCAAGTTGGAAAATGAGCTGTACCACAGCAGCGGTTTCCGGGTTCGGTTCCATTCTGCCATCGGCGCTTTTGCGATACCCGTAAGGGCAAACTTTGCTCTGGTATTCGCCGCGCTGCATTTTGGCGTACTTGGCGCTTTTGGTCTTGATGGACATATCGCGGCTGTAATACTCGCTGATCAGATACTTGAAAGCCACATCCATACCGCCGGTATCGCCCTTGTGCTGATCGCTGTCAAAATCATCGTTGATGGAAATGAACCGGGTGTGAAACAGCGGGAACACACGCTCAATGAAATAGCCGGTCTCAATGCTGTTTCGTCCAAACCGGGAAAAGTCTTTTACGATGATACAGTCGATCTTATTGGCCCGTACCATCTCAATCAGCTCCTGGACTTTGGGGCGCTCAAAGTTTGTCCCGCTATACCCGTTGTCGATAAATTCAAGGACTTCCGCATTGGTGGACTCCGGCATGGAAGAAATAAATTCGTTCAGCGCAAGGTGCTGGTTTTCAATGCTCATACTGTCGTATTTATAATCCTCCAGGGAAAGGCGGATATAAAGGGCAATCACATATTTCTGCACTGGCTCAGCACCTCCTCACAATGCTCAAATTCGCTCTGGAAGCGGAAACGAACCGTAATCCGCTTTTCTCTTGAGACCTCTACACGGTCAATCAGACGGTCAATCAGGGCTGCCGTCAGCTGGCGATCTTCCTTGATATACTGTGCATCCTGGGACAGCATTTTGTACTGTTCCAGCTGCTTGGCGATGATTGCAAGCCCTGCTTTCAGCTGCTCGATTTCTTTGCTGATGGCCTCGATTTTGGCTTCGTATTTTTCTTTGAAGGTAAAATACTCGTCTTTTGACAGATGGTTCTGGATCAGGCCCTCATACAATCCGCGCTGATAGGTTCGCAGCTGCTGGATTTCCTGCTTTCGGCTGGCGATTTTAGCCTGTATGTTTTTCTGTTCCTCAGCTTCTTTGGTGAGGTTTTCCAGACCAAGAGAGTATTGCCCCAGCGTGGCATCAAGCTGTTCCTGTATCATATCGGCCAGGGCGTCCAGCAGCTCTTTTTCAAAGATAAACGCACCAGGACAAACACCCTTTTTGATACGGTTATTGCTGATACAGTGATAGACATATACCTCCTGTGATTTTCTGCGGACGCATTTTTGCCGATGAAGGCTATGACCACAGTGGGCGCAGAAGATTTTGCCTCTCAAAAGATTGGGAGACCAAGAATGTATCTCCCTGTCTTTGGCCTGCTGTGCGGCCTGGTCCAATGCTTTCTGAACAGCGGCAAACAGCTCCCGGCTGATGATGGCTTCATGGGTGCCGCGCACTGTTGTCCATTCATCTGCGCTGGCTCTGACCTGCTTATGGTCAATGATTTTGGAAACCCCTTGCACCAAATCGCCGGTATAAACCTCTGCGCGGAGAATCTTGGAAACGGTGCGGGTTTGCCAATGCCCGTTTCCCACCAGATTCTCATGGGTGATCTCTCCTAAGGTTCTCTTGTAGTGGCTGGGAGAGAGATACCCGGCCTCGTTCAAGCGTACCGCGATAGTATTTAATCCTGCGCCCTCGGCGGCCCATTGAAACATGGTCTTGACTACCTCGGCAGCTACCGGGTCAACGATCAGCTGGTGGCAGTCATCAGGAGCTTTCAAATATCCATAGGGTGTACGCGCACCAACATACTTGCCGTCTTTCATGGCCTGCCGCTGCTGGGCTTTGATTTTTCTGGCAATATCCATCGCATAGGCTTCGTTAATCATGTTCCGCAGCGGAATGATGATACCATCGTGGGCGTTATCCGGGGAAGAAGAATCGTAGCGGTCATTCACGGCAATAAAGCGGACTTTCTGCATGGGAAAGTAACGCTCAATGTAGTAGCCGGTGTCTATGACATTTCGACCCAGGCGGGAGAGGTCTTTTACAATGACGCAGTTGATAAGACCCGCTTCAATATCGGATAGCATCTGCTGGAAGCCGGGACGGTGGAAGTTCGTACCTGTTGCGCCATTGTCAATGTAGGTCTGTACCACAATAATCTCCGGGTTCTGCTCCAGATATCGGGCGATAATCAGCTGCTGGGTTTCAATAGAGGCGGTGTGAGTATGCTTATCCTCAACGGAAAGCCGCACATAAACTCCGGCGCGGCAAGAGGTATCTATCTCCGGTGCAGGAAATACCACAGTTTCTTTTCTGCTTTTTCTTGCCACAAATCATCCCACCTTTCTTTGGCTTGTTTGCTCTGCCAGTTGAATCAGCTGGATCGCTTTCTGGTATTCATCCTGGTATGTAAAGGTGATCTCCAATTCCTTTTTCCCAATCACCTTGATGCTCTGTATCATGTGAACCACAGCTTTGCGGTCCAGGATCTCCATCGTAGAAAACTGTGTGAAGTGGGAAATCCAGCGGTTCCGTTCACTCCGGTTCTCCAGAACATCAGCCAGCTTTTCCTTTAAGACCCGAATGCTCTCTTTTGCATTTTCCGCAATCCTCGTGTATCTGGCCTTATAGTCGGTATATTCCTCTTTGCTGATAGTGCCGGTAATCAGGCTTTCGTAGAGACGGGCCTTAAATTCAAGCGCCTGTTCCACCTGCTGCTCATTGGCGGCGATGTGGGAGGCGTATTCATTGGCAAGCGCCTGATTGATACTGCTCTGGTCGATACCGTCCAGGATAGCTTGCAGACAGCTCACATTGTCAATGTAGCCTTTTAGACTGTCCTTGACGCACTCGACAAGATCGCTTTCCTTGAGCATTACCGGATTGGCGCAGCCATGCTTTTTCCCGGTGGGACAATAATAATAGTGGTATTCCTTGCCTTTGACCCGGTTCGTTTTTCGCGTCATGCGGCTCCCACAGCAGCCGCAGATTAAAACGCCGGAAAACAGATACACCGTATCCTGCTTGGGAGAAGTCCGGGTATCCAGTCTGCGGATACGCTGGACAAGTTCAAAATCCTGCTTGGCAATCAGCGGCTCATGGGCGTCTGGGACGCGAATCCATTCAGAGGATGGGCGTTGCTCCATTTGCTTGATTTTATAGTGTGGGGTGCCTTACTTCCCCTGTACCAATGTGCCGATGTAGGTTTCATCCTGCAAAATACGAATAATCGTTGTAGCAGACCACTTGCAATCCTCTTTGTCGGCATAGCCGTGTTTGGCATAAGGAAAACCATTGTTTTTCTTATAGGCCAGGGGGGAGAGGATGCCCATTTCGTTCAGCACGGTGGCGATCCGCAGGGCGCTCGTCCCGTCCAGGCGCATACGAAAGATGTCCTGGACAACGCGGGAAGCATACGGGTCAGGCACAAGCAGGTTTTTGTTTTCCTCGGACTTCATATAGCCGTAAACGGGAAAGGCTCCAACAAAATCTCCGTTACGGCGCTTTATATCCAAAGAGGTACGGGTCTTGATGGAAATATCCCGGCAGTAGGCTTCGTTCATAATGTTTTTGACGGATACGGTCAGATCGTCACCGCTGCCTTCATGGGCGGTGTCGATGTTATCCGTGATGGCAATAAAGCGGACCCCATAAGTTGGGAATACCCGGCGCAGATAGCGTCCGGTTTCGATGTACTCTCGTCCCAGGCGGGAGAGGTCCTTTACAATGACGCAGTTGATCTTGCCATCGGTGATGTCCTGCATCATTTCCTTAAACGCCGGACGGTCAAAAATAATACCGCTGTAACCATCGTCGATTTTTTCGGATACGATTTGGATGTCCGGGTTTCGTTCAATGAAGTTCTCAATCAGCTTCCGCTGGTTGGTAACGCTGTCGCTCTCGCTGGAGCGATCATCTGTGTAAGACAGACGAATATAAGCTGTTGCCTGATATTTTGGCATGAAAAAGCACTCCTTTCCTCCCGGAAGCTCCCGCAAGAAAAGAGTGGATTTCAAGGCTTTCAGTTTTCATCCTTTTCCATGCACATCGTAGCACGATTTTGGGAAAAGAGCGAGGATGTCGATTACCTTAAAATCCCTTGCAGGCATTCCTCCAATGTGACCCCGTTGCTGGAAAATGCAGCGTTTACCACAAAATCGCCGCAGCGAAAGCGATAGGGGTTTTTGATCTGGTGAAGAAAGGCCGCGATCCGTTCCTCTTTGGGGAGGTCTTTATCTACCGCGACTTCACGGATGTCAACCAATTCATCGGTTGTTGTTTGTGTTAGCTGGCTCATAAGGGTTCTCCTTTCTTTGAAGTCGGTTTCAAAATCACATGAATGAGCTGGCCACCAGAGCTGCCAGCTCATGGTATCTGACTTTGAAAAGAAAGGACTGCACCCAAATGATGCCTTGTTGTTGCTAACAGCAAATGGATGCAGCCTTTCAGATTATATCCGTTGCTTTCGTCACATTTGCCACGCGCCCCTGACGATGGGGACATTCCCGGTCTCCGCTGGCGCGGATGTCATAACTCCGCAGCGTCGTTTTACTCGTGCGCCGCAGGGTTCCGCCTCAAGTCCGTGGGCGGGTGTGAACAAGTATCTTTAAGCCCCCATGGAGTCCTCGCGCTCGAAGTGCCACCTTCGGGTCTCAGGCTGGCGTTGATCGCTGGGAACAGCCTTGTTTATCACCTCCTTGGCTGTCCATCTTGGCGGCGCGCCTGATTCGCTCGTACATGGGTTATGTACCAGAAATGCCGTCTATTCAATTGTCAAAGTACCATCGAAGGGGAAAACTTGTCCTTCTATTAACACTGACAAAAGGGGCAAAAAACAGGCGCTTCAAATGAAACTTTATCAAAAAATTTTTGCCAACTGTTTCAGCCCACGCCGGATGCTGTCACGGACACGGCTCGGATCTACACCTTCGGCTCCGGCAATCTCATTTACGCTCATCCCCAGATAGTACCGAGCATAAATTCTTTTTGCCTGTTTCTCCGGCAAAGCCATCACGGCGGAGTAAATCTGCTCGCGCAGCTGCTTTTCCTCCAGAAGCATCTCCGGCGTCTCCAGCTTTCGCAGGACCGCATTTTCAATTCCATTCTCACAGTCCAGGGAGTACTGCGCCTTATAGCGATACATTTTTCGCTCATAGGCTGCTTCAGCTCGCTCGTCAGACTGAAACACCGCTTGTACTTCATCGGTTACTTCCAAAAAGGCATCGGTTTTATAAACATCGGGATACAGATCCCGAAGATTGACTTTCTTCATTATGTACCTCCATTTCGATTCACGGGTGATTAGCGGGTGAATCGAATGGAGGCGGGGAACGGCATCGAGGCCGTTTGGGGACATTCGGCAAAAAACGACAAGCAAAAGCGCCAGTCTCCCATTCCAGGAAACTGGCGCAACAAAAAAGATCATTATTATTCCGGTTTGCGCAGAACGATAATACCGACAGGTTGCCGAACTGCCCCGGAGGGGAAGCTACACTTTTTTTAGCAAGTGAAGATTATGAGAACTGTAAAAGGTTAAAACAAACAAAGCGGCATCCTCCTATATGCCGCTGTAAATAACCTTTCTGTCTACGCAGTATAAAGCGGCAGCTATTCAGCAAGCCGCGTTTTCATTGAACCATTACTCAATTAACAGCTGCTCGCCATTATTGAGAGCTATGGTATAGAACAGAAAGCAAGATTTACTTTAGATTTATACAAGATTTGCACAAGAAATACCTATACTTCGAATTTGTAGCCTATTCCTCGAATGCTTTTAATATGTTCTGATGCAGTTTCCGAACTTTTTAACTTTTTCCGTAAATTACTTATATGGCTTGAAATCGCATTGCGTGAATAAAACGAAAAATCATCATGCCAAACAGAATCCATTATCATTTCATAAGTATAGACTTGCCGTTGATTCATAATTAGCAGCGCAAGAATATCAAACTCTTTTTCGGTCAAATCAATGCATACCCCAGCTATCTCTACAGACCTGTACTCTAAGCAGAAAGACAAGTCTTTCACAGTGATGATTGTTAGCGGTCTTCTTTTATCTTTTGGTATTTTCAAACAATTTCTCATACTATTTTTCTCTGAAAACATTTCTACCATAGGATGATTATAGGTATGTAAATATTGAGCAGCACCAAAATGGACACATGCATACCGCTGTTCCTCCGAATATGAAGGTGGCATAACAATAATTGGTACCGCACGTTTTTGTCTCAAGATATCCAAATCGTCTTGTGGAATCACATCAGAGCAAATAGCTACGCATATATATTCTTTAAAAGACAGCATTGCGGCCGCTTGTTTAATATTATCAGCATAGTCAAATTCAATTTCAAATTCTTTCCATCGGCCAGCAGTAACCTCATATTCATTATAGGCGTATCCTACGCCCAATACATGCGGAACCATATGTTCACCTCCTACTACTTCTAGCAGACAGTTCAAAGCTGCCGAGCATAAGTTACCCGGCAGCTCTAAACAAAACTATATTTTTCTATGATGGAGAATGCTTTTTTGCGTATCTACAAATCCTCCGTCATCGATTATTTCCCCAGTAAATCAATGCCAGTGCGCCGGGACCGGTGTGTGCTCCGATGATAGGGCCAATATAAGCAATACAAATCTCAGAATCCGGGAATTGTTCCAACAACCTTTCTTTCAGCATATCTGCTGCTTCAGGGTCATCGGCATGACCTATCAGAATCGATTTACCAAGTTCAGGTTTCCAGCCCTGTTCCATTCGGGCAATCTGAGTGGTAACAGCCTTTTTTCTTCCACGAGGTTTTTCCACTGCTTGCAGCTTTCCTTCGCTGTCCACATGAAGCAACGGTTTGATCTGCAAAGCCGTTCCCATTGCGGCTGCGGCACCTGAAACCCGCCCGCCATGTTTCAAATGGGTAAAGGTATCAACCGTAAACCAATGACATACCTCTAATCGGTGTTCCATGACCCAAGAAGCCAATTCATCAATAGACAGTCCTTCCCTCTGCTTTTTCGCAGCTTCTCTGACTAAAAACCCTTCACCCACTGCGGCAGCAAGCGTATCAATGCAGATGATTCTTCTTTCCGGATATTCCTGCTGTAGTTCTTCAACCGCTAAAAACGCAGACTGATATGTACCTGACAGACCAGAGGAAAAACAGAGATACAGAATATCGGTTCCCTGTCGCAGACAGGGTTCAAAATGCTTAAAATAAATCGTTGGGTTGATTTGTGAGGTCGTTGCAAAATTCCCAGCTCTTTGCAAGCGGTAGAACTCCTTGGCTGTGATTCCTTCCGGGGAACCATATGAGTATTCTGTTCCGCCGATCTCAACATTCATAGGAATCATTTCAACAGATGGCAGACCTGCGGTTAACTCCGGTGCGAGATCTGAGGTGGCATCTGTGAAAATTTGATAGCCGTCCATCACTTCTTACACCCACTACAGCCCTGACAAGCAGCCCACAGCTCATCGGCCTTCGGCTTCCAGGTTTCTGCATAAAGTGTAGTCTTATCACACAGATGGTCAACACTTTCCGGGGACTGATACTCGGTAGAATGGGCACCGGATTTCTTTACCATGCTACGCAGACATTCAGGATTTTCCAGCATAGGACACGGCTGGAACATATTATCATTAAAGGGCTGACCGTCGTGATAGGCCATAAACAGCGGAGACTGATATGCTTCCAGCAGGGTCTTTTCACGGATGTTGGAGTCAGAGTAATGGATAAAAGCGCAAGGCTCAATGTCACCATTGGCATTGATATGCAGATAGTTGCGGCCACCAGCAATACAGCCGTTTACAAATTTCGCATCATTCTGAAAGTCAATTGTGAAAATAGGCTTTGTGCTACGGTATTCGCAGATGCGGTTATACATCTTTTCACGCTGGTCAGGAGACGGGAGCAGCTCCACAGCGGAATCGTTGCCCACAGGCATATAGTGGAAGAACCATGCGAACTTCGCACCGCACTCCACCAGATGATCGAAGAACTCATCCGAGCTGATGGAGTCGATGTTCTTGCTGGTATAGCACCCAGATACGCCGAAAGGCAGCTTCTTTTCTTTCAGAATCTTCATCGCCCGCATAGTAGCCTGATAAGTACCCTTGCCACGGCGGAAATCAGTAGCTTCCTCGAAGCCTTCAATGCTGATGGCCGGGTAGAAGTTCTTCACCCGCAGCATCTCATCGGCAAACTTCTCATCGATAAGGGTACCGTTGGTAAAGGCAGAGAATACGCAGTCAGGATGCGCTTCACACAGGCGGAGCAGATCGTTCTTGCGTACCATAGGTTCACCGCCGGTGTAGAGGAACATATAGGTTCCCAGTTCATTGGCCTGATTGATGATGTCATCCAGTTCCTCATAGCTCAGATTCAGCTTATTACCGTATTCTGCCGCCCAACAGCCGGTGCAATGAAGGTTGCAGGCGGAAGTGGGGTCCATCAGGATTGCCCAGGGGATATTGCAGCCGTACTTTTCACGATTAGCCACCTGCTTGCGGCTGCCTAAGAGAGATGCATTGACAATAAAATTGCGGAAGAACACTTTGCGGACTTCAGAATCAATGTCCGTCCAAAGGCTGTTGATCAGGCGCATCCAGTTGCTGTCAGGCTGCTCCATCACCTTACGGATTTGCTGGCGCTGTGTGAGATAGAGGTTATCCTTATCGAACTTATCCGCCCAATCTAACAACTTGGGGAATGCTTCCTGCGGATTGCTGTCAACATATTTCAGCACTTGATTGACGGCGAAAGCCTGTGCGCTGTCTTTAATAGAATTACTCATGGTTTTGTCTCCTTTTCTATTTTTAATTCTCGTTTTGTTGTTGCAGTTGGGGCATAATAGCCATTCGTTTTTTTTCATTCTTTGTTTTTCATCAGATAATAGAATATCTATGGACAATTACATTTACAACTCACGCAGTTTCCACCGCCTTGTAGAAACCATTACACACGCGCCCACAATGAGTACTGTTAAGACGATGTAGGAAAGATAGACGCCATTTAGTGCTACTTCATACACATCATAGTACCGCAGAGGGGTCAGATAATCCAAGAAACGATTCCCTGTGTACTCGGCAGTAAAGGCCAACACATAGGCGGCCAATACGAAAACCGTACCGGCGCGTACCGCGGCCTTATAAGATTTGAAAAGGCTGGCAAACAGCAGACCCAAGGCAAAAAAGAGAAGCTGGGTAAAGAACATTCCCATCGTTGTGGAAAGCACCGCTCCCGGCTGATCCAGACCGCCCAAAGGAAGAACGATCGTGAAATAATTGCACACGCCGCTGAACAGGGCGAACACCAGCAGGTTCACTGCTGAAACGATCACCTTCGCCAGAACAATGGTTTTCCGCTCCACAGGCTTTGTGAACAGGTATTCGGATGTTCCAAATTTCTTTTCCCTCGCCACACAGGACAGGCCCAGAGAGATTGCATAGGCAAAGGCCAACAGCCCCTCCCAAAAATAGATACACGCGTACCAACCAAGGGCAGTCGTGAGATCCCCTTTCACACCGAACATGATCATGATCAAGCGAGGAAATTGGCCGACTGTCCGGGCCATCTCATCCAGACTGTCCTTCAAGGATAAAAGTTCAAAATAGCAGAATCCGCACAGCAGTAACATGATCCCCAGCCAGATCAGCAGGGTCTTTCTGGTTTGGCGGAATTCGTTTTTCACCAATGTTTTCATCTTTGCACCCCCTCATGAGCGGAACTGGATGTCTTTTTTCAAAAAGACACGATAAGACAGCACCAAAAACAGGGCAAACAGCAGTACACACCATCCCAAGTAATCCAACTCATAAAAGCCAGATTTGGAAATCTCAGCCGCACTAAAGAACGAGTACGGGGACAGAAAACTAATGGCACGGTTGCTGACAATGTTGGAGAAGCTGGTGACGCAGTACTCGACAAAGACAATTAACCCGGCAGTCAAAAGTGGGCTTCGATTGCGTGAAAATAGAATTCCAACCAAAAGCCCCATAGCTGCAAGGAACAGCGTGACCAGCATGAGGGAAAGAGCAATCAGAAAGAACTCTCCCCAGTCAATGCCGGAGCGGAACAGGGCCAGCGCCAAAAAAGAGGCGAGAAGATATACCATGCTCACGACCACTACGCCGAAAAAAACCGTGAACGCCTTTGCCCAGTAAATCGTTTTTCGGGTATGGGGTTTTGTAAACAGATATTCAGAGGTTCGCTCCGAGCACTCCTTGGTGTGAATGGCGATACCGAAGTGCATCCCGAAAATACCGGACGCAATCATAAAAAAGCTGGTAAGAAACGCATAAATGCCCAACGGTGAGGTCAGATATTCCATGGACACACCAACGCCTTTGTAAAAATCACTCGTACCCAGCGTTTCATAGAGGTCTCCGGTGGAAACATCCATAAAGCTGTAATAGGTAGGCGTCATCACAAAAACACACAGAGCCAAGGCGATGGCCCAACCCAAAATATATTTGCGGTGCCTTTTCAGTTCATATTTCAAAATGACCATGCCCGACACCTCCTTACGCATAGTAGTGCATGAAGATTTCCTCCAAAGAGGGCTCTTCCAAAAGCACATCGTCCAAATGCAGCAGGTGAAGCTTGTCAATAATCGCCGTGATATTTCCGTTATACATAAAGGAAACAGAGGTCTTATCCGCAGTCTCCGCATAGTTCGCAATGCCGGACAAATCAAAGAAATCGCGAGGGATAGCCTCCTTTGCGCTCAGAGAGACTTTCTTATAGCCGCTCTCACGCAGTTCTTTGATGGACTGTATGCCAATAAGCTGTCCCTCTTTCAGAATGGCCACCCGGTCACACAGTTTCTGCACCTCACTCAGCACATGGGAGGAAAAAAACACGGTAGCGCCCCGGCTGTTTTCCTCCTTCAGAATATCATAGAAAGCCTGCTGGATCAGTGGGTCTAATCCGCTGGTGGGCTCGTCCATAATAATCAGTTTGGGCGAAGTCATAATGGCAGACACGATACCCACCTTTTTCTTGTTGCCCAGAGAAAGGTCTGCAATCTTGCGGGACAAATCCAGATTGAGCCTGTCGGCAAGCTCCTTCATCTTTGTCTTGCAGTCCATGCCGTACAGATCGGCGGTGTACTGCAAAAGTTCACGGACTTTCATGTTTTCGTAATAGCTGTTCTCGCTGGGCAGATAGCCCACATCCCTGGCGATGACGCTGGCCTTGGAGTGACAGTCCAAATCGAAGATAGATGCGCTGCCTCCGGTGGGACGGATCAGCCCCATTAGGGTGCGGATCGTGGTGGACTTACCCGCACCGTTGGGGCCGATAAAGCCGAAAAACTCTCCCTGGTTGACAGAGAAACTGAGGTTATTGATTCCTCGATGCTTCCCATAGTGCTTGGTCAATTCATTCAAGACAATCGCTTGTTCACTCATTTCAAATACTCCTCCTTATAAAAATTTTTCCGCAGAATTGCGATGTTCTTCTCAAAATCCTCCATGACAGCCTGAAAATCGAAAGCCGCCGCCCCCCGGTACCCGGCCGCATAGCCCTCGGCCATCAGAAGCAGCATCTGAAAGACCGGCTGGGCATCCTCTGGGTCTTTGAATTTCAAAGCATCCTCTTCCCGCAGAACAAGATCGTTTCGGAATCTGCCGGTCTCCTCCGTCAGGATCGCCAGCGTATCCGTCACCTCGGGAAAATTTTCCTCCCAGGCACTGGTAATAAACTGCAAGATAAAAGGCTGATTTTGGAGCCCCTCCATTTTCATGCGGCTGGATGCCAGAATCCTGTCGAACAAATCTGTTTCGGAATCGAGGGCTTCCTTATCAAATAGTCCCTCTATGATTTTCTTGCAGTATTCCAGCAGGTAAATGTAGAGCTGCTTTTTACTGCCGAAATACTGAAACACAGACGCTTTGGAAATGTGTGCGGCTACCGCAATATCATTGATTGAGGCTTTTTCATAACCAAACTTGCCGAAGCACTGGAACGCCGCATTGAGAATGGTCAATCTCTTTTCTTCGGTCAGGGCCAAAAATTTGTCCAATTCATTTCCTCCTTTTTACACAATAACCGTTTCGGTTATTTAGAGTATAGCACCAATAACCGAAACGGTCAAGTATTTTGGAGTATGATTCAAAAGTTTTCTTTTTATACTGTTAGACCAACGAAGATTAGTCTCGAAAGTACCGGTGTGTTCAAGTCAGCAGTTGCACGAAAATGTAATTCGTTCAAATACTACTACCTGAAATATAAAATTACATTGGGTGATGTCTATGAAATTTGAACGCGATGAGCGCAAATTTGATTTCCACGATATAGGGTGCGAGATAAAGCGCAAAAGAGAAACCAGCGGGATGACACAGGATCAACTGGCCCTTATCATTGACCGTGATCCCCGCACCATCATATATAACGAAAACGACGGTCAGCATCCGAGCTTGAACACTTTTTATCAGATGGTGACAATGTTCGATATATCGGTGGATCAGTTCTTTTATCCAGACATGAGCGCAGATGACGCTTGCAAAAAGCGCATCAATACACTTGCTGCATTAACACTTGACCGATTCGGTTATTGGTGCTATACTCTGAATAACCGAAACGGTTATTGTGTAAGAAGAAGGAAATGAATTGAACAAATTTTTGGCCCTGACCGAAGAAAAGAGATTGACCATTCTCAATGCGGCGTTCCAGTGCTTCGGCAAGTTTGGTTATGAAAAAGCCTCAATGTCGATTCTGTTATATTACGCATATCGCAGAAAATTAAGTAAGAAAACTGCCAATGACAAAGAGTAAGTTATACCCACGTTATGAAAGGACGTGCTATGAAGGATTCATTGAAAAAAGGATTGATAATAGGTGCTGCCGGTAGTGCGATTTGTGTGCTTTGGCATCATCTTCTAACCAAAAAGATGATGCAGCTCGCCATGGATCGGGTTGCGCCGCAGGACAGAAGCAACGGAAAAATGCGTGTGTCCGGTTCACCTGAAATGATAGAAACCACTGAAATTGTAAAAAAGGCAGCTGGTCAGCTCGAAAAAAGCGGCTGTGACGTGGTGGAAATCACTGCTCACGACGGAATTTCATTGATTGGGCATTGGTGTCCCTGCGAAGAACCGAAAAGAACTATAGTTGCCATGCACGGGTGGCGTTCCTCCTGGTCACATGATTTTGGTCTAATCGCAGATTTCTGGCGCAATAATCATTGTTCTGTACTCTACGCAGAGCAGCGGGGACAAAATAATAGCGGCGGCGACCATATGAGTTTAGGTTTGCTGGAACGCTACGATTGCCTGGCATGGACAAATTGGATAAACGAGAAAACAGGAAAAAGCATTCCCATCTATCTTGCCGGGGTATCCATGGGTGCAACCTCTGTGCTAATGGCGTCCGAACTGGAACTGCCGGATAATGTATTTGGAATCGCAGCGGACAGTGCATTTACTTCGCTCCATGCAATTTGGAAACATGTCTCCGAAAGCAATCTGCATATTCCTTATGCTCTGCATAAAACAGGTGCCGATAGGATGTGCAAAAAGCGCATCCAAATGGATGCTGATGCTGCCTCAACTACAGAAGCGTTGAAGCACTGCCAAATTCCTGTTCTTTTTGTCCACGGAACAGATGACCACTTTGTTCCAGTTGAAATGACATACGAAAACTATAAAGCCTGTACATCAGAAAAGCGTCTGCTGATTGTTCCGGGCGCTGACCACTGTATGAGCTATCTCGTAGGAAAAAGCACCTACGAGCGCATTGCAAAAGAGTTTTGGGAATTTTGCGAACAGCGGAAAAAGAATCCGTAGATTTGAGTTTGAAGGGGGGGAATCATTATGCGCCAGCGTTGGCTCCGTGTCTTATTCCGTAGAAGGATGTTGACGATACTCCTGCTACTTTTACAGGTATATTTTCTTATATGCCTTGTACTTGGGGGAAGTCAGCTTTCCCGAAATTTCAGTCGCCTACTGACAATCGTCAGTATCATTGCGGTGCTTTATATCGTTTCCCACAAAGACAAAGGCGCCTACAAAACTGCATGGGCGATCCTGATCCTAACCTTCCCGTTGTTTGGTGGACTGATGTATCTTTTGTCTAATGCACAATCCTCGAAATGGCGCTTTGCAAAAAGTGTCCTCCATACACAACAAAAGGCAAAACCACTCTATGCACTCCCCGGCATTTGCTATGAAAGCGCAACAAAACAACTGCCTGAATATTACCCTCAAATTCATTACTTGCAGGAATACACGGGGTTTCCAATATATGCAGATACAGAAACACATTACCTTACACCGGGTGAACGAAAGCTGGAAACACTTTTGGCGGAACTTGAAAAAGCCGAGAAGTACATATTTCTGGAATATTTCATCGTGCAGGAAGGCGTTATGTGGAACAGCATCTTGGAAGTTTTGAAGCGAAAAACCACGCAAGGCGTAACTGTGCGACTGATTTATGACGATATGGGTTGCTTTCTCACTCTTCCGAAAGACTACGCAAAGCAGCTAAAAAAACACGGTATCCAGTGCGCCGTATTCAATCCCTTCCGACCTGTTCTGACCGTAAAGCAAAATAACAGAGATCACCGAAAAATAGCGGTCATTGATGGAAAGGTGGCTTTTACCGGAGGTATCAATCTGGCAGATGAATACATCAACGCCATTGAGAAACACGGACACTGGAAAGATGCAGCGATCATGCTGAAAGGCAAAGCCGCATGGAGTTTCACACTAATTTTTTTACAGACGTGGGAAATTTGTACCCATACAGACGAGGACTACGAAATCTTCTACCCATGGAAAGAACAAGAGTGCCCTGTTACTGCAAAGGGGTTTGTTCAGCCATACGCTGACAGTCCAATGGATGAAGAAAATGTGGGCGAACACGTTTACCTGCATATCTTAAACAATGCAAAGAAGTACGTGTATATCAACACCCCATATCTGATTGTCGATGATAGTATGCTTTCCGCTTTGCGTCTTGCGGCAAAAAGTGGTGTAGATATACGCATCATCACACCCCACCGCTGGGATAAATGGTGGGTACACATGACCACACGCTCGTATTACCGAGAGCTGATAAAATCAGGCGTTAAAATCTACGAATATACCAATGGTTTCATCCACTCCAAAACCTTTGTGTCCGATGACCGTACTGCAACAGTCGGGACAACAAATTTGGATTTTCGCAGCTTATATCTGCACTATGAATGTGGTGCTCTGCTCTATGAGGCCAAAGCTGTTATGGAAGTCAAGGAGGATTTTCTGCAAACGCTGGAGATATGCCAACAGGTGACAGAAAAGGATTGCAAAACAAATATCGTAGTGCATCTGCTCCAGGATATACTGCGGCTATTTGCACCACTAATGTAAGGAGGGTCTTGAATGTTTGAAGATATTGAAACACACAAAAAATTATCAAAGTGGATTATCGGAACGTTTACAGCCTGCATTTTGATTTATCTTGGCATCCGACATATTAGTCATGTAGCTGATGCCGTGATGT
Source organism: Ruminococcus turbiniformis (assembly GCF_020687545.1). Lineage (GTDB taxonomy): Bacteria > Bacillota > Clostridia > Lachnospirales > Lachnospiraceae > Mediterraneibacter > Mediterraneibacter turbiniformis. The sequence continues at coordinate 17,619 of NZ_JAJEQX010000032.1, read as the reverse complement.
GGTTGAAAGACCTGCTGAACCCACTTTTAATTGGATTGATTTTGGCGTTGTTTCTGAATGTTCCGTTGGGGGTTATTGAAAGACATCTGTTCCCCAAACATCCGACATCTAGGAAAACGAAAATGCGCCGCCCGCTTGCGATCCTGCTTTCATTTATTTTGGTGATAGGGGTCTTTGTCGGTGTTGCTTTTCTTGTTATTCCCGAATTGAACGATGCAGTATCTATTGTCATATCATCCTTGACGAATGGTCTGGATCAACTGGTGGCATTTGAAAGCACGGCTGACTATTCTAAAATCCCATTCGTAGAACAGCTGTCCCAAATTGATATTGATTTTCTTGAACTGAAAGACAATTTGAATGAATGGTTGAATCAATTGGGAACCACCATTATGGACACTGCTGCTTCCGCATTTGGAAGCGTGGTTGCGACGGCAGTCGATTTTGCGATTGGTCTTGTGTTCTCAATTTATATTTTGGCCAATAAGGAGAAATTAAAAAGTCAGATCACCCGAATTGTCCGTGTATGGATTCCAGCATGTTTTGCCGAGCGGGGCATTCATGTGGCAGCTGTCTGTGAAAAAAACTTCAAGCTTTTTGTAGCAGGGCAAACGACTGAGGCAATAATTTTAGGCAGCCTGTGTGCAATCGGTATGTTAATTCTGAGAATACCATATGCGCCGATGATCGGTGCGCTTGTTGGGGTAACAGCACTGATTCCCTATGTCGGTGCCTGGATTGCTACACTTGTGGGTGCATTTTTGATTCTGACAGTCAATCCTTTTAAGGCACTGGTATTCATTATTTTCCTGCTTACTTTGCAACAGATCGAAGGAAATGCAATCTATCCGAAAGTTGTGGGCGCAAAAATCAACCTTCCTGCCATGTGGGTTTTAGCGGCAATCACAATAGGTGGCAATCTGGCTGGACCAATCGGTATGTTGCTTGGCGTACCTGCCGCAGCAGCCACTTACGCTCTTTTGAAAGAAGCAACCGATAAGCGGGAAACGCATCTGAAAACACAAGAAAAAGAGCAGATGGGTAATTCACATAAACAGAATATATCCTAAAAAAATTATCTCAAGATAAAAACTCATAGTAGGGTGTAAGGACTCATGATATAAAAATATCAAGGGTCTTTGCGCCCTATTCGTTTTTTATATTACAAAATCGGCATTATCATACCTTTTAGCGGGCATAATAAGGTTATTCCTCAAAACAAATCGGCACGATACAATGTTATTGAGGTGAATGATTATGCCGATTGACGATTTAACCGCTTTGGGTCAAATAATGCGGGAGGCCCGAAAGAAAAAAGACCTGACACAGCAGGAGCTTTCAGATCTGAGCCATGTTTCTGTAAAACAAATTGCCAACATTGAAAAAGGGCAGATGAACCCTTCCTATTTGATTTTAAGAGCATTGGCCAAGGTTTTGAACATCTCTCTGGACTCTCTAATAAATCCGGATGTTTCTCCAGAAGATGAGGGAGCCAACCAGATGAAAATGCTTTATTCCAGTTGCCCGTCAGAAATGCGTGAAACCCTGCTGCACCATACACAGGAGACCATGCAGGAATTAACAGAACTATCTAAGAAAATTGAAGCGAATTGAGCCAGTGAGTGAAATTTGACGGTTTCCTCTCTGGCTCTTTTCATTTCTGCAAAGAAAGCGGCAAGCGATGCCTGTGGCTATCCAGATAGCCCCACGCGCTTGTTGAGGGAAGTCCCCCAAGCCCCCTTGGAACACAGATTTTCAATCTGTGGCTGCGCGTTCTTGTGAACGCTTTTGACTGCGACCAGCTCACCGCTGGCCGTGGTCTTTTTCTTTCTGTTGCGGCTCGGTCTGCTCCATCGCCAGGACCCGATCCACGTTATTCTTGACCGTCAGCAGCTCCCGCATGGTGGCGCGGGCCTGCCGGTACTCACCGTAAGCCTTTTTCTTGTCCGCCAGTAGCTGGGCGTACTCGGTCTGAAGCTCCTTGATGGTGGGCAGCTTCTTCACATTCAGCTCGTTGAAGGCTTCCTTGGCGGCCTGGTGCAGCAAGATTTCCTCCTCATGCTCCTGCCGGAATTTCTTTGAATACCCGGCCTTGCGGTAGGCCACATAGGTCTCGCGGGTCTTGGCGTAGTTGACGATGTGGGTGCGCAGCACGGCAATCTCGGCCATGCGCTTCTCAGCGGCCTTGATCTGATCGGACAGCGCATTATAGCGGGCCGTCGCCTCTGCTGTTTTGGTTTCCAAATCGGCATAATCCAGCAGCCCATGTTCGGACAGGTAGTTGAGGGTCTGTGCCATCTGCTTGAGGTTGAACACCTTGGCCCAGCGGGCGTACCCGGCACCTTTTCCGGCCTGGAGTTTTGCCTGGATGTCCACCAGCAGATTGACCTTCGGCGGAGCGGCCTGCGGGACGGCTTGCTTGCGGGGCATATGTTCTTTCTGGCCGGAGAGGACCGCCAACAGATCGTCCAGCGTGTAGCCGTCCCCCAGCCGGTCAAAGCGGACATTGTTGCCCCAGCCCTCCGCGCCGATGGAGATGTTTTTTCCGCGCCGGTGAACGGTGAAGCCGTCCTGTTCCAACAGGCGCAGCAGCTCCTCCAGGCTGGCCGGTTTCTGCGCCAGTGCCCGGTCAATGGCCTGACGCAGCTGCTCCTTGTGGGAGGGCTTCGCCGCGTCACCCAGCCACTTGTTGTAGCTCTGGCCGCGCCGCTTGGGAGCCTCCACAATGGAGTAACCGTTCTCAACGCAGATGGTATCGCTCAGACGGTGGACGGCGCGGGTGCTGCCCCAAAAGTTGCGGAACTTGCGGTCACACTCCAGCGTGGTGGAGTTCCATATAATATGGTTGTGGACGTGAGCCTTGTCAATGTGGGTGCAGACGATGAAAGCGTGCTTGTCCTTGGTAAATCGCCGGGCCAGCTCTACGCCCAACCGGTTGGCTTCCTCCGGCGTGATCTCGCCCGGCACAAAGGACTGCCGCAGGTGGTAGGCAATCACATCGTCCGCACCGCGCACCCGGCCGGTGCGGGCGGCGTAGGTCTGCTTGTCCAGCAGGAACTGCGCATCGGCCACGCGGCTGTCACACTGGTAGCTGGTGATGAGCCTGCCGTGGTCGGTCTTTTCTGGATTTTTTACATAACCAATGATATCGCTGATCGCCTTGCCGACCGTGCGGCCCTTGCCGGTGTGCAGCGGTATAATGCGGGTGGTGGCCATGTGGGGTCCGCCTCCTTTCCAAAAAATAAGCGGCCTGCTTATCACAGACCGCATCGGTTTACTCTATATCAGTTTCCTCGTCCATATAAAAATCGAAATCTTCCTCAAAGTCATCTTCCAATTCATCCAGTTCTATCCTGGGCGGGAACCGCATTTCATATTGTTCCGTCGCCAAGGTCCGCACGGCATCCCGCCGGTCTTTCATCCGTTTCTTCAACCACGAAAGCTGTTCTTTGGATAATCGCCAGGGAAGGTTGACCAGCCGGGTAAGTGCCATTTCTTCCGCCTGCTTTTCTGGCGGGAGGGCGGCGCAGGTTTTACAAATGTGCGCGGCGTGACCCTTGCCGGAAAACTTTTCGTTTGCCTTATACTCGCCACAGACCTTGCAGTAGTGTCCACGCTTTTTCATGCCGTGCCCTCGCAACGAGCGAACAGCTGACGGACCGCAGCCATGACCGTATTCCAGCCAAGGTCGGACGCATAGGAAAACTTTTTCTGATAGGCCACCCACAGGTCCTGCATGACCGGGCTGGCCTCCACTTCATCAAAGACTTCGGCGGCCTCGGCCAGATGGCGCTCGGTGCCGCGCTTGTGGGCTGTCGCCAGAAGCGCGTCATGGAGAACGTGCGGGTCCAGAGTGCTGCCATAGAGTTGTTGCAGGATGGCGATGTCGTAAAAATCTCTCATACGGGTGTTGGTCGTGGTCCGGGTGATGATGGTTTCCAGCTTTTCGGCCAGCACGGTCTCCAGGTTATAGGCCCAAACGTCGATGGAACGGTCCTCCAGCATGAGCTTGAAGCTGTACCGCACCTCTTTAGGGGTGATGGCGTCGCCGGTAGAAATGTCGATTTTCAGCGGGGTGCGCACCCCGTCAAAGAGCGTTGTCATCGTCACCCGAATGCCGGGATATTCCGCTTCATCCATGATTTCCGAAATGCTTTTCACCTGGAAGGTAACGCCGTCGTCAATGGGAACGGCGATGATCTCGGCCATCATGTTCTCCACATCCTCCACGCTGACGTTGGCCCCCTTGACCGTTGCGTCCAGGTCCATCGTGGAGCGGGCGTCCAGACCGACCATCGCGGCCACCAGCATACCACCCTTGAGGATGAACTTGTCCCGGTATGAGGAAAGAGAAATACGTCAAGAAAACGCTCCATCATATAGTTGCGCATCAAAACCTGCGCATCCGCAGCATTTTTCTTTGACAGGTTACGGATCAAATCTTTCAGCTGTCTGGCTGTCTTTATCATAGCAGTACCTCCAAATACTGGCGTAAAATCTTCTCGACCCGGAACAGCTTGGCATAGCGCACCAGCGTCCGCAGGTCCTTATCTTTCCGGCGAGCATACGCTTTCAAAGCGTCCTGGAATGTCTGCATCTCGATATGGCTCCGGCTGCGCAGCACATCGCAGATCGTCCGTTCCATATCATATACCGGCACATCGTGACCGAAGGGGGTCTGCGCGGTTGTCAGGCCGACCTCATGCAGCTCCGCCTTGATGGTAAAGACCTGAACGCCCTCGTCCTTGAGCCGGGTCGGATTGTAGCCCGTCTTGACCGTAATGGAATAGGCCAGCGGCTCCCGGTCGGTCAGGTCATGGAAAAACAGCGCCGTTTCATGGGAAAAAACTGCCTGCGGACAGCGAAGATGCAGCAGATACATGGCGTCCACCCAGGCGTCTTTGGAAAGATAAATCCCATGCGCCGCCTGTTCCAGCCCACGAGACTGCACGAATTGATAAAAAACAGGTTTTGAGATCCCGGCCGCGAGGACCTGCCCGGTGCGCAGCATCCCATCCTGACGTTCCATCAGCTGGTCCAGCTGTTGAAATTGGCTCACGTTCTTCACCTTCCTTTCATGCTAATATTATACGCAAAATTAGCACGAAAGTAAAGTCAAAAAATTGCCGGGCACTCACTCCCGGCAATTCTTCGCTTCCTATTCAGCCATACACCGCGTCCTGGATCGCATACCGCAGGTCCTGTACCTTGCCCACCAGCCAGACGGCGGCCATCGGCAGGCCCAGCGGGCTGACCAGGAAGGCGATCACCAGCAGGATTACGCCGTTTTGCGGCGAGTAGGTCACAAGCACCGCGATCCCCAGCAGCGCCACCACCGTGGAGACCAGGCCGAAGATGAAGCTGGACACATACAGCAGCCAGAAGCACAGCCAGGTGAACAGCGTCAGCGCCAGCACCACCGGCACGGCAAGGATTTTCAGCCCCAATTTCAAAATAAACAGCACCGCTCTCATTTCAGCGCCTCCTTCCGCCAGTCCAGGTAGGGCTGGCACAGTTCTTTCACGGCTTTTTCATCGGCTTCTGTAACTTCCCGGCGGCCTTTCGTCCGGCGGAGCAATTCAAAGTCCTGGTAATCCGTGAGCAACAGGTCAAACAGTTCCTCCGGGATTCGGCAGAGGATACCGTCCACACAGTAGCGGGAATCCTTGTTCCAAGTCAATCGGACATAGCCGCGTTTACAAGGGAGAACTTCTTCCTCCGGGTCGTGCAGCAGGTACTCATGAAAAATCTCCAAGACGTTTTCAAACGTCAACATCAGCCATCACCTCGTTTCTGACTCCATTATCAATCACACCCCACCAAAACGCAACGATACGGGCAAAGAAAAAAAAGAGGGAGGCCCGGCGATGCAGTCTGCACGCGCCGGACCTCCCTCACAGCCGGGGCGTATGCCCCTGTCACGACAGCTTTGCCAGCTGGGTCAATACCTGATGCACCCCATCCCACAAAGCCTCCTGCCTCCGGGATATATCCTCCAGGTCGGCGTCGTAAATGCGCCCGGTTTCATGCGCACGGCGGGCCAGCTGGTTTAAGTTGTTGCTGGAATAGCGCATCAGGGACACCAACTCCTTCAGCTCCGGCAGTTCCAGGCGCACCACATAACCGTCCAAGGCCATCTTGCGCAGGTAGGCTTCCCGGTTCGTTGTTCCCAGCTGGGCCATCTTCTGTTCGATCAACGCCAGTTCTTCCGGCGAGACCCGGAAGTTCAGCTGCACCTCCCGCTTGCGCTTGGGGGCGCTCATCGCTCCGGCTCCTTTTTCTTATAGATGGGGGATTTTTTCTCCGGCTTTTCAGCGGGGCGCGGCTCCTGTTTCAGCTGGCGGCGGACCGAGGGGCGGCGCTGGCGCAGCTCTTTGGAACGGTCCTCGCTGGCCAAGATGGTGACATAGGTGCCGGGCAGTTCCTTCATGCCGGTGATCGCCAGACTGCGGAACGGCAGCAGCGTCATCAGCTGGTCATGGGCCTGGGTGCCTGCGCGGGCCAGAAAGTCTGGCGAAACGCGGGCCATGTAGTGGGTGCCGTGGGGGCTGTTGGGTGTACCCGGCGCACGAAGCTCCTGCAAAAGCCGGGCGGCCTCGGCACGGATTTCCTCCGGCGTCAGCGGCTGGAGCCGCAGATAATCCTGCCGCGCCTGGCTCAAGAACAGATCGACCAGGCCGGAGTGGCTGTCCACCACAAAGTCCAGGTTGCGTTCGCCGCCAAAGCCGTCCGGGTTGGGCGGGATGTCCACCGTCCTGGCCCACGCCTTGTTGGCCGGGCTGAAACGCTCATCCCACTCTTTCTGCTGCACGGTATTTGCCAGCACATAGAGGATGCGGGTGTAGCCGAACTGCTCGATCACCTGGGGTACCGCGTCCTTGTCCAGCCGGTTGTCCCGGTAATGTTCCGAAATGGCCGCCTCGATGGCCTCCTTGCAGGCGATGTTGGCGCGGCGGGACGCCCGGTACAAATCCAGGTCGCCCTGTTCGCGGGCATAGGCGGCGTCGTGGCGGTAGAGCGGCAGTTCCCGCTGGGCGTCCAGCGCCGCATCGGCCCGCTGCTCGATGCTGTCCCGCACCACATCCATGTAGGAAGTCTCCCGGTCAGAAAACTCCTTGTAGACATCGGCCAGCGGGGACGACGACGCCAGCAGCGCGGCGGCCCGGCTTTGGGGCAGATCCAGCTCCTCCATCGCCATCAGGATGTCCTCCCGGACCGTGTACTCATAGGTATGCTTTAGAATTTCCTCCGGGGGCTGGCTTTTCAGCCAGTCCCGGAACTTGTCCTGTTCGGCGGCCATCTTCTCATAGAGGGCCGTGTTTTTGTCGGTATTCATGTTATCGCACCTCCTGTTCGTGGTGTTTGGGTTTCTTTTCGGGGCAGCGCGGCGGCACCGGGCGTTTCAGACCCTCCAGCACCGAGGGGCGGCTGCTCTTGGCAAGCACCGCCTCCGGCGCAGGGCGGCCCCGGCCGTCCATGTTCAGCAGTACATCCAGCTCGGCCAGCCGGGCGGATTTGTCCCGCAGCTCCTGCTCCTGTGGGAAGGGCTTACCCACCTCTGCCTTGGCGGCGGCCTGCTGCTGGTAGAGGTTGTCCAGCTGGTTCTTCACCGCTTCCAGCCGCTGGGGCATCTGACTGAGCGCATTGTCGATACGGGTTAGATTTCCACGGGGGTCTGTGCCCAGCGTCGCCCGGTGGGTCATCTGGCCTTTCAGCAGGAGCATATACTCCTGCCGGAAAGCGTCAAACGACACCGACATAGTGAAGCCCCGGTAACTGCCCACCGGCACCGGGTCGGCCCCTTTGACCTCCTTGCAGGCGTCCAGCAGCGCCGCACCGGCGTTCTCCTTGTCGGTGAGGGTGTCGCCACGGACTTCCATCCCGGCAAAGCCGTCCTCCGGGTGAGGATGAGCGGCCAGGGTCGCCATATCCGCTTCCAGCCCGGCGATAAAGCCCTTGTTTTTCTCGATCTCCTCCGGGAAGGTTTTGAGCAGCTGGTCCTCCAGGCGGTACTGCTTGCTCTGGTGGTCGGCCTTCATCAGCTTTAACCGCGCCACGTCCACATCCAGGTCCATGCGTTCCTTGATGCGCGGGTCCCCGGCGCACAGCGCCTTGATCTCGGCAAAGGACAGCGCGGTTTCGTCCACATCGTCGCAGCTTCGCACCGGCGATTTGGAGGTCATAATCTGGCTGATGAATTTCTGTTTGTTTTCCACCGTCTGCCAGAGGTAGGCGTCAAACGTCCCCTCAGTGACATAGCGGTACACATGGACAGTCTCGTTCTGGTTGCCTTGGCGCTCAATGCGGCCCTTTCGCTGGGCCAGGTCGCCGGGCCGCCACGGGCAGTCCAGGTCATGCAGCGCCACCAGGCGATCCTGCACGTTGGTGCCTGCACCCATCTTGGCCGTGCTGCCCAGCAGGACGCGCACCTGGCCGGTGCGGACCTTGGAGAACAGCTCCTTTTTGCGCACCTCGGTGTTGGCCTCATGGATAAAGGCAATCTGCTCGGCGGGCACACCTTTAGCGATGAGCTTCTGCCGGATGTCCTCGTAGACCGTAAAGGCCGGTTCCGGCTCGTCCAGCGGCACCGCGTCCTCCAAAGCGTGGAGGGTCGGGTTGTCCAGCGCCTTCGCTACCTTTTTGGCAGGCCGGGCCTGGGGCGTGGAGATGTCGCAGAACACCAGCTGGGTCAGCTTGTCGGCCTCGCCGTCCCGCCAAATCTGCATGATATTGTCCACGCATTGATTGACCTTGGTGCCCGGCTCATCCGGCAGCAGCTGGTTGATGATCCGTTGGTCCAGCCCCAGCTTGCGCCCGTCGCTGGTGATCTTGAGCATATTGTCCTGGGACGGGTCCACCGTGCCGCTGTGTACCAGGGAAGCGCGTTCCGAGAGCGCCTTCACCATTTCCTGCTGCTGTTCGGTGGGCTGGGCCACGATGTTGTGATATTCTACCTCCGGGGTGGGAAGATGGAGCTGGTCGGCGGTCTTGATGTCTGCCACCTCTTTGAACAGGTTCATCAGCTCCGGCAGGTTGAAGAACTTGGAGAAGCGGGTCCGCGCCCGGTAGCCGGTCCCTTCCGGGGCAAGCTCCAAAGCGGTCACTGTCTCCCCGAAGCGGCTGGCCCAGCAGTCAAAGTGCGCCATGCCCAGCTCTTGCAGCCGGTCATATTGGAGATACCGCTGCATGGTGTAAAGCTCGGTCATGCTGTTGGAAACCGGCGTGCCGGTGGCAAAAACTACACCGCGCCCGCCTGTGATTTCATCCATGTACCGGCACTTGGCAAACATATCGCTGGATTTCTGCGCGTCCGTAGTGGAAAGGCCCGCCACATTCCGCATTTTTGTATAGAGGAACAGGTTTTTATAATTGTGCGCCTCGTCCACAAAGAGCCGGTCCACGCCCAGCTGTTCAAACGTCACCACATCGTCCTTGCGGTCCTCGGCTTGCAGCTTTTCCAGCCGCGCCTCCAAAGACTTTTTCGTGCGTTCCAGCTGCTTGACGGTGAACCGTTCCCCGCCGCTGGCCTCCACCTCGGCGATACCCTCGGTGATTTCCCAAATCTGCTCATGCAGCAGCCGCTCCTGGCGTTCCTTGCTGATGGGGATTTTCTCGAACTGGGAGTGACCCATGATGATGGCGTCGTAGTCGCCGGTGGCAATACGGGCACAGAACTTCTTGCGGTTGTGCTTCTCGAAGTCCTTTTTGGTTGTCACCAGGATGTTCGCGGACGGGTACAGACGCAGGAACTCCGAAGCCCACTGTTCGGTCAGGTGGTTGGGCACCACGAATAAGCTCTTTTGGCACAGCCCCAGCCGTTTGGCCTCCATCGCGGCCCCTACCATTTCAAACGTCTTGCCCGCGCCCACCTCATGGGCCAACAGCGTGTTGCCGCCGTACAGCACATGGGCGATGGCGTTTTTCTGGTGTTCCCGCAGGGTGATGGCCGGGTTCATGCCGCCAAAAACAATGTGGCTGCCATCATATTCGCGGGGGCGGGTGGCGTTCATTTCCTCATTGTACTGGCGCACCAGCGCCTGCCGACGTTCCGGGTCGCGCCAAATCCAGTCGCGGAAAGCATCCCGGATGGCCTGCTGCTTTTGGGCGGCCAGGGTGGTTTCCTTGGCGTTCAGCACCCGGCGTTCCTTGCCGTCCGCGTCCTCCACGGTGTCGTAGATACGCACATCCCGCAGATTGAGGGAATCTTCGAGGATTTTATAGGCGTTGGCGCGGCTGGTCCCGTAGGTCGAATAGGCGGCCACGTTGTTTTGCCCCACGACATTTTTGCCGGAGATCTGCCATTCCGCCGTAAAGGGGGTGTAGTGGACTTCAATGCTGCGCTGGAGGTAAAAAGGCGTGTCGAAGGTCTCGTACATGAATTGCTGGATGTACTCCTTGTCGATCCACGTCGCACCCAACCGCACCTCGATCTCGGAAGCGTCCAGGTCTTTGGGCTGGGCAGCGGTCAGGGCCTCCACGTTGACCGCAAAGGCCGGGTCCTGCTCCGCCGCCCGCTGGGCCTGGCGCAGCTTCCGGCGCACGTTGCCGGAGAGGTATTCATCGGCGGTCACATAATGGGGCGTTCCGTCCGGCTCAGTCTGGCCCGGTACACGGAAGATGACACCGCGCAGCTCGTCAGCCAATTCTTCGCCGGTTTTGCCGGTGAGCTGTTCCATGTAGGCCATATCCACGCAGGCTTTTTCAGAAATGGAGACCGCCAGGGCCTCGGAGGCGGTGTCTACGGTGGTGACGGCCTCATGTGGCTTGATCGTGCGTTTGGTGAACATATCTGCCTTGCGCTCCAACCGGCCATCCTCGTCCAGCACCTCCAGGGCACAGAGCAGGTAATAGCTGCTGTCATCGGCAAAGGCCAGCCGGTTCGCCCGGTCATTGATAAGTCCGTACTTGGCGGAAAAATCGTCATAGCGGCGGTTCAGTTCGGCTATCTGCGCCCGGATGTCGGCATCCGGCGCGGCGGCGTCCATCTCCAGGTCGATGAGCCGCTGCACACAATCCCGCAGCCCCACCAGCCCTTTGACGCGGGCCTCGGCGGTGGCGTTCAGGTCGGGGCGCACCATGCGGCTGTTTTCCCGGAAGTACACCGCGCCGTCCACCACCGTGTAGGAGTAGTTCTTCACATTGGGGTCAGCCGGGAGGGATTCGTCGATGTCCTCGCCCTCGCCCAGCTCCGGCAGCGCGGCCTCCTGGTAGGTGCCGCGAATGTACTTCACGGCATCGTGCAGCTGATCGGCCAGCTCCAGCCCCTCGATGGGGGCCACGGTGTAATCCTGTTTGCCGTATTGGGTGCTTTCGGCGGTGGGCCGCCCCAGCACCATCTCCGGGTGATCCAGAAAATACTGGTTGACCGTGAAGCCTTCCTCGGTCCGGCCGGTTTGGGTCCAGTCCGGGGCGATGTCCAGCGGGCGGTCCCGCTTTTGCAGAAACAGGATGTCGGACACCACATCGGTCCCGGCATTGGCGCGGAAAGCGTTGTTGGGCAGGCGGATCGCCCCCAGCAGCTCGGCCCGCTGGGCCAGATACCGGCGCACGGTGGAATCCTTGGCGTCCATTGTGTAGCGGCTGGTGACAAAGGCCACCACGCCGCCGGGGCGCACCTGGTCCAGCGCCTTGGCAAAAAAGTAGTTGTGGATGTTGAAGCCCAGCTTGTTGTAGGCTTTGTCGTTCACCTGGTACTGGCCGAAAGGGACGTTACCGATGGCAAGGTCATAGAAGTCCCGCCGGTCGGTGGTCTCAAAGCCCGCCACGGTGATGTTAGCCTTGGGGTAGAGCTGCTGGGCAATCCGCCCGCTGATGGAATCCAGCTCCACGCCGTACAGCCTGCTCCCGGCCATGCTCTCCGGCAGCATCCCGAAGAAATTACCCACGCCGCAGGACGGTTCCAGAATGTTGCCGGTGCGGAAGCCCATCTGCTCCACGGCCTCATAGATGGCGCGGATGACGGTGGGGCTGGTATAGTGGGCGTTGAGGGTGGAGGCCCGCGCCGCAGCGTATTTCTCTGGGGTCAGCAGTTCTTTCAGTTCCGAATACTCGGCATCCCACGCGGGTTTGTCCGGGTCAAAGGCATCCGCCACGCCGCCCCAGCCCACATAGCGGGACAATACCTCCTGCTGTTCCGGCGTGGCCTGCCCGGTGGTCTCTTCCAGATATTTCAGCAGCTTGATCGCCGCCACATTGGCCTGGTACTTGGCCTTGGGGCCGCCCTCGCCCAGATGGTCGTCGGTGATGCGGAAGTTCTCGGCGTTGCGGCGCAGGTTGTCCCGGTACTCCTGATAGGCCGCCTGTTCGGCTGCCCTCTGGTTGGGGAAAGTCTGCCACTCACCGTTCACCGGGATGGCGACCGGGTGATCCGGCTTTTCCTCCGGCTGCGTGTCCGGCGTCGGTTCAGGCGGCGTGGGTTCCGGCCGGTCAACGTGCAGCCGTTCCACCACCACGTCATAGGGAAGTCCGTTTTTGTCACCGGGGTAGACGGCCACCGTCTCGGAGTGGAACGCCGGTGCCTCAGCAGCTTCTTCAATGGGCTTGGCGGTTTCGGCAGGTTCTTCCACGGCGGCAGGGGCTTCCATATACGGTTCATCCTGCTCCTGCACAAAGCCGTCCAGCTGGCGGGCATATAGCCCGCGCAGCAGCGGTGCAACCTCATCCCAGCGGAAGAACAGCATGGCCAGTCGCTTCTCGTCCGCGTCCAGCACTTCCAGCTCGATGCCTTCGGGTATGGTTCGGTAGTCGGCGGTATCGCCGGTCTCCAGCTCCATCGTCTCGATGATGTCAGGATAGGCCCGGCTCAGCCACAGGGCGACCTCCCGGTTGCTCTTGCCGGTGCGCAGCAGTTCGGAAAGCTCCGCCTTGTTCGGCGCGCCGATCAGGCCGTGGGCCAGCACGTCCCGCAGGTCCTGGTCCGCCGTGTCAGGGTTGACGGGCAGGAACTCGGTGTAGAAGTCGTTGCGGTTGTCTGCCCGCAAAAGCTGCTCGAACCGCTCCCGGCTCTCGACCCGGTAGATGGGATAGCTCATGCCGGTGGGCAGCAGCTGCACCGTATCCTCCCGCAGTTCGGTAATTTGATGGGCGCGGTCATCCAGATAGACGGTATTGCCCACATTGTAAACCGGGGCGGACGGATCGTAGGCGGTGCGCTCCGGGATGGTGCCCCGGATGGCGGCATATTCCTCGTCCGACACCGTGATGTCGATCTCATGGGTGGGTTCGCCGCTGCCAATGGTGAGGGTGTCGCCCTCGCGGGTGACGGGCTGGCCGGATAAGTCCGGCACAGGCGGCTTTGCCGCTGCCTCGGCCTGTTCCTCGGTTGCGACGGCCTCCACATCCCGCATGACCTGCCGGATGAATGGATCACTGTCCAGCTTTTCCGGGTCCACCACCTGGCCGTTCACGATGCCGCGCTCGGCCAGGGCCTCCCGGATGGCGATGGAGTCGATGTTGTCAAATCGGTCCTGCTCCGCCTCGGTGTAGAACCGATCTTCCTTGATGAGCTGGACGATCCGGCGCTGCACCTTGGGCCAGGGAAGCGCCGTTCCTTCGGGGCTTTCCGGGCGTACTGCAAACGGGGTCTTACCGTCGCCGCCGTCAAATTCACGAGCCAGCCATGCAGCGGTGTCTTTTTCCCGTGCATGGTCTTTCATGTAGCGGACAACGGCGTGTTTGCTCTCAATCTTACCATTCCAGTCCTGGATAGCCCGGTCAATGTCATTGTCCGAGAGAGGACGCAGCAGCTCATGGAGCTTGGGATAGGTTTCGTCTGCCACTTCCCGGTGCAGCCGCTGGCGAAATTCCGGCACATCAGAGAACAGGCGGATCAGCTCTATATCGTGGGAATCAAGAATGGCGCGGCGCACAGCAGCATTACACTCGATCATAGCGTTTTCATAATCACTGTGACCGCAGGCGTTCCGGTATCTGATGTCCTGGGTAACGGCCTCCAGCACGATGGGCTTGTATCGCTCATGCAGCTCCCGGAGGGTGGGAATGGGCTGCTCCGGCACATCCTCCCGCAGAACATCGGCAGGTTCCGTGTCGGGCGGCTGGGCTTGCAGGGCATCTTCTTCGGCCAGAGCCTTTTCCGCCTGGATTTTGTCGAACTCCTCCTGTTCCTGTTCGGTGAGATAGCGGCCCTTCTGAATCAGATTGGTGATCCGCTTGGCAACCTTCTCCCATGTGAAATGCACATCCGGGCAGCCGCCTTTTTTGTAGTGCAGGCCCTTTCCGTCATGATCTTCCCAGCTGCCCCCAGCGCCTGACAGGGCATGGGAGTGGCCCCCAATGCCGTACTCGTGTCGGAGGAAATCCACCTTTTCTTTATCGGTGTGGGAATTTTGGAAATAGGCAAAAATGCGGCCTTTGCCACCAGAAACACCGCTTCCTCTGGTCATGGCGGCGTCGATCTCGTCCTCGGTGATAAACTGCTTGACCGTAGGTACTTCCGTCATCTGAGAGGTAAAGGCGGTGCGGGGCAGGGACAGATCTTTCAGGTTTCCCCAAATCTCCTTTGGCTTGTGGTAGTGGAACCGCAGCAAGTCCCGGTCCTGCTGATAGGCCGTCCAGAATGCTGCATATTCTTCTGCAAGGGTCTGGCGGAACTCCGGGCTTTTCAGCTGCTCGGTAAGCCACGCGGATTCTTCCGGGAAACCGCGCCCTGGATTGTTGGCAAGGCTGGGCAGATACCCGGATTCTCTGGCTTCATCGCTGAAATCGTGATACAGATTCCAGAACTTTTCCGCAAGGAGGGAACGTTCATAGCCCTCGGCCTCGGACAGCTCTACATTGGTGGCAAACTGGCCGGTCTGCAAAAGCTGGCCGATACGCTCGGCGGCGCTCTCCCAGGAAATGACCTGGGCGGACTTGTCATAACGGGCAGACTTTCCGTGAGACAGGTGGATGCCGTCCTCGGCATACCATGCGGTAATGCTGCCAATCCCGTTGCCGCCGGTATAGAGGTTTTGCAGATAGGCTGCGATCTCGGCGGTGGACTTCTGCTTTTCAAAAGCTGCCACAATGCGTTCACGCTGCCGGTCCGTGTTGCCTCCCAGAATGGGCATATTCTCCGGGCGCGGATCGTTGAGGTAGTCCTGATAGACCAGCCGCACACAGCGGTCAATGATGGTTTTCTGTACCGGCTGTAATCCGTCCTTTCCGCCCACGATCAGCTCGCACAGCGACAAGATGAAGTCGCTCTTCAGCGACAGCGGGCTTTCATCGTCCGAATAGTCCAGGTTCAGGTCCATCGGGTTGATGTAGTTGGTGGAGGTGGGCGAGATTTTGATGACCTGCCCGTGCAGGCGCTCCACCAGCGGCGCGTACTCGGCCTCCGGGTCGCAGATAATGACATCATCCGAAGTCAGCAGGAAGCAGTTGGCGATCTCGCGCTTGGCCGAAAAGCTCTTGCCGGAACCGGGCGTACCCAGAATCAGGCCGTTGGGGTTTTTCAGCAGCTTGCGGTCCACCATGATGAGGTTATTGGACAGGGCGTTGATGCCGTAGTACAGCGCCTCTTTTCCGTTCTGAAAAAGCTCTTGGGTGGTGAACGGCACGAAGATGGCGGTAGAGCTGGTAGTCAGCCCCCGCTGAATTTCCACCTGGTTCAGCCCCAGCGGCAGAGAGGACATCAAGCCTTCCTCCTGCTGGAAGTCCAGCCGGGTCAGCTGGCAGTTGTACTTCTGTGCGATGGAACTGGCCTGGAAGATGTTGTTGCCCAGCTGGCGGGGATTGTCGGCGGTGTTCAGCACCAGGAACGTCACCAGGAACATCCGCTCGTTGCGGCTTTGCAGGTCCTGCAACAGCTTCTTGGCCTCGGCCCCGTAGGTGGCAAGGTCGGACGGGATGATGTCCATGTCATACCCGGCGCGGACGGCCTTTTTCTGTTCCTCGATCTTGCTGCGGTCCAGGTCGGTGATTTTCCGCTTTACCGTCTTGATGGCCTTCACCTGATCCACCGACTGGATGTGCAGATTCACAATGAGGGAACTTTCCATATCGAGAAAGTCCGCCAGCATACGGTCATTCAGCTCCGGGGCCAGAATCTGCACGAAGCTGACGGCCCCGTACTTCTTTCCCATGCGGAACTGCTTGCCGGTACGGAACTCGAAGCCGGACGGCGCGATAAAGTCCTTGGTGGAAAGGCCGCTGGGAGCCAGCCAGTCCCACTCGAACTGGAAGGGCGCCTGCTCGTCCATGTGGAAGATGGCGTGAAGCTGGGCCAGCCGGGCTTTGCCGTCCAGAACCTCGGCGGCCACGCCCAACCGCTTAAAGTTGTTCAGCACATCGGTCTCGATGCGCTCCAGACGGGGCTTGGCGGAGCGGATGCTGTCGGCCTCGATGGAAAAGGTCAGGTACTTGGTCTTGATAAGGCCGTTGTTGCCCCGCGCCAGCTGGTTTTGCAGCATCTGCGTGTACTCCACCCGGATGGGGTCAAAGTCATCCCCCTGGGCCGGGATGGTAATGCTGTTGGCGAAGGTCTCCTGGGACGCCGCCAGGTTCAAAAAGGACAACTGGAAACGGATGGAGCTGTCGAAGTAGTTGAGGAAATCGCACCAGCCTTCAAAGATGGCGGTCTTGTCCTCGTTCTGGCTGAGCTGGTAGTTGATGTCCTGGAACTGAATGGTCTTGGTGTAGCGGCCATCCGCCACCTTGCAGATGCCGTCCGGCCACATCCGCTCATAGGGGATGCTGTCCTGGGCGGACCGCTCCTTTTTGCCCGTGCGGTTGGCGCGGGCAATCGCTGCCTCGATTTGTTTGCGTTCGGCGCGGGTCAGCTTACGCCGGGGTTTGGTCTGCGGCTCTGCCGGTTCGGCCTGCCGCTTTGTCTTTGCCGCGAACAATGTCATACACCTCCTTGTCGAGATTTGCCTGCCGCTCCAACACGGCATAGAAGTTGTTGGTGCGGTAGGGGCGCTGCTTGGGCCGGATGACGGCCACCTTGAGGATGTTGCCGATGATCTTTTCCAGGGGCTGGCCGTGTTTTTCATACATCGCCAGCATGAAAAAGGGCAGCATGACGAGCATCATGCACATGGCCGCCACGCTGTGGCCAGCAGGCCCCCGGAGCAAAAAGAAAAGCGGCACGCCGATGAGCGCCCCGCAGCCGAAGCAGACAAGCTGCCTCTTGGTTAAGTTGAACGCGACCTTGGTTTTGACTTTCGTCAGGTCTTTGGGTACGGGTACATAAGCCATTGGTAAATTCCCTCCCTCCGGGTCAATGTGCGTTGAATACGGCTTTGGACAGGCTGCCGGTCTTGAACAGCGTAAAGCAAAGCAGCACGGTGTAGCCCACGCAGCTCCAGATTGCCATGATGATGTCCTCCTCGGTGGCGATGTTCTGCACCAGCACGGCGTAGATCGCCACGCAGACGATAATCAAAAACGCCTGGAAGCCCAGGGCCAGCAGGCTGCGCAGGTAGTTCTGGCCCATGCCGCCCCATTCCTTGCCCATCATGGTCGCCATCGGGATGGGGGCCACCGACGTGACAAGTAGGGTAAGAACCCGGCGCCTTGCCATATTGCTATGGTAGGTTTCCGAGAACTCCCCTCCGAACCGGACTTACACCTCTCAGCGTATCCGGCTCTCCAGATGTCAGTCTAATTTCCCAGCGT
>NZ_JAJEQX010000031.1 GCF_020687545.1 Ruminococcus turbiniformis | reverse complement strand
GATGATTGTATTGCTTCAAGAGGTGGCTCTCAACAGCGGATTGCCCTTATAATTCAGGTGGCTCTATCGTTCGGAATGGATGGCTCTCTGTAACGGATTGAGTGGCTCTGAAGCCACGGAATACTCATTTGTCAAGGTACGGATGATTACCTACTTACTCATATTCAACCCTAATTCCCACATTTTTTTGAGCGCATGGACTCGTAATGGGGGCAGGCAACAAGGATCGCCCGGAAACTCTGCTTGCAGGGATGGACACATCCCCTGCATATTTTATTATACTGGCGGCGGCCGTTCTCCCCCAGAAAGAAGGCCCATTCCCTCCGCCATTTCCTGCTCCTGCTCATAGGCTGCCATGCTCCGGGATATCCCGGCCGGGGCGCCCCTTCTCCGGCGGTCTGTGTTCCGAACATTCCTTTCTTGCGTCCTCCAGCCGCTCCCGGATGGAGGGCTTTTTCTCCGCCCCCTTTTCCGCTGCCTTCTCCGTTTCCTCCCCGCGGCGGCCGTTATTGATAACCCCGTCGATCATGCCGTAGTCGTCCTCCAGGGTCATTTCCGCAGTGCGCAGGGGATTGTCCTTTTCCGGCTCCACGGGGACCGCTATGATCTGCCCGCCCAGGCTGATGAACTGTTCCGGCTGCCGGAAGTGTTCCATGTATTTCTGCGCCAGTTCCGGGGACAGGGAGGCAAAATCTTCCTCACCAAGCCCGACCACCAGGAAGGTGCCTGCCATGATATCATAGAGCTCCCCATTTTCATCCCGCAGGCCACGGTTTAAGTCCAGGCCAATGAGCTTTCCTTCATCATTGCAGACCAGGGCCACTGGGTCCCGGAAGGGATATGCGGCCCCAATGTCGCCTCCTACCTCCGCCTGCAGGGAACGGAGGCCGGGGTCGATCTCCTTCACATAGGGCTCCTTCCTGGGCTCCACCACCAGAACCGTCATCTTCTCCGGCGCCGCGTGTTCCTGCGCTTCACCGTTCCGGATGGCGAAGGCCCGGCTGCCGTTTCCCATAATGAGATAGTTCCCATCCTCCGACTGATGATGGAAACCGTACCCGGCCGCCTCCATCTGTTCCCGGCTCATGTCTGTCACATAGAAGGTTCCCCTGGGCGTGCGTACCGTCTCGCCGGTCTCCCGGTCATCCGGCGTGGGCTCCGGGGCCATATCCAAAACTTCCTCATACCCGCTGGTCTCCTTGAACTTCTCCAGCTCCGAAGGGAGGTAATCGTCCCGGGTCTGCCCCAGGTCCGCCAGCTTTTCATCCAGGGACGAAATGCGGCCCGCCATCAGGTTTTCATAAATTTCCTCTTTCGCCGCGTGTTCCTCCGGGTGCTCCGCCGCGTACTGCGGATCGCACTGCCGAAAAAATTCATCCATATCGTAGGCGATATCCATTGCCCACTCGGACAGTTCTTCTTCCGGGATATCATCCTGGAAGGCCATCACCCGGTATTCCTCCGGGATACTGCCGGGCTCGCCGTCATAATACTCATGGAAGGAGCTCCCGGTATCCCGGATATAGCCCAGGTCGGTGAAATCGCCGCCTTCCTCCAGGGCAACATCCCTCCCGTATGCCTCATAGTCAATGTAATTCCGCAAATGTTCCGGCACCTGCATGGCGTCCAGCTCGTCGATGTAATACCGGCCCAGGTCGTCATAGTCCTGGATGGACGGGTACAGGTCATAGCAGTCCAGGTTGTCCGTGAGGTTGATGATCTCCTGCAGGCTGCCGGAATGGTCGCCCACCTCCATGGCCGCCTGGAACTGCGCGTACTCGCCTTCGCCCATTTCATCCAGCTTTGACGCCAGGTAATTGAGCTCGTCCAGGTTTTCGTATTCGCCCAGCTTGTCATAGAGGGCGCCTACATAGCAGTCATAGTCCGTAATGAACCATTCCTCATAGGGCTGCCCGAAATCGTTCTTCTGGCCGATCCCGATCCGGTCAAATACTTTTTTCAGTTCCTCGGCGGTGGTCGGGAACTTCACCCACTCGCCCACAAGCTCCCCCTCGTTATACTTTCCCAGGTTCGTGATGAAGGCGGCAAAGGGATAATCCTTGTCATATTCAAATTGCGGCATACCGGCACCTCCTTACAACTCCGGCGCAGACTTATCCTTTACAGGCTGCGCCCTGTCTTTTCCCGCACATTCTTTTTTGCTCTGTTCCAGCCGTTCCCGGATGGAAGGCTTTTTCTCCGCCTCCCTGCGTCCATGCTCCGCGGCCTGCTCATGCTGCCACTCGTCCCCGGAGAGGGACAGATATCCGTACTGCGTAAAACACCCGCGATCTTCCTCCATGGCCTGCCTGCCGAAGGGGACCGGGTCGATGGCCGCCCGAAGCTCCGGGGTCAGCTCCAGGTCAAGGTGCTGCTCCAGGTACCGCCATCCCAGGTCCTCCATCTGTTTCACCTGGGGCTCCAGGACGAAGAAATCAATGTTGTCCGGAAATTCCAGGAACTGTTCCGCCGCAGTCAGGCGGAACGGGGACGCCTGGACCGCCGCAAGCAGGGTCCGGTCCTCCGGGGAGAGGGCGGCGACAGCCTCCGCCACCGCCGCCAGATCGTCCCGGCTCATATCCGGCTTTTCACCGCCGGGAGGGAAAACAAAATCAGGGATTGTCTTATCTGCCATTGCCACCACCCTTTCTTTTTGGAAATTCCAGCTTGAAATTGATGTACTTGCCGCCCGTGTCGTCCAGGATCACCGCCGCGTCATAGGCAGTGCCCTTCTTTTCCGACCACATCCCTTTCACATTGGTACGGCCCTTTTTCAGGAGGTCCGCCGCCATCTTCTTTGTCAGCTCTTTTCTGCGGGAGGTCCAGAAGCGGTCATTCTTCCACAGGACGAACCCGCAGGAGCGGTCCGAACAAGAGAAGTTTTTCTTCCCCTCATAGACCGGCCTGCCGCAGCGGGGACAAACACCGATCACTTCCTTCTCCGGGGCAAACAGCTTTTGCCCTTCCTCGGAGATATGGGAATAGGTCTGCACCAGCTCCCGCACCATATCCCGGATACCGTCCAGAAATCCGCCCGGATCGGCGCTCCCTTTTGCAACTTCGGTCAATTTCTGCTCCCACTCCGCCGTGAGCATGGGGGAGGTCAGCGGCTCCGGCAGGACCGTGACCAGGTTGATCCCGTCCTTTGTGGGGATCAGGCTTTTGCCTTTCCGCTCCACGAACCCGGCCGCCACCAGCTTCTCAATGATAGCCGCCCTGGTCGCCGGGGTTCCTAAGCCTTTCCGTTCCGCCTCGTCCGGAATATCCTCTTTGCCCGCGTTCTCCATGGCCGACAGAAGGGTATCCTCCGTGTAGGGCTTCGGCGGTGAGGTGAAGTGCTCCGTAACCGCAGCCTCCACACCCTCGAAGGTCTGCCCCTCCTTGACATCGGGAAGGCTGCCTCCACCGTCCCCGTCCGCGGGCTTTTCCTTCAGGAAGGATCGGAAAATACGGTCAATCTCCCGCCAGCCCTCGGAAACCACATGTTTTCCTTTTGCCGTGAAGGAATATCCTCCGCAGTCAAAGGCAGCCGTGACCGTCTCATAGACATGGGGCTCCGCCGCCGCGCACAACATCTTGCAGCAGACCAGAAGGAACAGATTGCGTTCCCCCACGGGCAGGGCTCCCACATCCGCCTTTTCCATCTCCATTGTGGGGATGATGGCGTGATGGTCGGATACATCCTGATCGGAAATCAGGGCCTCCACATCCGGGACGAAATCGGCGCAGCCGTCAAAGGGCGGCACCTTCGCCGCCAGATGGAGGATACCGGAAGCCGTCTCCGCCATGTCGGAGGTCAGGTGTCGGCTGTCCGTCCGGGGATAGGTCAGCAGCTTCTTTTCATACAGACTTTGGGCATAGTCCAGGGTCTGCTTTGCCGTGTAGCCGAACATCCGGTTGGCCTCCCGCTGCAAAGTCGTCAGGTCGTAGAGCTTCGGGGGCTGTTCCTTTTTCTGCTCCCGTGTGGCAGAGGTGCAGACAGCCGTGTTTCCCGCGCACGCCGCCTGTACGGCCTGGGCGTCCTCCTGGGAAACGATCTTCTCCGAAACGGCCTCGGCTCCGCCTACGGTCAGACGCACATGATGGTATTTCTCCTTTTTGAAGCTCGTGATCTTCCAGTCCCGGTCCGCCAGCATAGCCAGGGTAGGGGTCTGGACACGGCCCACATTCAGGGTGCGGTGGTAGAGGACGGAGAAAAGCCGCGTGGCATTGATCCCCACCAGCCAGTCCGCTTTCTGGCGGCAGAGGGCAGACTGGTACAGGGCGTCATAGTCCGCGCCGGGCCGGAGGTTCCGGAAGCCCTCCCGGATCGCCGCGTCCTCCATCGAGGAAATCCAGAGGCGCAGGATGGGCTTTGTGCAGCCGGCCATTTCATACACCAGACGGAAGATCAGTTCCCCTTCCCGTCCCGCGTCACAGGCATTGACCACCGTATCCACATCCGGGCGGCCCATCAGGGCGCGGAGGTTTTCAAAAGCGTCCTCCTTGCCCGGCGCCAGCACATAGCGGAAGGGTTCCGGCAGGATCGGCAGGTCGTCATAGCTCCACTTCTTATAGCCGGGGTCATATCCGGTCGCGTCCATTGGGGATACCAGGTGCCCCACGCACCAGGATACAAGGAGGCCGTTCCCCTCATAAAAGCCATCGGCCCTGGATTTCGCACCCAGGGCCGACGACACGCTTTTTGCAACGCTCGGTTTCTCACAGATAATCAGTTTCATTTGCTATCCTCCGTTTCCTCTTCATCATCCTTCAGGTATTCATCGTCCTCCAGTTCTTCATCCTCCAGGTCCAGGTCATCCAGGTCAGACGGTACTTTTGTTTTCTGCTTCGGTTTCAGCACCAGGAAATAGAAGGCCGCGCCGCCGCCAGCCGCCAGGAGCAGCACCGCCAGGACGATCATCCCGGCCCCGCCGCCTTCTTTCTCCGCAGGTTCTTCCGGTTCAGCGGTTTCTTCCGGCTCCGGTTCCGGCCCGGTACACTCGGTCATGTTGGAGGCGCACACCGGGCAGGAGGTATCCACAGCTCCCGCCGCGCATTTCTCCGTACAGGTGCAGACAATGGGCGTTTCTGCTTTCTCCCCGTCCTCGGTCAGCGCCAGAAGGTCCGCCTCATCCACCTGGTTTAAGAAGTGGACGGTTTCCTCGCCCTCATCGTCCCGGTCGATAATCAGGTAAAAGACATTCCCGGCTTTGGTCGTGAGCGTGATAAACTGCTTGCCTGCCTGGGCACCGCTGCCAATGTCGTCAACCAGGGACAGGTTCCCATCCGGGGTCAGGGCAGCACCGTTCCCGCCGCCTGTAAACTGTCCCAGCAGGGAGGAAAGTTCCTCCCCGTCCAAGGTGAAGGAAGTCCCGCCCGGATCGCCGCTGCTGACAGCCAGGTAATCCGAATGGACATAGCCCTCCCGCCCCGGCAGGAGGACTTTGATCCATTCCCCTTCCGTCCCGGTCACTTCCACCTGCGTCCCGTTGGGAAGCTGGGTGAAAGCCTCGTTGTCAAGCCCTGCCCCGGTACGGACATTTAAGTTTCCGCCGCCGGTCGTCACGGTCCCGGTCTGGGTGCTCCCGCCCTCGTCCACCGTGATCCGGATACCGTCGCCGTCAGCAGATACATCCCCCAGGCCACCAAGCAGGGCGGTGATCTGCTCCAGGATATCGCCGTCAGCCGCCTCGGTGCCGCTGCCAGCTCCTTCATCAGACGCCGGTTCCTCCATATCTCCGGTTTCTTCTGTATCACTCTCTGCAGCCGCGCTTTCCGAACGGTCAGGCTCCATGCCTCCGGTCACTTCGGCGGTATCCTCCCCGCCGGAGGCCAGGGCGGTCACGGAAAAGCCCGTGACGCACAGCGCCATTGCCAGAAAAACAGCCGCCATCCGCAAAAATCCTTTACGCTTCATCCTCGTATCCCTCCATTTCCGCAGGTTCCTCCTGGTCCCCGCTGTCCTCCGCCATCATGTCCTCCGGCAGCGTGATCAGGCCGCTGGCATAGGCTTTCAGGAAGGCGGTCAGCTCCTTGTTGTCCATCTTCACCGCTTTTACCATGCGGACGATCTCCAGGTTTTCTTCCTCCGCAAGCTGGGCCTCCAATGCCCGCTGCTTCTTCTGGAGGTCCGCGATCTTGTCTTTGGTTTTCGCAATGTCATTGCGGATTTTCTCAATCGTTGCCATATCAAGGCTCCTTTCCATCCAAATTTTTTTCATAACGATATTTCATTTGCGCCGGGTACAGAGGCTCGGCAGGCTTACGTCTGCCTGTCCATTCCTTTCCCCCGGCCAGTCCTGCACAGGACCAGCCTGCCGCCCGGAGACTGGTCCCGTCCTCTGTATCCAAAATGTAGGTGATGATTTTGTGGTATCCCATGGCTTTTGCTACCCGCGCCGCTGCTCCGTAAAGGAAACTGCAGGCGTTTCGGGTGCCGTCCGTACACAGACGGTTGACTTCCAGGGTAAGCCCGTCATCCAGATACCGGCTGACAGGCCGCCCGGTAATCACTACTCCTACAAGCTGCCCGTCCTTCATACATCCCAGGGAATATTTGTGCCCCCGGACCGGCTTATGATGGCGGTGATGGAGAGAAACAAAGGCATTGGCGTCTGCCAGAGATACCGGCCGTAAAGTAAGTATGATATTCACCTCCAATCAGGGTAAACGGCCAAAGCTAAAGTAATGAGCCTGCCAATAACTCGTATTGATGTTTGCGTAGGAAATCGGGTCCCCGCAGTGGATCATCATTCCCCCGCCCACATAGATACCCACATGGGAGACGCCCGCCGTGTCGTAGGTCCCCACAAAAAAGATCAGGTCGCCGGGCTTTGCCTGGGCGCCGGATACCGGGGTGCAGAGGTCATAAAGCCCCTGGGCGGTCTGCCGTCCCACGCTCCAGCCGGAATGGTTGATGACCCAGCTCACGAAGCCGGAACAGTCAAAAGAGGTGGAAGGGGACGATCCGCCCCACACATACGGGTAGCCCAGGTATTTTTCCGCCTCGGCGATCATGGCCGCGAAGGTTTCATCCTCCAGGGCCTCCGGAGGAATGTCATAGTAAGTGGGCTCCTTTAAGGTGGAGGCGTTGGGATACTCCGCCGTCCCGAACAGATCCGGCCGGTTGCCAAGGGTGGACATATAGGCGGCGTACAAAGACAGCTGTTCCTCGTCCATCAGGTAGGCCGGCAGATGGGACAGGTCAAAATTTTCCAGGGTCACAGTACAGATATAATAGTTGTAGGGCACCTCCACGTCATACTCGTTGCCCTCGCTGTCTGTCCGGGTCTCCGTCCGGTAGCGGACCTCCACCGTCACCGTCTCGGTCAGGGTATACTGCCGGTCAAAGAGCGTCTGCAGCTCACTTTGTACCTCGTCCATCGTGAACACCCCTTCATGGAGCGCCGACAGAATGGAGATCAGTACATAGGGGTCATGGCCGATGGTGTCCAGGTCAAAACGGTATTCGTCATATCCGGGGTGCAGGGACTCATAGTTGTCCAGTTCATATTGAAGGTCCGCCTCCAGTCCCGCATAGGCCGCCTCCGCCGCCAGCATGTCCGCGTCCTCGGAGAGATAAGAGGACAGGAACACGCCGCCTACGCCGGAGCCGCCCATCATGGAACAGGAGGACATCCCGCCGAACAGGAGGCCTACACAGGCGCCGATCCCCACCACCAGCAGGACCACTTTGCTGTGCCTGCGGATGAACACCAGGGATTTTTTCGCCGCCTCCTTTGCCCGCCTGGCTGCGCTCTGCGTGGCGGCCGCCGTATCCTTCGCCGTTTTCCCTGCCTGGCGCACCTGTTTGGCATAGTTCCTCTGGATACGCTTTTTCTGCAGGTACCGGGAGACCGGGTTGGAGGCGGCCAGGGCCGGGTCCTCATGGAGCGCCTTCTGGTAGAGAAAATCGGCGTTTGCCCGGACAGAAGCCCGTTCCGCCCTTGACACGTCCCGCCAGGGCTTCATCCGGCGCTGCCGGAGGCCGGCCTGTACTTTGCTTTTCCCATAGGAAAGGCCGCGCTCCGCCAGTTCCTCGCCCTTGTGCCCGGCCTCCACGCCCACATTTTCCTGTTCTACTTTATGGACTTCATTGTGGGCGGTCAGAAGGACTTCCTGGGCCGGGCGGGAGAGCGGGTTGTGCCGCAGATGGCCGTTCGGTTTCTTCTCCACTTCCTCAAAGCGGAGACGGGTTTTCCCGCGGCCTGCCGTTTCATCAAAAACCCGTTCCGTTTTCAGAACCTTCTTTTTCGGGACCGCCTCTTTTGCCGCGTCCAGCCTATCCGCCGCCCGGTCGGAGCGCCGGATGTATTTCTGCAGGCCGGGGTCCGCAAGTTCTTCCTCGGTAAACTGCAGGCGGGAGGAAGGGCGCTGCCCTGCGGCAGAACCTTCCCGGAGAGTATCCGCTTCGGCCGTCGCCGCTTTCTTCGCCTGCCTCTGCCCGTGTGCGGCTGCAATATGTTCCGCCGCGGACTCCGCTGCGGCCGCCGGTTCCTCCGAAGGGGAGAAATCCGCCTCGGCCTCCCGGCTGCTGATATTTGTCACCTCGCCCGTGGCAAGGTTTTCCTGCACCGCGCCGTCATGGGTCATCCTCTGGGTGACCTTATCGGCTGCTTTTAATTCCTTCATCCGTCATCACCTGCCTTTCCGTAGGGACAGATACCGGCACAGGCGCCGGTCTCAATCGCCGCGATATAGTGGAAAATGGGATAGGCCTGGGGCGGGCAGACCGCGTTCCCCAGGGTTTTCAGCCGCAGGGCCCGCCCGTCCATGCGCTCGGTCATGCGGGGGACTCCTTCCGGCTCCCGCTCCCAGAGGATACGTCCGTCCATCCTTTCGGGAATCCCATAAGCCATTCCACCCAGTCCGGGTTCAGTGCCGCCGTATCCGATACCGGTTTCTCCTGGAAGATCACCTGTGCCGACAGGTTTCCATTGTGCTTCGCCGGATCGTAGGCTGATGGTTTCAGCGTCGAGTGGAACCCGTCCGACACCACCGGGGTCAGGTAGAACACCGCCGCCGAAAGGCTCAGGCTCCAGATCGCCCCGTTTTTGTTCCTCTTGCGGAAAATCCCGCCGTCGGACAGGAACACATCCAGGCCTGCCGCGTCCCTGGCGGTCCCCTTGTCGGAGGCAAGGGGCGTGGGAAACATCAGCCGCGACGATAAAAGTTCTCTGGCGCTCATGCCATGCGCCGACGCCGCAAGCCGGAAATACGAATGGGAGAACAGCGTATCCCGCCTTTGCCAGGTCAAAAATCGTTTTGTCGAGCCCCATATTGATGAAGCCAGCAACATTTTCCCCAAGCACGTAAGCGGGCCGCAGCTCGGTAATAACTCTGCACATCTCCGGCCACAGGTAGCGTTCATCCGCAAAGCCCTTCCGCTTTCCTGCGGTGGAGAAGGGCTGGCAGGGGAAGCCGCCGGAGATGATGGTGACTGTCTCAAGTCCTGTTTTCTCAAAAAACGCCTCCTTCGTGAATGTGGTGATATCCCGGAACCTGGGGACTTCCGGCCAGTGCTTTTCCAGGACGGAATAGGGATAGTCCGCCCATTCGCACTGGCAGACGGTCTTAAAACCTGCCGCCTCCGCCGCCAGGTCCAGGCCGCCAATGCCGGAAAACAGGCTCACATGGGTCAGCTCATTCATCCCAGCCCTCGCCGGGATCATCCGGTTCATCATAGCCATCCAGGTCGTCAAAGTCATCCGGGAGGTCCATGCCTTCCGAATCCTCAAAGCCCTCCTGGTCATCGGGGCCGTCCTCCCCGCAGACCAGGACCAGGTCCGCCTCGCGCACCGGGATCAAGTGCTTTCTGCGGATCGCCCGCTCCAAAACGTCATGGGAGGTCATTTCCTCCCCCTCCGGGACGCCCCAGGAGCGGCACAGGCGGGGAACCGTATCGCCCTCCTTTGCCGTCTGCTTCTGCAGGCGGAGGAAATCCTTCTCCGTTCTGACTTCCTGGATACGCCGTTTCAGGGAGCAGTAGCGGGCCAGCAGTTCAAAGATACTGCCCACCAGCAGGCGGAAGCTGCTGCCGTGGATGATGTAGGGCAGGTTCCAGGACGCCTGTTCCAGGGCCTTTGACATATTTGCCGCGTCATGCTCCGCCAGGATATCGGACAGCTTTGTGAGCTCCCTTTCCCGAAGGCCCTCCAGGTCCTTTTTCTCCCCGAATACCAGGTAACGGCCGGGGATACCCCAGCCGTCAAACATTTCATCGGCGATTGCCCCGTATTTTTTCACGGCGTCCAGAAGGTGGAATACATCTTCCTCGTCCCTGATCCGCTCCGCCTGGGCCGCCAGCTGATGGAGCAGCCCGTACAGGTGTACTTCATCGTCGATGTGCTTCTCATATACGTTTTTCCCGATCACATACCGGTTTTTCTTATTTTCCATTGTGTCCTCCTCATTCTGTTTCCGCCGCGGTCTCGCCGGGGCGGGACTGATCCGACAGGTCGGATAAGCGGGTCGTCATGATACTGTAAAGCTCGTTGTCCTGGGGGAAGTTATCCGCGAAGGGCAGGATCACGTTCCCGAAGAAGATCAGGCCTTCGCCCGGTCCCGCGTTGCTGATATGCGCCGCCTGCTGGGTGGAGATGTTCAGCCGCTCGCAGAGGATTTTCCGGTCCCCGCTCGCCTGGTTCAAAAGATAGATGAAATCGCTGTTTTCAAAAATGTTCTCGATCTCCGGGGAGGCTAAAAGGTCCTTGATATTCTGGGTGATCCCCGTGGGGATGCCGCCCCATTTGCGGAAGCGTTTCCAAATCTCCACGCTCCAGGAACCTACCTCGCCCCGCAGCAGAAGGTGGAACTCGTCCACATAGTAGCGGGTGGATTTCCCCTCGCTCCGGTTCACCGTCACCCGGTTCCATACCTGGTCCTGGATGACTAACATCCCCAGGTTTTTCAGCTGTTTCCCCAGCTCCTTGATATCAAAGCAGACCAGGCGGTTGTTGATATCCACGTTGGTCCGGTGGTTAAAGACATTCAGGCTGCCATGCACATACAGCTCCAGGGCGGCGGCGATCCGTTTCGCCTCCGGCTCCGGCTGCCGCAGGATTTCGTCATACAGGTCCTCCAGGATGGGGACATTCTCCGGCTTCGGGTCCGCCAGGTAAGGGCGGTAGACAGTGCGGACCGCCCGGTCGATCACCGTCTTTTCCACCGGCTCCAGCCCGTTCCGGCCGCCTGCCGCCAGTTCGCAGAAGGAGAGGATAAAATCACTTTTCAGGGCAAGGGGGTTGTCATCCTCGGAGTAGTTGAGGCTCATATCCATGGGGTTCACATACTGGCTGCTGGTCGGCGATATTTTGATGACCTGGCCGCCCAGCCGGTGTACTACCGGGAAATATTCCGCCTCCGGGTCGCAGATGATGATATCGTCTTTTGTCACCAGGAACACGTTGAGGATTTCCCGTTTTGCTGAAAAACTCTTGCCGCTGCCCGGCGTACCCAGGATCAGGCCGTTGGGCGTCTTTAACTGCTTTCGGTCCGCCAGGATCATGTTGCCGGAAGTGGCATTGAGGCCGTAATACAGCGCCTCGCCGCTCTGGAAAAGCTCCTGGGAGATAAAAGGGACGAAGATCGCCACGGAGGAAGTGGTAAGCCCCCGCTGAATCTTTACCTGGTTGACGCCGAGCGGCAGCGCCGACACAAAGCCCTGTTCCTGCTGGAAGTCCAGCTGCACCAGATGGCAGTTATGCTTCTGCGCCACACTGGACGCCCGGAGGATATCGTTTTCCAGCTTCTGCCGGGTGTCCGCCACGTTCACCACCAGGAAGGTCATAAGGAACATCCTTTCGTTGCGGCTCTGCAAATCCCGGAGGATGTTCTTCGCCTCTCCCGCGTAGGTGGCAAGGTCGGAAGGGAGGATGTCGATATCGAACCCTTCCCTGGCCGCCCGTTTCTGGGCGTCGATCTTCATGCTGTCCAGGTCCGTAATCTTGCGCTTGACGGTCTTGATGGCTTCATTCTGGTCCATGCTGCGGATATGCAGGCTCACGAAAATGGAGCTGTCCGTATCCAGCAGGTCGGCCAGCACCCGGTCATTGAGCTCCGGCGCCGTGATCTGTAAAAAACTGGCCGCGCCGTATTTTGCCCCCATCCGGAACCGCCTGGCCTCGCCGAAGCGGAAGGAGGAAGGGACGATAAAGTCCTTCACATGGAGGCCGGAAGGCGCCAGCCACTCCCATTCAAAGGAGAACCGCTCCCCGTCCGGGTGGAGGACGCCATGCAGCACCTCCAGCCACTCCCGGCCGTCCAGCGCCTTTGCCAGCGCACCCATGGCCTTGAAATGGCCCAGCCCGTCCAGGGTGATCCGGGAGAACCGGGCCCTGGCGGTGCGGATATCTCCCGCCTCAACCGTCAGCACCAGGAACTTTGTCTTTACCATGCCGTTGTTGCCGTGTTCCAGCTGCGCCCGGAGCATTTCCGTATAAAGGGCTCGTACCCCGTCGAAGGCGTCCCCCTGGGCGGCGATCTCGATCCGTTTCCGGAAATCCGCCCGGTTCACCTTCCGGCATATAAGGGTCAGCTCCATGCCGATAGAGGCGTCATGGGCGTTATACATATCGCACAGGGCCTCAAAGATCGCCGTCTGGTCGTCCTGGCCCGCCAGTTGGTAATTCACATCCTCAAACTCAATGCAGCGGCTCCAGGCCGTATCATCCAGCCGGCACAGCCCGTCCGGGTACATCTGCCGGAAGGGAAGGGTGTCCTGGGCCGAATGGGGCTTTCCGTCGCCCTTTGCCGCTTCAATGACCTTCCGTATCTCCCGCCGTTCAGCGGCGGTGAGTTTCCGCCCCGCCTTTTCCGGGGCCGCCTCCGGCTTTTTCCTTTGGAACAGTCCTCTGAGCTTTGCGAACAATCCTGCGCACCTCCTTTTCCACCTGGATTTGCCGCTCCAGGGCGGCATAGAAGTTATCGGTCTGGTACGGCCGCTCCTTAGGACGGAGAAAAACCGTCTGGATGATCTGGGCCGCGACCACTTCCAGCGGCTGCCCATGCCGTTCATACATTGCCAGAAGGAACAGGGGCAGCATGACCACGATCATACAGAACGTGGCGGTACTGGACCCCGCCGTCCTCTGGAGCAAAAAGAAAAGCGGCACTCCGATCAGTACCGCCGTCCCAAAACAGATGAGCTGCCGTTTCGTCAGCCCGAACATCACTTTGGATTTTACTTTTGTCAGGTCCTTCGGGACCGTTACATACGCCAATCTATCAATCCTCCTTCTTTACTGGCCTGTAATCCTTAAAATCTTTTACACTGTGAAAAATCCGTTTGTTGTTCACCCACCGCTGAAGGTGCCGGGTGATCCGAGGAGCGGTCGGCTTCTCGTAGATCATCACATAGGGGTCATATCCCAGCGCCCGCAGGGTATACACCCGGTAGAGGTCCTGCTCATGGGTACTGCCGTAGTTGGTCAGTACATAGACACGCCGGTTCCGGCTGCTCCGAATGGAAGTCATCTCCGCAAAACGCCGAAAATGCCTCGTCAGGTCCTCGTCCGGGTTGTCCCAGGCAAAATGGACCGCTTTCGTCCGCACCTGGTTCAGAAGGGAAATATTGTCCCGGTTCACAAGCCGGATATCAAGCCCCTGGGTAAAATCCACCAAGGCGCGGCTTTGGACCAGTTGCTCAATGAGGTATTCATGGTCCGGGCAGGCCAGCAGGTTCGGGTCCAGCAGCTTGATTTCATCCTCACCTCGCCAAAACTCGGAGAGGTCGGCGACTTTCACGCTTTTCCGGCCTTCTTTCCCGCTGACAATACAGAATCCGCAGTTCCTGGGGCAGCCCCGGCTCAAAAAGCCGTAAGCCGTCCCTAAAAACCGCGGATATAAAAAGTAGTCCGGCATGATATGTTCCACTTCATCAGGGAGGTTCCCGCCGCCCGGCCCGTAGCCGGTGCCGCCCCGGATGACTTCATCCGCATTGCTCACGTTGATTTCATCTTTGGAATAGGTGTCCGTAAACACCCGGCTCTTATACACCAGGTCATAGCGGCCGCCGGGGTTCCACCATTCCACCCGGTCGCCCCTCCGTGTATGGTACTCGGAGAGCTTCATCAGGCAGAGATTGGGAAAGTTGTGGGAGGCCACGTCAATCAGTCCTATTTTCAATCCAGCACCCCCTTAATGCGCCCCGAACAGACTTTTGCTGAGGCTGCCGGTCTTGAACAGCGCGAAGCACAGAAGGACCGTGTATCCCATGCAGGCCCAGATTGCCCCGGAGAGGTTCCCGTCCGTGGCGATACCCTGTACCAGGACCGAATAAATCCCCACGCAGACCATAATCAAAAATGCCTGGAACGCCAGGGCGAACAGGGACTTCAAGTAGTTCTGCCCGGTAGAGGCCCAGTCCCGGTTGGTCATGGTCGCCAGGGGAATCGGCCCGATGGAGGTCGTCAAATACACCTCGATCATACGGCCGTAGATAACCAGCATGATACAGATGGAAAGGGCGTTCATGGTAAGCCCCACAAAAAGGGACTGGAACCACAGGCCGAACAGTTCCCCCGTGGAAAGTGCCTCCAGCTGCGCCTCCATATCCGTGATAACGCTGTCAATGTCAATGGCGGTCTCCCCGATGATGACGCCCGCGCTCTGGTTGACGACGCTCTGGCCCACATCAAAGACCGCCATGACGATATTCCATGTATTGGTTACGATCAGCACCGCGCAGAAGGTCTTGAATATCCATTTGAAGAACATCCAGGTATCCACGTCGTGCATGTTGTTTTTCTCTGCCACAAGCTGGATCAGCTCATAGCACATCACAAAAGTAAGGATAACCCCGGCAATCGGGACGATCACCGTTTCGGAGAGGTTTCGGATCATGGAAAAGACGCCGCTGTTCCATGCCTGCGGCGTCTGTCCCACTTCTCCGGCGATCTCGCCTACTTTGGTATTCACCGTATCGAACATGCCCGACAGGTTTCCCGTAATCCCCTCGGTGAGCAGCCCGCGCAGCCATTCATCGAGTTTGTCGAGTATGCCGCCCATAAGCGATCACGCCCCGCGCTTAACCGAAAAGCCCGGCTAGCAGAGGAACAAGGGTCATGCCGATCAGGGCAACGCCGCCGCCCGCCATAAGCTGTTTCATACCCTGGCTCTTTGCTAATGTGCGATAAAGAAGTAATAGAAGTGTAAAAAATTTTGCCGTTCCTATCCGGCACTTAGGGCTGTGTCGGATAGGTCAGGCGTTAGGCTTCCGGCAAGTCTATCTTGCCGACAAAGCTGTAATAAATCTCAATGTCCTGCCTGCGGGTGCCGTTCTCGTCATAGCTGCACTCATGCACGACGATTTTCTCAATCATTTCCCGCAAGAGGGTGGGGGTCAATTCTTCAAAAGCAAGGTGCTTTCTCACAATCCCCATGAATTTCTCGGCGTTGACGGTGGCGGCCTGCGACTTGGAAAGTTCCTCCTGCAAAGCGGCAGCCCGGTCTTTCAGTTCCCGCTGCTCCTGCTCATAGTCCGCCGACAGCTCCATGAAACGCTCGTCGCTGATTTTGCCGCTTACATTGTCCTCATACAGCCGCTTGATAATGCGGTTCACTTCGGCAATGCGTGTCTGGGCCTGTTCAAGCTGCTTCGTGGCTGCGGCGGTCTTTCTCTTGCCGCCGATTTCGTTCTGCTGGATGAGCAGCTTTACAAAGCGGCTCTCATGCCTGGCGGCGTATTCCGTCACTTGCCGGAGATTGGAAAGCACGCCCGCCGTCAAAAGGTCGGTGCGGATAAAGTGTGCCGTACAGTCACGGGTACGCTTCTTGTAGCTGCCGCAGATATAACAGTCCTGCTTGCGGTTCTTGTTCTGATACCGCTGCTGATACAGCACATGGCCGCAGTCGGCGCAGAACAGCATACCAGAGAACAGCCCCACTTCATCATAGCGGTTCGGGCGTTTTCGCTGCTTGCGTAACTCCTGCACACGCTCCCATGTTTCCGTGTCGATAATCGGCTCATGGTGATTTGGGAAGATAGCCTGCTTCTCGATGGGGTTCTCAACGCTGTGCTTGACCTTGTAAGAGGGCTTCTCCGTCTTGAAGTTTACCAGACAGCCAGTGTACTCCCGGTTTTCCAGCAGATGGACGACGGTGTTTGTCGCCCACTTGCACTCATAGCCGGGGTGGTAGCGTCGGGTGCTGCCCGTCCTGCGGTATTCCAGCGTCCCCGGCGTGGGGATTTGCTGCTCCGTCAGCATACGGGCAATCTTGGTCGGGCCATTTCCCGCAAGGCAAAGCTGGTAAATCTGCCGGACAACCGGGGCGGCTTCCTCGTCAACGATATAGTTCTCGTCCTTGTCCATGAGATAGCCATAGACTGGCTTGCTGGTTACAGGCTTGCCGCTCATGCCTTTTGCTTTCTTTACTGCCTTGATTTTCTTGCTCGTATCTCTCACCAGCCATTCGTTAAATAAGTTCCGCAGAGGGGTAAAATCATTGTCCATGCCGCCGTTTGCGCTGTCCACGTTGTCATTGACAGCGATAAAACGCACGCCCTTTTGAGGGAACAGCATTTCCGTGTAAAATCCCACCTGCAAGTAATTACGCCCCAGCCTGCTCATGTCCTTGACTATGACGGTGCCGACTTTCCCGGCTTCAATGTCTGCAAGCATGGCTTGAAATCCGGGCCGCTGGAAGTTCGCACCTGAGTAGCCGTCGTCGGTGTACCAGCGCAGATTGGTAAAGCCGTTCTGCTTGGCGTAGGCTTCCAAAATCCGTTTCTGGTTGGAAATGGAATTGCTCTCGCCTTGCAATTCGTCCTCATGGGACAATCTCGGATAAAGGGCGGTAATGAGGTTTTGGGTGGCTTGTCTTAACATAAAATCCTCCGTTTCCGACAGCCAGCCCCACTATTCCGTGGTTTCATTGTACCACGGAACAGGGGCGGCTGTACAGCGGTAAAAGTGATAAATCTGCTTCTTTACAGCTTGTCAAATCGCCTTTTTTTGTGTAGCAGCGGCTTCCGCTTCCAGTACCCTCGCCATCTTGTCGGCGGCGGTGCTGGTGGTGTCTTTCTTGAAAAAGCCGGACACGACAAGAACGGTATTCCCCATGCGGATTTCCGTCACGCAGTCGGGGCGGCGGGTGGTACGGTGGTCGTGCTGCTTGATATTCTCCATAGGCAATACTCCTTTCATTCAGCCAGCAGTTTCTTCATGGTTTCCATTTTCCGCTTTGCGGTTTCCTGCCGGAAGTTGACGCCAGTAAAGCGTATCGGGACGCACATGGACAGCAGTCGGTCATAAATCCGGGAATGGGCCGTGTCTGTCGGCTTTTTCAACTCGTCCAGCGGGCGGTTGGTGGTGGCGATCAGCGGCTTGTTGCTGCGGTATCGGGTATCAATCACATGGAATACCTGTTCCAGTCCATAGTCGGTGCCACGCTCCATGCCGAAGTCGTCAATGATAAGCAGCGGATAGCGGCAAAGGCGGGAAATATACTCATTCCGGCCTGTAAAGCCGGGAGAGAGGTCGCCCAGGATAACGGCGAAGTTCGTCATATATACGGGGACTTCTTTCTCCATGAGGGCGTTTGCGATACAGCCCGCAAGGTAGCTTTTCCCGTTGCCGACGTTCCCCCAGAACAGGCAGCCGATGTTTTCGGCCTGCATTTCTTCCCAATGCTCCGCATACCGCCGGGCAATCCCGGTCTGCGGGTTTCTGCCGTTGTCGTTCTCGAATGTCCATTGCTGCATGGCTGAGTCGGCAAAAGCCCTCTGTTTCAGATTTTCCACGGCTTCCACATGGCGGCGGTGTTCCTCGGCGGCCTGCCGCTGCTCACGGGCGGCTCTCTGGCAGTCGCACTCTGCCGGGTGGCGGTCACGGCCAAACAGCTCCTTACCCTCCGGGAAGTAGGCTTCTTTCGGCGTATGGCACTTTCCGCAGTAAAGCAGTCCGTCCTCGCCGATATAGTCCTCCATCTCCGGGGCGGCGGTTGTCATGTTCTCCAAAATATCTTTGATTTCACTTGTCATAAGCTTTCTCCCTCCATACAGGTATAGTCGGGGATGCCCTGTTTTACGGCTCCCTTTTTGTCATTGGCCGCCCATCTGTGCAAGGCGGCGGCATAATTCTGGTAGGCTTTCCCGCTGGCGGCAAGGTAATGGCTCATTTCCTCAATCAGCCGTTCCAGCCTGTCCGGGTATTCTGCCTGTAACTCGTCATATTCGTCCTTTGACAGAAAAATATTCTCATATCGGCCATAAGCTGTGGGCGGCTCCCCACTCGCTCTCATTGTTTGGTTCTCTATTAAGTTGTTTATATTAGTTTTGTTAGGGGTCGGTTTTCCGACCATCATAGGGTCGGTTTTCCGACCGTCATAAGGTCGCTTTTCCGACTGTATGAGGGTCGCTTTTCCGGCCATCAGTTGGTCGGAAAACCGTACCACTGGGACAGGCGGCACTTTCACATAAAGCCGATTGGGTGCGGAGAAGCCCCGCCGTTCCCGTTCTAAAAGCCCGGCTGCGTCCAGTTCTTTCAAGGCTCCCTTGATGGCGGTACAACCCTTGTCCAGCATTTCCGCTATCTCCGCAACGGGGTAGACAATGAATATCCTGCCCTCGCCGTCCTGCCAGCCGTTCTTCTGTGACAGGGTGGAGCGGTCTAATAAAAGCGCATACAGCAGCTTGGCGGTCTGTGAAATCTCCATTTTCAGCAGGAAACGGGGGTATGGAAGATAGGCGGGCAGCGTGGTGTCTGCCCTGATATAATCAGCGATAGTATCACCTCCCTCTGTGTTGTGTCGTTTTTGGGCTTTGTCACGCATTAGGACGGCATTTCCGGGGGGAAAGGATAAATGTATCGCATACCCTTTGACACCCACGAAAAAAGCCTTGATTTATGCGGGTTTGAAAGGCTCTAAAGCGTGACATTTCTGCCTTTGTTTCCGCTTTCTCTCGGCGGCTTTGCGTTTCTTCATGCACCCGGCGCAGCCGGGGCAGTATTTCCCCCGGTTGGATTTGGGGACAAAGGCCGCCCCGCAGACCGCGCAGCGTTTCCGGCTCCCCCGGTACAAGAGGGCTGCGGCCAGCTCCCCGTCAAGGGGCAGGACAGCCACACGGAACCAGCGGCACATGAGGGAATAGGAAATGCTCTGGACGCACACGCAAGGCTCCCCGTCGTCTAACAGCAGGCAGTTCCCCTCGTCGTAGTTACAGCACTCATGCACAAGGCGGCGGGCTGCCTGGTGCTGGCGGTAGTCCATGCGGGACGGCTTATCGTTCATGGCTCTGCTCCTTTCTGCGGTGCGGCTCTTCCCGGCGCAAAATCTGGTCGATGTTCCGCTTGACGGTCTGCAACTCCCTGAACCGCTGCTTCTGTTCGTGATAGGTGTTGTACAGGCCGTCTTTCTCGGAGATAAGCTGCTCGATCTCGGCCTGCAACGCTTTTCGGCCGGGCAGCTTGGTAAGCCCCTGTGCCTTGAAATACCGGGCGGCGGCTTCGGCTATGATAAAATCGCTCTCGTTTGCCTGGCGGTATGCGGCGCGGGCTTTCTCGGATTTCTGCGCTTTCAGCCCCTCGCGGATGGGCTTGGTCTTGGCATAGGCAAGTACCTGTTGCCGCAACTCCCTTTTCCCTTGCAGCTTCGTTTCCAGTGCTTTCAGTTCGCCGCTGGTCTGGCGCATTTCCTGATAGGCGGTAGCAACGGCGGCTTCAAGCTGTTCCGGGGAAGAAAAGCCGTACTGTTGGTAGATGGTCAGGGTCTTGGCGGCCTGTTTCAGATTGTGTATCTTCGCCCATCGTTCATAGCCTTTGCCCTTGCCCTCGGCCATCTTCTGCTCAATGTCCACAAGCCGCTGCACACTGTCCTGTCTGGGGTCGATTTTCCCTGTCTTTTCGCCCTGTAAGCGGCCTTTCCCGGCGTGTAGGTATTCGGGTATGGCTGCGGTCTGTTCGGCGGCTCTGGCGGCTTGGTGCTGCGGGGTGTAGCGAACCGTTACGCCCCTCTGGGCGTTCTGCTCCAAAACGGCAAGGACGGCGGTGCGGTCAAAGTCGCCGCCCAGCTTCCGGGCGGTGATAGGCTTCGTCCTGTCTGGCGTGAGGTAGGACAGCCGCCCCCGGCTCTCCTTGACGGTCACACCCTCCCGCAACAGCAGAGAGGAAAACTCGTCAAAGCTGGCAGCGGTGGCAAGGGCTTTCCGTAGGGTCTGCCGCAGCTTCTCCTTGTTCGTTTCAAACTTGGTCTGCCGGGGCGTGATACCGCCTGCAATCATGGGGGCGTTCTGCTTGTCCAGTGCGGCCTGTCCCTTTTTCTGCGCCCAATATTCCCGGTCTGTGACACGGTTCTTGCTGCCGTTCAAGAGGTCGATTTGGTAAAGTCCTTCCCGGTGGCACATCTCCATGACCTCGGACTTGAAGTAGCGTAGGGCTGCGTCGGTGCAGCGGTGCTTGCACCCGGCTTTCGTGTCCGCTGGCCTGTCCATGTAGGGCAGGAACGGCACTTCCTCTATCCGCAGGCTGTTAATGACGATATGCACATGGATGTTGCCGCTGTGGTTATGCCCGTCCGGGTGGGTGCAGACAAGGGCCTGATGGCCGGGGAAATGCTCTTTACAGAATTGCTCCCCCAACGCCTGCGCCCGGTCTACGGTCAGGCCGTTGTCCGGCCCGTCCCGTGGGTCAAAGCTGATGATATAGTGGTGGCTTTTCACATCCTCCCGCCGCTGATTTTTCTCATAGCGGAGATTGGAGCGCATACACGCAACGGCAAAATCCTCGCCGCCGCAGTTCAGCGTGGACAAGCGATAATCCTCACGGGGGATAAGCCTGCCGTTTTCATCAAGGACGGGCTTCATAGTAAATTCGTCATGCTCAAAGAGCAGGTATTGTTCGGCGGCTCCGTAGTCGGCGTTCTTAGAGCCTAAATGCTTGAGTGTTGCCAACGGCGTCACCTACTTTCTTTAGGACTTCATACTTGAGGGCGGCAAGGTCGGCGGCCGCTTCCCGCAATTCCTTTGCCATAGCCGGGTAGGGGCTATGCCACTCGTTGAGGGTGCGGGCAATCTGGTTGAGATTGCCGCCAATCCTGCCGTACTCGGCTGTGAGCTTCCCGACAGCGGAGAGCAGCTCGTCATTGACTGACGACACATGGAGTACGGGGCGTATGGTAGTGCGCCGGATGGCCTGCCGGAGAAATTCGGACTGACTGATACCATAGGGCGCAAGCCGTTCTGTGAAGTCGGCGTATTCTTCATCGGTCAGCCGGGTTTTCACAACATGGCTGCGGTGGGGGGTGTTGTATCGCTTCGGCATGGGCTGTAAACCTCCTTTCACTTATCACAAAAAATGGGCTGGTCTGTTAGCTATTTTCGGGGCATTTCCTGTCTGCCGGACAGAAATATTTTTGCGGCGTAAGCCGCATAGCAGGGTTTGGGGAAGGCACTCCCCAACAAGTTTCCCGCGAGTGGCAAAACCGC
Source organism: Ruminococcus turbiniformis (assembly GCF_020687545.1). Taxonomy (GTDB): domain Bacteria; phylum Bacillota; class Clostridia; order Lachnospirales; family Lachnospiraceae; genus Mediterraneibacter; species Mediterraneibacter turbiniformis. The sequence goes on along the minus strand of NZ_JAJEQX010000031.1, from coordinate 21,282 downwards.
AGAATTGCGGATTTTGGCACCGTGGTAGAAACTTGCTCTAAGAAACTGCCGGACTGCCGTTCACTTCCTACTGCCACTTTTTCAGAAAATCTATAACCAGCTTTTTCATAAAAGGCTGCGGGCTGGCGTTCTTCCTCTTACTCCCTACAACACCGCAAAAAGCAAAAATGACGGACTTTCCGGCAAGAACTTTTCCGGCGGCTCGGTCTTTCCCGACAATAAGGCGTTTCGGAAGCTGCGTTTTGCCCGCTGTCTAAAAAAAACGGCAGCCTTTTTTGGTTTCACTATCTAATACGGAACTTTTGGAAATTTGCCAAAAATGAGCGCAAAAAAAGCAGCAAATCTTTTTCGGATTTACTGCTTCATGTGCCGCTGCGGGGCGGCGGGATATTCAGTTTCTATGTTATCGGTCAAGCCGGAACTTGAACAGGCTTTCAATCAGCTTTGTTCTGATGTAGTCCTCCATATCAGAGTTGTAATAGCCGTTCATCTTAGAGAAGTAGCGGATATATCCAGCGTATCGGTCAAGGACGGCTTGTATCGCTATGGGGTCGCCCTCATGTGCCTTTATGATAGTGTCATAGGGGAGAAGTCGGTTACTCATGGGACAGCACCTCCATTTCCTCTTTCAGCCGCTTCAAGGCAAGCCGTATATGCCGCCCGATTGTGCTGCGTGTCCAGCCGCTTTGTTCTCCGATTTCTTTCTGCGTCAAGTGCTGAAAGTAGTACAAAAAGATTTCTTCCTGCGTCTGTTCCGGCAATCGGGCAAGAGCAGCCGCAAGAGAATGCTCATGTACGGTAAGGAAGCAAGCAACCGAAAACAAGAGATAGACCGCCAGCACTACACTATTCCGAACCAAAGACCAAAAGATAAGCATTGTGGGAAAATCTAAACTTTTGGATTTTCCTACAATGCCAACTACGGCGGAATCCCTCCCACTCCTTATATCTTTCTGTATACATTGAATTTGTATTTAGTAAAATGCAGACAACACCACGGATCGGCTTTTGGTTGGACAATTCCAACCAAACACCACAGCAGACAGCAGAAAACATTCTGAACGCTAGGAAGCCGGTATGATTGTTACATATAAGGGGAAGAAAAATTTCTTTTAGGTACTTGCTTTCCTAAAACTGATGTGATACAATGATTAAAACTGATGTGATACAATGATTTAATCCAGAAAAGGAGTAAAAAATATGCGGCAAGGTATTCTTAAATAAAACTATAATCAAATAGTGGGAACAAAGGATTATGATAGCTCCTTTTGTAGGGGCTTAGTTTTTTGTACCCAATTTAAGAATACTTTTGCCTTATCAATTTTGACATATCCCCAAAAACAGCAATCACAAACAGGTGTATGCTGTATATGTGTATGTCCGCAACTTATAATCCCCAGTGGTAAAAGTATTTTACTGCTGGGGATTTTTATGCCCTTTGGGGCTGTAAAGGGAGGACAATCACATGAAAATAATCAATATTGGAATTCTTGCCCATGTAGACGCTGGAAAGACGACCTTGACGGAGAGCCTGCTATATGCCAGCGGAGCCATTTCAGAACCGGGGAGCGTCGAAAAAGGGACAACGAGGACGGACACCATGTTTTTGGAGCGGCAGCGTGGGATTACCATTCAAGCGGCAGTCACTTCCTTCCAGTGGCACAGATGTAAAGTTAACATTGTGGATACGCCCGGCCACATGGATTTTTTGGCGGAGGTGTACCGCTCTTTGGCTGTTTTAGATGGGGCCATCTTGGTGATCTCCGCTAAAGATGGCGTGCAGGCCCAGACCCGTATTCTGTTCCATGCCCTGCGGAAAATGAACATTCCCACCGTTATCTTTATCAACAAGATCGACCAGGCTGGCGTTGATTTGCAGAGCGTGGTTCAGTCTGTTCGGGATAAGCTCTCCGCCGATATTATCATCAAGCAGACGGTGTCGCTGTCCCCGGAAATAGTCCTGGAGGAAAATACCGACATAGAAGCATGGGATGCGGTCATCGAAAATAACGATGAATTATTGGAAAAGTATATCGCAGGAGAACCAATCAGCCGGGAAAAACTTGCGCGGGAGGAACAGCAGCGGGTTCAAGACGCCTCCCTGTTCCCGGTCTATTATGGCAGCGCCAAAAAGGGCCTTGGCATTCAACCGTTGATGGATGCGGTGACAGGGCTGTTCCAACCGATTGGGGAACAGGGGGGCGCCGCCCTATGCGGCAGCGTTTTCAAGGTTGAGTACACCGATTGCGGCCAGCGGCGTGTCTATCTACGGTTATACAGCGGAACGCTGCGCCTGCGGGATACGGTGGCCCTGGCCGGGAGAGAAAAGCTGAAAATCACAGAGATGCGTATTCCATCCAAAGGGGAAATTGTTCGGACAGACACCGCTTATCAGGGTGAAATTGTTATCCTTCCCAGCGACAGCGTGAGGTTAAACGATGTATTAGGGGACCAAACCCGGCTCCCTCGTAAAAGGTGGCGCGAGGACCCCCTCCCCATGCTGCGGACGACGATTGCGCCGAAAACGGCAGCGCAAAGAGAACGGCTGCTGGACGCTCTTACGCAACTTGCGGATACTGACCCGCTTTTGCGTTGCGAAGTGGATTCCATCACCCATGAGATCATTCTTTCTTTTTTGGGCCGGGTGCAGTTGGAGGTTGTTTCCGCTTTGCTGTCGGAAAAATACAAGCTTGAAACAGTGGTAAAGGAACCCTCCGTCATTTATATGGAGCGGCCGCTCAAAGCAGCCAGCCACACCATCCATATCGAGGTGCCGCCCAACCCGTTTTGGGCATCCATAGGACTGTCTGTTACACCACTCTCGCTTGGCTCCGGTGTACAATACGAGAGCCGGGTTTCGCTGGGATACTTGAACCAGAGTTTTCAAAACGCTGTCAGGGATGGTATCCGTTACGGGCTGGAGCAGGGCTTGTTCGGCTGGAACGTAACGGACTGTAAGATTTGCTTTGAATACGGGCTTTATTACAGTCCGGTCAGCACGCCGGCGGACTTCCGCTCATTGGCCCCGATTGTATTGGAACAGGCATTGAAGGAATCGGGGACGCAGCTGCTGGAACCTTATCTCTCCTTCATCCTCTATGCGCCCCAGGAATACCTTTCCAGGGCTTATCATGATGCACCGAAATACTGTGCCACCATCGAAACGGCCCAGGTAAAAAAGGATGAAGTTGTCTTTACTGGCGAGATTCCCGCCCGCTGTATACAGGCATACCGTACTGATCTGGCCTTTTACACCAACGGGCGGAGCGTATGCCTTACAGAGCTGAAAGGATATCAGGCCGCTGTCGGTCAGCCGGTCATCCAGCCCCGCCGCCCGAATAGCCGTATAGATAAGGTTCGGCATATGTTCCACAAGTTAGCTTAACAGCTTGCAAAAGTCATATAAAATGAGATTTGAAAGGAGAATGTAACTTCATGTTTGCTAAAAATTCAAAGGCATATTCTGTCTACCTGCTGTTCCGATTTGTCTGTTCCCTGGCGGTTTCTATGTCCACAGTGCTTTCCATCGTGTACCACCTGGAGGTGGTGCAGCTGGATGCTTTCCAGCTTGTCCTGGTAGGGACGGTTCAGGAGACCTCCTGCTTTCTGTTCGAGATGCCCACCGGTGTGGTGGCGGATTTGTATAGCCGTCGGCGCTCGGTGCTGATTGGAATGTTCCTCTACGGCCTGGGCTTTCTGATGGAGGGTGCGCTGCCGTGGTTCGCGCCGGTTCTGCTGGCCCAGGTTGTCTGGGGTTGCGGTGATACCTTCATCACCGGCGCTCTGGAGGCGTGGATTGCCTCGGAGGAAGAGGACAAACCCATAGACAAGGTGTTCCTGCGGGGCAGTCAAATGGGGCAAATCGGCGGCGTTCTGGGCGTGGTGCTGGGCACACTGCTGGGAAACATAAACCTGCAAATGCCTGTCATCTTGGGGGGCAGTTTGTGCTTGTTGTTGGGGCTGGTGATGGTTCGCATCATGCCAGAAACCAACTTCTCCCCTGCTATTGAGGAACGGCAGGGCTTGCTTAAAGACTTTGTCTGCCTGTTCAAGCTCAACCTGGGCTTTGTGAAAGGCGCACCTGTGTTGCTGGCGCTCTTAGCAATCACACTATGCGGGGGACTTGCCAGTGAAGGCTTTGACCGGCTCTCCACCGCTCATTTTCTGGATGACACGGTAATACCCGTTATCGGGCCGCTGAACAGCGTCACTTGGTTCGGTGTTATCAGTCTTATCGGCAACGGCTTAGGTATTCTGGCTTCTCAGTTGCTCATCGCCCGCATGGAGAAAAAAGGGACTGTCAGCCGAACCAGTGTGGTCATGTCCACCAGCGCCGGGTATATCCTGTGCCTGGTTCTCTTCGCGGTGGGGCGGAGCTTTTGGTTCATGTTGTTGGTGTTCCTGCTGGCGGGGCTTATGCGCACCATCAAGGAGCCTGTGCTGGCCGCCTGGATGCAAGACCATGTGGATGAGAAAATGCGCGCCACAGTCTTTTCCACCAGCGGACAGCTGGACTCTTTCGGGCAGATCATCGGCGGGCCTATTGTGGGGCTGGTAGCCCAGCAGGTGTCCATACCCTGGGGGCTGGTCTGTACCGCTTTCCTGCTGTTGCCCGCGCTGTTCTTAGTGCCGGTGGCGGGAAAGAAGCGGGATTGATATGGCATAGTTAAGTTTACTGACGAGCGGGAGATTACTTCCGCTCGTCTTCATTTAGTAGCGCAAAATTTGAGGACTCTTTATTTCCTTATTCGGTATAGCGGAGGCGGCTGTCAATTCGACATAATTTTCTTGTGATACTTTACCGTACATGAGCATTACTGGCAGGGTTGTCCTGGCCGTAACCTTCCAGAAGATTTACCACGCCCCAGATACCAAGGCCTGCGCCCAGGGCAATCACAAGGGTCTGCAAAACGTCAACTGCGCTGTTGAAAAATTCCATAAATCATATCCTCCTAAAAATGTATTTGAGCTATTCCGTTACATCAATCTCGTACACATCGAAGCTGTCCGTGGGCTTTACCACAGCGCGCTGCTTCTTCATGTACCGTTCCATGTCAAAGACATTTTTAGGGTCGGCGTCGGCAGTGTACCGGTAATTCGGGTGCTTTGTCAGGTCGTACTTCTCCGATAGGAACGGGCGCACGCCCCGCAGCATGAAGATACACTTGCCCCCGTCCATTACTGCCAATTCGTCCTGTGTCATCAGCTCCTTTCCCAATTTTTGATATGTAAGGCCGTGGGAAGTCTGGGCGCCCCGGTTTTCGGACTGGTTATAGGAGTCAATGGTCTCCTTTCCCAGAAGCTCGGATATTTCTTTGAGCGTGGACTTCTCCTTGCCTCCCAAAAACAAGGTGCTGTCGCAGTTACCCACAATGGTATCCGCCGCGTCCTTGTAGATGGTCTTTAACTGGCTCTGCGACTGTAAAATAATCGAAGCCGATATTTCACGGCTCCGGATGGTGGCGATCAGCTTATCGAAGTTCGGTATCTGGCCGATGTTCGCGAACTCATCCAGGATGAGCCGGACATGGACAGGCAGCCGCCCGCCGTAGAAGTCATCGGCCTTGTCGCAGAGAAGGTTGAATAATTGTGAATACATCAGGGCGGCCACAAAGTTGAAGGTGCTGTCCGTATCGGAAATGATAACGAACAGCGCCGTCTTGCTGTCGCCCAGGGTGTCAAGCTCCAGTTCGTCCGTCTCCATCAGGTCCCGGAGCTCTTTTATGTCAAAGGGGGCTAATCTGGCCCCGCAGGAAATCAATATGGATTTCAGAGTTTTGCCGGCCGCCATCTTAAATTTGCGGTACTGCTTCACGGCGAAGTGGTCCGGTTCCTTTTCCTCCAGCTGCTGGAACAGGATATCCACCGGGCTTTGATAGGTCTCGTCATCCTCCCTGGCTTCACTGGCGTTGATCAGGTCCAGAAGGGTAATGAAGTTGCGTTCTTCCTCCGGCGCCTCGTACCAGATGTAGCCGATCAGGGCCGAATAGTACAGCCGCTCGGCTTTGACCCAGAAATCTTCGGAGGATTTTTCCCCTTCCCCCTTTGTGTTCAGGATCAGTGCGTTTACCAGCTTTAGGATATCCTTCTCGGAACGGATGTACGCCAGCGGGTTATATCTCATGGACTTCTTGAAGTTAATGAGATTGAGGCACTTGATCCGGTATTTCTTACGCTCCAGGAAGGAGCCGACCTCCGGCAGGAGGGTGCCCTTCGGATCGGTACAGACATAGGAGGAATGTGCCTGGAGCAGGGAAGGCTTGCAGAAGAACCTTGTTTTTCCGCTCCCTGAGCCGCCGATGACTAAAATGTTTTTATTCCTGGCGTACTTCGGCTGCTTCGGGCGGCTCGACATGGTGATCCGCTCCGTCTGCGTCATAGGGATGTTGTTGAAAAAATCCTTATCTACGAAAGGGGCGATATCGGCTGCCGTTCCCCATGAAGCGTTTTGTCAAGTGCTTTTCGCAATTTATTGACGCAAAACAGGATTTTTTCAAGAGAAAAGCCCCATGCGGTCAACATGGGGCGAGTTGATAAAGTGAAAGTGCGAAAGTGCAAGGTGCAAAGGCTCTGCGTTTTGCACTTTCATTTTGCAGTTTCGGGCGGCTGCTTCTTCTTGATGAAGTTGTACCATTGACTTCCAACGCGCCTTGCGCCCAATATGCCGCCCATGCTGCGCTTGGCATTTTGTACCGTTCTTTCGGATATTCCGGCTTCGGCTGCCGCCTTGACAATATCCTCGCTTGCCATTTCCTTACCGTCTGCAAGTAAATCGAGTATCAACCTTTCCGCTTGCTCGGTCTTGGTTTCGGTGTTGCCGCCTGTGCCGGACAGCAGTTCATCAGCGGTAATGTCATATTCGCCTATCCATGAAAAGCCGCTTTCCGCGCCCAACGAAAACGCCATAGGCTTACCCTCCGGTGCAAGGGAAGATTTGTCGTGAATGATAACGCGCACATTCGGCTCTCGTTTCACGCGCCCTATGAGCAGCACACTACGAGCGGCGGCTCGGAAGTCGATAGAGCCTAATCCCCGGTATGCGCTCTGACCTCCGGCAGCTTTGTTCAAGTGCCCGATAAGCACAACGGCACACCCGGTACGCTCTGCAACTTCGGCAAGGCGGCGAAAGATAGGGCGTATTTCGTTTGCCTTGTTCATATCCGTTTTTTCGCCTACATACGCCTGTATGGGGTCAAGGATTATAAGACGCGCCCCGGTCTGCCGGATTGCCCTTTCTATGCGTTCATCGGATAAGGACAATTCCTGTTTGCCCTCGTCAATGACAAGTACCCGGTCAAGGTCTGCGTCCGCTTCCATAAGGCGCGGCTTGACGGTATCGCCCAAACCGTCCTCTGCGGTCTGATAGATAACATTAAAAGGCTCATGCTCTGCCATAGCCGGAAAGGGCTTGCGGTTGGTACAGGCGGCGCAAAGGCGCAGGGCAAGGGTGGTTTTTCCCTCGCCGGGGTTGCCCTGTACGATTGTTACCTTTCCAAAAGGGATATACGGCTCCCATAGCCATTCAACGGTCTGTGTGTCAACCTCGCTCATGCGGATAATTTCAACGGTTTCTTCCTGTTGCGGCTCACGCAAGCCATAGACAGCTTCGCGCAGATATTTTCCGTCTGTAATTTCCTCTTTACGCTGTAAAACCTCGTTCCAGTCTTTGAACAACGGTACAAGGCGATTGACGGTGTAGCCTTGGGGGATAATGCTGTTAAGGCGGCTGCAAGCGTCTGTCCCGGCTTTGTCGCTGTCAAGGCAGAGATAGACGGTCTTGATATTCGGACGGTCAGAGAGAAAACGCAGCAGGGCTTTTTCACTCACGCCGCCCAATGACAGATAGCTTTGTTTCTGCCATTCCTTTTTGAACAGGCAGAGGAAAGATAACAGGTCAATGGGGGCTTCAAAGACAAAAAGCCTTTCGCCCTCGCCCCGGTAGCAGAAGTTAAAAGTCTTGTCGCTGCCTTTCACATCAAGCCGGAAGCTGCCCACCGTTCCCCGTTGGTGGGCATATCTCGGTATGCCGCTTTCATCTCTGCCGACAAATACGGCGTTATGGTGGGCGGCTTCCTCGTAGAGATCGCCGCAGGAAAAGAAAAAGCCCGACACATCTTCATCAATGCGCCGGGCGGCTGTAAGGTAGTTCCTCGCTGTTTGGTTGTCGGGGCTTTTGGGTGGTAGTCTGAATTGCAGATAGACGGGTGGGGGTGCTTCGCCCCGTTCGCCTATCAGCATTTCAACGGCTTCAAGAAAACTTTTGCCGTAAAACTCCATGACAAAATCAATCGGACCGCCGCCTTTGCTCTGGCTGTGCCGATACCATCTGTTTTCTCTGACCGTAAAGCTGTCGTGCCGTTTCCAACGGTACTCCTGTCCGGCGCGTTCAAGCTGTTCGCCCTGGGCTTGCAGGAATGATACAAGGTCGGTCTGATTTGCCCGGTCAATCTGTTCTTTGGTGTAGGTCATAGGGAAATATCCTCCTTTTTGCGTCTTGGTGTTTGGTGTGTCTGTTCCTGTGTGCGCTGCTCGGCTTGCTCTACAATATCAATGCACTTTCGGATTTGCTGTAACTCCTTAACCTCGCTGCGCTTTGTTTTCAGTTCTTCATATTCGCCTGTGGATTGGGCTTTCAGTTCGTCAAATTCTTTCTGCCACTCGGACACCTTGAAAGACTTTGTACCCTCCGGCAGATTTGCGTGCAGGAAACGGTTGGCGGCGTTCCAGATAATGAGGTCGCTTTCGTGGGCTTGCTCAAATTTTTCTCTCTTTTTGCCCCATCCGTTTTTCAGCGTTTTCAGTTCATCGTGAATGGGCTTCAAGCGGTTGTAGTTGCTGCCATGCTCGATAAACTTTTCCAATGTCCTCATGCGCTTCTGCTTGGCAACAACGCTTGTATTCAGCCGCTTTGCTTCTTCATCAACAGAGGAAAGGGCAGCGTCCAAATCTTCAAGGGTAGCAATGCCCTTGCTTTGCAGATAGACAATCGCCTTGCTGATTTTTTGCAATTCCCCGGCAGTATGCTGTTGCTGCCAGCCCTGTGAATACTTCCGGCTTTTCTCTCGTTCAATGCTCAAATACCTTGTAAGCAGCGTGGCAATATCGGGAGAGTGCGGGGCAGCTTGCAGTTGCTTCTTAGCGGCGAAAACCTCCGCAAGCCATTCTTTCAAGCTGTCGATATAGCCCCGGATTTCCCGCATAAGTCGGTTGGTCTTTTGTATCATGCGGTTGATTTCTCCCTTGTCGGTGGCTATGCCTTTCTTCTCCATTTGGGAAGCTGCAACACCCATGTGGACGGTGGGGAGTTCCTCAATACCACGCTCTGCATGGCTGCGGTGGTCGATACGCTCCGCGCTGCCGCTTCGCTCTAAATAGTCGTTGGCAAGGTCAGCCCACGCCTTGCGCCATAGGTCGGCGTTCTCCTGCCTGTTCCAGTCCATAAGGTCAACCTTGCGCGTCTTGTATCTGCCGCTTGGCAGCTTTACGCGCTCCCCATTTTCGTCAAGGACATATTCCTTTTTTGACTTCGCCGCCCATGTGCCTTTTTCATCAAGGGGGCGCATAGTCAAAAGGATATGAGCGTGTGGGTTGCCGTTGCCTGTGTCGTGGATATTGAAGTCGGCGCACATTCCTTTGGAAACAAATTGAGAGGAACAGTATTCCCGGACAAGGCGGGTCTGTTCCTCTCTTGAAAGTTCAACAGGTAGGGCGATTTCGATTTCCCTCGCAAGCTGTGAGTTATTCGATTTTTCGATTTGCTCCACGCTGTTCCATAGAATAGAACGGTCAGAGAAAGAGGGTGGGGCATGGGGCGGCAGCATGATTTCAGAATGAACAACGCCGCCTTTTCTTGTATAGTCGTGGGTCAGTCCGTCCCACTCGTTTGTCAGCTTCTCTCCGGCGCGGTAGGCTGCTGCGGCTACGGCAGATTTGCCCTTTCCCCGGCTGACAATCTTAATGCTGCAATGGTAGATTGCGATAGTATCACCTCCCGATACGGTCAACAAAACCCCATGAAAGTGAATAGCTTGCAAAGCAAGGTGTTCGCTTTCGTGGGGTACACAAAAGGGTAGACAGCGCAAGCTGTCGCAGGGAAAGTGTAGGTTTCCCTGTCGCGGCGCAAGCCGCCAATCTCTGCACAAGGCAATAATGCCCGGTGCGGAGATAAAGCCCTCGGCAGAGCGCACACGCCCGTTAGGGTGTATAAGTGCGCCCTTGTGTGCAAGGGTAATTCTTCGGTGTCGCTTCTCCGGCTCGTTTTCTCAAAAACTCCTGCGCTTTGTCGCTGAAAACCGCGGTGTAGAGGAAGTCGCGGGCTTCCTGTTCTGACATATCAATGAGTGCCGGGACAAGGCTTTCAAGGTAGCCGCCCCGCGAACAAAGACGGTGGTTGCGCTCCTTGCGCTTCTCAATGGCAAGTTTGCGGTCAAGCATTTTGTTCCTGTTCTCATACTGCCGGATTTTCTTCTGTGTCAGTTCCATTTCGGCGTTACATTCCTCGATGGTGGTCGGTGGTTTTTTCTTCGACATGGTAGCCCTCCTTTTTGATTTTTAGTAAAAGAAAAGGGCGGCTACTTCGGTTTGGAAATAGTCGCCCTGTTGGGGAATTATGTTATTGTTATTTGAATAATATTATTCTGCCGCGTCTGTGTTACTTTTATCTGCTTTCTTCATTTTCAAGGAGCCCAAAATAAAGACAGCTCCGAAAATGAAACAAAGGACAGACCAGATAGCAAGGTCAGAGAAGCTACCGTAATTTACAATTCCCAGCAGTCCGCCCAACAGATAGAATACTCCGGCAACAATTCCGCCGCCTTTGCTCTTTCGGGTTGCTACTCCAACGATGCCTGCAATCAGCATACAGAAAGCAAGCAACATTCCTGATGTTCCGCTTACTTCGCCGTTATCTGCTAAAGCATTTCCTAATCCGGCAGCGCAAGATTGAAAAGCTACTAAAACAAATAAAACCATGCTGATAATTCCGATTACTAATTTTGCCGTTTTCATGTTGCACACCTCATCTCGTTACGGATTTAATGTAATTACCTCATTTGCAAAATCTTCGCCCATAAAATCATCAGCATCGTATGCTCTAAACAGGACTTCGATTTCTTCCACTTCGGTAATTCCGTTTTCCTCTAAAGTTGTATCAGACCATGCCATAGAACTAAATGCACATTTTCCGGCAGAAACAGAAGTTGCATAGAATGGGTCTGCCATAAAGCCGTTTACAGATGCGTCATCAACGCTGAACATTACCGTTTTGTCTGTCTTGTTCAGCAAGAACAGATTGGCAGTATAGCCCCATATCTCATCATCTTCATAGCCTGTTACGATAACAGTAACATAATCATTATCGATAATCACATTATCAGTAGCCTGTGCTTCTCTCACAAATGCAACAGCGTTTTCTTCTCCGTATGGATAGACATGGATTGTTTCCTTTCCAACAGGGTCAGCAGACCAATCATTGCTATCATACACCTTGAAAGTCAATTCAATATCTGTGTATTCAACAATACCATTTTCCTCAAGAGTATCGGTGCTAAAGTTGATTTCTTCGTTAGCCTTTTTGCCAGCAGCTACCTCGCTTGCAAACATTGGATCGCACTGAACACCATTGATGGAAGCACTCTCGACAGAGAACATATAGGTTTTCTCTGTGGACTTGTTTTCAAGCTGTGCTTTCAGAGTGTAGCCCCACATATTATCGGGGTCGATTTCGGTAATTTTTACCGCACACTCTGCGTTGTCAATGGCAACAACTTCCTCAAATACGATTTGATTTTCGGTGTTGTCGTTTTCGGTGCTTTCTTCATTTTGAGAAGAAGCGGGGGCATCGTCAGATGCGTCAGGTGTCGCTTCTCCGCCACAAGCTGCAAGAGATAGCACTAAAGCAAGCGAAAGAAGCAAGGTTACAAGTTTTTTCATTCCATTCCCTCCGTTATTAAAAAGTGTAACTTTCCAAATTTAAAAAAGCGACTCATAGAATTATTTCCTCCCGTTAAATAATAGATAACTATTAAAAATAGACAATACTTGCTCATAAGTAATGGTACTTAAATTGTTTACTTTGGCGTGTTTCATTGCTTGATGAAACTGATTTTTAGTAAACAGTTGACGATATTCTCGATTGACCCATTTTGAAACAAAGTACGTATATAGCTTCCAATATTTATCTGGAACATCTGTGGTATGGCGGGTAAGTTTTATTAAGACACTGTTTACTTTTGGTTTAGGATGAAAGCATTCCGCTGGCAGCTTAAGCAATTGCTGAATCGAGACTTGAGTGTGCAAGAGCAACCCTAGTGTTCGGTGAATATCCAAGGTACGCTTGTAGAATCCTTCTTCAACAATCAGATAGATGTCAGACGCACGGCTTTCAAAAACCACTTTTTTAATAATTTGTGTGCTTAAATGGTAAGGAATATTCCCAACAATTTTATACCTCTGTTTGTTAGGGAATTGAAACTGTAGAATATCTTGGTGAATTAAAGTGACACGAGTATTCAGTTTTAATTTTTCTGACGATAAGTTGAATAGATGACTGTCTAATTCAATAGACGTTACCTGTTTACTTATTTTAGCCAGTTTCGTCGTTAAATGCCCTTTACCTGTTCCAATTTCGTAAACGGTATCGGTTTCTTTTAAATTCAATTGTTTTATTATTTGGTTGAGTACTTTTTCACTCGTTAAAAAGTTTTGAGAATATTTTATATTTTTGTTCATGTAATCTCTCCTGAAGTGATTACATCTATAAACAAATACAGAAGTTAAACGATTTGTTTGTAATTTTAGTTATCTGTTTAAAAAGTCATAAGATTAGTCACTGGTAGGAATTAATCTAACGTATTTATTTATCTGCGTAATCACTGTTTTTAGTCTGTTTCAAAACAGTAGATGTTTTATCTACATTACGCATTTGGAATACCAACATGACGAATCCCTCCTTCTTAATTACAAATTTTTAGCATCTAATTTAACTTCAATTCCTATTATACAAAATTTTAAGATAATGCACTATCAACACACTCTTAAGTTTGCTTCTAAGTCTTATTTCCATAACTTCTTTTACGTTTCCGCCATTCTTTGCTGTTTCGATTTTTATGATATGGTGCAAGTCAGCACGAACACGAACCGTCTTATCTCCCATTATATCTTTTTTTGCACTGATTGGTGTATCATTTCGTTTTTCTTTTTGTGCGCCTAAATTTCCCACAATCACTCACTTCTTTCTATTTCTTCTTATTCTTATTTTATCATCAACAATCACAAATCACTTGTGATTTGTGATAAGTGATTTGTGATAAGTGATTTGTGATTAATATATAAAAGCCCTCTTTAAAGGGCTTTTATGTTTATTTTGAGAAAGATATAAAATCAATATATCCCTTTTCCCCAATTTTTACAACGGCATTGTAGGGCTTTTTCTCTTTGTTTTTGATTCCTTTTACCAGGGTTTCTTTTCCCTCCAGTAATTCTTTTACATTCGTTTTGGTTAGTTTTTTCTTTCTAAAATGTTCAGCTAAAGTAAACTTACATTCAGGATAATTTGAACAACCATAAAACGATTTTTTTAATACAATATTGTTGCCACACTTAGGACATTTTCCTACAAGGGGTCCCGAGCGCTTAGTGGGAATTTGTACCCCTTATCGATACAAATTCCCCGTAGGCGCTAGGGACCTCTTTAGCTTCTTGGAAGCTGTCAGTAGTATATCTAATAATTTATCTCCATTCCCTTTAGTAACGTGTACTTTCCTGTAAACGCATTTTATCGACAAATTAGCCGGGATATAAACGAATATTTACATTTCAAGACTTGAAAAACGCCGTCTGAAGAAGTATAATATTAAATACCTATAAGCAATAGGCGGTTTACAGGAAAGTACACCTTTCTGTAAAACCGCCTATTTACAATAATTTGGCTTTTTCGTAGATTTCTGCCCGGTAGCGAAAGGTCGCAAGGGGCATACCACACTCTTTTGCGGCTGCTGTGCCGGTAATTTTCCCGGCACGCCACCTCTGATAAACAGCATGAAAGTTATCCGGCAAGGGGCGTGGTGGTCGCCCAAAGCGCACACCCCGCGCCTTTGCTGCCGCGATACCCTCTGTTTGCCGCTGTCTGATATTGGTGCGCTCGTTTTCTGCCACAAAGGACAGCACTTGAAGCACAATATCCGAGAGAAATGTTCCCATAAGGTCTTTTCCCCGGCGCGTATCAAGCAGGGGCATATCCAAAACCACAATGTCAACGCCCTTGTCCTTTGTGATGATACGCCATTGCTGTAAGATTTCTTCATAGTTGCGTCCCAGACGATCTATGCTCTTGATATAGAGCAGGTCGTCTTTTTTCATTTTTCTAAGCAGCTTTTTGTACTGTGGACGCTCAAAATCTTTGCCGGATTGCTTATCCATAAAGATATTCTTATCTGAAACGCCTACCTCGCGTAAGGCGATAAGCTGCCTGTCCTCGTTTTGTTCTCTTGTGCTGACACGCACATAGCCGTAAATGCTTCCAGTCAATTTTTATCCTCCTGTTCGTTTTACATAGACATCAACCGTCCTTACCTAATAATTTTACTGTATCTTTGTGTCATGGCTTGCTTTTCCCGGCTGAAATACCATGCTTCTTTGCATAGTCGCTTGCCGCCTGTCTGCGTTCCTCGCTGTATGGTGCGGTCAGACGGAAAGAGAAGCGTCCCTTTGCAATCTCAAACTCCATACAGCCCGTTTCCGGGTCGCTGTCGGTCAGCTTACAGACAGAGGGGAAGCGGCGGCTGTACGCGGTCAGCCTGTTCTTCAAGTCGGTGTTGTGGGTGCGGATATGGATAAGGGGGTCTTTCTCGTCAAACCAAATATCGGTGGTCTTTTCCTGCTTTTTCAGTCCTGTTTTCATAAACTCTCCTTTCTGCGCCCCTGTTACGCAGTAGGGGCATTTTTCGGGTGTTTTCTTCGGCTCTTGACTTGGGAAAAACGGCGTTTTTTCAATAGAAAATGCTCTGGCGATACATTCCTCGTCCAGAGTGTTCCAATCGTCAAATATTCCGTTTTTACGGCTCTTGACCGTCAGACGCAGAAAAATGCGAATAGTCGGCAAGTATCGCTTTCAGCAGCTTGTCGCGGAATGTTTCTGCGCTTCTGTGATTGAAAAACAACTCCGCAACGATGGTCTGTCCGTTCCGCTGTGTTGTGATGATACCATCCGGCTGCTTCTGCGCGGTGGTTGTGGTTTTCTTTTCTGTCATTGGGTCACTCCTTCCTTTGGGTGCAAAAAAAGGATTTCCCATAGTTGGAAAATCCCTTTCTGCTGTCGGTTATTCTGTTTTACGATACGGGCAGCGCAGCGGCTTGCGCCTTTCGCTTTGCCCGATATTCCCGCGCCTTGATGCGTTCATACTCCCGGCGTTTTTCAAGGTTTTTCGCCCGGTATTCCTTTGAGTAGTTCCGATGATAAGCGCGGCTCTTTTCCTTTTGGGCTTCTTCGATTTTCTCCCGCATTTGCCGGATTTCTTCCTCTGTCGGCTCTGCAAGCTGTGTCAGTTCGTTTTCAAACTTGCCGATATAGCTGAAATATATCCCGATATGCTGAACAGCTTGTTTTGCCCTTTTCTTATCGCGCTCATGCACTTCAATTCTGCTGATAAATTCATTGAGAATGGCGGGGGTAAGGTCGGTAAAGGCGGCGTAGCGTTCTATCAGCTTCAAAAACTTATGCGCCCATCCTCCTGCGTCCTCAAACGCGGATAACTGTTCTTTGAGTTCTGCAAGTTCCGCTTTCAGCGTATAGTATTCCTCCGAATATTTCTGTGACATTTGCTCGTATCGGTCTTGTGGGATAGCACCGAGGGCGTTATCCTCGTAGAGTTTATTCAGCACCTTGTCAATCTGTTCAAGGCGTGTTGTAATTTGCGGAATACGCTTCTGCTGTTTTTTGCTCTTGTCCGTCTGCTGCATATCAAGGTTTTTTCGGACTAATGCTTCAAATTCCTCCCGGTTGCTTATGGAGTATTCTGCAACTTTTTTCAGAACATCCGCGATAGTCTGCATGACTAAATCAGCGTCTATGATGTGCGGGGAATTGCATTTGGGATTTTTGGCTTTGCCCTTGTGGTACTCGCTGCAAAAGGCAACATGACGCTTGCCGCCGTTCCTGTAATCTATGCGAATGTGCATTTTTGCGCCGCAGTCTTTACAGAACATCAAGCCCGACAAAGGGTGGATTTCTCCGTCCCCGTTAGGGCGTCTGACAGGCGCGTTTTCCAAAATCCGCTGTACGGTTTCAAAGTCGGCGCGGTCGATAATCGGCTCATGCACATTCTCGGTTATCTGCCATTCGCTTTTATCTACATAGTGGTTGCGCTTGTCCCGAAAATGCTTTGTGGTCTTGAAATTGACAACATCACCACAATACTCCTGCCTTGTGAGTATCTTGGTTAAGGTTGCTTTGTTCCATTTATAGCGATTTTCCTCGTTCAGCGGTCTGCTTTTCGCTGTCCCTCTGTCGTGCTGTTTGAGGTAGAACGTAGGCGTGAGGATTTGCTCGTTTTTGAGATATACGGCAATTTGGTTTCTGTTCTTCCCGCCGATAAACAGACGGAAAATCAAGCGTACCACTTCGGCGGCTTCCTCGTCGATTATCCAAAAATCCTTGTTGTTCGGGTCTTTCATATATCCGTATGGGGCTTCGGTGGCGATGGGTTTGCCGCTTGCACCCTTGGTCCTGATACCCGTTTTTACTTTCTTGCTGATGTCCTTTGCGTACCACTCCGACATGATATTGATAAAGGGCGCAAACTCCAATGTATCGGGATTGTCGCTGTCTATGCCGTTATTGACCGCGATAAAGCGGACATTGTTCCGTCTGAATACCTCCATTGCATTGCCGACTTGGAGATAATCACGCCCCCAGCGCGTCAGGTCTTTCATAATGCAGACGCCTATTTTTCCGTTTTCCACATCCTCCATCATGCGGGAATAGGCAGAGCGGTCAAAGAACCTGCCGCTTTCGTCATCGTCAATGTAGTGCCGGATATTGGTTAATCTCTGCTGTTGGGCGTACCGTTCCAGAAATGCCTTTTGGTTTACAATGCTGTTGCTCTCGCCGCCATCTCTGTCCTCGTCCCCGACGGAAAGGCGGGAGTAAAGGGCTGTAATTTTATTATATTCGTTCATGTGCATACCTCCTGCGTCCACATAGTTTTCCTTACAGTTAAGATTATGCACCACACCGGGCGCTGCCGTATTCCATGCCGTGGCGGTATTTTTTCGCGTTCTTTCCCTTCATGTAGACCGCCAGCCGGAGGATCAGCGCCCCGGCAATGCCGATCAGCAGGTCCGCCGGCTCCAGGCTCGGCGCCGGGGAGGCAAAAGCCATGGAAAATCCGTCCCGGATGGAGAGCAGCTTTGCGGAAAGGTCCGCGCCGGGGGCAAGCCGGAAGGCCTGGGCCAGTTTGTCGAAAGGATAGGCGAACAGGAGATAGGGGAGGTTCGTCAGGATCAGTTTTTTTATGTTCATCGCTGCACGCTCCGATCCCTGGTTTTGACCTTCTCCCGGTCCAGTGTCCGGTGCTCCGGTTTCCGCTCCGCCTGTTCTTTCGCCTGCTCCAAACGATCCCGGATGGCGGGCTTTTCCTCCCGTCCCATCCTGCAGCCGGCAAACTCCTGGAAGGCCGCCGTGATGGCGTCCGCGTCCCGGCTCTTGAAAAAGACCAGGTAGCGGGGCTGCTCGGCGGCGGTGTCCTTCTTCAGGGCAAAATCCACATGGTATTTCTTCGCCACATGAGTAAAGGCTTTGATATTTTTGTCGCTGATCTCGATATTGGCAAGCCCGGCGTTCTGGGAGGCCAGCTGTCTGAGGGTCTGCTTGCCCCGGTATATTTTCGGCTGCCTGCTTTTCCGGATTTCCTCCAGGAACTTCTTCACCGCCTTTTCAAACACCTGCTCGCTCATTTTGGCCCCGTTGACGATCAGCGTCACGGTCCTGCCTGTCACTTCTTCCTGCATTTAACCCCTCCCTCGCTTTCCGTCCCCGTACATGTCGTGCTGTACCAGGGAAGAATAATAATTGCCGATGGTAGCCGGGGCGTTATACAGGGCGGCCAGCAGATATTTCTTGATGTTGCGGACATAGGTGGTGTTCTCCCGCATACAGTCCATGACGTACCGCACATGGGAACTGTCCAGCTTCATAAAGCGGGATTTGACTACCTCCGCCGGGTAATCGTCCCCGGCAATGCGGATTGTCTTTCGTGCGGAGCATACCGTATCTACGATCAGTTCCGCGATCTCGTCCAGCTGCTCCCGGTCGATGTGGTCGTCCTGGATCAGATACCTGTACTCAATGTTGTCCAGAATGATTTCACGATAGACCTCCCTGGCTCCCATCCCATCCGTTCCCATCCCTGTCCCTGCCGGGGGCTGCCCCATAAGGGGTTGGGGATTTGATTGGATAGGATTTGATGACTCCGTACTTGATAAATCAGTTATTGATCCATAGTTACTTGATTCTTTAGTATTTAATTGTGCGGGGTTTCCCTGTTCAGGTTTTCCCAAGACAGGGTTATCCAAGACTGGATTTGCCTGAACTGGATTTTCCCGTCCAGGTTTTTCCCGTTCAGGTTCCGGCTGCCGGGGCTGCTCCAGGATGGTGTACTCAATCGCCCCAAGCTGCCCGTTGGCGTTCCGGACACGCTCCCGGATCACATAGCCCTGTTCCTCCAGCTCCCGCACCCCGGCGCAGATACTGTCCACGCCATCCTTGCAGATACGGGCAAGACCCTTTGTGGTATAGTCCCATCCTTCCGGCAGGGAGAGCATGAGGGATAAAAGCCCTTTCGCTTTCAGGGACAGCGCCGTGTTCCGCAGATGGTGGTTTGACATGACCGTGTAATCACGGGTCTTTTCGATACGGAAAACCGCCATGCCGTTTACCTCCTTCCTCATGGATTGAAAAAGTGTTGATTTTCGTGGAAAATGCCCTCTGTCATCTGCCGCCCTGTTCATCAGGGGAAAGAATATGGGCGGCTTTCATACCGCCGCCCACAGAAGGGAAAACAGGGGATTTTCCACCCCATTTGATACATTTTTTAAGCCCTACAGCTCACGGTCGCGCCGGTCATAGAGCAGATCGCCCCCGCGTACCTTCGCATGGTTCCTGATTTTGATAAATCCCTTCTCCTGGTTCTCCAGGGCTTTGCCGTAACCGGCTTCGGTCAGGAACAGGCGCATTTTTTCTCCCTTCCATCCCATGGGGGAGTCATGGGAGAGGACGTCAAAGACGATCATGTGCCGGGTGTCCGGGTCAAACCGTTCCAGAGCCATGATATCGTGTCCGGCCAGCTTCTGCGCTCCGGACTTCTGCCTGGCCTCCGCCAGCATTTCCCCGATGGTCTGGGGCTTTCCCGGCAGACGGTAATTTGCCTGGACCTCCCGGATCAAATCCATGCACTCCTTGTTTGACAGGGAGCGCAGCTTCGCCATGAGGCTTTCCGCCGTATCCCTGGTGGCCTGGTTCCTTGACAGGCGCCAGGTCATGTAAATTTCATTCAGGACAGCGTTCGGGTCTGTACTCTCGATCTGGTACGCCATCCTCATTTCTGCTTCGTTCAGTTTCATTTATTCGGCTCCTTTCTTTCACTCCAATATGAGCAGGAAATAAATTGTTAAATTTTCGTGCTATGTATTGTTTTCTTCGTGCAAGTAGAATATAATATAACTACCAGCATGAAGGGAGATGATAGTATGGCTGGCTCTACTACGAATATCAGTATCCGTATGGACTCTGACCTTAAAGCACAAGCCGATGCGCTGTTTAACGAACTGGGTATGAATATCTCTACTGCGTTCAATATCTTTGTCCGTCAGTCACTTCGGGAAGGCAGGATACCCTTTGACATTTCTCTGAATCAGCCCAACAAGGAGACGATTGCCGCCATGTTGGAAGCAGAAAGGATTGCAAAAGACCCGTCCGTGAAAGGCTATACCAATCTGGATGAGCTGTTTGCCGACCTTGAAAAATGACAGAAACGAAGTATATCGTCAAGCCCACTACGCAGTTCAGAAAGGACTACAAACTGGCAGTCAAGCGAGGACTGAAAATCGATCTGCTAAAGGATATCATCGCCGCTCTAGCTATGGGAGAGAAACTTCCTGAAAAAAACAAGGATCATGCGCTGACCGGAAACTGGGTAGGACATCGGGAATGTCATATTCTTCCGGACTGGCTGCTGATCTACCGCATTGAAGATGAAGTATTGGTTCTGACCTTAGCCAGGACCGGCAGCCACAGTGATCTATTTGGAAAATAATTTCTGAACGCTAAGCAGCCGCAGGTTTTCGCCTGCGGCTGCTTAAGCTCCAATACTTATTCTATTTCTTCTGCAGCTTCTTCCTCTGTTTCTGCGGCTTCTTCCATCCCAAGCCAATCTTCAAAGGACTTTCTGGAAATGCGGATCATATTGCCAATGCGGATGATCTTAAATGCTCCTGACTTTGCCAGCTTGTAAGCCGAAGCCTTTCCAATTCCCAGAATAGCGGCTATGTCGTCCACTGTATAGGTTCTGTTCTGCGGAGCCTTATTTTCATTCGAGATACTCATAATGACCTCCAAAGCGTACCGGCATTTTTTACAACAGCAAATGTGAAATGCCGATGGTATAAGGCCTCCCGCGCTGGTTTCCTGCTAATAATTTGCTAATTTGACCCTGCGGACACCCCATTATGAGGCGGCATTCTGCGGATTTTTAGGCAGTTTGACCAGGCGCCGGGTGAGGCTATTTACAACGAGAAATCATTGGAAGTCATCAGGTAAACATTGTGCGAAGCCGAACGCCATACTCCTAAGCGGTAGGTCGGAGGTTCAAATCCTCTTAGCGACGCCAAAAATCCCGCCGAAAACGTTGATTTTTCAAGGTTTTCGGCGTTTTCTATTTTCCGAGAAAAGTTGAACTTATAAAAATATGTGATTAGCAGGAATGATTTTTGCTAATCAAATTTATCGAGAAAGATTGAACTCCGCATGTCATAGTCATCCATTTCTTTCTCTAAATATGGAGTAAACGCATAGGCAATTTGATTAGTAAACTTAAAAGCTTTACCTTCAAGATAGCAAGCATATTCTTCTTGAAGAATACTTTTAACAGGAAATGTCATTATGAGTATTCTGGACGATTCTGAACCGTCATTCCGGAAACACAGTACCGTGATTCCGCTTTGATGGATACCGCAATTCTGGGCATTGAATACCGTGATTCCGGTCAAAGGATACCGATTTTCTTTATA
>NZ_JAJEQX010000030.1 GCF_020687545.1 Ruminococcus turbiniformis | reverse complement strand
TACGTGTTTTATTTCGCAACTAACATCATAAAGAAAAACTGTATGATTGGGAAGTAGGGATTTTCTCTGCTTCCCTTTTTATTTAGGAAGAATTCCTATCTTTGCCAATAATAATTATACACTAACTTTCACGTGAAACATGTTTTTTTATATAAATCTTTTTTTATTTTCAGTGTATATTTACGATACACTTTCCGCTGCAGTGTGAAAGTAGTTTTCAATGTTTCACGTGAAACATTTATTTTTACTGGAAACGAGCCAAAGTCAGTACCTGTCTAAGATCATGTCAACATCTTATAATTCCGAAATGTGTCGTTATCCACTTTCAGTAATTGAAGTTTTAAGGCTATGCTAAAGATTTGAACCGTTTCTTGAATTGGCCATGTCCATGTAGTATAATAAAAAATAAGTAATGTCAGACACAATAGTTTTCTATTTTCTGACTTTAACAAATATTAAAAACAGGTGGTCTTATATGAGTTGGAAAAGGAAAATTACTTTTTTATCAATATTTTGCGGAACTGCAGTAGGAACAATGCATGTCGTAAATCGTCTGTTTTCCTACCTGGCAACAGCGGATGATTATCTTCATGCCTCTGAATACAACTCTTATGACTGGAGATTTGGAAAAATATCATATAAAAAGAAAGGAACAGGTGCTCCTCTTCTTCTTATCCATAATCTCAATGTCTGTGCATCGTCACACGAATGGAACCGTGTTGAAGACGAACTTTCCAGATCAAACACAGTTTATACGCTTGATCTGCTTGGATGCGGCTGTTCTGATCACCCGCTGCTCACATATACCAATTTCTTGTATGTACAGATGATTACTGATTTTATAAAGGATATTATCAAGGAAAAGACAGATGTTATCGTATCCGGTGATTCATCACCTTTTGTTCTTATGGCCTGCGCAAATGATGATACAATTATAAACCGGGTAGCCATGATAAATC
Organism: Ruminococcus turbiniformis; assembly: GCF_020687545.1. GTDB lineage: Bacteria > Bacillota > Clostridia > Lachnospirales > Lachnospiraceae > Mediterraneibacter > Mediterraneibacter turbiniformis. The sequence continues at coordinate 44,181 of NZ_JAJEQX010000030.1, read as the reverse complement.
CTCAAAATCTCGTATCACTTGCAAAATCACCGACAAAAAGATCAAAGATGGTAAAATACTTTTTGTCTATGCCTGTTTTTGGTACGTTCGTCTACAATATGAAAGTAAACAAAAAGACAATACATCAGAGTTTTGTATCAAAATACTTCTATAACCAGAACGAAGTAAATGAAAAGGATATATTGACATGCTTTGAGGCATCACACATGGATAAGTCACATTCCAAATATCTCTATGCGTGTTTGAAGTCCAGATTTACAAATGCAAATATAACATTCTGTCTCAACAAACTTACCAACAGTATATTTATCATTACAGGCAATTCGAATCCGGAAAATATACTGTCTGCAAATCAGTATCAGAATTATCTTCCTTCCATTGAAATCGTGGGAATAGATAACACAAAGCAGATTCCGCATGTAGAAAAACCCGCTGAATTTGTTGAACAGATAAAGATACTCTTTTCCGAAGCAGAGTAATTATTTCAAGTAGTAATTATTTATAATTATAAAAATGACCCCCGTCTGAGTTATACTCTGACGGGGCCTTTTGTGGACTTTTTTCTCCCATTATAGAAAATCTCTTTTTATACAGATACGCACATTACGCAAAATCTTACACATCACATGATAGGCTCTTTTGACGGTACTCCCGCTTTTCTCGGATATTTTCCGGGTGTGTTTTTTACTTTTTCTATTTCCAGAAGCGTCCTTCTGTTATCCGTATCTCCAAGCATGAACTTATCACACTTTACGATTTTTCCGCCGAGAATTTCTACCGCTCTCTTTGAATCATGAAGTTCTTCGTCGGAAATACTCCCCTTATAAGAGACAAAACTTCCTCCCTTGTTCACAAACGGAAGACAATATTCGCTGAGTGTGGATAAGTTTGCAACAGCCCGGGATACACACAGATCAAACCGCTCTCTGTACTCTTTCTTTCTGGCAAAATCTTCCGCCCGTCCGTGAAGGGTCTCCACATTTTCCAGATTCAGTTCTTCTGCAACTGCATTTAAAAAGCGTATTCTCTTATTCAGAGAATCGAGAAGTACCACCTTTATATGAGGAAAGACAATTTTAATCGGTATTCCCGGAAAACCTGCTCCGGTTCCCACGTCGATCAGTGTGGATATCTCATTCACATTTTTTATTCTTACAATTGTAAGACTGTCTGTGAAATGTTTTAAATTCACTTCATCATAGTCTGTGATTCCGGTAAGATTCATAACTCTGTTCCACTCTGTGAGCATCTCATAATACCGGTCAAACTGCTCTTTCTGTCTCTCCGTCAGCGTGATCCCCAGATTTTCCAGCTCTTTTTCAAATAAAGACTTTTCTTCGGCCATGCTTTTCTCCCTCTAAGTATAGTTTCCGCTTACTCTGTTTTTTCAATTATCTTTCAGGTATTTATGATTTCAGATACACAAGAAGAACCGATATATCCGCAGGGGAAACACCTGATATTCTCGAAGCCTGTCCGATTGATGAGGGCCGGATCTGATTGAGCTTCTGCTTTGCCTCGATTCTCAAGCTCTTCACCTCATCATAGTTGATATCATCCGGAATTTTCCTGTTTTCCATCTTTTTGAACTGTTCTACCTGCCGCATCTGCCGTTTGATATATCCGTCATACTTGATATTGATATCAACCTGTTCTATGACATCATACGGAAGATCAACGCGGTTTTTATCTATCTGCGCCAGCTTTTCATAAGAAAGCTCCGGACGCCGGATCAGTTCAGCAAGCGTTGTTCCGGACGTAAGCGGCGTACTTCCAAGCGACTGAAGAAGCGACTGTACTTCAGGGGATGTTCCGATGTTTGTATGCTCTGCCCTCCTGATCTCCTCTTCGATCATCTTCTCTTTTTCAAGCAGTTTTTCATACCTTTCTCTGCTTATAAGGCCGATCTCATAACCGATCTTTGTCAGCCTTAAGTCAGCGTTATCCTGTCTCAAAAGCAGCCTGTATTCCGCCCTTGAGGTCATCATCCGGTAAGGCTCGTGGCTTTCCTTTGTCACAAGATCATCGATCAGAACGCCGATATATCCCTGCGACCGGTCTATGACAATCCCTTCTTTTCCCTGGAGTTTTCTCGCGGCATTGATTCCTGCGATCAGTCCCTGGGCTGCCGCCTCCTCATATCCCGAACTTCCGTTAAACTGGCCGCCGCTGAAAAGTCCCTCGATCTTTTTAAATTCCAGTGTGCTTTTAAGCTGCCTCGCATCGATACAGTCGTACTCAATGGCATACGCATTTCTCACGATCTTTGCATGCTCCAGCCCGGGCACACTTCTGTACATTGCATACTGTACGTCTTCTGGAAGAGAGCTTGACATTCCTCCCACATACATTTCGTTTGTATGAAGCCCCTCCGGCTCAATAAATACCTGATGTCTGTCCCTGTCCGGAAATTTCACAACCTTATCTTCAATAGACGGACAGTATCTCGGCCCTGTCCCCTCGATCGCACCTGAGAAAAGCGGAGACCGGTCCAGATTTGCTCTTATGATTTCGTGCGTCTTCTCGTTCGTGTACGTCAGCCAGCATGATACCTGATCGATCTGCACATCTTCCGGATCTGTGGTGAAAGAGAATGGAACGACTCTCTCATCGCCTTTCTGTTCCTCCATTTTGCTGAAATCCACAGAGTTCCTGTCGATTCTCGCCGGCGTCCCTGTCTTGAATCTGTACATCTCTATTCCGAGAGCTTTCAGACTCTCCGTCAGATAATTGGCGCTTTGAAGTCCGTTCGGCCCCGTATTCGTGCTCACGTCGCCGTAGATGCATCTTGCCTTCAGATAGGTTCCCGTGCAGAGTACGACGGCTTTTACGCGGTATATGGCGCCGGAATACGTCTGCACGCCTGTTACCTTTCCGTGATCTGCAAGAATATCCGTCACTTCCATCTGACGGATATCCAGGTTTTCCTGGTTTTCAAGCACTCTGCGCATCTCTCTGCTGTAATCCGCCTTGTCAGCCTGTGCTCTGAGCGAGTGGACTGCCGGACCCTTTGACTTGTTGAGCATCTTCGACTGAATAAATGTCCGGTCTATCACCTTTCCCATCTCGCCGCCAAGAGCGTCCACCTCCCGCACGAGATGTCCCTTCGAGCTTCCGCCGATATTCGGATTGCACGGCATCAGCGCAATGCTGTCCACACTGACTGTAAACATAACAGTCCGAAATCCAAGCCTTGCAGCGGCAAGAGCTGCTTCACAACCCGCGTGTCCGGCTCCCACTACCGCGATATCATACTCATCTTTATTTTCCCATACAGAATCTGCTGAATATTTCATTTACCAAATCTTCTCCTACCGATTCACCGGTGATGCTGCCAAGCGACTCATATGCATCCATAAGATCAATGGAATAAAAGTCTTCCGGCATCCCGTTCTCTATACTTTCCAATACCTTCTCCATACTCTCCCTGGCGTCGATCAGCGCATTTTTCTGCCTTACATTGGAGATATACACCTGATCATTAAAAGAAACATCCCCTTTAAAAAACATACTCTTAATCTGCTCTTCCAGATCCCGGATTCCCTGTTCCTCCTTCGCAGAGACAGAGATTACGGGGATATTTCCCGCTCTTTCTTTGATCTCTTCTGCGGAAATTACAGTGTCAAGATCTGATTTGTTCAGGAGAATAATTGTATTCTTATCATATATCATTGAAAATATTTTTTCATCATTTTCGTCCAGTTTTCTCGACGCATCTACCACATATATGATGAGATCCGCCCTTTCCGCATACTCAGCGGCCCGCTCCACTCCGATCCGTTCTATGACGTCGTCTGTCCTGCGTATTCCGGCAGTATCGATTACATTCAGGCTTAAGCCTCCCAGACTGATCTGCTCTTCCAGAATATCTCTCGTAGTGCCTTCTATATCAGTAACGATCGCTCTCTCATAACCCGAGAGCACATTGAGAAGGGATGATTTTCCAGCATTCGGCTTTCCGAGAATCACGGTGTTAATCCCCTCTTTTATGATACGTCCATCGTCCGCAGAGCGAATCAGTTCAGACAGCTCGTTCCTGATCCCGGCAGTCGTCTTTTCAAGCTCTGATGAGAATCCTTCAAGACTTATATGTTCCGGGTCATCGAGTGCGCTCTCTATATATGCAGTGTTGTACAGAATCCGGTTTCTGATATCGGTTATTTTATTTCTTACACTGCCCTTTAACTGATTCAGAGAACTTTTCAGAGCGTATTCATTTTCCGAATTAATCACATCGATCACAGCCTCTGCCTGAGAAAGATCCATCTTACCGTTCAGAAACGCCCTCTTTGTAAATTCTCCCGGTTCCGCGGCTCTGGCACCGTTTTTCAGAACAGTCTCCAGCACCCGCTTCACCACAAACGTTCCGCCGTGACAGTTAATCTCGACGGTATCTTCCCCGGTGAAAGTCCGCGGCCCGCGCATGGCCATCACAAGGACTTCATCCACAGTGTCTTCCCCGTCCTTTATATGCCCGTAATGAATCGTGTGGCTTTTCACATCTGAGAGTTTCTCTTTTCCCATGAAAACACGGTCCGCAACAGAAAACGCTTCCTCTCCTGATATTCTCACAATCCCGATACCGGAATTTGTCATACCCGTAGATATGGCTGCTATCGTCTCTCTCTTCATTCTGATCTCCATTCTCCCGCTGCGGGATGAAACCGCTCTGTAACAGTTTTCACATACGGGATGATACTAAAGATGATATTAAAAAGGACGTTTTCGTCTTCACGAAAGTATCCGTGAAGCGCCAAACGTCCTTTCGCTTCATTGTCTGAGATTCATTCCTCTTCGACTGCCCTTTTCTTTATCTCTTTAATGTGACTACCACTTTTCTGTAAGGCTCTTCTCCTTCGCTGTGTGTCGTCACATAAGGATCTGACTGCAGAGCGGAATGGATAATTCTTCTCTCATATGGATTCATCGGTTCAAGAATAACCGGTCTTCTGTTTCTCTTTACCTTATGAGCGATATTCTTTGCAAGGTGATTCAGAGTTTCTTCTCTTCTTTCCCGGTAATTCTCAGTGTCAAGCTTGACTCTTACATATCCGTCCTGATGCTTGTTCGCCACACGGTTTGCGAGATACTGAAGTGAGTCGAGCGTCTGCCCTCTCTTTCCGATCAGGATTCCCATATGCTCACCTTTCATATCAACACAGAGAGCGCCGTCCTCATCGATAGATGTGGTAATCTCCACCTCCATATCCATCGCCTTCAGAGTGTCTTTTATAAACTGCTCTACCGCCTGGATCGTCTGATCTTCCACTTTTGCAAGAACCTGTTTTTCCTTTTCAGGAACTTCTTCCTCTGTCTCCGGAGACTTTTTCTCAGCCTTCTCCTTTGCCGGCTTTGCGGAATCCTTTTTCTCTTTTTTCTTCTTATCATAGCGGGCCGGCTTCTCTTTTTCAGGCTTTCTCTCTTCGGCTTTTTCTTCCTTCTTCTCCGGTTTTTCTTCAACAACCGGCTCAGCCTCTTTCAGAATCTCTTCTTTTTTCTCTTCTTTTCTCCAGGCCTCTATGACAGCCTGCTTTGCTCCAATACCGAGAAAACCCGCGCTTCCTTTCTCGATTACTTCATATTCCAGTCTGTCACTTGTAACACCAAGCTGGATCAATGCCTCAGTGATCGCATCGTCTAATGTCTTTGCTGATACTCTGATACTGCCTTTCATACCCATTCCTTCCTTTCTCATATGCAGTCCGTAAAACGGGCTGCAATAGGACAGACAATCTATTTTTCACTTTTCTATTTTTTCTTTTTCTTTCCTTTTTCGGAATTATCTTCTCCGCTTTCTTCCTGCACAGGAAGTTCTGTCTTCTGACCACTGTTATAACGGCTCACGAGATTTGCCTTTGAGGTAAGACTTCCGGGTCTTGCATTCTGCGCAAGCTCCTGAGCTTTCCTTATTTTTTCTTCCTTCGCGGCATCTGTTTTATCTTTTCCGGTCTTTGTTGTGTTTCCTACATTTCTTGTACTTGTAGTAGCCATCTTATTGATCTCTTTTGCCGGAGTTCCTTTTTTCTCGCGCTTCTTCTGTGCCTTTTTCTGATTTTCCTCAATCAGTGCCTCAACGCTCTTTGTTCTCAGATATTTATTTACCGCAAGCTGCTGTACGCTTCGCACCGCCGCACTGGCAATCCAGTAAAGACCAAGACCGGCCGGAAGAGTGAAACCGAAGAAAACTGAAATCAGCGGCATTGTATAAGTCATCGTCTTCATAGAGCTTGCCATCGGATTGTCCTTATCGTTGAGTGCCGCTCCTGATGCCCCCATCTGGGAAAGCTTTACACTGATGAACTGTGTCAGACCTGCAAGTACCGGGATCAGAATCGCAAGAATAATTCCGCCGATTGAAGCCGCTGCAAAAGCATCTGTCAGAAGATTCCACGGATGCGCTCCGATATCGATACCAAGGAAGTTGTTAAGTTCGCCTACCTGGTTTATTGTAGTCTGAGCAAGTTCTTTTACCTGAGGGATCTGTTCGGTCAGAGTATTCCATGTGGAATTCTGAAACTTATACAGAACTTCTGCAATTACATTTGCATTTGAATAGTCGTAAGCGCTCGGACTCATAAGAACCGGGCTTGCTTCTCCTATTTTCTCAAGGATCTCCTGTGATCCTGAGATGGACTGCAGTTCATTTACAAGAGGCATGTACACTTCTCTTACCTGTGTTACATATCTCGGAATATTCTGTACTACCGGATAGAGACCGAACAGAATGAGAATCTGGAATAAGGATGGGAGACATCCGCTCGACATCTTGACTCCGTACTTCTCATAAACCATATTGACCTCTTCCTGCTGCTTCTGAAGAGATACCTGGTCACGTTTGTTCGCGTACTTTTTCTGGATTTTCTGTACTTCAGGCTGTATTACTGCCGTCAATTTGGAAAATTTCTGCTGTTTAATAGTAAGTGGAAGCAGAATCGTATAGACAATGACTGTGAAAATGATGATACAGATACCGATATTCTGTATCCCGATCGCACTCATCATATTATAGATTCCGTTCATGACCTGTCCGAGCAGCCAGGATATCTGCTTTATAATCGGCCAGTCATAAATTCCAGCAGCTAAAAGTCCATAAGTTTCCATTTCTTATCCTCCTTAGGGTACCGGATCATATCCGCCTTTTGAAAATGGATTGCAGCGCAGGATTCTCCATACAGTGAGCAAGCCGCCCTTTAAGGCACCGTACTTTTCAATCGCTTCAAGCCCGTACTGAGAGCAGGTGGGATAATACTTGCATGTACTGTATCCTTTCATACCGGATAAATATTTTCTGTAAAACCGGATCATCCATAACATAATCCTTTTCATCGCGCCACTTCCTTTAACCGGAACGTCTCTATGAATGAATCTGTTCCTTATTATATATCTTATGAAGTTTTCCGAGGTGGATCAGAGCACTCTCAATCTCATGATAATTTTTATCTTTCGCACTCGTTCTTGCTATTACAACTATATCGTGTCCACTCTGGAAATGTTCTTCCGATATTCTGTAGCTTTCTCTGATCAGTCTCGTCAGATGATGCCTGACAACACTGTTTCCGACTTTTTTGCTGACTGAGATCCCAAGCCTGTTTTTTTCAAGATCATTTTTAAGAATATACATTACGAGATAACTGTTTGCAAGGGATCTTCCGTTTTTATAGACATTCTGGAAATCTTTATTCTTCTTTAAAGATTCGGAAAATTTCATTCTCAACCTGTTCCTCAACTATTATTGAATAGAAGAAAAGGCCACAAATCTGCGGCCTAAGCTGATAACTGTTTTCTTCCTTTTGCTCTTCTGGCAGCTAATACTTTTCTTCCGCCTGCTGTGCTCATTCTTGCTCTGAATCCATGCACCTTAGATCTTGATCTCTTTTTCGGCTGAAATGTCATCTTCATCCCCTGTACACCTCCCTTTGTCTGATATACTTTATAAAGAAAGTATTCACAATGATTAACATTTTTTTACCTGTCTTTCACTCAGAAGACACCGCACTTTATTATAGTGAAAAAAAAGTGAGAAGTCAAGCAAAATCAGGGGTTTTCCATATTAATTTGCAGAAATGCCGGTCCGCATATCTCTCAGCCCTTCTCCTCATCATGTGTATAACTGCAAAACTATGTTGATAACTGCTGTATAACCTGATAACAGGCAGTGGATAATTATTTTTCATACTCTGTATGGGCTTAATTTAACAGCATTTGAAGCTGTTGATAAAGTTATACACATTATTTTCCGTTGATTCACAATAATTTTTGATGTAGAATGTAGGAGAGATATTTTGCCTAAATATCTCTATTCTATTGATTAGGAGTTACTTTCGATGAACATTGTAGAACAAAACTGGGACCAGATATTAAACAAGATGAAGCTGGAATACTGCTCATCCAATATTTCTTATAATACATGGATCGCCCCTCTGACTGTATATGAAGTAAAAGATGATACAGTCTATATTCTTGTGAAATTAAGGGCGAGCCTTGAACATATTGAAGAAAAATATCTTCTTCCTTTTAAAGTCTGCATTGCGGAAGTGACAGGCATTGAATATGAAGTTGCTTTTGTCACGGACAATGACGCTGTCATTCAGGAGAAAAAGAATAATATTCTCCGTAAAAACAAAGTCAATGCCATCTATGAAAAAGCAAACCTGAATCCAAAGTACACATTCGACACCTTTGTGGTAGGAAGCAACAACAACTTTGCGCACGCTGCCTCTCTTGCAGTCGCAGAGTCTCCGGGAGAGATCTACAATCCTCTTTTTATATACGGAGGCGTGGGACTTGGAAAGACGCACCTTATGCACTCCATCGCCCACTACATCCTGGAGAATGATCCTTCCAAACAGGTGCTTTATGTTACAAGCGAGACGTTTACCAATGAGCTGATCGACGCTCTGAAATCCGGTAAGACAGGCAGTGAACTCGCAATGACCAAGTTCCGTGAGAAATACAGAAACAATGATGTACTTCTCATTGACGATATTCAGTTTATTATAGGAAAAGAGAGTACACAGGAAGAGTTTTTCCATACGTTCAACCATCTCCATGTTTCCGGCAAGCAGATTATTATCTCCAGTGATAAACCGCCGAAGGATATCGAGACTCTTGAGGCAAGGCTCCGTACAAGGTTCGAGTGGGGCCTGATCGCGGATATATCTGCTCCGGACTATGAGACAAGAATGGCGATCTTAAGAAAGAAGGAAGAACTTGACGGACTCGACCGTTATCACATTCCGGATGACGTCATGCAGTACATAGCCAACAATATCAAGTCCAACATCCGTGAACTTGAAGGCTCGTTAAACAAACTGATCGCCCTCTCCAACCTTGAGAACCGTCCCATCGACATTCCTCTGGCTGCGGAGGCGTTAAAAGACATGATCTCTCCGGACAACAACCGTGCGGTTACTCCGGAACTGATTATAGATATTGTATCAGAACACTTTAATATTCCGATCTCGGAGCTTAAGAGCAAAAAGAGAAATGCCGAGATTGTACTTCCCAGACAGATTGTCATGTATCTCTGCATGACTCTGACTGACACAACCCAGAAGGCCGTCGGAATCCTCCTCGGAGGAAGGGACCACTCTTCCATCAACCACGGAGTGAAGAAAATCGAGCAGGACTTAAAGACGGACGAAGCGCTCAACAACACGGTCAATATAATAAAGAAAAAGATCAATCCGATATAAAAGCGGCATAACTCACATTATATGTTGATAAGTATGTTGAAACCATATGGAATACTGTGTGGAAAGCAGTGAATAACTCAAAAACCTTTTTCAGGCCACAGAGATTATCCCCACATCGTCCCCACGTCATCCAGTCGTAACCAACATACTTATCCAACTGGACAACCCCTTATTTTTCAAGGCTTTGAAGCAGTTATTAACTTATTCACAGCCCCTACGGATACGGATACGGAATCCATTTAATACCAATATACATTACCGCGCGTGTGATTGTGATATCCACACACCTGAAAATGAAAGGAGTCTTAATCTCATGAAGATCATCTGTACAAAATCAAATCTTTCAAAAGGAGTGAGCATTGTATCAAAGGCTGTTCCGTCCAAGACAACAATGCCGATCCTTGAATGTATTCTGATCGATGCATCAACCGATGTGATCAGACTGACAGCCAACGATATGGAACTGGGAATCGAGACGTCGATCGACGGAGAGATCATTGAGAGAGGAATCCTTGCACTGAATGCCAGAATCTTTTCCGAGATTGTCAGAAAACTTCCGGACAGTGAAATCGTCATCGAGTCTCAGGGAGAAAACCAGGCTCTGATCACATGTGAGAAAGCAAAATTCAATATTGCCTCCCAGCCCGGAGATGATTTTTCCTATCTTCCGGTGATTGAAAAGGATGATTTTATCACTGTTTCCGAGTTTACTCTCAAAGAGGTGATCCGTCAGACAATCTTCTCCATTGCGGACAGCGATACAAACAAGATGATGACTGGCGAGCTTTTTGAAATTGATGACAATACGCTGAAGGTTGTATCCCTCGACGGACACAGAATTTCGATCCGCAGGATTGAACTGAAGGATTCCTATGCTCCGAAGAAGGTGATCGTTCCGGGAAAGACACTTCAGGAGATCAGCAAGATTATCGGCGGCGAGGCGGAGGCCGAAGTCGATATCTCATTTACGAAAAATCATATTGTGTTTGAGTTTGACAGAACGGTTGTTGTGTCAAGACTGATCGAGGGAGAATATTTCAGGATCGATCAGATGCTCTCGAGTGATTATGAGACGAAAGTCAGAATCAATAAAAGAGAACTGTTAGACTGTATCGACAGGGCGACTCTCCTGATCAAAGAGGGAGACAAAAAGCCGATTATCATCGATATCAGGGACGAGTCCATGGAGCTTAAGATCCGTTCACAGGTCGGTTCCATGGATGAGGTGATTATGTGCATCAAGGAGGGAAAAGATCTTCTGATCGGGTTTAACCCGAAGTTCTTAATCGATGCGCTGCGCGTGATCGACGATGAGGAAGTGGATCTGTATTTCATGAACGCAAAGGCGCCGTGCTTTATCAGGAATGAGGATCAGAGTTATATTTACCTGATTCTTCCTGTAAATTTCAACGCGGCGGTATAGAGGAGAAGAAGAATGGAAATATTTCAGCTGAGAGCCGGAGAAGAATTCATCCGGCTCGGACAGGTTTTAAAAGCTGCCGGTTTCGTAGAGTCCGGAGCAGAGGCGAAAGAAGTGATTCAGGAAGGCCTTGTAAAAGTGAACGGTGAGACGGAAGTCCGCAGAGGAAGAAAGCTTTATAAAGACGATACCGCGTCATATGACGGGAGAGAGATTAAGATAACAGTATAGCCGTAATCCGCGAATCAGATTGAAAAAGGGCGGAAAAAAGTGTAAAATAAGTTAAATGGGAATGTTATGGTAATCAAATCTTTAAAGCTTAAAAACTACAGAAATTACGATCTGTTGGACTTGAATTTTGATCCGGATACCAACATCCTGTACGGGGACAATGCCCAGGGAAAGACAAATATTCTCGAGGCTCTGTATCTGTCCGGAACGACAAAATCGCACAGAGGAACAAAAGACAGAGATATCATACAGTTTGGTTATGATGAATCCCATATTGAAACGACGGTTGAAAAGAGAGGGGTTACCTTTCAGATCGACATGCATCTGAAGAAGAACAGTCCCAAGGGGATTGCAATTGATAAAGTTCCGATAAGACGGGCGGGAGAGCTGTTCGGTATTGTAAATTTTGTGTTTTTTTCTCCGGAGGATCTCAATATCATCAAAGAGGGACCTTCCGGCAGAAGAAGATTTATTGATCTGGAACTTTCACAGCTTGACAAAATTTATCTCAGCAACCTTTCAAACTATAATCGGGTCATCAATCAAAGAAATTCCCTGCTCAAAGATATATATGCGCAGAATCATCTGGTGGATACTCTGGATATATGGGATATGCAGCTTGCAGCATACGGGATGAAAATTCTGGAAAGACGAAAAGAATTTATTGAACAGATTAACAAAATAATTTCCGGTATACACAGCAAACTGACAGGTGGAAGGGAAAGCATCTCTCTGTCGTATGAGGAGAGCACCGGAAATATGAGTCTGGAAGAGGCGCTGAGAAGATACCGGGAAAGGGATATCCGCATGAAGAGTACGACCGTAGGTCCGCACAGAGACGACATATGCTTCAATGCGGGAAACGGGATTGATATAAGAAAATTCGGTTCACAGGGACAGCAGAGAACTGCCGCGCTTTCCCTGAAGCTTTCTGAGATAGAACTGGTGAAAGAAGAGATAAAGGATACTCCGATCCTTCTTCTTGACGATGTTCTGTCTGAACTGGACAAACACCGGCAAAACTATTTACTGGACACGATTCATGACATACAGACGATAATCACATGTACCGGCCTGGATGAATTCGTAAATCACAGGTTTTCGATCAACAGGATCTTTCACATCAGAAACGGACATGTTGTAAACGCAAATTAGGAGGTTATTAAATGGGTGCATCAGGAACAGAATTCGACGCTGAATATGGAGCCGATCAGATCCAGATCCTGGAAGGTCTGGAGGCGGTAAGAAAAAGACCGGGAATGTATATCGGCAGCACTTCCACCAGAGGACTTCATCATCTGGTATATGAGATTGTGGACAATTCAGTGGACGAAGCGCTGGCAGGATACTGTGACGAGATTCAGGTAGACATAAACAAAGACAATTCTGTTACAGTGAGCGACAACGGAAGAGGAATCCCCGTGGGAATCAATCACAAGTCGGGACTGCCGGCGGTGGAAGTCGTATTTACTGTTCTCCATGCCGGAGGAAAGTTCGGCGGCGGGGGATACAAAGTATCCGGCGGGCTGCACGGAGTGGGTGCATCTGTTGTAAATGCGCTTTCAGAGTGGCTTGAAGTAGAAATTTATCATGAGGGAAAAGTATATAAGCAGAGATACGAAAGAGGAAAAGTATGCTATAAGCTGAAAATAGTCGGTGACTGTGAAGCGGACCGGACGGGTACAAAAGTTACGTTTTTTCCGGATGGCGAGATATTTGAAGACACTGTGTTTGACTATGATACTCTGAAACAGCGTTTCAGAGAAATGGCTTTTCTTACAAAGGGACTCCGGATTGTGTTAAGAGACTGGAGAGGAGAAGAACTTCACGAGCATACGTTCCACTATGAGGGCGGTATCAAGGAGTTTGTGTCCTACTTAAACAGAAGCAAAACACCTCTCTATGAACAGATTATTTACTGCGAGGGAATGAAGGACGGTGTTGCGGTCGAAGTTGCCATGCAGCACAATGACTCTTACAGCGACAACACGTATGGATTTGTAAATAATATTACGACGCCGGAAGGCGGAACCCATGTGGAGGGATTCCGAAGCGCCCTTACAAAAACGTTCAATGATTACGCCAGAAAGAACAAGCTGCTGAAAGACAGCGAGCCGAATCTTACAGGCGAGGATATCAGGGAAGGTCTGACCGCTATCATCAGTGTCAAGATCGAGGACCCGCAGTTTGAGGGACAGACGAAACAGAAGCTCGGAAACAGCGAGGCGAGAGGCGCTGTCAACAGTGTGCTGAGCAATCAGCTGGAAATTTTCCTTGAGCAGAATCCGAATGTTGCAAAGATCACTGTTGAAAAATCGCTCATGGCGCAGCGCGCAAGAGAAGCGGCGAGAAAAGCGAGAGATCTGACAAGAAGAAAATCTGCTCTTGAGGGAACTTCTCTCCCGGGAAAACTTGCTGACTGTTCGGATAAAGATCCGGCAAACTGCGAGATCTATATCGTAGAGGGAGATTCCGCCGGCGGATCGGCAAAGACTGCCAGAGACAGGGCAACTCAGGCGATCCTTCCTTTGAGAGGAAAAATCCTCAACGTGGAGAAGGCGAGACTTGACAAAATATACGGAAATGCAGAGATCAAGGCAATGATTACAGCCTTCGGTACTGGAATCCATGAAGATTTTGATATCTCAAAACTGAGATACCATAAAATTATCATCATGACCGATGCCGATGTGGACGGCGCACATATCAGTACGCTGCTTCTGACATTCCTTTATCGTTTTATGCCGGATCTGATCAAAGAGGGCTATGTATATCTGGCGCAGCCGCCGCTGTATAAACTGGAGAAGAATAAAAAAGTGTGGTATGCGTACAGCGACGAAGAGCTGAATCAGATTCTTCTCGAAGTTGGAAGAGACAGCAATAATAAGATTCAGAGATATAAAGGTCTGGGAGAGATGGATGCGGAACAGCTCTGGGAGACAACTATGGATCCGGAGCACAGAATTCTTCTCAAAGTGACTATGGATGAAGAGACTTCATCCGAACTTGACCTCACTTTCACAACACTGATGGGGGACAAAGTAGAACCGCGACGTGAATTTATCGAAGAAAACGCAAAATATGTCAAAAACCTGGATATATAGCAATTTACAGCGACTGTCGGGCGGTCACTGTGAGGCAGAAATCGGATTTATCCGGATTTCTGTCTCAGAGGGAGCGGCAAGGTTGGCATTGGAAATGCCAACCCAGTGAAAAAAACGAAGTTTTTTGAACTGAGGCAGGAGCGGAAGCCGCCGCTTGGTGAAAAAAACGAAGTTTTTTGAACTGAGGCAGGAGCGGAAGCCGCCGCTTGGTGAAAAAAACGAAGTTTTTTGAACTGGAGGCAGGAGCGGAAGCCGCCGCCCGGCGAGAAAACGAAGTTTTTTGAACCGGAGACAGGAGCAGGGGTATCTTAATACAGCAAGAAGGAGATAATCAATGGAAGATAATATTTTTGATAAAGTTCACGAGGTCGACCTGAAGAAAACAATGGAGACTTCTTATATCGATTACGCGATGAGTGTAATCGCGGCCCGTGCTCTTCCGGATGTAAGAGACGGTTTGAAGCCTGTGCAGAGAAGAATTCTCTATTCCATGATTGAACTGAACAACGGTCCCGACAAACCGCATCGTAAATGTGCGCGTATCGTCGGTGATACAATGGGTAAATATCATCCCCATGGAGACAGCTCTATTTACGGAGCCCTGGTAAATCTGGCTCAGGACTGGTCCACAAGATATCCTCTCGTGGACGGACACGGAAATTTCGGTTCTGTGGACGGGGACGGCGCGGCGGCCATGCGTTACACAGAGGCGCGCCTGAGTAAAATATCCATGGAGATGACAGCGGACATCAACAAAGATACCGTTGATTTTACTCCAAACTTCGATGAGACGGAGAAAGAACCGACTGTTCTTCCGTCCAGGTTTCCGAATCTTCTTGTAAACGGAACATCGGGAATTGCCGTCGGAATGGCGACAAACATCCCGCCTCATAATCTGAGAGAAGTGATCGGCGCCGTTGTGAAAATCATTGACGACCAGATCGAGGAAAACGGCGAGACAACGATAGAAGATATTCTGAAAATAATCAAGGGACCTGATTTCCCGACCGGTGCGGAGATTCTCGGAACGAGAGGAATTGAGGAAGCATACCGGACCGGAAGAGGAAAGATCAGAGTAAGGGCGATCACAAACATCGAACCCATGCAGAACGGAAAGAACAGAATCATTGTGACAGAGCTTCCGTTTATGGTGAACAAGGCAAGACTGATCGAGAAGATCGCTGAACTTGTCAGAGATAAGAAGATCGACGGAATTACAGATTTAAGCGACCAGTCAAGCCGCGAGGGAATGAGAATCTGCATCGAGCTCAGGAGAGATGTCAATCCGAATGTCATCCTCAATCAGCTCTATAAACATACGCAGCTTCAGGATACCTTCGGTGTGATCATGCTTGCGCTTGTCAACAATCAGCCGAAAGTCATGAACCTTCTTGACATGCTGAGCTATTATCTCCAGCATCAGGAAGAAGTCGTGACAAGAAGAACGAAATATGATCTGAATAAAGCAGAAGAGAGAGCTCATATTTTACAGGGACTGCTCATCGCTCTTGATAATATCGATGAAGTAATCCGCATCATCCGCGGATCAAAGACAGTGCAGATCGCCAAGGCAGAACTCATGGAGAGGTTTGAACTGACAGATGTTCAGGCTCAGGCGATTGTGGATATGCGTCTGAGAGCTCTGACAGGTCTGGAAAGAGAAAAGATCGAGGCAGAATATGCGGAACTGATGAAAAAGATCGAGGAGTACAAGGCGATTCTTGCCGACAGAAAACTGCTTCTTGGTGTGATCAGAAAAGAAATTCTTGTCATTTCGGAAAAATACGGCGATGACAGAAGAACACGCATCGGCTACGACGAATACGATATTTCCATGGAAGATTTGATTCCGAGAGAGAATGTTGTAATCACCATGACAAATCTCGGGTATATCAAGAGAATGAGCATGGATACATTCAAGAGCCAGAACCGTGGCGGAAAAGGAATCAAGGGAATGCAGACTCTTGAGGATGATTATATCCGGGAGCTGTTTGTAACGACGACGCACCATTATATTATGTTCTTTACAAATACAGGGCGCGTATACCGTATGAAAGGATACGAAATTCCGGAAGCCGGAAGAACCGCGAGAGGAACCGCGATTATCAATCTTCTCCAGCTGATGCCGGAAGAAAAGATTACGGCTATGATTCCGATCTATGAATATGAAGAGGGCAAATATCTCTTCATGGCAACGGAGAAGGGCCTTGTGAAGAAGACTCCGATTCAGGAATACGCAAACGTAAGAAAGACGGGACTTGCGGCAATTGCTTTAAGAGAAGACGACAGACTGATCGAAGTAAAAGTGACAGACAACGAACAGGATATCCTGCTTGTCACAAAATACGGACAGTGCATCAGATTCAAAGAGACTGACGTCCGCTCTACCGGCAGAGTTTCCATGGGTGTGAGAGGAATGAATCTTACAGACAATGATGTTGTGATCGGAATGCAGATCAGCAGCCAGGGAAAAGATCTTCTTGTCGTATCTGAAAAGGGAATGGGCAAGAGGACAAGCATGGAGGAATTCACCAGACAGAACCGTGGCGGAAAAGGTGTAAAATGCTATAAGATCACAGAGAAGACAGGAAATGTTGTCGGAATGAAGGCTGTTGATGAAGACAGTGAGATCATGATTATCAACACAGAGGGAATCATTATCCGCATGAAATGCTCCGATATCTCTGTATACGGCAGAATTACCTCCGGTGTAAAACTTATCAACCTTCCGGAACATGAAAAAGTGGCCAGTGTTGCAAAAGTAAGAAAGGCATCGGCAGAAATCGACGGAGAACAGGTTGAGATCATGGATGAATCAGAAGAGGAAAACAGTTGATAAGTTGATAACTGTGTGGATAACTTTTGGATAATTAAAAAATGAGTAGAAAAGGTGTGGATAAGCGATGAGTTTATCCACATTTTTTGTCCCTTTTTGTTGTATAGTGTGGATAACTTCTGCTTTGAGCAAAAAGAATAAAAAAGGCCATTTCGGAATAAAATGAATCAGAAGTCCGGAAAGGAAGCGGTACACTTGGGAAAGAAAATTGGGGCGGCTGTAGTCAACTTTTTTATTCGCGCATTTATCGGGATGGCACTGATTTTTTTTATTAATCAGTATGTGCTGCCGCCTGATTCTTCAATTAATGTAGGTTTGAATGCGTTATCATTTTTGACATCCGGAAGTCTTGGAATTCCGGGAGTAGGGCTTCTTTACGGGATTATGTGTTATCAGATTTTGTGAGAATTTTACAAAAAACGGCGGATTTTATTTTTGCTCTGGACAAAATGAAATCCGCCGTTTATAATGCGTCTTACACGGCAGACATCACATGCCGGATTCAGCATTTGAGGGAATGCTGATGGATCGTAAAGCCGGGAATAGGGACCCGGTTGTCATATATCTTTATTCAGGCTGCAAAAGTATCGCGGCAAAATTCAGATTATGTCAGAAGAAAAGAAAAATAAGGAATCAGGGCATTTTGTGATCTGTGATATACAGACAGAATATGCGGAGCATCTTCAGAAAGTACTGGAAGATCATTTTTCAGAGGAGTACCAGTTTCATTTTTTCCGCGATGCGGGAAAAATGAAAGAATTTGCAGAGTCAGGGAAAACGGATATCCTTCTTACCTGTGAGGAGTACGAAGCCGAACTGAGTGAAAAAGCAGGAGGAGCAAATCTTTTTATCCTTACGGATGACAGGGAATATGCACAGCGCAGAAGAGACGGATATACGTATATTTTCAGGTATCAGCCTGCGGATACGATAGTAAGAGAACTGAGAAAAGGAATAAAAAAGACGCGCAGTCCGGACCGGTCCGAGAGATATTTAAGTCCGGTTCCGGAACAGAGAAAGAGAGTGGTACGGATCAGGGATGAGCCCGGAGTCAGAGGAATTGTAGGAGTGTATTCTCCGATCCACAGAATCGGAAAAACAAAGTTTGCGATCCGGCTGGGACAGAAGCTGGCTGCGCAGATCCCTGTTCTGTATCTGAATATGGAAGGATATTCCGGAGGAGATTTTTACTTTTCCGGAAGGACGGAATACGATCTGGGAGATCTGATCTACTGTATGAAGCAGGAGAGGACCGACTACGGAATTAAGATCAGCACAATGACAGGGCAGATAGACGGGCTTGATTATATCAGTCCAATGAATAATGAGCAGGATCTGAGAATGGTATCCAAAGATGAGTGGATCACTCTTCTGGACAGGATATGTGACGAATGTATCTATGAGGCAGTGATTCTTGATCTCGGAGACTGTATAAACGGACTGTATGAGATCATGAGAAAATGCACAAAGATTTACACCCCGTATATATGCGACAGCATATCTGATACAAAGATGGAACAGTATGAGAATAATTTGAGAGAATCCGGATATGAGGATGTTTTGAGAAAGACGGTCAGACGGCAGATGAAAAAAGCAGCGGGGATAAAGAAAGGATCAGGATCTGAGAATGACCAGGACGGAAATTCTGTATGAGCAGGTGATGCTTCGCCTCGATATGACGAAGGAGACCGGGGAAGAGGAACTTCAGGAAGTCATAAGATCGGTTCTGGAGGAAGCGGGAAAAGAAGAATTTCTCCCGCTCAGTGAAAAAATAAGGCTTGGGCGGCAGTTGTTTAATTCTTTCAGAAGACTGGATATACTTCAGGATCTGATAGAAGACGAATCAGTTACAGAGATTATGGTCAACGGGACGGAGAATATTTTTTATGAGAGGGACGGACGGCTTTTTAAGACCGACCGGCATTTCCTTTCAGAAGACAGGCTTTGCGATGTGATTCAGCAGATTGTCGGCGGGGCTAACCGGTACGTCAATGAGTCTTCTCCCATTGTAGACGCAAGGCTTGCGGATGGCTCCCGGGTAAATGTGGTTCTGAAACCTGTAGCGGTAAACGGTCCTGTTATGACTATCAGGAAGTTCCCTTCGGATGCGATCACAATGGAGCAGCTCGTGAACATGAAGAGTCTTACGCAGGAGGCTGCAGATTTTATCAGAGGACTTGTTTATTCGAAATACAACATTTTTGTGAGCGGAGGCACAGGGGCTGGAAAAACAACATTCTTAAACGCAATGTCAGATTACATACCGAAGGATGAAAGGATCATAACGATTGAGGACAATGCGGAGCTGAGAATACAGGGTGTGGAAAACCTTGTAAGTCTTGAGGCGAGAGGGGCAAATCTGGAAGGGGAGGGTGCGGTTACGATAAGAGATCTGATCAAATCGGCACTCAGAATGAGGCCGGACCGCATCATTGTCGGGGAGGTAAGGGGAGACGAGACTGTGGATATGATATCTTCTGCAATGCTGAACGGGCACAGCGGTTCCATGTCAACGGGGCATGCCAACAATCCGGAAGATATGCTTCACCGTCTGGAAACAATGATGATGATGGGAATTGATCTTCCTCTCCCGGCAATACAAAGACAGCTTGCCTCAGCTCTGGATATTATCATTCATCTCGGCAGACTAAGAGACAAGAGCAGAAGGGTTCTGAGAATCGAAGAGATTCTCGGGTACAGCGAAGGAAGGATTAATACAAAAACACTGTTTGAGTTCAGGGAGGAGGGGATGGAAAATGAAAAAATTAAAGGATTTCTTGTGAAGGTTGGTGAGCTCGAAAACAGGGAAAAACTTGTGGCTGCAGGATATCAGAAAGTCTGAGTATGCGTTCGGAATAGGGAAAACAGTGGCTGTATGTATACTTATGAGCTATGTGTTTTATGAATCTTTTGCACTGGCTCCTGTTTTTATACCGATATGGATTTTTTATATGAAAGACTGGGTCGCGGATATTTCAAAGAAGAAGGAACAGGAATTCAGGCTTCAGTTCAGGGATAGCATACAGGCTCTTGCCTCTGCGCTTAAAGCCGGGTATTCCGTGGAAAATGCGATCAGGGAAGCAGACAGAGATATCGGAAGTATGTATGGGGAAGAAACGCGAATCCGAAAAGAATACGGAAGAATGGCGCATCAGATTGAAATGAATATGCCGGTATCATCCGTTCTGGAAGAATTTGCTTATCGGACAGAGCAGGAGGATGTGGAAAACTTTGTGAATGTGTTTACAGCTGCAAAGAAAGCGGGAGGGGACAGTATATCCATTATCCGGAATGCGGTCAGAATTATAAGCGATAAGATTGATACGGAAAAAGAGATTCAGACAATGCTTGCGTCAAAAAAGCTGGAATTTGATATTATGTGCGGCGTTCCCTTTGCGGTCATTCTTTATATGAAGCTGACATTCGGTGAATTTTTGGAAATTCTGTATGGAAATCCGGCAGGTACAGCCATTATGAGCATATGTCTCGCAGTGTATATAGCGGCATACAGACTTGGCAGAAAGATTATTTCCATTGAAGTTTAGAGGCGAAAAATTTGAAAAAGACAAAAGAGAATCAGGGATTCCGGAAAAAGAAATTCTGGGAAAATCCCGTGTATTTAAAGGCCGGAGCTGCCGCATTTGGAACGCTTATCTGTTTTGCCGCTGTTTTTGTCACGGATAACAGCAGACAGCTGAGTACAGATGATAATGGACAGATTATTCTGGAAAGAGGAGAACGGGGAGAGAACAGTCTCCGGCAGATGGACGTACAGATCGGGGAGCAGAAAGAGAAGATCGACATTACAGTCTCCGGACAGGAGTATGACAGAGAAGAACTTACAGCGGTATTCAGAAATGAGGGAGAAAGACTGGAAAAACTGATCCTCGGGGAGAATGAGAGTCTGGATCATGTGCAGAGCGATCTTGATCTTGTAAGAGAAATACCGGACAGCGGAATTCTGGTTTCGTGGGAATCAGATAATTATGACGTAATAGACGTACAGGGAAATATAAGATCGGAAAAGATTGACAGGGAAGGCGTCATTGTGATGCTCACAGCTCATTTAAGATACGGAGAGGAAGAAGCGGTATATGAGTTTTGTGTAAAAGTATTTCCTCCTGAAACAGATGAAGCGGAACAGACGGTAAAAGAACTGAAAGAACAGATCAGCAAATCTGATGAAGAGACAAAAACAGAAGAGTATATGATCCTTCCGAGTGAGATAGAAGGAAAAAAGGTGACCTGGAAATATGCGACAGATATGAGAGCCTTTGGAATAATTGTACTTGGGGCAGGAGCATCCTGCATGATTATCGTTTCCTCATCGCAGAGAAAAAAGGAGGAGCAGAAGAAAGCGGAATGCCTCATGCGTCTGGATTATCCGCAGATTATCAACAAATTTAATCTCTATATCAGAGCTGGTATGACAGTCCGAAGAGCATGGTTTCTGATTGCCCACGACTATGACAGAAAATACAGAGGAAAAGGGAAAAGAAAGGCATATGATGAGATGATATGTACAATGTATCAGATCCAGGGCGGCGCACCGGAGGGAGAGTGTTATGAAAATTACGGAATCCGGTGTGGAATATCATCTTATCGGAAATTCGGTATGCTGCTCTCGCAGAACCTCAGAAAAGGATCAAAAGGTCTGACGGATCTGCTTGGAAGAGAGGCGGAGGAAGCGTTTGAGGACAGAAAAAATCTGGCAAAAAAACTGGGAGAGGAAGCCGGAACAAAGTTGATGATTCCTTTGTTTATGATGCTGATTATTGTATTTGCAATTGTGATTGTACCGGCATTTTTCTCGATTCAGATATGAATTAATGAACAATACGGCAAAAACTGGAGGAAAAGTACATGGAAAAAGCAATTTCAACTGTAAAAAGCAAAATTAGAACAACAAAAGAAAAAGCAGGAGTTTTTATTATGAAGCGGAGATATTTATCCGGTATTACGGTGATAGAACTTGTTCTTATTCTTGTAATTGTGATTGCGCTGCTTCTAATTTTTAAAAACCAGCTTATCAACCTGATCAATACAATCTTTGACAAGATTATATCTGAAAGTTCATCAATCTGAGAAAAGGCGGAAGCAGGAAAAAACAGGGACTGGAGAAAGAGAAGGAGAGCATAAAGTCAGGGAAAGAAGAGCGGCAGGAAGAGCAGAAAAACAGGGACAGAAGAAAGGAACGGTACAGAAAATATGGACAGAGCTGAAAAAAGAAGCGTGTACAAGGCCGAAGTGACGGCATTTCTCAGTATTGTATTTATACTTCTCGTATCGTTTGTATTTGGCATTCTGGAGATAATGGCTGTACATAATCATAAAAATATGAGCCGACTCACAGCCGACAGGTCCATATTTTCTGTCTTTGGAGAATATCAGAAAGAGTTGCTGGAAGATTATCATATATTTGCTGTAGATGGAAGTTATGCGATGGAAGGATTCAGTGAAGATCGGATTATCAGCCGGCTGCATTACTATGAAAACGGAAACATGCTGGAACATGAAGTATCATCAATACAGTATCTGACTGACAACGGCGGCCAGGCATTCAGGGAGCAGGTAATCCAATATATGGAGGAACGATATGGGATCAGTCTCATTAAAGAATTTACAGGTCTGGCATCTGAGTGGGAGGATCAGGAAATAAAAGGCCGGGAGATGGAAGAGCAGGAAAAGAATATTCTCGATGAGGTTAAAGAGATAAAATCAGCCTCAGAAGAAGCGGATGCCGAAATTGATTCAGAATCTTCCGGATCCATTGAGGATATGAATCCATTTACATGTCTCGAACAAATAGAAAAGAGCGGAATCCTGACACTTGTACTGCCGGAGGAGATGGAACTTTCAGGACTACAGATCAGCCTTGAAGATCAGGCGTCAAACCGGTCTCTTCAGACCGGAAGAGGAACATTTCCTTCCAGACAGGGGATGAATGGCCCGGAGGAAAAACTGCTGTTTGGAGAGTATATTCTGAAGCAGTTCTCAAATGCAGCGATGGATAAAGGAAAAACAGAAAGCGGAGAATCAGAGAATTCAGGAACAGAAAGAGAAGGGATAAACAGTGCGGATTCGGATCGGAGCAGATCTCTGAAATATGAGGTGGAATATATCATTGCGGGAAAGCAGTCAGATAAAGAGAATCTCGAGTCAGTTCTGATGAAGATATTTCTGATAAGAATGGCACTTAACTATGCCTATCTCTTCAGTGATACTTCAAAGCAGTCAGAAGCGGCATCCCTTGCAGCAGTGATTACATCCCTTCTTTTAGTGCCGCAGCTTTCCGAGGCTTTAAAACAGCTTATTCTTCTGGCCTGGGCTGCGGGGGAGAGTGTGATGGATCTGCGTACGCTTCTGTCTGGAAAAAAGGCTCCGCTGGTAAAAAATACGGAAAATTGGCAGTTGTCGCTTTCTTCCCTTTTTACTCTTGGAAAAGGTTCAGAGAGTAACGAAGGTCAGGATAATGAAGATGGAATTACATATGAAGGATATCTCAGGGCGTTTTTATTTCTCGAAGACCAGGAAAATACGGCGATGAGGGCGTTGGACCGAATCGAAGAAAATCTGGATTCAGAACATGGACTGAACCATGTAAAAGCAGATCAGTGTTTTTCAAAACTGGAACTGAATAATAAGACATCAATATTTGGAGAAATTACGTATGAATTCCCTGTGAGTTTTGCATATGTGTAGTGAGAAGTGTGGATTTAATACCTGGAAAAGGAAAGTTATCTCCGGTGCAGATGCCCTTCCTTCTGTCCGCAATCCCTCATGCGGAAATTCACTTACCAATAATGCCACGGAAATAGAAAGGAAAATCGGCTGCGATGAGAATATATTTGAATAAAGATACATCCCAAACACGATCAGGAGGGGCATCTGCACCGGAGATAAAAGAAAAAGAATATCAGCGAGCGTATCGAGAGAAGAAAAGATGGAAAAAAGCGGTTCTTACAGTAGAGGCGTCATTGGGAGTCCCCCTGTTTCTGTTTGCAGCGCTCTGTCTGATTTGGATACTTGAGATTCAGAGCATAAAAATATGCATCTCAGGGGCAGCTCAGAATGCGGCAAAAAGTGCGGCCGAAGATACGGCTGTAATTCCTGTACTTAATACTGTAAAGCTTAAGTCAGATATTGTTTCGCTTATTGGGACAGAGAGAATTGAGCGCAGTATATTGGATGGAGGAAGTTCAGGTATTTCATGCTGGAAATCCTATGTTTCTCCGATTACCGGGAATATGCATATCAACGTAGAGTACAAAGTCAGACTGCCAATATCTGTTTTTGGAAATATTTCGGCGAGACTGAAGGAAGAATTTATCATTGGTTCATGGAATGGATATAAGGGATATGATTCGGATGAGAAAGACTCTCAAATTGTATATATTACAGATAACAGCGCCGTTTACCATGAAGACTGCCACTGTTCCTATCTTCAGCTGTCCATCAGATTTGTTCCGTCGGATGAGCTAAAAGAGATAAGAAATGCCGGAGGCGGCATATATTATGCATGCGAAAAATGCGTGTTCGGAGAGGCAATGGCAGGAGTCTATATTACAGAGGATGGAAGAAGATATCACAATTCATTAAGCTGCAGCGGATTGAAGAGAACCATCCGGGCAGTTAACAGATCGGATGTGGCGGGAATAGGAGGTTGTTCCAGATGCTCAAAGTAAAAGAAGCAGCGGAACTGCTGATACAGTATAGAGAAACCATATGCCGGATCATATTTGCAGGATATATGATTGCTCTCTCGATTATGGATATCAGGTGGAAAAAGGTCAGAATAGAATTTCTTCTGGCCGGAATCTTTCCGGCAGCGGCGGGGGTTTTATGTGCGGGAAAATTCTCTGCGATACTGACAGCCGGAGGCATAGCTGTCGGAATTATATTTCTTATAATCAGCAGGATAACAGGGGAAGCTTTCGGGTATGGAGACAGTATACTTATAGTGATTATGGGAGGAATGATCGGATTCTGGAATATTCTGTCGATTCTGATGGCGGCATTTCTTATGGCGTCGGGGTATTCTGCGTTTCTTCTTATTGTGAGAAAGTTCAGCAGAAAGTCTTCTTTTCCGTTTATTCCTTTTCTCACCGTATCATACATAGGGGGAATGATCTGTGGAATGTAAATATGTGAAAGGAAGTTCCGTTATTGAAATGTCGTATATTATTCCGCTGTTTCTCTGGATGTTTGTCATGATCATGCATGCCGTGTTCTATTATCACGACAAAGCGGTAATAAACGGGGCTGCCGCTGAGACGGCGGTGCTGGGAAGTCAGGCAGTCCGGCGGCAGACAGCGGACTATGATCTGGAAGGCTTCTTCAGGCAGAGAACAGATGGAAAACTGATATTTCTGACAGATACAGACGTTGCAGTAGAGAAGACGGAAGATCAGGTTACAGTGTCAGTATCTGCAAGCAAATCTTTAATGAAAGTGAATGTAAGTCATACGTCGCTTATAGTAAAACCGGAAGAGAGGATCAGATGGATGGAGTGAAAAAGTTGAATGTTTCGTATGAAAACGAATGGGATTATACATATATTCATATTGATATTCCGATTCCATATGAAGAAAATTATCAGGTCAGTATGCTGAAAAATAATGTACTTTCAGGTTTTCTGAATATGAGAGCCGGGGGAAGAGACGGACAGAGCAGGTATACATATCGTGTACATGGAGGTATAAGTCTGGAAAAAAGGTACGCAGATGATGAAATTGGAAAACAGGAAATTGAAAGATTTACAGAAGAACTTCTGGATGCGGTTGCTGAGGTAAAGAATCATCTGATGAATCCGGATGGAATTTTAATTTTTCCTGAACTGATTTTTGTGGTAGGCGGGCATTACAGATTCTGCTATCTTCCTGTTCCGGAGCAATACCGAGAAAAGACTCTGTGCAGATCATTCCATGAAATGACAGAGTATTTCGTAAAAAAACTGGATTATCATGATATGGACAGTATTTTTTTCGTCTGCAAAATGCATAAAGAGACAATGAGAGAGCAGTATGATCTAAAAAGGATTATGGAAGAAAGCAGAGAAGAAAGAAAATCAGTAGAAGAAGAGTATCGATCTGAAAGAGCGGAAAATATTCCCGATTCAGTATTATTTTCAGTAGACGAGGAGGACAGTGTTATCGGAAAAACGAAATACAAAAGAACTCAGGATGTGGAAAAGATAGCGGAAAAATCATCATCTTACAGTCCGATAAAACATGCGATAAACAGAATAAAAACAGGGCGCTGGGGAGAGTGGGAAGATATGATTACAGAAATGGATGGACAGAAACCGGGAAGACCGATATAATAAAAAGATCATAAAAATCGGAAAAGGTGATTTATCGTGAGACAGAAACCGGAAGCGATGTGTACAACGGTTCTGATTATAGCAAATGCAGCAGTATTTTTTATTATGCTGCTGATAGGAGATCCGGAAGACACCTATTTTATGATGAACCATGGAGCGATGTATGAGCCGGCGATAGTAGAAGGGCAGGAATATTACCGGATTTTCACCAGTATGTTTTTACATTTCGGGATCACACATCTTCTGAATAATATGGTTATGCTCGGAGCCCTGGGATGGAATCTGGAGCTGGAGACAGGAAAAGTAAAATTCCTTATCATTTATTTCGGAAGCGGAATTACGGGAAATCTGCTTTCACTTTTTATCAATATGTCAACAGGAGAAAATGTTGTCTCAGCAGGTGCTTCGGGAGCTGTATTCGGACTTATGGGAGCTCTTTTCTATGTGGTAATTGCAAACCGCGGACGGATAGGACGGCTTTCAGGACGTGGAATGATATTTATGATTCTTTTAAGTCTGTACTTCGGCCTGACCAGCAGTGAGGTAAACAACGAGGCACATATTGGCGGTCTGATATGCGGATTTATCCTGGCGGCTGTTCTGTACCGCAGAAAAAGAACCGTATGAGCAAATAACCGTGAATATATAAGTAAATAAGGAAGATCTGCTTATATCGGCAGTGTGACAGTAAAAACAGTACCTTTGTCATCCGAGGATTCTGCGGAAATACTTCCGCCGTGTGCCTCCACAATACGTTTTGATGAGGAAAGTCCAAGACCTGTGCCGTTCTCTTTGTAGGTGACGAACGGATCAAAGATTTTATTGATGATTTCGGCAGATATCCCGCATCCGTTGTCTGTACACTGGATTACAATATTGTCATTATTTCTGTTAGCGGAGAGGCTGATAATACCGTCAGAGTTTACTGCTTCCCTTGCATTCTTCAGAAGGTTAAGCAGAACTCTTTCGAGTTTGATTTTATCACCGGTATAATCACCCATACCGGATGCTATTTTTGATGAAAAGCGGATAGCAGAATTTTCCGAATCAAGAGAAATAGCAAATGAAACGGCAACATTTTTGATCAGTTTCTCAATTGAAAATACAGAATAGTGCAGTGTACTGCTGTTGTTGAATGTGGAAAGCTCGTTCAGCAGACTGCACATGAAATGGACGTCCTCCATCGTCTGATTCCAGTTGTAAAATTCCTTCACTTCTGGATGCTGGGCTTCGATGATCTGAAGCGAAGACGATACAAGCGTGAGCGGGTTGCGTATTTCGTGCGCAATCATAGAGACGGTGGTGTGATGGTTTTCCAGAAGCTGGGAGATAATCTGCTTTGCCTCCCTGTTTTCTTCCATCAGCCGGTTCATTTTGTTCAGATCTATATTAGTGAGCATACTGTCAGACCCTCTTTCTTTATTGCAGCATCAGTAATTGGTACTGGCTGTATACTTTCAGTCTAGCATGACTGAAGTGTCTGTTCAACAGAATCAATGTGACTTCTTTCGACAGAAAGCTTCTCTTTTTTCAAAAAATGGTCTATACTACTAACCAGAAATAATCTGTGAAAAGAGGAGTTATCATGAGAGAGAAAGATTGTATTTTCTGCAAAATCGCAGCAGGGGAGATTCCCTCTGCAACACTTTATGAGGATGACGAATTCAGAGTAATCCTGGATCTTGGTCCGGCTTCAAAAGGACATGCCCTGATTCTTCCGAAGGAACACTACAGAAATATCTATGACATTGACGAAGAAACAGCGGCAAAAGCGATTGTTCTTGCGAAGAAGATGGTAAAGAAGATGACGGATGTTCTCGGATGTGACGGATATAATATTGTCCAGAACAACGAGGAGTGTGCCGGACAGACGGTATTTCATTTCCATATGCATTTGATCCCGCGTTACAAAGGGGATAATGTGGGACTTGGCTGGCATGTCGGAGAACTGTCAGATGAAGATAAAAATGAAATATTGGAAAAGATGAAATAAACCGGAGAAATTATGTTGACAGGTAATCGTGAGTATAACGAGATTTATGAGAAGTATAAGAATCTCGTCCTGAAAATAGCATATACTTATTCAGGTAACAATTACGATGCGGCAGAAGACATAGCTCAGGACACATTTCTGAAATTATACATCGGGTTTGATGAACTGAAAAACGGAAATATTTACGCATGGCTGTATACGACAACAAGAAACGCTGCGTTTAATCATTACAAGAAGTATAGGCGTGAAATTCCTTCTGAAGATGAAGTGCTGGAAAGAGAGATACGGATTCAGGAGAGCGTGGAAGAGGAATATGCAGAGAAAAGTCTTGAAGTTAAAAGATTCGAGCTTCATGAACGTATTTTCAGAGGACTTATGGAGAAAAATCCAAGATGGCATGAGGCTATAGTATTAACTTATTATATGAACATTCCTCAGGCGAAAGTCGCTGAAATGATGGGAATCCGTGTGGAAGTTCTACACAGTATGCTGCACAGAGCAAGAAAGTGGATAGCGAAAACTTACGGCGCAGAGTATGAAGAGATGAAACAGCCGGACTGAAAAGAAAAAACCAGAGTACCGGAATGCAGACATGAAAACAGAAAAAGAAAACTGCAGGTGCCGTGCAATGGCACCTGCAGAAAATAAGACACAGATTTAAGCTATTTTGCGGAAGAAGCTTCTTCGATCAGGGATATAATCGTGTTAATTGAATCCTGTTGTCCGGAGTTTCTCATTGCATCGATAAAAGTTCCTCTGTTGTCGAAAAGGTCATGCACAGCAGATACAAGAGTATCCTCGGTAAGATTTTCCTCTTCAAGAACCATGCTGAATCCCTGGCGTTCAAAAGAGCGGGCATTTAATATCTGATCGCCCCTGCTCGCTTTAGCGGAAAGCGGAATGAGAAGATTCGGCTTTCTCAGGGCCAGAAGTTCACAGATTGCGTTTGCTCCGGCTCGGGATATTACAATGTCGGAAAGTGCGAAGATATCACGGAGTTCATCTTTGATATATTCAAACTGACAGTACCCTTTGGTGCCTTTCAATGTGTCATCCGTCTTGCCTTTTCCGCAAAGATGAATGATCTGGAATTCCTCCAGCAGTTTAGGAAGACTCTTGCGGACAGCGTTGTTGACGATAACGGAGCCGAGACTTCCGCCGATCACAAGAATCACCGGTTTGTCTGCTGTGAATCCGCATAGATCCAGTGCCGCTATCTTATTGCCTGAGAGAAGTTCCTGACGTATGGGGGAACCTGTAAGGACTGCTTTGCCCTTAGGAAGAGAATCCAGTGTCTCAGGAAAATTACAGCACACCTTTTCGGCTGATGGAATTGCAATTTTGTTCGCAAGCCCGGGTGTCATATCGGATTCGTGGATGATGACAGGAACCTTGCAGCGTTTTCCGGCAAGGACAACAGGAACTGATACAAAGCCGCCTTTTGAAAAGATTACATCAGGCTTCAGATCTTTGATCAGTTTTCGTGCCTCGCTGAATCCCTTGACAACACG
The DNA here is from genome assembly GCF_020687545.1 of Ruminococcus turbiniformis. Classification (GTDB taxonomy): domain Bacteria; phylum Bacillota; class Clostridia; order Lachnospirales; family Lachnospiraceae; genus Mediterraneibacter; species Mediterraneibacter turbiniformis. The sequence goes on along the minus strand of NZ_JAJEQX010000030.1, from coordinate 14,069 downwards.
GAAGGGATCGGTAAAATTCTGTACGCTGAAGTATCGGCGCAGTTTACCTGAAGAAATCCCATGATATGGGATACCGAAAGGCTCTATAAGATCCTTTTCAATGCCATTGTAAGATCCTATATACTGAATGTCATACCCAAGCTCTCTGAGTCTGGGGATCAGGGCGATATTTGGAGTAACATGTCCGGCGGTTCCGCCGCCGGTTAAAATAATTCGTTTCATAAGATTAACCTCCAGTAGTTGTGGCAATACACAGCTTAAGATAATTTCATCTTAATATGATTTGATGAAATGTCAAGGAAAATATGGAACGGAAAAAGGTGTAGAGAATGAAAGAACTCAAAAAGTTATCACTGAAGAAAGAAATAGACAGAGAAGCTGAGAGAATAGAAGAAGAAATCAGAGACAGAGATGATCTTGACGATATCAAAGTTTCTGATGACTTTGAGACGTCCCTTTTTAACAAGATCCAGGAATATGAGTACGATAAACGCGTCAAAAAGGTGGTCCGCCACAGAAAAAAGAGGCGCTATGTCGTATTCGCTCTGGCTGCTGTAATTGTTCTTGTATGCGGAAGCGTGATGACTGGTGTTGGGAGCAAGTCGTATTGGAAGGTGTTGTGGGATAAGATAACAGGAGAAGAGAATCTATCGTTTATTGAAGTAGAGAAAATGGATTCACAGGAAACAGTAGATATTGACGAGTTATACTTATTTAGGACTATTAGAAATGAGCTGGGAATTGTAACTGTTAGATTCGGATATATGCCTAATGATATGCATCTTATGAATTATACAATAGAAAAGGAACATAATAGAGCGGTTTTGTATTATGAATATAATGATCAAATAATAAGATATTCCATGTATATGAATAATGCAGATTCATCTTTTGCTCAAATTGATACAGATAATTTTGTGAGCTCATACCAAATAATTATTGGTGATATTACTGTATCTATTAAAAATTATGATATTGATAATATGGAGCAGGATAGGTATGTAGCTGAATTTGAATATATGGATGCTCAGTATCAAATTATGGGAATTATAGAAAAAGAAGAATTCGACAAAATTATAGAAAATTTAATTTTTTTAGAATAAAACGCGTAAGTTTTTTCTGAATCAGTTGTTTATTATACAGAAGGGAAAAAAACTAAGATATTATAAAGGATTGAGAAAAGTGAAAAAGCGTATTTTATCAGTATTAGTCAGTGTGGCTGCGTTCAGTACAATGATATTTGTACCGGGAATCGATGTGACGGCATCGGATTCAGAGCCGATAATGGTTGATGGATCGTATCTTACACATGAAGATAGTTCAACAGGAAATACCCTATCTAATGCAAGGGGAGAGTATTTAATGACTGGCGAATGCTCAATTTCGAAAGCTGGTCTTACAAGAGTATATTCCTATGCGTCAACGACAGCAAATTACTCTATCGATTATATTATGACAATCGGCTATGTTGAGCAGTATCATCCGGATGTAGAGAAATGGGGACAGGTAGATTATTATTACGATGACATTGAAAATACTTATTATTTGTCATTAGATAAATCAGTAAAAGTAGACAGAGGCTATTACTACAGAACCCGTGCGAATCATATCGTAAGACACAACGGTGTCTATGAGGAGACAGCCTCAGCAACAAATGGTATCTTCCTTCCATAAGGTACATACAATATAATAGCAAACGTTCTTTAAGCCCTTGAAGCAGCCGCCAGGTGTGCCGCGGAAACTATTAACAATCAGATTTTATCAATTTGAGAACCTGTTCCGAGAACACCACAAACTTTGGCATACATATGGCGGCTGCTTCAAGGGCTTAAAGAAACTAAATGAAAAACAGGCAGGCGGATTAATTTCCGACTGCCTGTTTTAATGCCTGAGCGAGCTGATCCGGGCAAGAGGTCGGTTTAAAGCCGCATCTGATTCCCTCAATGCGGGAGATGGCTTCGTTGACATCCATTCCGTCGATCAGTCGGGAAATACCCTGCAGGTTTCCGTTGCATCCTCCGTAAAAGGATACGTTTTTTACTTTGTTGTCCACTATATCAAAATGAATCTGTTTTGAACAGACACCCTTCGGCTGATAATCCATGTGGTCGTACACCTCCTTTAATCCAGCTGATCAGATATGTGCCTGAGAGACAGAGGAAAATATTCTGTTCTCTGGCGCCGTTTGAATTATAGCAGAATGAAAGAGGAAAGTAAAGACAGCGGATTACAGCATATCGTAAAAAATCTTTCAAAAAAATGTGACAGAAAGTGACAGACAGAAGAGGGATGCAGTATGGTAAATCGTCAGGTACTCTTTTTGTTTATTCGCAGTATTTTCAAGGTTCAGACTGAAGTTTTAGGAAGTTCATAACAGAGGAGAAAGAAAAACCGGGCAGACCTGATTCTGTAGAAATATGTAGAACGGTTTTTGAGGACAAGACGGACCGGATGATCTATAATGACCACAAACACAATACGCACCGTCGAAGGACAAGGGGAGATTGTGGGAGAAAAATAAAACAGGAGGGTTTGCTATGTTACAGGGATTAGCAGGAAACACCAGTGTCATCGCGTATCTGATGGCTGCAGTCGGCGTAATCGGAATCATGGCGAAAATCGTCAATCATATTACGCTGCGCAGACTGGTGAAAGCGGCAGAAAACATGCCGAAGAGCACGCACAGACTGATAAAACTCGTGAGAGCAAAGTACGAACACGCATGTATGATCCGGGATTCGGTGGAAAATATTGATGCGTTTGTAGAAAAATACATATACGAATACAGAGGCTTTTTGTTCCGCATTCATACATGGAGGCAGATAGAAACACTGTCCGTATGGTTTGCGGGAATCCTGGCGGCGCTCGGGGCTGCCGTCACTTACCTGAATTCCGGATTCAATGAGTCCGTTTATCAATATATCGGAGCGGGAATTGCCGAGATGATTCTTCTCTCGGTCATCATACGGCTTTCTGACGAACCGTACAAAATTAATGCGGTCAGGATGTACATGACAGATTATCTGGAAAATATCTGTACATTCCGTCTGAAAAAGCAGAACGTCAGAGACCGGGAATTTATCGATGTGATCTCCGCGGAAGGAAATGGAAAAGGAGGATTCCAGCCGGTTCCAGATGAAAGGGATCGGGAAGAGACAGCATCTTTTTCGGCTCAGGAGTCCGGGCGCCTGGCGTCAGGCATGCGGGCATCGAATATCTCGCGTGATCCGGAAGGGCGCGGGATGGCTCCGGAAACGGCAGGCCCGTCAGATACGGCGGGAACACGAAGAAAAAGAGGTGCTGCAGAAAGGGAAGGGGGTCTGTCTATCAATATTGAGGGAGAACCGAGAAACAGCGAAAAAGGAGAAGCTGCAAGACAGGCTGTCAGAAGGGCGGCAGAGAGCGGGGCGGATGAAGAACGTCCGGCACTCAGAGAGGAGGCGATCCGCCAGATACTGGAAGAGTTCCTTGCATAAGGAATTTATATTTGGTAAAATATGCATAGAGTACCGGCACCGGGGTTAGCCGGGGCAGGGATTCAAATGATGACAATGATATCAGAGAATATCGGAGAGGAAGGATTAAGATGAGCAAAGTAACGTTTGATTATTCAAAAGCGTGCAGTTTTGTGCAGGAGCATGAGCTGGAGTATATGAGTGAGCTTGCGGCACAGGCAAAGGACAAGCTGCTTGCGAGAGACGGAGCCGGCAATGATTTTCTCGGCTGGATTGATCTTCCGGTAGATTATGACAAGGAAGAGTTCGACCGTATCAAGAAAGCAGCTGCGAAGATCCGTGAGGACTCGGAGGTTCTTCTTGTGATCGGTATCGGCGGTTCCTACCTGGGAGCAAGAGCTGCGATTGAGTTCCTCGGTCATTCATTCGCAAATGTTGTGTCAAAAGAGATCAGAAAATCTCCGGAGATCTACTATGTAGGAAACAGTATCAGCAGCACATATATCAAAGACCTCATCGATGTTGTAGGAGACAGAGATTTCTCAATCAATATGATCTCCAAATCCGGAACAACAACGGAGCCTGCAATTGCCTTCCGCGTATTCAAAGAGATCCTGGAAAAGAAGTACGGAAAAGAAGGTGCTGCGAAGAGAATTTACGCGACGACAGATCGTGCAAAGGGAGCGCTTAAAAATCTGGCGACAGAAGAGGGGTATGAGACATTTGTCGTACCGGACGATGTAGGAGGACGTTTCTCAGTTCTCACAGCGGTAGGACTCCTGCCCATCGCAGTCAGCGGAGCTGATATTGACAAGCTGATGGAAGGCGCTGCAGCGGGAAGAAAAGCTGCTCTGGAAAATGAGTTCGCAAAGAATGATGCGATGCAGTACGCAGCGATCAGAAACATTCTTCTCCGTAAAGGAAAAACAATCGAAGTGCTTGCAAACTATGAGCCGAGCCTTCACTATGTATCCGAGTGGTGGAAACAGCTCTACGGTGAGAGCGAGGGTAAGGATCAGAAAGGAATCTTCCCCGCATCCGTAGACCTTACGACAGACCTTCACTCCATGGGTCAGTTCATCCAGGACGGAAACAGAATCCTGTTTGAGACTGTTCTCAACGTAGAAAAGTCCAGGGAAGAGATCATCATCAATGAAGAGCCGGTTGATCTGGACGGCCTGAACTATCTGGCAGGGAAGGATGTAGATTTTATTAACAAGAGCGCAATGAACGGGACAATTCTTGCGCATACAGACGGAAATGTTCCGAACCTGATGGTTAAGATTCCGGAGCAGAATGAGTTCTATCTGGGCGAGTTGTTCTATTTCTTCGAGTTCGCATGCGGCGTGAGCGGATATTTACTCGGCGTTAATCCGTTCAATCAGCCGGGAGTTGAGAGCTATAAGAAGAACATGTTTGCTCTGCTCGGAAAACCGGGATATGAGGAAGAGAGAGAAGCTCTTCTCAAGAGGCTGTAAGTGCGGTTTCGCGTATGGAGCGGGGCTGAACTGCTGAGCTGTAACGGAATTGCCTTGTTACGTTTTCATAAATAGGGTATAATAATAAGCAGTCGGAGAAAGCCGGCTGCTTATTTGCTGCCGGTAAGAGTGAAGGAGGAAAAGAAATCATGTTACGAATCGGAATGCTGACGAGCGGCGGAGACTGCCAGGCACTGAATGCGGCAATGCGCGGTGTCGTGAAAGGTATCTGTTCCAAACGGGACGATGTTGAGATCTATGGCTTTAAAGACGGATATAAGGGATTGATTTATGCTGATTTCAGTATGCTTACATCAAAAGATTTTTCGGGAATCCTGACGAGAGGCGGTACGATTCTCGGTACATCAAGACAGCCGTTCAAGCTGATGAGAGTACCTGATAAGGACGGTCTGGACAAGGTGGAGGCTATGAAGCATACATACCACAAGCTGAACCTGAACTGTCTTGTCATTCTGGGAGGAAACGGAACTCATAAAACAGCCAATATGCTCCGCGAGGAAGGACTTAATGTCATTACACTTCCGAAGACGATCGACAATGATCTCTGGGGAACGGAGATGACATTCGGCTTCCAGAGTGCTGTTGATATCGCGACAGACACGATTGACAGAATTCACACTACGGCAACGTCTCACAGCCGTGTGTTTATTATCGAAGTTATGGGACACAAAGTAGGTCATGTCACACTTCACGCCGGAATTGCGGGAGGAGCGGACATCATCCTTATTCCGGAGATTCCGTATGATATCAAGTCTATCGCAAAAGTGATCGAGGGCCGTTCAAAGGCAGGCAAACCGTTTACAATTCTTGCTGTTGCAGAGGGCGCGATTTCCAAAGAGGACGCAAAGCTTAAGAAGAAAGAGTACAAAGAGAAACTGGAAAAGAGAAAATATCCTTCCATCGCCTATGAGCTCGCTGAACAGATCGAGAAAGAGACGGACAAGGAAGTGAGAATCACTGTTCCGGGACATACGCAGAGAGGCGGATCTCCGTGCGCATACGACAGAGTGTTCGCGACGAGAGTGGGTGCGAAAGCAGCAGAGCTGATTCTCAAAGAACAGTACGGGTACATGGTTGCGATGAAGAACGGCGAGACGACAAAAGTACCGCTTGCAGATGTGGCAGGCAAGTTAAAGACAGTTGATCCGAAGTGCAGCATCATCAAAGAGGCGAGGATGATCGGCATCAGCTTCGGCGACGAGTAATCAGACAGTTCCAAGAGGTGTAATTCATGTCATATACGGCACTATACAGAAAGTTCCGCCCTTCGGAATTTGAGGACGTGAAGGGGCAGGACCATATCATTACAACATTGAAGAACCAGATCATGGCAAACCGTATCGGACATGCATATCTGTTCTGCGGGACGAGGGGCACCGGGAAGACAACGGTGGCAAAGATTTTCGCAAAGGCGGTTAACTGTGAGCATCCGGTAAACGGAAGCCCGTGCGGCGAGTGTGCGATGTGCAGATCGATCGCGGCGGGGACTTCCATGAACGTGATCGAGATCGATGCAGCGTCAAACAACGGTGTGGACAATATCCGTGAGATCAGAGAGGAAGTGGCGTACCGTCCCACGGAGGGGCGGTACAAAGTCTATATTATCGACGAGGTGCACATGCTCTCCATCGGTGCTTTCAATGCGCTTTTAAAGACGCTGGAGGAGCCGCCGGAGTATGTGATTTTCATACTGGCGACAACAGAGGTTCACAAAATACCGATCACGATCCTGTCCAGATGCCAGCACTATGATTTTAAGAGAATCAGCATCGAGACGATTACGGACCGTATGCAGGAACTTATGGACACAGAGCATGTGGACGTGGAGGATAAGGCTCTGCGCTATATCGCGAAGGCAGCGGACGGCTCCATGCGAGACGCGCTCAGTCTTCTGGATCAGTGCATTGCGTTTTATCTCGGGCAGACTCTGACATATGACAATGTTCTCGAGGTGCTCGGAGCAGTGGACACGGATGTGTTCAGCCGTCTTTTAAGAAAAGTGCTGGAAAGAGATGTGGCGGGAGTCCTCGATATTGTTGACGATCTCGTCATGCAGGGAAGAGAGCTGACCCAGCTTGCGGCAGATTTTACGTGGTATCTGAGAAACTTGCTTCTCGTAAAAACATCTGATAATATAGAGGATGTTCTGGATGTATCGACAGAGAATATGATGCAGCTTAAGGAAGAGGCTCAGATGATTGAGCCGGATATGTTGTTTCGCTATATTCGTGTTTTTTCCGAACTTTCCGGACAGCTTAAATTTGCGACCCAGAAGAGAGTCATGCTTGAGGTGGCGCTGATCAAACTGTGCACCCCGGCTATGGAGACGAACCAGGACGCGCTTCTTGACAGGATCCGCGCGGTGGAAGATAAACTGGAGAAAGGAATCCAGGCAGGCGCGGCGGAGAGAGCCGTGTATGTAAACGGCCGGGGGGAAGGACCGGAAAATTACGGAGACGCCGGAGCAGTAAAAAGAGGACCGCGGCCGGAACTTCCGAACGCCATTCCTGAAGATGTTCAGGAAGTGGTTAAGAACTTCCGGGCCATTGCAGATGAGGCGTCGGGCATGGTCAGAGGGTATCTGAAGAAGGCACGTTTAAGTCTCGGCGGAGACAACAGACTTCTCATTGTTCTGCCGGACAGTCTGGCGGCCAGCGTGGTCGGAAGAGAAGACCATGTTAAGGAGTTGGAAGAGCTGATCGAGGAGAAGATCGGAAAGAAAGTGGAGATCGAAGTGCGGCACGTGGACGAAGGCAGGCATTTTGAAGATACGTTCGTTGATATAGAACAGAAAATCAATATGGAAATAACAGTGGAGGATTAGATATGGCAAAGCGTGGAGGATTCCCGGGCGGCGGAATGCCGGGAAATATGGCAAACCTGATGAAGCAGGCGCAGAGAATGCAGCGTCAGATGGAGGAGCAGCAGAAGGAGCTTGAGTCAAAGGAGTTTACCGCGACAGCGGGCGGCGGAGCAGTGGAAGTCACAGTTTCCGGAAAAAGGGAAGTGACAAAAGTGAAGCTCTCAGAGGAAGTCGTTGATCCTGAGGATATCGAGATGCTCGAGGACCTTATCGTGGCGGCTGCAAACGAAGCGCTCCGCAAAGTTGAGGAAGAGTCAGGCGCGGCGATGTCCAAACTTACAGGCGGACTTGGCGGCGGGATGCCGGGGATGTTTTAATGGATTATTACAGCAGTCAGATCAGCCGTCTGATCGAAGAGTTTTCAAGGCTTCCGGGAATCGGAAGCAAGTCGGCACAGCGACTTGCGTTTCATGTGATCAACATGCCGCTTGACCAGGTGGAGGCACTGGCGCAGTCTATTGTTGAGGCGCGGAAAAATGTGCGGTACTGCAAAGTGTGCTGTACACTTACGGATCGGGAAGTGTGCCCGATCTGCAGCAATCCCGACCGTGATAAAAAGACGATTATGGTTGTGGAGACTCCGAGAGATCTGGCGGCTTATGAGAAAACAGGCAAATACAACGGTGTGTATCATGTGCTTCACGGCGCCATCTCTCCGATGCTCGGAATCGGCCCCGGAGACATCCGGTTAAAGGAACTGATGGAACGGCTTCAGGGAGATGTGGATGAGGTGATTATCGCGACAAACTCGAGCCTTGAAGGTGAGACAACGGCGATGTATATCAGCAAGCTTATTAAACCGGTCGGGATTAAAGTGAGCAGAATCGCCAGCGGCGTGCCTGTGGGCGGAGATCTTGAGTATATTGATGAAGTGACGCTTCTCCGTGCGCTTGAGGGAAGAACAGAATTGTAAAATTTATTTAACCGCTGATCTTATTGACCGAACTTTTTGAAAAAGATATAATATAGGAAAAGAGGAAAATTTAAAGGAGGAAATGAGATGAGGTTTTTTATTGACACAGCGAATGTGGACGATATCAGGAAAGCAAATGATATGGGCGTTATCTGCGGTGTTACGACAAATCCGTCACTGATCGCGAAAGAGGGACGGGCTTTTGAGGACGTAATCGCGGAAATCGCATCGATTGTGGACGGACCGATCAGCGGAGAGGTAAAGGCAACGACAACGGATGCAGAGGGCATGATTAAAGAGGGCCGTGAGATAGCAAAGATTCATCCGAATATGGTTGTCAAGATTCCGATGACAGCAGAAGGTCTTAAGGCGGTAAAAGTTCTCTCATCTGAGGGGATTAAGACGAATGTGACTCTGATCTTTACATCCAACCAGGCGCTTCTGGCTGCAAGAGCAGGCGCTACATATGTATCTCCATTTCTCGGACGCCTGGACGATATCTCGGTAAGAGGTGTTGATCTGATCTCTGAGATCTCTGAAATCTTTGCCATTGCGGGGATTGAGACGCAGATTATCGCAGCGAGCGTGCGTACGACAATGCATGTTGCGGACTGTGCAATTGCAGGAGCAGATATTGCTACAGTACCTTACAAAATTATCGAGCAGATGATCCATCATCCGCTTACAGATGCCGGAATCAAGAAATTCAAACAGGACTATATCGCAGTATTCGGCGAGTAGAATCTGCGGAAATCCGGGATTTTTCAGCACCGGGCGCCTTTACCGAGGCGTCCGGTTTTTTTAATTCCGGAATGAGCCGCCAGGCATTTACGGAGATTTGTCGAACTCGTATGACACTAACTGATAAATTCAGCTAATTTTGTGTGCTATTCTCTTAGGGACGCCGGGAAAATAATTTATCAGGAAGGTGAAGAGTATATGGAAAGACAGATACCAAAAAATGTTCGGCAGATTGGAAACGTAAGTGACAGCCCGAAAATATATGTGGAAGATTATGTGGATACTTTTTTCGCACAGCTCAGTGAAAAGTGCGAAAAGGCGGGAAACGGGCCGATGGGGGCATTCCTGGTAGGAGACATTCAGCCGGGAAAAGACGAGGAATATGTATACATATACGGAGCGATACAGATGCATGATCTGAAAATGTCGGGAAATGAGTACGTGATCGACGACAGTACATGGAAACATGCATATGAAGACTGCAAACAGTATTTTGAGGACGGCGAAATGCTGGGCTGGTTTGTCGTTCACCCGGGAGTTCCTCTCACCCCGGAACCGTCAACGGTGAAGCTGCACAAGAAGTCTTTTCCAAAGAAAAATACAGTGTTTATCATGAAGGATCCGGTAGAAAAAGAAGAGACGTACTATGTACATAAAATGAACGATTTGATGGAGATCGGAGGTCACTATACATATTATGAGAAAAACCCGTGTATGCAGAACTACATGATCTCAAGTCGAAAAAAAAATGGGGTATTTTCCTCGGAGACTGTTGAGGACAGAGCTGCGAAGGACTTTCGTAATCTGGTTAGAAAGCGGGGGGAACACAGAAAAGGAAAAAGAGCGGGAGGCATGATGTACGCCGCAAGTGCGTGCCTTGTGCTGATTCTCATTGTCATGGGCGTATCTATGGTGAACAGTTTTGACCGGATGAATTCGGTTCAGAATACGCTGAGCAGTCTGACCGGTACAACGGATACGGTGGAGACGAGCGGAACCGTGACAGCGGTTGATCCGGAACAGGAGGGACAGGCTGATCCGGATGCAGATGATGCGGGACAGGCCGCCGCAGACGGTGAAGAAGATACAGGTGCGGACGTGAATGCACAGGCACAGAGCAAAGGAGATGAATCCTCGGGAGATGAGTCGTCAGACGCACAGATATCCGCGTCAGGCGGAACTTCAGACGCATCTCAGGCTGATACCCAGACTTCGGCGGCGTCGGATACTGCTGTGCAGTCGGAGACGCAGGACAGCCAGGCTGATTCAGCCACATTTCCGGCAGAGGGAAACGGCAGTGACGGAGTGTATACAGTGGAGCAGGGAGATACCCTCGCAATTATAAGCCGCAAGATGTACGGCGATGTAACGCATGTGGACGCGATCTGCAGGATGAACGGAATTGAGGACGGCAATCTCATTTATGTAGGACAGAAATTGCTATTACCGTAAAATCATGATATACTCAACAGGTAAAAGAGATCAGAAATAAGGGGAGTTATATGGCACAAAAGAAAAAAACAGGCTTCAAGCTGTTGGCTTCTCCGGACGATCTGAGCGAAATCAGAAAAGCGGTAAGGAAATTCAGATATGCGAAAATGAGGAAAATACTGGCGTTTGCTGTTCTGATCATACTTGCCCTGTGCGGGACTTATCTTCTGATGAAGAATCAGGTATACGGGCAGGCACGGACAGCATCCCAGTATCCCGGAAATATATCCGATACAAGCGGGTATGCCAAATTTGCGGACGGGATTGTCCGGTATAACAGAGACGGGGTTGCCTATCTGAACAGAGAGAACGAAGAACAGTGGATCCAGCCGACACAGCTGCAGAATCCGGTTATTGCTGTGAAGGATGAAGCTTTTGCCGTGGCGGACAGAGGCGGAAACACAATTCTTATATTTTCCGAGGACGGGCTTACCGGTGAGATTGAGACAGCACTTCCGGTGGAGCGGCTCACGGTTTCGGACAGAGGAATTGTGAGTGTGATTCTGAAAAGCGAGAGCACGCCCGCAATTATGACGTATGATGCCGCAGGCAATCTGCTCGTAGAGCAGCAGATCACTCCGGGTACAACCGGATATCCGGCAGCGCTGGAAATATCGGACGACGGCACTCTGCTGGCGGTTTCCTATCTGTATACGGACAGTTCAGGTGTGAAATCGAGAATCATCTATTATAATTTCGGAGAGACAGGACAGAGCAAAACGGACAATGTAGTGCTGACGGCAGAGTATGAGAACACAGTGATGGCGGAACTTTTCTTCATGGGAGGCGGCCGGTCTGTGGCGGTCGGAAACGATTCTTTTGTTATTTACAGGGGAACGGACATTCCGGAGGAGGAGACAGCTGTTACGATTGATCAGGAGATACAGAGTGTGTTTCACTCGGATCAGTATATCGGTTTTATTCTTTTAAATGAGAATAAATCGGGATATGAGCTCAGACTTTACAACCGTCTCGGAGAACAGTTGATAAGCAGGGAGATCCCCGCTAATTACCGGAATGCGAAGATAGACGGTGATGAAGTGATCATGTATGACGGGGATAACTGCTGCATTGTCACGGTGACGGGAATTATGAAATATGAGGGCAGTCTCAGCATCGAGGTCCAGGAGATGTTCCGGGCAGGGGGACTGAACAGATACTATGTGATAAACGTCGATGAATTGCGTGTGATTTATCTGACGAAATAGGAGAAGTGATGGATAACTGGCTTTTAATTATTGTAGCGGCAATTTTTATTGTATGTATTGTGGTTGGATATGTGAGAGGATTCCTGAAGCTTGGAATCTCTCTCTTATCGACAATTCTGACATTGATTATCGTGTTGATTTTCTCTCCGTATGTGGCGGACGCGCTGGCGAAGTACACTCCGGTGGATGAGGTCATAGAAGATCAGCTTGTGGAGGCGTTTATGCCGGAAGTTACCGGAGAGCAGCTCTCTCAGATTGACTTGAGCGGGACGCCGCTGGAAGGGCTTTCTGCCGAGGAAATCGCAAATTTCAGCGAGCAGGACTGGGCTTTGCTTGGAATCTCGGCGGATGACGTGCTCAGCGTGATCGGGGAGATTCCGAGAGACATGCAGATTCAGGAGATCGAGAACGCGCCGATTCCGCAGTTTATGAAGGATCTCCTTCTGGAGAATAATAACAGTACCATATACGGGGAGCTGGGAGTGAGTACATTCCCGGAATATGTGGCGGCATATATATCCAGGCTTGTTCTGAATCTGCTGTCATTCCTCGTTACATTCCTTCTGGCGATTATCATTGTAAAGGCGCTGATGTTTGCGGTGAATATTATCGGCGAACTGCCGGTGCTGGGTTTTATCAACCATCTCTGCGGAGGTGTGCTGGGCCTTGTTCTGGCTGTGATAATCATATGGATCGGCTTTCTTGTTATGACGCTTGCGTACACGACAGAGGCGGGATCCGCCTGCTTTGAGATGATGGAACAGAGCAGCTTCCTCCGGTTCTTATATGATACGAATCCGCTGCTGATCCGTCTTCTTGGATTTTGAGAGCGGGCAGTTCTGTGAACTGCTCCCGAAAATTTGAAAAATATAAAAAATTGTTGACAGTCCCCTGAAAATATGATATTTTATAGTGGTTCGTATATGAACAGTTTGGGGGATTAGCTCAGTTGGGAGAGCGCCTGCCTTGCAAGCAGGAGGTCACGAGTTCGACTCTCGTATTCTCCACTTCAGCAATGACACTGCGGAAGCTTTTCAGCTCCGCAGTGTGAATGTTTGAAAACAAAATATTCCTCCTTAGCTCAGTCGGTAGAGCATTCGGCTGTTAACCGAAGTGTCGTTGGTTCAAGTCCAACAGGGGGAGCTGGACAAAATTCCGGGAGTGCCGTGTTTTCAAGGCTTCCCGGGATTTTTCTTTCTCTGCTTTTCAAAAATGGGGCAGAAAAGGGGCAAACTATATAATTTTCATCCCCTTAAGCTGCTCGTTTTCTTTTTCCTGAAGCTTCTTCGTTACGTGCAGGTAGATCTCACGCGTGATCTGGCTGTCTGCGTGCCCCAGGCGGCGTGATATTGTATCGATGCTGACACCCTGCTCCATTAACAGGCTGGCATGTGTATGCCGCAGCGTATGCGGCGTGAGGGCACGTCCGAGGATCCTCTTTGAATTATCCTTCAAATACTTGTTATACGCATAATATTTTATGTGTCCGCCGTCCGTATCTGAAATGAACAGATCTGTCTGGTATCCATACATCACACGCTGCTTGAGCATCAGAAGGTTTATCTCTTAACGCAGGCGGAACTGGCAAAGAAGTCAGGAATTCCCAGAAGCAATATTACAAGATTTGAAAGCGGCAACTATAATCCGTCGTTGGAACTGTTAGTACGCATAGCAGCAGCACTGGGGATGACATTACAGATGGAGCTGATAGCAAAAGAATGAAAAAAGGGCATCCATACGAAAAAAGGGAGGCACGCCGTGCAGTCAATATCATGATGTCGGGGTCAAAACATAGTGTTTTCTATGTTTGAATCTCCGCATGAACCTTGAAAATTTAATATTTTACAGTATATATACCATAAGAGGCTTCATGAACTGAGAATCATTAGTGCACTTCTG